>JAJZBU010000007.1 GCA_021851865.1 Pseudomonadota bacterium | reverse complement strand
GAGGACAACCGTTACCTCAACATGGAGCTTCTGAAAGAACAGCGTCGCGAACGCCTCAGGCAGGCCGCCTGATGAAATCCTCCCTCATACCAGGAAGGAATTTGCACAACTTGACATACACAACCGCTCGAGCTCGATATGGCGGTGAGGGGGGGATTCGAACCCCCGACACCCTTTTGGGGTGTACTCCCTTAGCAGGGGAGCGCCTTCGGCCTCTCGGCCACCTCACCTTGTTGAGCGCGCCATAATACCATGCTCAAATGCTTTGAAAAGGGGGGCAAGACGTAAAAATCACAAGACTGCTGAACTGCTGCGGTGTCAGCAAAAGCTGACACCGACTCTCTGCCTTTTCGCACAGTGTTTCCAGATCCCTGGCCTTGGTAAAAGCAGGCGTCGGCACCGATAATGGACAGCAAGGAAGGCAGGATGCCCGCGGATGAAGACCTTAGGCGATACACGGGATGCCGTGTGCAGGGAAGCTTTCGGCAGGGATGCCGGTGATCGCCGACCACGGATAAGGACAGGGATGACGAAAGAACGGCCAGGGGATTCCTGGCCGTCTTTTTTTAGATTGCTTGATAAGCGATCACGACGACCGACTCACGGCCAAGGATATGCCGTGCGCCTCGCGACCCCGTGCACACACCCAAACCCCTCTGCGCTACGACAGGTTGACCCTAGCCATCCGTACTAGTCGACCATGTCCTGATGTTCACCATGGTCTTTTTCACGCTGAATGCGCTGATAGATCTCTTCGCGATGCACCGCGACGTCCTTCGGGGCATTGACGCCGATGCGCACCTGATTGCCCTTGACACCTAAAACGGTGATCGTGACTTCGTCACCGATCATCAATGTTTCGCCGACACGGCGCGTCAAAATCAACATCTTCTTCTCCTCGCGGGGGGGGCCGTCTCTAAAACCATCCTGGGGAGCTTTCGCCCCCCCAAGGACAGTATTGCCCAGCTTTGCTAAAATGGAAGCCCTGCCGGGTTGATCATCTTTTTTAAACAGCAGCGTCCAGGTCAAAAGCTGTATGCAGTGCACGCACCGCCAGCTCCATATACTTCTCCTGGACGACCACCGAGATCTTGATCTCCGAGGTCGAGATCATCTGGATATTGATGCTCTCACGCGCCAGCGTCTCGAACATCTTGGCCGCAACGCCTGCGTGCGAGCGCATGCCGACCCCGACCAGCGAGACCTTGGCGATCTTGTCATCACCACTCACCTCGCGCGCGCCGATGTCGTGAGCGATGCGTTCGAGCACGCTCATCACTTTGCGATAGTCGGGACGATTGACCGTAAAGGTGAAGTCGGTCAGGCCATCAGCGCCGACATTCTGCACGATCATGTCGATCTCGATGTTGGCCTCCCCCACCGGGCCGAGAATGCGGTAAGCGATCCCCGGGGTGTCCGGGACACCACGCACCGTCACCTTGGCCTCGTCACGATTGAAGGCAATGCCGGAAATTACAGGCTTTTCCATATCATCCTCGGTTTCCAGAGTAATCAGAGTTCCCGCACCGCCCTCACTGAAGCTGGAGAGGACGCGCAAGGGCACATTGTATTTGCCGGCGAACTCGACGGAACGAATCTGCAGCACCTTCGAGCCCAGACTGGCCATCTCGAGCATCTCTTCAAAGGTGATCTTGTGCAGTCGCCGGGCTTGCGGCACGACGCGCGGATCGGTGGTATAGACGCCATCGACGTCGGTATAAATCTGGCACTCGTCAGCCTTGAGCGCAGCGGCCAGGGCAACGCCGGTGGTGTCGGATCCACCGCGCCCGAGGGTGGTGATGTTGCCCTCGCCATCGATGCCTTGAAAACCAGCGACGATGACCACCCGCCCGGCGGCGAGATCAGCACGCATGCGCGCATCATCGATCGCCTCGATACGCGCCTTACCATACGCAGCGTCGGTTTTGACCGCCACCTGGGCGCCGGTGTAGGAACGCGCCGGCACACCGATCTCATGCAGGGCGATGGCGAGCAGGGCGATCGTGACCTGTTCACCGGTCGAGACCATCTGGTCGAGCTCACGCGGATCCGGTTCCGCCGCCAGCTCCTTGGCCAGAGCGAGCAGCCGGTTGGTCTCGCCACTCATGGCCGAGACCACGACCACCAAGTCGTGTCCCTGCGCACGCCAAGCTTTGACGCGCTCGGCGACGGCACGAATACGTTCGGGCGAGCCCACCGAAGTACCACCATATTTTTGAACGATCAATGTCATGCTGTCATCTCTGTTCGTTGACGATTCTCAATCCAAGCGTGAACGACACCAGGGCAGTACCGCAGCCAGAATGGCCGGCAACTGCTCGGCGCCTTGACCACCGCCCTGCGCCAGCTCCGGTCGGCCACCGCCACGCCCGGTCAGGGGGAGCAACAGGTGTTTGAGCAGATCACCAGCACGCCAGCGCGCGCTCATGTCCTGACTGACTCCCACCAAAATCTGTACCTGATCCTCTTCGCTCAGCGCCAGCACGGCGAGGCCGCGACCGAGACGGGGACGCAGGACTTCCCAAAAATCGCGCAGGCTCTTGCCGTCTTCCGGCGTCAGCTGCATGACCAGGACACGCGCATCACCGACGCTGACGGCCTGTGCTAGGCGATCGGCAGCCTGAAAAGACAGCAGACGCTGACGCAGCTTCGCCTGCTCCTTCTCGGCTTCACGCAGCTGCTCTTGCAATTGCTGCAGGCGCTCGCGCAGACGCGGCCGCGCCACCTTGAGCTCGCCGGCCAGGGTCTCCAGTGTCTGCTCCATGTCCTGCATCCGAGCCACCGCCGGCAGGCCGCAGATCGCCTCGATGCGACGGACGCCGGCGGCGATACCCGATTCGCTGACGATGCTGAACAGACCGATGTCGCCACTGCGCTGCACATGCGTGCCGCCACACAACTCGATCGAAAAATCATCGCGCCCCATGCTGAGCACACGCACCTGATCGGCGTACTTTTCATCGAACAGGGCCATGGCGCCGCGCGTTTTTGCCTGCGCCAGATCCATCACTTCGGTGTGCACCGGCGTGTTGGCGAGGATCTCTTCATTGACACGCTGGTTGATGGCCTGCAGCTGCGCCGTGGTCAGTGCCTCGGGATGAGAAAAGTCGAAACGCAGGGCCTCACCACTGACCAGCGAGCCCTGCTGCGCGACATGCGCGCCGAGCAGATGGCGTAAGGCCGCATGCAGCAGATGCGTCGCCGAGTGATGCGCCCGCAAGCGCCGCCGCAGGTCCGTATCGATGCTCGCGGTGACACGCTCGCCGACGCCGATCTCGCCAGCGAGCAGGCGCCCTTCGTGCAGATGCACTTCCGACTGCCGCACAGTGTCCTCGACCTCAAAGCGTGAGGCGGTGCCGCCGATGTAGCCACTGTCGCCGATCTGGCCACCGGAGCGGGCGTAGAAGGGCGTACGGTCGAGAACCACGATGCCCTCCTCCCCCGCCTGCAGACGCTCGACCTTGTCGCCCTGACGATACAGGGCGAGCACCGTGGCGACGGCTTCATCCTGTTCGTAACCGACAAACTCACTCGCTCCTTCGACGCGCAACATCTGGTTGTAATCGACGTTGAATTTCTGTGCCGCGCGCGAGCGCTGACGCTGTTCCTGCAGACAACGATCAAAGCCTTCCATGTCCAGACCCAGGCCACGTTCACGCGCGATGTCAGCGGTGAGGTCGGTCGGAAAGCCATAGGTGTCGGACAACTGAAAGATCAACTCTCCTGGCAGCACGGGTTGCGACAGGGTCGGCAGAGCGCTCTCGAAGACCTTGAGGCCATGCGCCAGGGTTTGTGCAAAGAGGGATTCCTCCGCGAGGAGGCGCCGTTCGATGTCGGCCTGTTGCGCCCGGAGCTCAGGATAGGCGTCGCCCATGCTCTGCACCAGGGCATCGACGAGACGATGAAAGAACACGCCGCTGGCACCGAGTTTGGCGCCATGCCGACAGGCGCGCCGAATGATGCGCCGCAGGACGTAGCCACGTCCTTCATTCGAGGGCAAAACACCGTCGGCGATGAGAAAGGCGCAGGAACGGATGTGATCGGCGAGCACCCTGAGGGAGGCCTGCCCCTCATCGCGTAGGCCGAGGATGGCGGCGGCGGCGGCGAGGAGATCCTTGAACAGATCGATCTCATAGTTGGAGTGTACGCCTTGCATGACCGCCGAGATGCGCTCCAGGCCCATACCGGTATCGACCGAGGGGGCTGGCAGGGGATGCAATTGCCCATCCGCCATGCGGTTGAACTGCATGAAGACGTTGTTCCAGATCTCGATGTAGCGATCACCGTCTTCCTCCGGCGTGCCGGGCAGACCACCGGCGATGTGCGGACCATGATCGTAGAAGATCTCGGTGCACGGACCGCAGGGGCCGGTATCGCCCATCGCCCAGAAATTGTCGGAGACATAAGGTCCGCCCTTATCGCCGATGCGCAGGATGCGCTCAGCCGGCAGACCGACATCGCGATGCCAGATATCGAAAGCTTCATCATCGCTGGCATAGACGGTGACCCACAAGCGTTCGACCGGCAAGCCGAGCCAGGCAGGATCGGTGAGAAACTGCCAGGCCATGCGGATGGCATCACGCTTGAAATAGTCGCCAAAACTAAAATTGCCCAGCATCTCGAAGAAGGTATGATGGCGTGCGGTGTAGCCAACATTGTCGAGATCGTTGTGCTTGCCGCCGGCGCGCACACACTTCTGCGACGAAGTGGCGCGCACATAAGGACGCTTTTCGAGGCCGAGGAAACAGTCCTTGAACTGGTTCATGCCGGCGTTGGTGAACAGCAGGGTGGGATCATCCTGCGGCACCAGGGAACTCGACGCCACACGCGTATGCTGATGGCTCTCGAAAAACTTCAGAAAGTTCTCTCGAATCTGGGCGCTTTTCATAAATCGCGAACTCTCCATCGACGCATCTTGGGGCATGCCACAAAAACGTCGAGTATAGCGCGATTCATGCCGAGGTGGCAGAGCCTGCAGCGCTGCCGCGGCGCTCCTGCAAGAAAGCGCGCACAGCGGCATAAGCCTGGCTCTGCGAGTAGCCGCGATAGACGAGAAAGCGCAGCAGACGCGCCCGCGATTTGTCATCGGCGAGCGCCGTTGCAGCGAAGCGTTGGCGCAGGAGCTCGATCGGCTGGACCTGATCTTGCGACCAGGTCGCCAGCGCCGTTTCGATCATCGCCGTGGCGATGCCGCGCTGCTGCAGGCGCTGGCGCAGACGCAGAACGCCGTGTCCCTTGCTATGCGCTGCACGCAGTTCGATCTCGACGACGCGGGCATCATCCTGCCAGCCACGTTCCTGCAACTCATCGAGCAGCTCCTGAACGTCGCTGGCGCTCACCTGCAGCTTGGCGAGCAGTTCGGCGCGACTCAGATCACGCCGGGTGAGCAGCGCGAGCGCACGCGTGCGCAGCGCCTCAGAGTTCACCCGACTCGCCGTCATCGCCAGACGCTGCGACCACGACCGCATCATCGCCGATCAGCTGCTCGCGAATGCGCGCCTCGATCACCTTCGCCACCTCGGGATGCTCTTCGAGGTATTTGCAGGCATTGGCCTTACCCTGCCCGATCTTGTTGCCCTGATAGGCATACCAAGCTCCCGACTTGTCGACGGCGCCGACCTTGACGCCGAGATCGACGATCTCACCCGCACGATTGATCCCATGCCCGTAGAGAATCTCGAAATGGGCTTCACGAAATGGCGGCGACACCTTGTTCTTGACCACCTTCACGCGCGTCTCCGAACCGACCACCTCCTCACCGTCCTTGACCGCACCGGTACGGCGAATGTCGAGGCGCACCGAAGCGTAGAACTTGAGCGCATTGCCACCGGTCGTCGTCTCCGGGTTACCGAACATGACACCGATCTTCATGCGGATCTGATTGATGAAGATGACCAGGGTATTGGAGCGTTTGATATTGCCGGTGATCTTGCGCAGCGCCTGCGACATCAGACGCGCCTGCAAGCCGACGTGCTGATCGCCCATCTCGCCTTCGATTTCAGCGCGCGGCGTCAAGGCCGCCACCGAATCGATCACGACGATGTCCACGGCATTCGAGCGCACCAGCATATCGGCGATTTCGAGCGCCTGCTCGCCGGTATCCGGCTGCGACACCAGGAGGTCTTCGACCTGAACCCCAAGCTTGGCGGCGTACACCGGATCGAGAGCATGTTCGGCATCGACGAAGGCGGCCGTGCCGCCCTGGCGTTGACACTCAGCGATGACCTGCAGGGTCAGGGTCGTTTTGCCGGAAGATTCCGGCCCATAGATCTCGACGATACGGCCACGCGGCAAACCACCGATGCCAAGGGCGATGTCGAGACCGAGCGACCCCGTGGAGATCGACGGGATGCTGCCCGTATCGGGATGATCACCGAGGCGCATGACCGAACCTTTGCCGAACTGCTTTTCAATCTGTGCCAGTGCCGCCCCAAGGGCCTTGCGCTTGTTCTCATCCATGCCTCTACCCTCGTGCATTGTTCATCGTGCCATGAACGATCGATGGTACGACAAAACTGATCTTATGTACAGTCATTTAGACAGGTGATACCCAATTCCAGCAGGCGCAGCACGCTCTTTTCGCGCACCTCGCCGCGCTCACCACTGAAATGCTGCAGCTCCAGCCGCTGTCCGAGACAGCGATGCTGCGCCCCCAGCCAGACCGTTCCCACCGGCTTGTCGACGCTGCCGCCGGTGGGGCCGGCGATCCCTGTGCTCGCCAGAGCCAGATCCGCCCCCGAGACTTGCAAGGCGCCAGCGAGCATGGCCTGCAGTACTTCGCCACTGACCGCGCCATGACGCGCGATGATGCTCACATCGACGGCGAGGCACTGCGTCTTGGCGGCGTTGCCATAGACCACCCAGCCGTAAGCAAACCACGCCGAACTTCCTGCCCTATCGGTCAGACTCGCCGCCAGTTGCCCTCCGGTACAGGACTCCGCCGTACACACCCACTCGCGCCGCGCCAGCAACAGGCGCGCCAGCTCCGCGGTCAGCAGGGTCAGCGTGGTCACGGATGCCTCGCCGGCGCCAGACTGATCGCTGGAATATAGGTGAGTATGATGACCGCCAAAAGTAACACCAACATGAACGGCCACGTCGCACGCACGAGATCGATGATCGGTCGCTTGAAGCGGTAGCTGGCGATGTACAGATCCATGCCGATGGGGGGCATGAGATAGCCGATCTGCATATTCGCCAGAAAGATGATCCCCAGATGCACCGGCGATATGCCAAATCCCACCGCCACCGGTAGAAGCAGGGGCACCATGATGACCAGCGAGGAGAAAATATCGAGGAAAGCGCCGAGCAGGAGCAGCAGCAGATTGAGCAAGGCGAGAAAGACATAGCGACTGTGGACGTGCGCATTGATCAGGGTGAAAAGATGCGTCGGCACTTCCTGCTCGATCAACCAGTTGGTGAAAGCCATGGCGCAAGCCAGAACGAGCAGCAAGCCCCCGATCATCACCCCCGCCTCGCGCGCCAGCTCAGGCAGGCGCCGCCAGGGGATGTCGCGATGGACAAAGAGCGTCACCAGCAGGACGTAGAGCGCAGTGACCGCCGCCGCCTCGCTCACCGCGAACCAGCCACCATAGATCCCCCCGAGAACGAGGAGCGGCAAAGGCAGCTCAAAACGCGCCGCCCAGAGCGCCGCCGCGAGTTCGCGCCAAGTAAAAGCCTGAATCGGCAAAGCATGGCGACGGACCACCCAGGCGCCGAAGATTGCGAGCAGCGACAAGATGAGCAAGGACGGCAGCAGACCGGCCAAAAACATCTGCTCGATGGTGATGCCGCCGCCTTGTGGCAGTTGCTGCACGATGATGCTGTAGAGGATCAAGGGCAGCGAGGGCGGCAACAACAGCCCAAGACAGCCGGAAGTCGTCACCAGACCGAGAGCGAACCATTCGGGGTAGCCGGATTCGCGCAAGGCCGGATAAAGCAAGGCGCCGAGGGCGACGATGGTGACGCCGGAAGCGCCGGTAAAAGCAGTAAAGACGGCGCAGGCGGCGAAAGCCACCAGCGCCAGTCCGGCAGGCATCCAGCCGAGCAAGGCCCGACTGAGGCGCACCAGTCGCTCGGAACTGCGGCCTTCCGACAAGAAATAGCCGGCGATGGTGAACAGCGGCAGGGCTAGAAGTACCGGCGTCTGCGTCAGCCGATAGAGTTCGGTGCCGATGGCCGCCAGCGCGGTGTCATCGTGGTGATAGCCGAGCAGCGCCGCCGTGGCCAGCAAAGCGAAGACCGGTACACCCGCCAGGGCGCAGACGACGAAGAGGAGAAGAATCCAGAGCATCACGAAGCTCTCCCGGCCACGACGGCGCGCAAGGCATGGCTGGCATAATGCAAGGCGATGAGGGCAAAGCCGAGCGGCAGGATGGTCTCGGCCATCCAGCTCGGTACCTGCGCAAAAGCGTAGACGCCGGAATCGACGTCAGCCCGAACGAATTCGGCCGTGGTGACGCTGAGCACACCGCTCAAGATCGCCACCGCGACAGCAACGACGCCCCGCAAAGCCTGAGCCCAGGCCACTGGCAATAGGCGCTGCGCGAGGTCGAGTCCGAGATGGTGCTGCTCGCGCGAAGCGACGATGGCGCCGAGCATCGCCAACCAGAGGACTTCGACACGCAGGAAATCGTCGGCCCAGAGCAGACCGCCATAGCGGGTATGGCGCAAAATGATCTGCGCCACCGCCACCAGCATCATCAGCAGAAAGGCGAGAAGCAAAAGAGCATTCTCGACCCGGCGCAAGACTCGCGCCCAGCGCCGCATCATGGCTGACCTGCGATGGCCGCCTGGATCTGCGCCCAGCCGGAAGCGCTGATCATCCCTTCCGCCAACAAGCGCTGGATGGCCGCCTGGCTGGCCGCCTTCCAGCCAGCATGCGCGGCGGCATCCGGATGCACCACCTGCACGCCTTGCGTCAGCAGAGCGCGATAAGCCGCCTGACCATCCTGGCGGTTGCGCTGATCGAGCTTGCGAAAAGCATCGTTCATGACCTGACGCACCACCTGCTGATCCGCTGCCGTCAGCTTTTGAAAATCACGTTGTGTCACCGCCAGGGTGCCGACCATATAGCTCATCGGCAGATCATTGAGATAACGCACCTGGGTCTGCCACTGCAAGGCCAAGGTGGCGATGGGAGAACCGGCCACCACATCGATGATTCCGCTTTGCAGGCTGGGCAGGACATCACCGAGCGACAGCGGCACCGGTGTTACCTGGAAGCTGCGCAGCGCCGTCGCCGAAAGACGATCGCCCTCAGGAATCCAGACCTTGTGCTGACGCAGTTGCGCGATGTTGGCGATCGGTGCCTTGCTGCTCATGATGTAAACAAAGCCGCCATCGGCAAAACCGAAGGTCTGCCATCCCGCCTTGGCCAGTTTCGCCGCCAGAACCGGGTCCATCACCCGGCGCGCCCTCGCCAGCTCATCCTGATTCTGAAACAGCATAGGGAGCGAATAGAGCTGTGTGTCGGGAACGCTGGCCGCCAGACTCTCCAGAGTGATCGCACCGCCCGCCAGTTCCCCGATACGGATTTTGCTCAGCACGGTGTTGTCATTGCCCATGCTGCCGCCGGTATAGAAACGAAAATCGACACGCCCCGCCGTTCTCTGCTTGATCTGGGCCGCCGCCGCGCGCAGCGTCTGCATCCAGGCGGAACCGTCCGGCGATAGGGTCGCTATGCGCAAGATCGTGGCCGAAGATGTACCAACCATCAGCAAGCCCACCAGGGCCATCGCCATCCGCTGCCACCATTTCATGCCTCACCCCTCTTCGTATCGTGACGACGCGTCACCGCGATCGGATCAAAAATAGTCATCAGCTGACTTCAACAACGCTCTCGCCTTCTCCTGCGCCAGACAGTTTTTCAAAGTCCAGCCCGGCGCGTGCGGGTCGGCAGCGAGAACTTCGTGCAGGAGACGATCATGCGTCGGGCGATCATAGTTCACCCGCGCCACCTGTTGTGCCCAGATGACCTTGGCCATCAGATCATGCCCTTGCGACAAAGCGATCGCACGCTCCAACTCCGCCACCCCCTCTTTCTGGCGACCACCGAGCGCCGGCGGTAACAACGTATCGAGTGCACCGAGATACAAATGCACGCTGCCCTGCTCGAAAGTCGGATCCTGTCGATCGACAGCCTGCAGCAGCATCTGCACCCGAGCCAGATCAGCGATGGCATTCCAGTCATTGGAGCGCGCCTGTATCCAGCCGGCCCAAACGGTGGCCAGCGTGAACAGCGCCGGCAGATCGGCGCGATCGATGCCCGCCAACTGTTGTGTCAGCTGCGGCAGAGCTTCATGGCGAATAGCGCACCAGCCGGCGCGCTGCAGACAGAGCGCCTGCCCGGCCTCGGTGAGCGCTTTGTCGGTGATCTGAAGTTGACGTGCGCCAGGAGGCACGAAGGCGCCAGCATAGGCGACATTGAGTTGCGCTGCGGCGAGCAAAAGATCGGGCTGATCGGCGTGTCTTTGCAGCAGCGCGTCGAGCATCAGCAGATAGGCCGGCAAGGCCTCCCGCACCAACTCCGGATCATCGCTATTTTGCAAGGCGGCACGAAGGTCGCTCGCCACCCCGCGTCCCGCCTTGGTCATCATGGAACTACAGCCCATGAGCGACACCGACAACAACATGAGAAGCCAAAAGCGCATGCGGATCTTCTCGCAAGATGATGAGCCAAAGCCAGGTCCAGGATTATTACAAGTCGATGTCACGCTGACAATGCCATTTTTCCTATCACCCGATCTAGGCGATCCGCGTAAAGATCGATATGCTGTCGACTCGCCCCCATCCGTGAGCCCTGGCGATCATGTCCGCATCGCTGCCATCTCCCAAGACCCTGCCAAGCGCCGTCCTGGTGCTGGTGTTGCTGTGGGTCGTCTTTTATGTCGCACTGATCGCTCCCGATCGTTCACGTCAGCAGGCGCTCCACGAAAACTACCGGCAGCAGTTGCTCGCTCTGGAATGGCCCTACTATCCGACCTACCTCGCCGTGCACGGCCACACCGACGTCGCCACACATTTGGATCGAGAACTTCGCCAAGGCCGATGGCAGGACGCCGTCACGCGCCTGGAAGCCGATCATGGTTTTGTCGACGACCTGCGTGAACATGGTCGCGATTTCATGGACAGCGATCATTTCGAGCGCTGGCGCGAAGCCCGCCGTCAACATGATCTGCACCAGCAAGACCTGACCCTCTGGCGCCTCGGTATCGATCCGCAACGACAGCGCCCCATCACCTTTTTCACGGCCCTGCTGCTATGGTCCAACCTGCCCGCCCTGGGCCTCGGCTGCTGCTGCCTGCTCCTGCTCGCCATACCGCTGGAACAAAAGCACGGCAGCAGTCGCTTGCTCATCCTGTTTTTCGTCGCCGGAGCGCTGGCCGGCATGCTCCAGGAACTGGCGACGGATGCAACGCTGCACATCATCAACGGCGCCCAGGGGGCTCTCGCCGCCTTGCTCGCCGCCCAGGCGAGCGAACGCCGCTGGCACTATGAGCTCGGTCCCTGGCGCCTCAGTCTACCGCGCTGGCCGGCGATCGGCTTGGCGCTGCTGCTCTTGCTGGCGCTTTCGTACTGGGAAGCGGCGAATCGTACCGCTCTCCTCAGCGGCCTGGTCTGTGGTGCGTTGGCCCTGCCCCTGCTGCGACAGACGCGTAGCCGCACAAGCACGAATGAAGCTCTTCCTGTCACCCACGACGATCCCGTCGCCAGCATCGTCACCAGCGCCTATCAGGAGATCGCCGAACTGCGTTTCGACGCAGCTCGCTCGCGCCTGCAGGCGGCCTTGTCGGAACACCATGACGACGCACGTCTGCTCTTCGCCTTGCATCCCCTGCTCAGTTTCGACACCGCACATCCGCCCACCGCCTTGCGCCAGCGTTTACTGCGTCTCGCCCGAAACGATGACGAACTGGCCTGGCGTCTCCTCCTCGCCCATCGCCAAGCGCGCGGCCACGACGACCCCTTTTTGCACACCGACCGCGCCAGCAGCATTCGTCTGCTGGTGCGCATCGGGGCACTGACGGAGGCGGAACAGATGACGCGCCGTACCCTGGCCGAGTCCGGCACATCGCCTCTGCTCGGCAAGGCCCTACTCGAACTCAGCGCCGCTTATCGCGCCCGGCAACAGGACTATCTGGCCGAGCACTACGCGCAACTGGCACAGACCCAGATGGGGGCGGCACCACAGGCCTGAACGCGCACCAGACGGGCTCAGGCGAGCAGGTGACGACGAAAAAACTCCTGTGTGCGGGCCAGAGCGAGGCTGGCCAGATCGGCGTCGTAGACCTCGCTGCGCCGCTCATTGCAAAAAGCATGATCGGCCTCATAGCGATGGATCTCAGGCTGTCGCCCCGCCGCCTGCATGGCGGCGACGAAAGTGTCGACCCAGGCCGGCGTGATCCAGGTGTCGCGTTCGGCGAAATGTCCCTGGAAAGGGACGGCGATCGCCGCCGGATCGATCCACTCCGGCGCCGGCAGGCCGTAGAAACACACCGCCGCATCGACCTTCAGGCGAACCGCAGCAGCCACCGTCAAGGCGCCACCCATGCAGAAACCGGTGATGCCGACGCGATCCGCGCGTGCGCGCAAGAAATCGACAGCAGCGGCGATGTCCTGGTCCGTGGCGCCGACAAAATCGAGATGATCCATCAGATGCTTCGCCTCATCGGCGTCGCCGGCGACACGACCATGGTAGAGATCAGGCACCAGAACATGAAAGCCTGCCTGCGCATAACGATCAGCCTGCGCTTTGATCTGGCCATTCAGCCCCCACCATTCCTGCAGCAGAATGATGGCGGCGCGCGACTCACCGGCATCGGCATGATAGGCGGCACACAGGCCGCCATCGGGACGTTCGAACTCGATACGGTGACCCATTCCTGTTCTCCTCTTTTACGCGATTACGCGCCCCTTCAGCTCAACCGCCTTGCGGCGGCTGCGGCAAAGCTTGCCAGCGTTCACGCACCGTCGCCGCCAGCGGGTGCTGCCGGTAGCGCTGCGCCAAGAACTGTAGCATGGCGCGCGCCTTTGCATACATCGCCAGTTCGGTCAGCATCTCAGCGGCCATCAGATAGGCCTCAGGAATGCAAGGATCCTGCGGCGCTTGCTGGTGCCAGCCGTGGATGAAGCGCAGAGCCAGACGCAGCTGTCCATGCTGGCGTAGGACCTGCGCCAGCGCCAAACGCAGATGGCCGCCCTCGGGATGGTAGTCCGGCCAAACCTGCAGGATCTGACGCAGCAACTCATGCAGTGCTGCCGTCTCCTCCTGCTGCAACAGGCGCATAAAGACGCGCGGGATAAAGGCGCACAAAGCGGTCTCATCGCGCAACTGCAGCAAGAGATCGACATAAGCCTGCTGCTGCGCCGGCGTCGCCGTCAGGGCCTCTGCCGTCAGCTGCATGGCGCGGCGCGCCTTGTCATAGCAACCCTCGTACAACCAGAGGCGCAAGCGCACGACCTGTGGATCGAGCGCGGCACGGCGCAATCTCGCCCTGGGTTGCAACTGTAGTGCCGGATCATGCGCGGCGAGCTGTTGCCACAAAGAAGCCGATATCCCGGCCAGATACACCAAGGCCGTCGCCGCCAGCGCCGCGACCGCGGGTGCGGGCAGAATATCCGCGCACAGCCAGCAGACGGCGCACAGCAGTGCCGCCAGCAACACGACGATGAGCAGTTGGAGAACGACACTGGCGCGCGCCGCTCCAAGGCCGACGATATAGCGCCAGGGCTGCAAAAGCTGGCGACCGCCACCTTCGCGCAAGACAATCAACTGGGTGAGAGGAAGCGCGCACAGGGCGACGATAGCCCACACCCAACACCAAGACGGCGCTAGTGTGAGCAGCAGCACGAACGGCGCCAACAGAGCGACACGACTCAGGAACAAATGCAAAAATATGCTGCCACTCAACCAACGCGAACCCTCGCGCGCGCGAACGCAGGCCAGGACACGCGCTTCGGCGACGAGTCCCAACAAGGCCGTCATCGGCAAGTCAGCGACCGGCAGGTAGCGGCCGAGCGCTAGTGTGAGCACCGGCACCATGACCAGGACAAAAACACCCCAGCTCCCCCATGCCGGCCATAGCAACGATGCGCCCTGCCACCGCCAAGGGCCCTCGGCGCTAGCCATATGCACCTGCATCGTCGCACCACACAGCGGGCACTGATGCGGCGTTTCACCGGCCTGCAAGGCTGGCGCACACTCGGCACACACATGCAGATGGCATTGTGGGCAGCTGGCAACAGCCGGCTGCAGCAGATGATAGCGACAAGAGGCCATCAGGGTACTCTCCGGCCATCGCGCAAGGCCAGCGCAGCGGCGAGTACGATACCGCAGATCAGTCCGGAGAAATGGGCCGCATTCGCCGTCGCCCCCCACAAAGCGGTGAACCAGCTCGTGCTAGCAAGCAGCGCCCAGATCAGCAAAGCCCAGAACAGGGACAGCGGCCAGCGCAAGTTGATCTCCGGCCGCCAACGCGGATAGAACGTCGCATAGGCAGCGAGACCATAGATGACACCGGACAGACCACCGAAGTGGGGACCGCTCCACAGCCATTGCACCGCATTGGAAACACCGGCACAGAGCAAGCTCAGCAGCAACAGGCGATGCGTCGACTGCAAACGCTCGATGATCTGCGCCAACTGCCACCACCACAACAGGTTGAAGACGAGATGAAGGAGTGAAAAATGCAGCAACGCCGGCGTCCACCAGCGCCAGGGCTGCAGCCAGGCTTGATGAAGATCATCGGGCGCCGAGAACGCCGCTAGGATCGCGGCCGGCTGTGCCAGGAGCATCGCATAGACGGCGACACAGGCGAGGATGACGCTCGCCGTCCACAGACCGAGCCCACGCCAGAGTCGCTGCCAATAGGAAAACTCGCGATGGCCATAGGCGTGCGTCGGCAAGACCCGGCCTTGCTGCCAGGACGCATCGCGCCAGCGCTTGTCATTGGGATCCGCTTGCAGCCGCACCAGGGCAGCGCGCGCCACGGTCTCGTCTTCATGCCGCAGGATGATCAAACGCAATTCACGGCCGACGCGATCAAGGCGGCACAGCACGCCGGCGGCGGTGAGTTGATCGCGCAAGAGCAAGGCCTCGTGGGCGTTGGCGGAACGATAGAGTTCGATCATCCGATCAATTCCCTCCCTGCACCGCGGCCTTCTCGTCCAGACTGTGCAGAGCGAGGCGGCGCGCGTCCGGATGCAAGCGACGCAAAAGCTGGCAATCGGCAAAAAAGCGGGCGAAGTCGCCCTGGTCGCGCGCCAGCAGGCGCGTGAATGCCGGCACCAGATCATGATAGTCGGCCACCGTCACCAAGCTGGCGTTGTTGGTCGTCTTGACGAAGGCGGCGTAGGCGTCGAGACCTGCGACATGCTGACTTTTCTCGGCATAAGTCTGCTGCAAAGTCTGCAAGATATGCGCCTTGGCGCTGGCCAGATCCGTCGTTTGGTGGTCTTGCGCGTACAGTTGCGCCAGTTGCCGACGAACCTGCATCAGCATCACCGTCAAGGTCTGTTGCGCCTGTCGCTGCTGCCGCCACGCGCTCAGGTCAAGATGATAGGCCGCGGCGTAGCGCTCGACGCCAGCCTCGGCGACAGCGGTGGCGAAGCTCTCGTTGAAAGCGGTATCGCCCTTGAAGAACAGGCGCTGATGCGCCAACTCGTGAAAGATGAGTTCGGCGAGATCGGGCTCTGGCAGATCGAGAAAACCGTTGAGCACAGGGTCACGAAACCAGCCCAGGGTGGAAAAAGCCTGAACCGGTGCGACGTAGATGTCAAAACCATGCCGCGACAAAGCCTGGGCATAACGACGGGCGCGCGCTTCATCAAAAAAACCGTGATAGTCGAGACAGCCGACCACCGGATAACACCAACGCCGTGCCTGCAAACTATAAGTGGGCGCGGCGATGACCGCCCAGGCGACGTCATGCCGGCCGATATCGGCATAAGTGTCATACTGATGGGCCACCGGCAAAGCCAGCTGTTCGCCGGCGAACTGACGGATGCGCTGCACGATCTCGAGGCGAGCGCGTAACCGCGCATCCAAGCGCGAGTCCGCCAGCAACACCGGAATCGGGCGACGGGCGCGCAGAACCTGCATCTCGCCACGTACACCCTGCTGGTAGTAAGCCAGAGACTCACAGCCCGACAATCCGAGACTCAAACTCACAGCCAGCAACCAGTGCCCTATCCTTTCAAGTCCTGTTCTCACGCGCCAAGGCCTCCTCGTAGAACCATTTACGCCGACCTCCGGTCAAACGCGCGGCCAGACTCGCCGCCTGACTCACCGGCAGATCCTGCAGAAGAATGTCGAGCACCCGACGATGCTCGTCGACCGGCGTCAGTGCCTGCGCGCAACCTTCAAGGACGAGCACGATCTCACCACGTCGTTGATCTTCGTCCTGGCGTACGCGTTCGCACAGCTCGGCGAGGTCCATGCGCAAGACGGTCTCGAAAGCCTTGGTCAGTTCGCGGCAGAGGGTGATCGAGCGTCGCCCAAAGACTGCGCGCATGTCATCGAGGGTCTCTTGCAGACGATGCGGCGCTTCGTAAAAGATAAGGCTGCGGCGTTCCGGCGCCAATTCCTGCAGCCGGGCTCGGCGCGCCGCCGATTTCGCCGGCAGAAAGCCCTCGAAGACAAAACGATCACTGGCTTGACCTGCGACACTGAGCGCCGCCATGGCGGCGCTCGCGCCCGGCACGGCGCGCACCGGCAACATGGCTGCATGTGCGGCGCTGACCAAACGAAATCCCGGATCGCTGATCAGCGGCGTGCCGGCATCGCTGACCAGGGCGAGGCTGTCGCCGGCGCGCAAACGCTCGATGAGGACACCGGCCTGCGTCGCCTCATTGTGCTCATGCAAGGCGATCAGGGGGCGCTGAATGGAAAAATATTGCAAGAGTTGGGCGGTATGTCGTGTATCCTCGGCGGCGATAGCCGCGACCTCGGATAAGACCCGCAACGCACGTGCGCTGATGTCCCCAAGGTTGCCAATCGGGGTCGCCACAACATAAAGTACACCTGCCGTCATGCGTCTCACCTGATGCGCGGTGTGGCGTCCCGACACCACGATCCCATATCACCCAGGAGGAGGATAGCATGAGCGCGCCAGGCCAGACAGCTTGCAATGTTCTTCGCCTGCTGCTGACCAGCTTGCTGCTCATCGGACCTACGCTGGCCAGCGCTTTCGACGCCGTCCTCCTGCCCGAACAGGGCCCCTGGGCGCGCGCCGGCGCCGACGTCCGCCTCGGCCTGATCGCCGCCTATCAAGCCCAGGAAGCCGGCGTCGCTGACGCCCCTGAGTTGCGCTTTTTCGATAGCTCGAGCGGCGATATCCGCACCCTCTACGATCAGGCCGTCGCCAATGGCGCGACCCTGGTCATCGGCCCCATCGAGAAGGACAAAGTCGACACCCTGCTCAGTGACGCCCATGGCCTGCCCGTCAAAACCCTGCTGCTCAATCGCTCGAGTCTGCCGGCGCCGCCACAGAGCTGGCAACTTTCCCTGTCACCCGAAGATGAAATCCCCACCCTGGTCGCCGCCGCCCACCGCGCCGGACTGCAGCATGTACTCATCCTGCACGATGACGATCCCAGCGATAGCCTACGCGCCTCACAGTGGGCGCAGGCTTGGCGCGCCGAGAGCGGTGATGTCGCGGCGGAGGCTGCCCTCGCCGAACGACAGCCTCTGCTCAAGACCTTGAGCGCCCTGCTGTTTACGAGCAGTGAGCAAACCACCGGGCACGGCCGGCATCGACATCACCACGTGGTGCTGCAGGCTCGCCCCTTCGACGCGATCTTTCTCGCCTGTGGTCGCCAGCACGGCACGCAGATCTATCCGCTTCTCGTCCACCTGCATCGCGACATCCCTCTCTATGCCCTGTCTACGGCAGTCGATCTGCAGGGGCATATCGCGCAGCTGCATGATCTGCAGGGGGTCATCTATGCCGAAATACCCGCCTTGCTGCAACCACCCGCCGATCTGCGTTTGTTCAGCGCCCTACAGCCGACACACAGCTCTGACCAACGCCTCTTTGCGCTCGGCATGGACAGCTGGACCTTGGCGCAAAAACTCGTCAACGATACCCCCGGCTGGCCCCTGCCCGGCGGCACCGGCCTGATCGACGACGCCCAGGGCCGTCTGCTGCGCCAGCTCAACCTCAGCCATATGACCGACGCCGGCCCCTTGCCGATGGAGCAGCCATGAGCGAGATGCTCGAACGCGCAGCGATCTGGTTTGATCTCGCGAGCGAACGCATGCAGCACAGCTTTCTGGCCTGCGGCACGCCTCTCGTTGCGAGCGTCGAACTCATCGTCGAGGCCATGGTCAGCGGGCACCGCGTCCTGGTCTGCGGCAATGGCGGCTCCTCTGCCAACGCCCAATCCTTCGTCGCCATGATGATTCATCGCTACCAGCGTGAGCGCCCGCCCTTGCCGGCACATCTGCTCACCCCGGACATCCCGACCTTCAGCGCCATCGTCGGAGAATCTTCTTTTGCCGATGTTTACGCACGCCCGGTGCGCGCCTATGGACAGCGCGGCGACGTCCTGTTATGTATGTCGGCGACAGGGCAGGCGATCAACATCTTGCAGGCCATCGACGCCGCGCATGATCGCGAGATGCGGGTGGTGGCCCTGACCGGGTACGAAGGCGACGACATCGCCCGCATGTTGCACGAGACCGACATCCAGATCCACATACCCTTTGATCGTCATGCCGCCATCCATACGGCCCATCATGCCATCTTGCACTGTATGGCTCATCTCATCGATGAGCAACTTTTTGGAGTCGAAGATGAATAGATTCATATCCACGGCGTGCCTGCTCATCGCCGGCCTGAGCCTGAGCGCCTGCACCAGCCTGCTGGCCACCGCCAGCGGACCAGGACCGGCGATTCGCCCCACCTATGACCGCACCTTGAGCCAAAGCGTCGCCGATCTCGAAATCGAGAACAGTGCCAACATCGACATCTACAAGGCCGACTCCCGCTTTCGTGACGCCAATGTTCACGTCGTCAGTTTCTTCGGCACGGTCCTGCTCTATGGCCAGGTGCCAGCCCAGGATCTCAAGCCCACGGCCGAACGCGTCGTCAATCAGATCAGCGGGGTGACGCACATCTATGACCAGCTCAAAGTCACCGGCAGCGACTACTATCTGGCACGCGCCAGCAACGAGGTCATCGCCGCGCGCATCCGCTCACGGTTGATGTTTGCCGATGGCATCCCCTACGCCCGCATGAAAGCCGTGGTCGACGACGGCGACGTCTACATCATGGGCAAAATCAGCCACAGCGAAGCCGATCACGCCGTCGACCTGATCAAGGACATCGGTGGCATTCACAAAATTATCAAGATCGTCGATTACGTCGATGACAAGACCACCACGACCACTGCGACCACGACCAGCGCGCCGCCCCACACCCCAGCAGCCGCTCACCCCTGAGGGTGAGTTCAGGCGGCGGCCATGTCCAGTTGCCACTGCTCAGCGTAGAGACCGTAACTTCCGGGCAGAAGACTGGAAGCGATCTTGAGGGGTTCACCGGCGATGTCGTGGGTGCATTGATCGAGACGCAGGAGTCGCGGCTTGGAAAGGCGGTTTTTTTCCGCATCGAGCAGCAGGAGAAGGTTGGGGCGCAGGCGGCGCGAGGGATTCTGTTCGGTGATGATGCCCACCTCACCTGAACTCAGGCGCACGAGCGTGCCCGTCGGATAGACCCCGATCGCCTGGATGAACTCATCGACGAGACGCGCCTGAAAGGCCTTGTTGCGCAGCTCATAAAGCCGCGACACCACCTCGACCGAGGTCAAGGCCAGACTATGCTGCCGCGGGCTGGTCATGGCGTCATAGGTATCGACGATGCCGGCGATCTTGGCCATGGGGCAAATCGCTGGACCGGCCAGGGCATGCGGATAGCCGGAACCGTCAAAACGCTCGTGGTGTTGCGCCACCACCTTGAGCATGTCGGCATTCATGAAGCCCAGGGAGCCGAGGATGTCGAGGCTGTGCTGCACGTGCGCCTCGATCAGAGAGCGCTCCGCCGCCTCGAGACGCGGCTTTTGCAGCAGGCTCGCCGGCAATCGAATCTTGCCGACGTCCATGAGAAGCACTGACAAAGCCAGACTGTCGAGGGCGATCTTGCTCAAACCCAGATGGCGCCCGAAAACGATGGCCCACAAGCTGCTGCGTATGGCATGCGCATAGCTATAACCATCACGATCGCGCATGCGCGCCAGCCATACCATGGCGTCAGGATTGCGGATCACCGAATCCACCATCTGTGAAGCCACACCCGAAGCAGCTTGCAGGTGATCGATGCGACCATGCCGCATTTCGGTGAAGAGTTCCGCCACCGTGCGTTGCAGATCATCAAAGACGATTTCCCCGCTGCGCACTTCCTCGGGCATAGCCACGAGGGTCGGATAGAGGGGCAGCTTCGAACGTTTGGCCGCCGCTTCATTCGCGGCGAGCGGATCCATCACCCCGCGATCGCTACGCCGCACATCGATATAGACTTCACGGCAATACTTGCGCAGAGCCAGAATCTCTTCATGGTTGCGAATATAAAAACCCTGTAACGGAAATGGCGTCTCAATCCAGGAACGATCCAGTTTGGAGACGAACATGCCCAACGCTAGACGCTCGACAGGCAATTTACGCATTTCTAAGCTCATCATCCACCCCTGATGATCACTCATCGTGGAGAGTCGGCGATATGTCAATACTATAACGCCAAAAAACCGTAAATCACCGATCGCCCACGACAATTTCCGTAAAACATGAAGGACTTCACAAGCCTCTTCACTTTTTCGCCGCTGGTCGCGGCAGTTGTGTGCGCAACTCCTCGAGAACCGCGGTCAGCGCATCGAGCCGCGCATGGATGGCATCGATGTCACGCTGCGAAGGGATGCCGATGCGCCCCAAAGTCGTGGCCAAGCCGTCATCGAGCACACGCTCGACCCGCTCAAGGGTCCCCGATGCCTTCTCGCGCACACGATCACGCACCTCTTCGACCATGCCCGCCGCTTCGCGCGTACGATTTTCGATCTCCTCACCGGCCTTGACCAGGGTATTGAAGAAGGTCTCGGCGTCCTCCTCGCTACGCGAAAAAGCACCCAGGCCCGCCAGCCAGATCTGCTTGGTGTAAAGGCGCAACTCCCCCGGCGAGCCGGTCCATTTCGGGCGCTGCCGACCCTTGCGTGTCGTTTCCGTCATCGCTCACTCCTCAAGATACGGAAAAATAGTCTAATGCATCTGGCGATCACGGCAAACCGCTCAAATGCCACTCCAAAGCCAAACCAACAGCGCCGCCATCACGGCAGGCGGCAGCATCAGCCAAGCATGCGAATACCCCAGGACCTGCCCCTGCAAGCGCCGCCACCACTGCGGCGACGGCGCCAGGCGCTGCAAGCGCGCCCGCACCAAAGGTTGAACGTGTTTTTGCAGACCGCTTTCACTCAGGCAGGACAGCAGCATGGGGCGCGCCAGGTGATGCGCGCGCTGGCGCAGCCGCTGCAGGCCACCGACGCCGAGCAGACGCACGAAAGCGCGCGTCGTCAAGGCCTGCTGCAACAGGCGATCGATATGGCCCGCCAGGATCGCGCGCATAGCATCCTCACCCTCTCCCGCCAAGGCTGTCGCCATGAGGGTGCGGGCCTGCACTTGCTCCACCAGCACCGACTCGAGTTTGACGTCGAGGTCGGATGCCAGCGGCAGGTGATGCCAGAGCCTTTTGCTGCCCCACCAGGGGAGCAAAAGAGCGATGGGCAGGACGGCGATACGAATGGCCGCCGGCAAACCTCCCGCCAGAAGCAGGATGCCCAGCCCCAGACCACATCCGCCCCAGAAGAGAATAAAGGCGCGATTGAGGGGAAAGAGGCGGGCATACAGGCTGCGATCGTCAGCGTGCGCTGCCCAGGCGCGGGCAACGACAACCGACAGATCCACATAATGATCGAGCTCTGCGGCGAGATCTTCGATCATGTTATCGATCGTCGCCGGCAGATCCTCACGCAGGCGCTGCATCACCCGCTCACGCGCCCAGCGCGGCAAGTTCTCCCAAAGCACGAGGTCCTCAGGCGCAAGCGCCTGCTCCAGGATCCACTCCAGCCTTTCCTGCGCTCGCCGCGCCAGATAGGCCGCGATCCACTCAGGCTGCATGCTCTCAAACCAAGTCGCGGCGCCACCGGCGAGCCGCTCACGCAGCCAGGGCAAAATACGCTCATCACTACGCTCGATGAGGAATCCCGCCCAAGGCCACCATGTGCGCGCCCGCGCCGGAGATAACAGCAGCCAACGAAAAAGCACGCCGGAGGCGATCGTCAGGAACGCCGGCAACAGCAACACCCCTGCCTGCGCTGGCGTACTCAAGGCCACATCCCTACCCCCTCATCGCCACCTTACACCGATGGCCTGCCAGCGGTCATCATACGGTCATCTCGTCGATTGTAGAAGCTCGAACACCCGATCACACTGGCCATTTCTACCACTCACAGCGGATACGCCGGTCAAGACAGCCGCCTCAGGACACGGCATAATGGCGGACGATACCCACGGACGACAGTGACCCCCGATGGCGGACACCTCTGACACGACACTCGACGACCATCAGCACAGCCTAGGCCATTATATGACACTAGGCCTGCTGGAAACCCTGGTCAATGGCATGATCGGTCTCGACGCGCCTTCTCTCGAGGCTCTCGCTGCCTTCGCCGGCACGGTCATCAAGCTGAAGATCCGCGAACCCTACCAGGTGATCTATCTGATTCTCGACAGCGATGGCATCGAGATCCGTGACGAATACCCGGGACACGCCGATATTCGCATCAATTGCACCTTGTATGCACTCGGCCGGCGTGCGATGGGCCTCTCCCATCCACCCGGACAATGGAAAATCTGGGGGCAGGACGACAAGATCAGGGCACTCAGCGAGATCGCACGGCATTATGATCTACGCACCGCGACGCGACAGTGGCTGCGCCAGCACCTCAATCTCGGCGAAATCCTGCAGAAGATCCGCAACAGAGACAGTTCCTGGCTGCAGGACCTGACGCCGCTACCCGGTCTCCTTCGCGATACCCTGCAGCAAATGCGCCAGATCAACGGCCATCTCGATCGGCAACAATCCCTCCTCGCCGAGCAGATGCTGAGCCTGCGCCGCGAGCGCCGCGACGATGCCCTGATCATGGCGCTGATGATCGTCCTCGTATCGATGTCAACTTTGCCGACGAAACTGAGCATGCACGATCTTTTTCGTCTGCCTCTGCTACTGCTTCTGTTCTACCTCGTCCTGCGTCGCCGCCATGCCTGAACACCTCCGCGATGACCTGCGGGCAAGGCCTGCGCGACGATTTTCTACCATCTATACAGCGCCTTCCGGCTCAGCTTATGATGAGAGCCGCGCCCTAATGAGCCCTTACCATGATTACCATTGAAATCACCAACCTCGACGAAGTGGTCAAGGAACATCGGGGGCCCCTGACCGCCATCATCGGCAAACTGGTGACCGATGTTGAGGCCGAGGTCGAGAAGATGATCATCCAGGAACTACAGAGCGAGTTTGAACGCCGCGGCATACGCTGCCAGATGGCCAGCATCGGCGGCATCAGCGTACGCCGCTTTGTCAGTCGCTGAACGCCAGCATGTCCAGGCTCTCCCTCTCCCTGCTGTGTATCCTTATCGTTGCACTCATCCCACCGGCCCAGGCTGACGATACTGGCCATGACGACCTCAAAGCCCTCGCCATGCAGGAGAATGGGCGCAGCTTTTGTGCCCCGCAATTGGCAACGCTGTCGGATCTGCAGGCGGCCATCGACCGCTATAACCGTGCCCATCTCGAACTCATGGGATTGTTGTCGCCGGCTCAGACCATCGATGCTCTCGCGCAGGCCTATCCCTGCCCGGCGCAGCTCAAATCCGGTTTTCAGGCGATCACCCCGGAGCAGCTCAATCATCTGATCCATCATGGCGAGCAGGCCTTCAGCATCACCCCCATCTTCCATCAATTGTTGCTGATGCGCTGGCCAGCGACCTTCGCGCCGAAAGCGCGCTATGAGCGCAGCGAGCACGGCGACTACCTGCGCATTTCCCTGCCGCAGAGTGAAAGTCTCGAACACTGGACGCAGATGCTGACCATCACCGGTAGCGAGAACCAGGCGCGCATGCCGGCTTTGTCCCTGGAAAAGCTGATCAATTTTGGTATCCAGCAAGCCGCCAGTCAGTGCGCCGGTAGTTTCAGCTTCAGCGCCTTGCCCCTGGAAAAAATCGCCCAGGAACAGGTCTACGCCGCCGTCCAGAGCTGTGGCCACACCCCGGACGCGCCGCAGAGCAGCGAAAGCTCGCTCATTCTCGCGCTCAAGGGCAGCGATGACATCTATACCATCCGTTGGGATGAACGCGGCGCGGCCTACGACACCCCGCACGCCATCGACACCCAGCTCTGGCTACAGCGGCTGGCCCAGCTGATGCCTGTCCGTCTGTGCGCCTTGACGCAAGAGAAGCCGCCTTATCCGAGCTGCCTGCAGACCTCGCCCTGAGCGACTATAGTTGGGGCAGTGACCGACCCACGGTAATCAGGAGACGATGGCGTGCAGGATGCCCCTTTGACCCAGCCCGACGATGCGACCCTCAACCACCTCGTCACCCTGATTCAGCCCTTGTTGCGCTCTCCCTGGGCGCTCGTCTCCATCGACACCACCGGTGCAACGCAGCGACTGTGCGCCCATCCCAACTTCACCGCCACCAGCAGCCTGATCGCCACGCCACTGTCCGGCACCGGCTTTCACTTACTGCACGCCAGCGACGAGAACGCAGCCACCTTGCCTCTGCTGTGCAGCCTGCTCGCCGCCTGGCTGCAACAATGGCCATCTCCGCATCTGCCAGCCCTGTGTGAGCACAGCCCACAGGCCTTGTTGCTGATCGATATTCAGCGTGAACGCATTCTCGCCGCCAACGCGGCCGCCGCCAGGCTGCTACAGAGCACTCGCGCGGAACTTTGCAGCTTACCTGCCAAAGTCATGCTGCCGGGTCTGGCGCACTGCGCCGATACCACGGCGGCACAGGCGCTGGAGGTTTGCAGCGGCGATGGCCAGTCTTTTCAGCTGACCGCTTATCTCGTCCCCCACCCGACGCTGTCGTCGGCGGTGCGCGCACTCTTTCTCGAAGATCCGCGTGCCTTGCGGCATTGGCAGGAGCAGGCGCGCATCCATGAAGGCCATCTGCACCTCCTGATCGACCATCTGCCCAGCTTGGTGGCGGTCCTGGACACCGATTACCGCTATCTCTTCGGCAATCAGCTGCATCATCTCTGGTTCAAAATCCCAAGTCAGGCCTTGGTCGGGCAAGCCCTGGAGGAAGTACTGGACGAGATCACCCTAGCTCGCCTGCAAGCTCCGCTGCGGGGCGCCCAACGCGGTGAGAGTGCGCGCGTTGAGGCGGACCTGCCGACACATCAGGGCGAGAAACGCGTCGAGTTCCAGGTTCTTCCCTGGCCAAGAGAAGGCCGCGTCTGCGGCATCTATCTCATCGCCCACGACATCAGTGAGCATCGCCGTCAGGACAATACACACGCCCTCGAAACAACGCACGATGCATTGACAGCGCTGCCGCATCGGCACAGTTTCATGCAGAGCTTGCGCGCCGCCATGTCGCGCCGCTCACGCAGCGGTCGCGGCATGGCCCTGCTCTATCTCGGGGTCGACGGCATGCGCATGCTGAACGAGAGTTTCGGCATGGAGTACGGTGATCAGGTCCTGCAGCATCTGGCGCGCGTCCTCCACGCCAGCATACGCGCCACCGACTTCGCCGCGCGCATCGACGGCGATGAATTCGCCATCATCCTCGAAGCTTTGGAGCAACCTGAGGCCGACGCCCGCCGTATCGCCGACAAGATCATCCGCCAGCTCGATCAGCCAACGCGCATCGCCGGTCGTCCGTCACGTCTGCGCATCAGCATGGGCATCGTCATCATCGGCGCGCATACGCACAGCGGCGTCGACTTGCTCATCACGGAAGGGAATACCGCCATGTATCATGCTAAAAACGACGGTCGCGGCGGCATCCACATCACCCGTCCTTGATCATGCCTCAGACCAGGTAGCGGGAGAGGACCCACTTGATGACAAAGCCCAACATGCCCATGCCGAGGGCGCCGAACAGCACCAAGGTCCCGAAACGCCCGGCTTTGGCGCGATAGGCGAGATCGCCAACGATGAACAGCATGAACAACACCAAGCCCGGCATCAGAAGATGCGTGCCGATCCAGGTGAGATTTTGTTCGGTCAACATGAGCATCCCTCCAGATGGACAACGATGATCGCAATGATAAACAATATCATTAGCAATATCCAGCCACCCGATCGAGGGATGAGGGCCTCAGCGACGCGATGGCGCCGAGGCCCGCAGACTCAGCGCCAGCCCGTCAATTCGGCCAGAGCTTTGCCCATCTCGGCAGGATTACGCACGGTGCGCACGCCCGCCGCTTCAAGTGCAGCAAACTTCTCGGCAGCCGTACCATGCCCACCCGAGATGATGGCGCCAGCGTGTCCCATACGCTTGCCCGCCGGTGCCGTCACCCCGGCGATGTAGGACACCACCGGCTTGCGCACGTGCGCCTTGATGAAGGCCGCAGCTTCTTCTTCCGCCGAACCACCAATTTCGCCGACCATGATGATCGCCTCGGTTTGTGGGTCGTCCTGGAAGAGGCGCAGCGCATCGATGAAAGTGGTCCCGGGAATGGGATCACCACCGATGCCGATGCAGGTCGATTGGCCGAAGCCGAGATCGGTGGTCTGCTTGACCGCTTCATAGGTCAAGGTGCCAGAGCGCGAGACGATGCCGACCTTACCCGGCTGGTGGATGTGTCCCGGCATGATCCCGATCTTGCACTGTCCCGGCGTGATGACGCCTGGGCAGTTCGGGCCGATCAGACGCACATCACCGCGCTGCAGAATGGCTTCTTTGACGTAGAGCATGTCCAGCGTCGGCACGCCCTCGGTGATGCAGACGATCAACTTGATGCCCGCATCCATAGCTTCGATGATGGCATCTTTGCACAGGGGAGCCGGCACATAGATGACGCTGGCGTCGGCCGCCGTGGCCGCCACCGCTTCTTTGACCGTATTGAAGACCGGCAGCCCCAAATGGGTACTACCACCCTTGCCTGGCGTCACTCCACCCACCATTTGCGTACCATAGGCGAGAGCCTGCTCGGTATGAAAACTCCCCTGCGAGCCGGTGATACCCTGGCAGATGACCTTGGTATCGCGATTGATCAGTACGCTCATGCTGTTGCCCCCACTGCCTTGACGATCGCCGCGCCCGCCTCATTCAAAGAAGCAGCGGGAATGATATTGAGACCCGACTGCCGCAATACCTGCGCACCGAGTTCGGCATTATTGCCTTCGAGACGCACGACCACCGGCACCTTGACGCCGATGTCTTTGACCGCTTCGATGATGCCCTGGGCGATCATGTCACAGCGCACGATGCCGCCGAAAATGTTGACCAGAACACCTTGCACATGATGATCCGACAGGATGATCTTGAAGGCCTCCGTCACTCGCTCACGCGTCGCGCCGCCACCGACATCGAGGAAGTTGGCCGGCTGACCGCCCTTGAGCTTGATGATGTCCATGGTCGCCATAGCCAAACCAGCGCCATTGACCATGCAACCGATGTTGCCCTCGAGAGCGACGTAGTTCAGCTCCCACTCCGCCGCACGACGCTCACGCTCATCGATCTGGCTGGGGTCATCCATGGCCTTGAGGCGCGGATGACGATACAGGGCATTGGAGTCGATCACGACTTTGGCATCGAGGCAGTGCAAATGCCCGGCCTGGGTGATGACCAGGGGATTGATCTCGAGCAAAGCCAGATCGAGATCATCGAACATCTTGCTCAGGCCTAGGAAGATGTTGACGAATTCCTTCACCTGGCTGGCGTTCAGACCCAGCTGATAAGCCAGATCACGACCCTGGAAAGCCTGGGCTCCGAGGAGTGGATCGATCGTCGCCTTGAAGATCTTCTCCGGCGTCTGTTCGGCCACTTTTTCGATCTCGACACCACCTTCGGTGGAAGCCATGAAGACCACCTTACGCGAGGCGCGATCGACGACGGCGCCGAGGTAGAGTTCCTTGGCGATGTCGGTCAAAGATTCGACGAGTATGCTCGTGACCGGCTGCCCCTGGGCATCCGTTTGATAGGTGACCAAGCGTGTCCCGAGCTTGCTCTGTGCAAAAGCCTCGACTTCTTCGAGCGAAGAGACCAGCTTGACACCGCCAGCCTTGCCACGCCCACCCGCGTGCACCTGCGCTTTCACCACCCAGCGCTCGCCACCGATCTTGAGGGCCGCTTCGCGCGCCTCTGCCGGCGACTTGGCGGCATAGCCTTTCGATACGGGCAACCCATACTCGGCAAACAATTGTTTGCCCTGATACTCATGAAGGTTCATTCGTCTACCTTGGTCACTTTATGGAATGCAGGATCACTGCACTGCTCATGCGCGACGACCGAGATGCTCCGCCGCACTCCCCGATGCGCGATCGATGCTGGATCAGCACCTCGCCCACCGTCTCACCGACGGCGCTTCTTTTGCACCGCGTGTATCGCCCGCCCATCCACGGACAGGGCTGCTTCATGGATCACCTCTGACAAAGTCGGGTGCGCAAAAGTCATCAACTGCAGGTCCTCGATGCTGGCGCCAAACTCCATGGCAATCATCGCCTGATGCACGAGATCACCCGCCTGCGGGCCGAGAATATGCAGGCCCAGCAAACGATCGGTATTGGCGTCGACGATGAACTTGGCCTGGCCTTGTGCATCATTGCTCGCCAGGGCGCGGCCATTGACCGCAAAGCTGAAGCTGCCCACCTTGACCTGCAACCCCTGCGCCTTGGCCTGGTCCTCACTGAGACCCACCCAAGCGACTTCCGGATGCGTATAGATGACACCGATGATGGTGTCATAGTTCACTTGCGGTGAATGCCCGGCCATCACCTCGACCGCCATGACACCCTCTTCCATCGCTTTATGGGCGAGCATCGGGCCACGCACCAGATCGCCGATGGCGAACACGCCAGGGACCGAGGTGCGACACTGACTGTCGACATGAACGAAACGGCGCTCATCCAGCTCGACGCCACAATCAGGCGCCAGCAGACCTTCGGTCACCGGCCGACGTCCTACCGCCACGATCAGGCGATCGAAACTCTCGCTTTTACTGCCCGAGTCGTCCTCGTAGCCGACCACCACCTGATCGTCGACGACCTGCGCCGAGGTGACGCGCGCCTTCATCCTGATGTCGAGACCCTGCTTGGCGAGCAGCTTCTGGGTGTCTTTGGCGATCTGCCGATCGATCATCGGCAAGAACTCCGGCTGCGCTTCCAGGATCACCACTTCGGCACCGAGACGGCGCCAGACCGAGCCGAGCTCAAGTCCGATGACTCCGGCGCCGATGATGCCGAGACGTCGCGGCACAGCCTGAAAGTCGAGGGCACCGGTAGAGTCGACGATGCGGTCATTGTCGACCACGGCCACCGGAATCTTCACCGGCTCCGATCCCGTTGCGAGGATCACATGCTGCGCACTGATTTCCTGTTCCCGGCCGTCAAAGTCAGTGAACTGCACGCGCCGCCCCGCCAACAGCCGCCCCTGCCCTTGCAGCCAGGTGACGCCATTGCCATTGAACAGTTGGGCGATACCGCCAGTCAGCTGGCGCACCACCTGATCCTTGCGCGCCACCAAGCGCGGCACGTCGAGGCTGACGCCCTGCACGTCGATACCGTGCACCGCGAGATGGTGCTTGGCTTCCTCATAACGATAGGAGGAATCGAGCAAGGCTTTTGACGGAATACAGCCAACATTCAAGCAGGTGCCGCCGAGCGCCGGCTTGCCATCCTTGTCCAGACGCCGCTCGATACAGGCGACCGACATGCCGAGCTGGGTCGCCCGTATCGCCGCCTCATAGCCACCCGGGCCACCACCGATCACCACCACATCATAGGATGTTGTCATCTTCGTCAGTCTCCTCAGATTTCCAGCAACAGACGCGCCGGATCCTCGACGAGATCCTTGATGCTGACGAGGAAGCTCACCGCCTCCTTACCATCGATCAGACGATGATCGTAGGACAGGGCCAGATACATCATCGGCAGAATCACCACCTGACCATTCACCGCCATCGGCCGCTCCTGGATCTTGTGCATACCGAGAATGGCGGTCTGCGGTGGGTTGAGGATGGGCGTCGACAACAGCGAGCCAAAGACCCCACCATTGGTGATCGAGAAGGTGCCCCCCGTCATCTCTTCGATGCTGAGCTTGCCATCCTTCGCCTTGCGTCCGTACTCACCCACCTTGGTTTCCATCTCGGCCAAGCTCATCGCTTCGGCGTCACGCAGGATGGGAACGACGAGTCCCTTGTCCGAAGAGACGGCGACACCGATGTCCTGGTAACCGTGGTAGACGATGTCCTGGCCATCGATCGAGGCATTGACCGCCGGATAGCGTTTCAGCGATTCAACCGCCGCCTTGATGAAGAAAGACATGAAGCCTAGGCGCACACCGTGCGCCTTTTCGAACTTCTCGCCATACTGCTTGCGCAAGGCCATGATCGGCGCCATGTTGACCTCGTTGAACGTGGTCAGCATGGCCGTGCTCTGTTTGGCTTCGAGCAGACGCTCAGCGATACGCGTGCGCATACGCGTCATGGCGACGCGCTTCTCAACGCGCTCACCCGGAGCCAGAGGCGGCACCGAAGCCGCCACCGAAGGCGTCACCGGCGACACCGGCGTCGCCACCGAAGGCGTCACCGATCCGGCCGCGATGACATCCTGCTTGGTCACTCGACCACCTTTGCCGGTGCCGGCGATCTGGGTCGCATCGACACCACGCTCGGCTGCCGCCTTGCGCGCGGCAGGCCCCGCCGCAGCGGCGGCGGCAGGCAAGGTCGCAGCGGCGGCGGCAGGGGCTGTGGCCACGCTGGCCGTAGCGGTAGCGCCCGCTTCGAAGACGGCGATCAGTTCTTTCGACAGAACGGTATCACCTGCCACCTTGACGATCTGGGTGAGCACGCCATCCGCAGGGGCCGTCACTTCCAGCACCACTTTGTCGGTTTCGATGTCAGCGATGATCTCGTCGCGCTGACAAGCCTCGCCCACCTGCTTATGCCACGTCGCGATCGTCCCGTCCTGAATAGACTCCGGAAATGCCGGCGCTTGAATCTCTGTAGCCATCTCGATGATTCCTCTTCAATACGTTGACATCAGGCCTGCAAGGCTTCCATAACCAGATCGGCCTGCTGTTGGGCATGCAGATAAGGCGAACCACAAGCCGGCGCTGCCGCCGGCGGACGACCGACAAAGCCGGTGCGTAGATCCGCTCGCCATTGCTTGACGACATGATGAATATGATGCTGCGAGCAGTACCAGGCACCCTGATTCTGCGGCTCTTCCTGACACCAGACGACGCTGTCGGCGGCGACGAAAGGCGCCAGTGCATCCGCCAGAGCCTGTTCCGGGAAAGGATAGAGCTGTTCGATGCGCACCAGAGCCGTGCGCGTTTCGTTCAGTTCACGTCGCTTCTCGAGCAGGTCGTAGTAGACCTTGCCACCGCAGAGAACGATGCGGCTCACCTTCGCCGGATCCAGTTCCTGCTCACCGATGACGGTCTGGAAGCGACCCTGCGCCAGTTCATCGAGCTGCGACACCGCCAGACGATGACGCAGCAAGCTCTTCGGCGACATCACGATCAAAGGTTTGCGCAGGGGGCGCACCGCCTGCCGACGTAACAGATGGAAGATCTGTGCCGGCGTCGTCGGCGTGCACACCTGCATGTTCTGCTCGGCGCACAACTGCAGATAACGCTCCAGGCGCGCCGAAGAATGCTCAGGCCCCTGACCTTCAAAGCCGTGCGGCAGGAGCATGACGAGGCCGCACAGACGCTCCCACTTGGTCTCGCCTGAAGAGATGAACTGATCGATCACCACCTGCGCGCCATTGGCGAAGTCACCAAACTGCGCTTCCCAGATGACGAGGGCCTGTGGTGTCGTCGTGGCATAGCCATACTCAAAGGCCAGCACCGCCTCTTCCGACAACAGCGAATCGTAAATGGCGAACGGCCCCTGTTTCTCACCCAGATGCTGCAAGGGGACGTGCAGTTCTCCATCTTTTTGGCTGTGCAGCACGGCATGACGATGCGAGAAAGTGCCGCGTCCGACGTCCTGACCGGTGAGGCGCACCATGATGCCTTGATCGAGCAAGCTGGCGTAAGCGAGATTCTCGGCTGCACCCCAGTTGAGCTCCATCGAACCGGCGAACATCTTGCTGCGATCTTCGACCACTTTTTGCACCTGCCGCTGCAACACCAGTCCCTGCGGCATCTGATCCATGCGTTGCCCAAGATCCTGCAGAGCGCGCACTTCGACGCCGGTCGCCCAGTCATCGACGACAGCGTGGCCGATATAGGGAGTCCAGTCGACGAACAAGCTCTTGTTCGGCGCTCTGACCAGGGATTTGACGACGTGCTCACCCGAGTCCAGGGCGCGCCGATAATCCTCGACCATAGCCTCAGCCTGAGCTCCATCCAGGACACCCTCGGCGATGAGCCGCTCGGCATAGATCTGGCGCGTCGTCGGCAGTTTGCTGATGATCTGGTACATCAACGGCTGCGTGCCACTCGGCTCATCGGCCTCATTGTGTCCACGCCGGCGGTAGCAGAAGAGATCGATGACGACGTCTTTCTTGAACTCCATGCGGAAATCGAGCGCCAGCTGCGTGACGAAGACCACCGCCTCGGGATCATCGGCATTGACGTGAAAGATGGGCGCCTGCACCATCTTGGCGATGTCCGTGCAGTATTCAGTCGAACGCGCATCATCACGCCGATCGGTGGTAAAACCGACCTGGTTGTTGACGATGACGTGCACCGTGCCGCCGGTACGATAGGCACGCGTCTGCGACATCTGGAAAGTTTCCATGACGACGCCTTGGCCTGCGAAGGCTGCGTCACCGTGGATCAGCAGGGGCAGGACCAAGCGTCCCTGATCATCGCCGCGACGATCCTGACGCGCCCGCACCGAGCCTTCAACGACCGGAGAGACGATCTCCAGATGCGAAGGATTGAAGGCCATGGCCAGATGGATCTCGCCACCCGCCGTCATCACATTCGAGGAGTAGCCTTGATGGTATTTGACGTCGCCGGAGCCGGTCTTGACCTGCATCTTGCCTTCAAACTCATCAAAAAGATCTCCCGGATTCTTACCCAGGGTATTGACGAGAACATTGAGACGACCGCGATGCGCCATGCCGAGGACGATCTCCTTGGTCGCCATCGTGCCCGCTCGCTGGATGATCTCGTCGACGATGGCGATCAGACTTTCGCCACCTTCAAGACCAAAACGCTTGGCACCGGAAAAACGCGAACCGAGATATTTTTCCAGACCCTCCGCCGCCGTCAGGCGCTCGAGGATATGCAGCTTGCCTTCGCGCGAAATCGAGGGCGTGCCGCGCACCGATTCCAGGCGCTGCTGCAACCAGGCTCGCTCCGTGGTGTCGACGATGTGCATGTATTCGGCGCCCACCGACTTACAGTAGATGGACTCCATGGCGACGACCATTTCGCGCAGGCTGCACTCATCCTTGCCGATGCGCAGATTGCCGGTCTGAAAGACTGTATCGAGATCAGCCGGCGTCAGGCCATGATGCGACAACTCGAGGTCGGGCACCGGCGCGCGCACCATCAGACCGAGAGGATCGAGCTGAGCCTTCTGATGCCCACGATTACGGTAGGCAGCGATGAGCTGCAGCACCGCCACCTGGCGACGTTCGTGCTGGGTACTCACCGACGAGGCCGGCAAAGGCTGCGATCGCCCGGCATTGCGCGCCAGATGGATGAACTGCTCGCGCACCGCCGCGTGCGGCGTCTCTCGCAGAACTCCGCTGACACGCGGCAATTTATCGAAATAAGCCCGCCAATCCTCAGCCACCGAGGATGGGGCCACCAAATACTCCTCATAAAGAGCTTCGACATAAGCGGCGTTCTCAGCCGACAGTTGCGAAGACTCCAGGAGCTTTTGCATTAGGCTCTTTTGCATGAATGTCATCCCTAGCAGAGATGCGAACCCCCACGACCCAGGGCCACTCAGGGCGGTCGACATTCTCTCGCTCGTATCGCATCATTCATCCCAGCCTTGTAAGCCAGGACGTCCTCTACCCTCAGGACGATAGGCCCCGAGAGTCACCTCTTGCCGGTCGGGCATGCCGGCCAGCGACGACACGGGCACCGGTCAAGATGCCCAAAGCAAGTTCATGCTAGCTGACGATAGCGAATTACGCTCCCTGCGATAACAACATCGTACGAATATGGCCAATCGCCTTCGTCGGGTTGAGTCCCTTCGGGCAGACACTGACGCAATTCATGATGCCTCGGCAACGGAAAACGCTGAACGGATCGTCAAGCTGGGCGAGTCGCTCCGCCGTCTTGGTATCGCGACTGTCCGCCAGAAAACGGTAAGCCTGGATCAAAGCGGAAGGGCCGAGAAACTTCTCCGGGTTCCACCAGAATGAAGGGCAACTCGTCGAACAGCAGGCGCAGAGTATGCACTCATAAAGACCGTCGAGCTTCTCACGGTCTTCGGGGGCCTGCAGGCGCTCACGCGGTGGTGGCGGCTGATCATTGAGCAGATAAGGCTGAACTTTCTCATACTGCTGGTAGAACATGTTCATGTCCACCACCAGATCGCGAATGATCGGCAGTCCCGGCAAGGGGCGGATGACGATGGTCTTCGGCAGATCCTGCATATTCATCAAACAGGCGAGGCCATTCTTACCATTGACGTTCACGCCATCGGAGCCACAGATGCCCTCACGACAGGAGCGACGGAAACTCAAACTCTCATCGACCTTCTTCAAGGCGATCAATGCGTCCAGGAGCATGCGCTCCTTGCCGCTCAGTTCGATCTCGTAGCGCTGCATGTACGGCGCTTCATCGGTATCCGGGTTGTAGCGATAGATTTCAAAAATGCGTTGAGTGCTCATCAATACGGTCCTCGCTGTGATCAGAACGTGCGCTTTTTCGGTGGGATACTCTCCACCGTCAAGGGCTTGAGCTGAACCGGTTTGTAGTCCAGACGATTGCCATCCTTGTACCACAGCGTATGCTTCATCCAGTGAACATCATCGCGTTCGGGGAAGTCATCATGGGCATGCGCACCACGGCTTTCCTGGCGCGCCGCTGCCGAGATCATCGTCGCCTTGGCCACTTCGATGAGGTTTTCAATCTCCAGCGCCTCGATACGCGCCGTATTGAAAACCTTGGACTTGTCATTGAGGTGGATGTTGGCGACGCGCTTTTCGATCTCGAGGATCTTTTTCACGCCTTCATCCATCAGCGACTGCGTCCGGAAGACGCCGGCATGGCTTTGCATCTCGCGACGCATGTCATTGCCGATGTCCTGGGCATACTCGCCCTGCGTCGAGGCATCCAGGCGCGCCAGGCGCGAACGGGTGAGATCCATGGCGTCGAGCGGCAGCGGCGCATGTCCAGAGGGCGACTTGCGCACCATCTCGACGATGTGCTCACCGGCGGCCTTGCCAAAGACGATGAGGTCGAGCAGGGAGTTGGTGCCTAAGCGATTGCCACCATGAACGCTGACACAGGAGCACTCGCCGATCGCATAGAAGCCCGGCACGATCGAGGGCTGTCCGGATGCATCCGGCACCACGACTTGGCCATGCATGTTGGTGGGAATCCCGCCCATCTGATAATGGATGGTCGGCACCACGGGGATCGGTTCACGCGTGCAATCGACATTGGCAAACTTCTTGCCGATCTCATAGACCGAAGGCAAACGCTTCATGATGGTCTCGATGCCGAGGTGGGTCAGATCGAGCACCACATAGTCACCGTGCGGTCCACAACCACGCCCTTCTTTGATCTCCTGATCCATGGAGCGGGAGACGAAATCGCGCGGCGCCAGATCTTTGAGGTTGGGAGCATAGCGTTCCATGAAGCGCTCACCCTGCTTGTTGCGCAGAATGCCGCCTTCACCACGACAACCTTCGGTGAGCAGCACGCCGGCACCGGCGACGCCGGTCGGATGGAACTGCCAGAACTCCATGTCTTGAAGAGGAATCCCGGCACGCGCCGCCATACCCAGGCCATCACCGGTATTGATATAGGCGTTGGTGGAAGCGGCGTAGATACGGCCGGCCCCACCCGTCGCGAAGAGGGTGGCCTTGGCCTGAAAGACCGCCGTGTCACCGCTCTCGAGATCGAGCGCGACCACGCCGAGCACCTCACCCGCCTGATTACGAATCAGGTCGAGAGCGATCCACTCGACAAAGAATTGCGTCTTGGCGCGCAGATTGTTCTGATACAGGGTATGCAGCAGGGCGTGTCCGGTGCGATCGGCGGCGGCACAGGCGCGTTGCACCGGCGCTTCACCATAGTTGCTGGTGTGCCCGCCGAAAGGACGCTGATAAATCGTGCCATCGGCGTTGCGATCGAAGGGCATGCCCATGTGTTCGAGTTCATAGACGACCTTGGGCGCCTCACGACACATGAACTCGATGGCGTCCTGATCACCCAGCCAGTCGGAGCCTTTGACCGTATCAAAAAAGTGATAGTGCCAGTTGTCTTCACTCATATTGCCCAGCGAAGCCCCGATACCACCTTGCGCCGCCACCGTATGCGAACGTGTCGGGAAGACCTTGGTCAGGACGGCGACTTTCAAGCCGGCTTGTGCCAATTGCAAGGAAGCGCGCATGCCGGCGCCACCACCGCCGACGATGACGGCATCAAATGTATGGACAGGAATATTCGCCATGAATCACAACCCCCAGAGAATCTGGATACCCCAGACCACTTCAACGAAAAGAGCCAGCGCAAACAACACTTCGAGGAACCAGCGCATCACATCCGCCAAGGGCCCCATATGGCGCGCCGTGACATAGTCGGTCAGAACCGTCCACATCCCGATCCAAGCGTGGGCGGCGAGAGCGAACAAGGCCAGCAGGGAGAAGATGCGCATCGGCGTCGCCATCATCACGCCATGCCAATTGGCATAATCGGGATGTCCCAGCCAGATGGCCACCATGACCAGGAAATAGGCGGCGAGAATGACAGCGCTCAACCGCTGCACGATCCAGTCGGCGAGCCCCGACCGGCTATAACTCGTTGCACTACCACTCATAACACCACCCACCAGAAGCCAAGGAGAATGAAAAGAGCCGCCACCAGCACCACCAGCACCGACAGAACACGTGCCGCTTCAAGACTTTCACCGATGCCAAGATCAGCCAGCAAGTGCTTGCAACCCGCCCAGAAGTGGTAGGTGAGTCCCGCCAGAGCGACAAAGACCAGAAGGCGCCAGAAAATACTGTCGGCAAAAGTCTGAACGACGGTATGAAAAGACGCCGGCGACGCCAAGGTCACCTGCAGGAGATAAAGAAATACAGGGATCAGCAGAAAAACCAGGACACCGGAGAGGCGATGCAGAATCGATACGATGGCCACCGGATTTTTGAGGTTGACTGCGAGCACCTGGCCTAGATCAAGGTTGACGGGTCTATTGCTCTTCACGACCAATTTCCTATATGAGCCCCTGAGGGCGTGCTGCGGGATGACTGGAGCAGGATCCTGACAGAACCCAACACGACAACGAAACTGCGTGGGCATGAAGAGTCACTGCAAGGTGCGACGAGTATAATCTTGCCCTGCACAGAATACAAACCACCCCCAGCGGCCGTCGTGAAGTTTTGTTTACCTGCCATTGACCTAGGACAAATCGGCCTACCTGTGTCTTGGCGAAGGCCCGGTATCACCCCTATAATGGCCGCACATCCAGCGCAGCAAAAGCGCGAGGGTGCACTTCCATCCTTACACGACCGGTCAGGCTCCGTCCTGGCGACGCCAGCCCGGTCTGACGCAGAAGACGAGGAGAGATTCATGTCCGGTAGCAAAACGGCCACGCTGACCATCGACGGCCAGACGATCAACCTGCCGATTCAATCCGGCACCCTGGGGCCGGATGTGATCGACGTCAAAGACGTGTTGGCCAAAGGTTACTTCACCTTTGACCCGGGCTTTGTCGCCACCGCTTCCTGCGAATCGAAGATCACTTACATCGACGGGGACCAAGGCATCCTGCTGCACCGCGGCTACCCGATCGAACAGTTGGCGACCCAGTCCTCCTACGAAGAAGTCTGCTACCTGTTGCTCAATGGTGAACTTCCAAGCGCCAGCCAACTGCAAGAGTTCAGCAACCGGGTGAGCAATCACACCATGGTGCACGAGCAACTGCAGTTCTTCTATCGCGGTTTCCGCCGTGACGCCCACCCGATGGCCATCATGTGTGGCGTCATCGGAGCGCTTTCCGCCTTCTACCATGACTCACTCGATATCAAAAATCCGGAACACCGTGACATTTCTGCCGTTCGCCTGATCGCCAAGATGCCGACCATCGCCGCCATGTGCTACAAGTACTCGGTGGGTCAGCCTTTCGTCTATCCACGCAACGACCTCAACTACGCTTCCAACTTCCTGCACATGATGTTCAGCACGCCCTGTGCCGAGACTGAGGTCAATCCGGTGCTGGCGCGGGCGATGGATCGCATCTTCATCCTGCACGCCGACCATGAACAGAACGCATCGACTTCGACGGTGCGTATGGCCGGTTCGACCGACGCCAATCCTTTCGCCTGCATCGCCGCCGGCATCGCCGCGCTCTGGGGACCCTCGCATGGCGGCGCCAACGAGGCTGTTTTGCGCATGCTCGGCGAGATCGGCAGCGCTGACCACGTCGAAGACTTCGTCCGTCGCGTCAAGGACAAGAGCGACAGCACCAAGCTCATGGGCTTCGGTCATCGTGTCTACAAGAACTTCGACCCGCGCGCCAAGGTCATGAAGCAGACCTGTGACGAGGTGCTGAACGCCCTCGGCATCCATGACCCGCAGCTGGAGCTGGCGATGAAACTCGAGGAAATCGCCCTCAAGGACGACTACTTCGTTTCGCGCAAGCTCTACCCCAACGTCGACTTCTACTCCGGCATCATCCTCAAGGCCATCGGCATCCCGATGAGCATGTTCACGGTCATCTTCGCCCTCGGTCGCACGCCGGGCTGGATCGCCCACTGGCAGGAAATGATCGCCAACCCGTACAAGATCGCGCGCCCGCGTCAGCTCTATACGGGCTCGACGCAGCGCGATTACGTTCGCGTCGAACAACGCTGAGTTCGACAGCGACGCAACACCGGACGGGGCCGCATGGCCCCGTCGTCATGTCAGGGGCTTGCTGCCTGCGACCGCCCCGCCTATGATCGACGACAGACCTGAGCGAGATCTCCCGACATGTCGCAAGCCTCTCATCCTGTGCGCGACCTCGCCTTTATCGGACTGGGGACGATGGGCGGTCCCATGGCCGGTCACCTCTGGCGCGCTGGCCATCGACTCTGCGCCTATAATCGCAACCCTGAACGCCGCGACGCTTGGCACCAAGCGCATCCGGGCAGCCGCGTCGCCGACTCACCGGCCGCGGCTGCCGCCGGCGCCGAGATTCTCTGTCTGTGCGTCGGCGACGACCGTGCCGTCGAAGAGGTTCTTTTTTCAACGTCCGGCGCCAGCAGCGCCCTCGCCGCCGGCGCCATCGTCGTCGACCATAGCACCATTTCAGCGCAGCAGGCGCGTCGTTGCCACGCCCGTCTCGCCGAGATCGGCGTCGACTATCTCGATGCCCCGATCAGTGGTGGCGAACCCGGAGCGATCGCCGGTGAACTCACGCTCATGGCGGGCGGCAACGCCCGCGCTTGGCAACACGTGGAGCCCGTCCTCGCCTGCTATGCCCGGCATCGCCGCCATATGGGCGACTGCGGCAGTGGCCAGATGACCAAGATGGTCAACCAAATCTGTGTCGCAGGTCTCCTGCAGTCGCTCGCCGAGGCGATTCATTTTGCCGCGGCGGTGGGCCTCGATCATGACGCGGTCTTCGCCGCCATCGGCCAGGGCGCCGCCAGTTCCTGGCAGATGCAACACCGCCATGACAGCATGCAGCGGGGTGATTATGCGCATGGTTTTGCCGTCGATTGGCTGCGCAAGGACCTCGGTCTGTGCCTGGATGAGGCGCGCCGTACCGGTGCGACGTTGCCGGTGACCGCCCTGGTCGATCAATTCCTCGCCGATTTGCAAAACCGCGGCCGCGGGCGCTGGGACATGTCCAGCCTGCTGACTCGACTACAACAGGGAGATGCCCCATGAGCTACCATTTTTCAACCCACCTCACCACCTCCTGGGAGCAGGCGCAAGAACGCGTGCGCGCTGCTCTGCAGAGCGCCGGGTTTGGTATCGTCAGCGAAATCGATGTCGCGCAAACTTTGCGCAAAAAACTCGGTATCGAGTTTCGGCCTTATCTAATCCTGGGCGCCTGTCAGCCGCACTACGCCCATCAGGCCATTCTCGCCGAGGCGCACATCGGCACCATGCTGCCGTGCAACGTCCTCCTGCAACAGCAGGAGGATGGCCGCGTCGAGGTCAGCGCCATCGATCCGATGGCGTCCATGCAGGCGGTCGCCAACCCAGCCCTGGCCGATATCGCACAAGCGGTTCAACAACAACTGCGCCAAGTCATCGAAGCCCTGTCGCAACAGGGCCCGGGCGCGCCTCTTAACGCTCGATGACCGCCACCACGCCCTGCCCTCCGGCAGCGCAGATGGAGATCAGGCCACGTCCTTGCCCCTTTTCATGCAGCATCTTGGCGAGCGTGCCGAGTATGCGGCCACCGGTGGCGGCGAAAGGATGACCGGCGGCCAGTGAAGAGCCGTGAATATTGAGTTTACTGCGATCGATGGCACCGAGAGCTTGGGTCAGGCCGAGGCGTTCACGGCAGAACTTCTCGTCTTCCCAGGCCTTGAGCGTGCACAGGACTTGCGCCGCGAAGGCCTCGTGAATTTCATAGTAATCAAAGTCCTGCAGCTTCCACCCATGCCGCGCCAGCATGCGCGGGACGGCGTAGGCCGGCGCCATGAGCAGGCCTTCTTTCTTCTCGACAAAGTCGACCGCTGCCGTTTCAGCGCCGACAAACCAAGCCAAGATCGGCAGACCATGCGCCTTCGCCCACTCCTCACTCGCCAGGAGCACACAGGAGGCACCATCGGTCAGCGGCGTCGAGTTGGCGGCGGTCATGGTGGCATCGGCGCCTTCCCCGAAACAGGGCTTGAGCGTCGCCAGCTTTTCCATGGAAGAATCCGGACGCAGATTCTGATCACGCTGCAGGCCACGGAAAGGCGTCATCAAATCCTTGAAAAAGCCGGATTCATAGGCTGCTGCCAATTTCCGATGGCTGGCGACGGCCAAGGCATCCTGTTCCTGGCGCGGAATACGCCATTCGCTCGCCATCAGGGCGCAATGATCGCCCATGGACAGTCCGGTGCGCGGCTCACCATTGCGCGGAATCTCCGGCGCCAGCATGGCCGGACGCAGACGCGCCACTACTTTCAGACGATCCTGCAAAGTTTTGGCACGATTGATCTCGAGCAGCAGTTTGCGCAGACGATCATTGACCGCCAGGGGGGCATCCGAGGTGGTGTCGACGCCACCGGCGATACCCACTTCGATCTGTCCGAGCGCGATCTTGTTGGCGACCAGAATGGCTGCTTCCAGACCCGTGCCACAGGCCTGCTGGATGTCGTAGGCCGGCGTCTCCGCTGCCAAGGTCGTCGACAGCACGGTCTCCCGGGTGAGATTGAAATCGCGCGCATGCTTGAGCACGGCACCGGCGACGACCTCTCCGAGACGCTGTCCCTGCAGGCCGGCGCGTTCGATCAGTCCCTGCAGAGCCGCCGTCAGCATGTCCTGATTGGAGGCTTCGGCATAGACCCCGTTGGAACGGGCGAAGGGGATACGATTGGCGGCGACGATGGCCACTTTACGCACATTAAGACTCATCAGAAGCCTCCTCAGGCATGATCGATGATCGGGATCCGGTATCAGAGCGGCATCATGCCGATCGATGATGGCCGCGACATTGGCAGGAGTGACTCGCATCGTACCGGATGTGGGTCAAGCAATCTTCACGCATTTGATGCAAAATTCAAGCATCAGCGAAGACCCGACGCCAGTGATGGCGGTTCTTCATCCATACGTAGGCCGACATAGGCCGTTCAGGGAGACTGTCACGATGAATGATCACTATCTGGCTTTTGCCAACTCGGCCCTCGGTCGCGCTCTCGTTGAAGGCCTGGGCCTGCCGCGTCCGCCCGTGCTCGAGCGCTACACCGCCGGCCAACCCGCCTTTTCAGTGGGCGATAGCCTGATCGGCATGGCGCCGGGCGGGCGTCTGTGTGAACAGGCCGGCCACATCCTGGCGGCACAGAATCAGACCGTCTGGATCCTCGACCAGGATCCGGCACGTGCGGCTATCGCCACCTGCGAATTGCAGGCACAGATCCTGCGCACGGAGAGCATGGAAGGCACGCGTCTCAAGACCGTGGTCTTTGACGCCAGCGGCATCGCCGATAGCGCCCAGCTTCAGGAACTACACCGTTTCTTCCACCCGATCATCCGGCAGATCGCCGAATGTGGCCGCATCGTCATCCTCGGTCAGATCCCGGAGCAGCTCGACGATGCCGCAGCGCGTACCGCGCAGCGCGCCCTCGAAGGCTTCACCCGCTCGCTCGGCAAGGAAATCCGCAAAGGCGCGACGGCGCAACTGATCTATGTCGGTATCGGCGCCGAGAAGCAGATGGAGTCGTCGCTGCGCTTTTTCCTGTCGCCGAAATCCGCTTATGTCTCCGGCCAGGTGGTGCGCATCCACGCCAGCAATCATCTCGCGGCCGTCGACTGGCGAACACCGCTGGCCGGCAAGGTCGCCCTGGTCACCGGCGCTTCGCGTGGTATCGGCGCCGCCATCGCCCACACCCTGGCTCGCGATGGGGCACACGTCATCTGCCTCGACGTGCCTCAGGCTGAAAAAGAGTTGCGCGCCGTGGCCGAGGCCGTGCACGGCTCGGCGATGATGCTCAATATCTGCGATGCGAAAGCGCCGCAGCAGATCGCCGCGCAAGTCATGTCCCAGCATCAGGGGCTCGACATCATCGTCCACAACGCCGGCATCACCCGCGACAAGACTCTCGGCCGCATGAACCGCGATCTGTGGAACATGGTCATCGACGTCAACCTCGCCAGCGAAGAGCGCATCAATGACGCGTTGTTGGCGGCGGGAGCCCTGCGCCACAACGCTCGCATCATCTGCGTCTCGTCGATCAGTGGCATCGCTGGCAACCTCGGTCAGACCAACTATGCGACCTCGAAGGCGGGCGTCATCGGCATGGTGCAAAGCCACGCCCAGGCCTATGCCGAACAGGGCATCACCATCAATGCCGTCGCACCTGGCTTTATCGAAACGGCGATGACCGCTGCCATTCCCTTCGCCATCCGTGAGGCGGGACGACGCATGAACTCGATGTCGCAGGGCGGACTGCCGGTGGACGTCGCCGAGGCCATCGCCTGGTTCGCCAATCCCGCATCGGGCGGCCTGCAGGGCAACGTCGTGCGCGTCTGCGGTCAAAGCCTGCTGGGAGCTTGAACATGCTGATCGAAGAGCTGTCCAGTCAACCACAGGTTCTGACCCTCTACCCACGCGCCCTGATCAACAGCCTGCTGCCCCGCAAGCACCAGAGCCTGCCGACGGATGGGTTACGCTTGGCCGGCGTCCGCCCGCAGGCCGAACATCTCGAGCGCTATCGTCGTGTCTGCGGCTTCAGCAACAGCCAGTATCTGCCGGTCACCTATCCGCACATGCTCGCCTTTCCTCTGCACATGGCGCTGATGACGCAGCATAACTTTCCTTACCCCCTACTCGGACTCGTGCACATCGCCAATCGCATCGAACAGTATCGTCCCCTGCCGACACAACAGGGCATCGACATCGAATGCTATTTCGGTGCCGAGCAGGAGCATGAGAAGGGGCGGGTGTTCAGCATCATCACGCAGGCTCACATCGATGGTGAGAAGTTCTGGGAGAGTCAGAGCAGCATGCTGCATCGCGGCAAGAGCAGCATCAGCGCCAGCGCGCGTAAAGCGCCACTGCCGCCGCCACCGAGTCAAGCGACCTGGGCCCTGGACGAAGACTTAGGGCGGCGTTACGCCCGTGCTTCCGGCGACTACAACCCGATCCACCTGCACGCCCTCAGCGCCCGCCTCTTCGGCTTCAATCGCGCCATCGCCCACGGCATGTGGAGCAAAGCGCGTTGCCTAGCGGCTCTCGACGCAGAACTGGCACCCGCCTATAGCGTCGATGTGCAGTTCAAACTGCCGATCCTGCTCCCTGCCAGCGTCGATTTCAGCCATCAGCGGCAAGCGCTGGGCCTGGAGTTCGCCCTGCATGATCACGCCACCGGCAAGCCTCACCTCAGTGCGCAAGTCCACTTCCTCTGAGTGTCGCCAGCTCCTCTTCGGCCACCCCGTAGAGGCGCTCGAGCAGTCTTGCATCGGTGAGCAGGCGGACATCGCCACAGGCCAGCTGTTCCCCCGCCGCCAGCATGAGCACGGCGCTGGCCAGGCGCCGGGCGGGGGCCAGGGCATGGCTGCTGAACATGACCGCGCCACCCGCCTGACAATAAGCGCGAATATGCTGACTGAGATCGATCTGTGCGCGCATATCGAGATGATTGAACGGTTCGTCGAGCAGCCACAGCCCGGCGCGTGCCTCAATCTGCGCCCAGCTGCGGGCCAGTTCGAGGCGCTGCAATTGTCCACCCGACAGTTCACTCAAACGGCATGACAAGAGCCCCTCGAGTCGCCAAGCACGGGCACAGGCCGGCACCGCCGTACTGGCCAACGCCAGCACATCGAACACACGCAGGCCTGGCGCTGGATCGACCTGCTGACGCGCCAGCGATCGCCACAAGGCCTTTTCCCGCAGGCCCTCCAGAGCCGGCTGCCACTGCGGCGCACCGACAAAGCGCAGATCCGCTTCCGCATCAGCGAGAGCGAGCAGCAAGCTGCTCTTACCACTGCCATTTTCACCCAGAAGGGCCCAGCATTGCCCAGGTTGGATGCTCACATCCAGGCCTTGCAAGAGTTGGCGCCGTCCCCGCCACAGGCTGCTCCTCGGCAATTGCAATTTCATCGCAGCGCTCCGCGCTGGCCGATGAGCAACCACAAAAAGACCGGTGCCCCGAGCAGGGAACTGACCACGCCTACCGGCACTTCTGCCGGCGCCAGCAGCACACGCGCCAGAATGTCGGCGAACAGGGCCAAAAAACCACCCACGGCGACACTCCACGGCAACCAGCGCGCATGCCCTCCCGGCAAGCCCCAGCGCACCAGGGCTGGAGCCATCATGCCGATGAAGCCGACCACGCCCGCCTGACTGACCAAAGCCGCCGTCAGCACCGCTGCCAAGACGATGAGGTGGCGCTGCAAGGCGACACTGTCGATACCGGCACTGCGCGCCGCCTGTGTGCCAAGGAGCAGCCAGTCGAGCGCCCGGCGCTGGTGCCAAACCACCGCATAGGCGAGCATGACCGTGACCAGCAGGGCCAGGGCCATGCTGCTTCGACTCTGCGCAAAGCTACCTTGCAGCCAGGCCCAGGCTCCCGCCAGACGATCCGCGGGCAACACCGCCAGCAGCAGTTGCAAACAGGCACCGAGCACGGCATTGAGCGCCAGCCCCATGAGCAGGACCGACGACAGCGCGGAGCGTCGGCGCAGGCTGAGCAGCAACAGCGACAGCACGACGAGGGCCGCCACGCTCCCCGCCAGGGGCAGAAGCCACCCGGGGGCACCGAGCAGCAACACGAGCAAGCCGCCGAGACAGGTGGCCGGCGCCACGCCGAGCAGACTGGCGTCGACGAGGGGATTGCGGAACAAACCTTGCAGAATCAGGCCGCACAAGGCCAGGCCGGAGCCTTCCGCCAGAGCCAAGATGGTGCGCGCCACGCGCAAGTGCATGAGTGGACCGTCATCTTGCCAGGAGAGGAAGCCGGCGGGCCCAATCTGCAAAGACCCACCGAGCAGCGCCAGGAGGATGAGCAGCGCCAGAAGTCCACGCCAGTTTTTGCGCAATGCTCCACCCTCCCTGCCAAGACCTGCGATACTACACCAAGATGGAGATGAGGCCGATCATGCTACACGGTCATTTGCACGAGGATTTCCGCCCCCTGGCTCGCCTGCTGGAGAGACAGATCCTCACCCACGGTGGCGGCGCCGCTCTTTGCGTCTATCATCGCGGCGAAAAAGTCGTCGATCTTTGGGGCGGCGTCGCCACGGCGCAGGGTGAGCCCTGGCAAGCGTCGACCCTGGCCCTGTCCTACTCCACCGGCAAGGGCGTTCTCGCTCTGCTCCTTCATCGTCTCGTCAACGCCGGCCTGCTGCACTATGACGACCCGGTCTGCCAGTACTGGCCAGAATTTGCCGCCAACGGCAAAGCCACGGTCACCCTTCGCCACCTCCTCTGCCATGAAGCTGGCCTGTACAGCATCCGGGCGGTGACCGATGACGCGCATGACATGCTCGATTGGTCCGCGATGGTGCAACGCCTGGCCGCCGCACGACCCGAGCATCCCCCCGGGCAAACCTGGGGCTACCATGCCCTGACCCTCGGCTGGTTGCTCGGACACCTCGCTGAACGCGCGACCGGACACTCTCTTGCAGCCCTGATGCACGACTGGGTGACGGCGCCGCTCGCCCTCGATGGCTGCTATTTCGGACTACCTGAGCTTGAAAGTCATCGTTGCGCCGACCTGCTCAAGACAGCGCGTCCCCCTCACCCCGGGACTTCACCCTGGCGTAGCTGGTGGCATGAAACACAAAAACGTGGCGTCCACGGCCTACATCAGATGATCGGCTTCCCAACGGAATCGATCGCCGCCGGCCTCGAGCCGCGGGGCATCCAGCACTTCGACTTCAACAGCACGGCCGTGCGACGCGCCTGCATCCCGGCCGCCAATGGCATCTTTACCGCACGTTCCCTGGCGCGCGTTTACGCCCTGTTTGCGGAGGGCGGCGTATGGCGCGGCGAAACCCTGCTGCATACGCGCATCATCGAGCAAATCCAACGCGTCCATCACCGTGGCATGGGCCGGGTCATCGCCATTCCCTTGCACTGGCGCCTCGGCTATCACCGCGTCTTCAGCATCGGACGCCAGCCCACCCACGCCTACGGCCACTTTGGCTATGGCGGCAGCGGTGCCTGGGCTGATCCGTCGCGACGACTGAGTTTGGCGATGACGGTCAACTGCGGCAGTGGTACGCCCATGGGTGATCTGCGTCTGCCCCGCCTGAATGCCTGTGTCTTGAACTTGGTCAACCAGCGCTCGTGAATCGCTGGTTGGCCCGCTATTTGCTTTTTTTATGAGGTCTATCCCCAGTGTCAGGAAACCATCATGAAATCAGCACCCGCTTCACACTGCCTCGCCCATCTCCAGGAACAGAGCCGTCGACTCGCTGATGAGGACCGGCTGCGGGCCTTTCAGCACGCCATTCGCGAAACTGTACGACCTGGTGACCAGGTCGTCGAACTCGGCGCCAGCGGCCTTTTGTCGCTGTGGGCGGCGCAATGCGGCGCACAAGTCACCTGCATCGATCCGCACGGCGACGCTCTCTCTCTCGCGCGCGCCCTCATCCAGTCTTCTCCGGCGCAGGCGAATATCCGCTGGGTACAGGCCGACTATCGCGACGACGTCGTGCAGGAGGCCGTCGACATCGTCCTCTGCGATCATCTGCATCCTGCTCTCATCGAGGCCCCACAGATCGCTCTCGCCGACGACTTCCGGCAACGCCATGCACAGCGCTTCGGACGTACACCGCGCTTCCTGCCGGACACCAGCTTGCTCGCCGTGCAGCCAGTGGAACAGGACTACGATTTTTATGGTTGCACGATCCCGCAGGCGCTCTACCAGGAGACGGAGATTCAGCAGACCCGCACCACCGGTCTCGGTGATCCGGCCATCTATCACATCGTCGAATACCATCTGCCGGCTTCACGCCTGATGCGCGCCGATTTCGTCTTTGCCGCCCAGGCCGACGGCCGCCTCAATGCCTTGCGCTTCATCAGCAAGCACCTGCTCGCCATCCAGGCCGCCGAACAGCGTTCGATCGACTGGCTCAGCCCCTACCTCGTCCTGCCTTTGCCCGAGCCCATCTTCCTGCAGGCCGGCGACCGTCTGCGCCTGCGCTTCGCCTACCTCGCCGGAACGTCGCTGCCTTTCCTGACGGAATCGCTCTGGATCGAGAAGCTGCCGCAAGCCGATTTGCAAGCCCTGCTGGGCGGCGTGCCGCTCGCCGCCAGCCAGACGCGCGCGCAAGCCTGAGACTCAAGCCGCTTCCGTATCCGCAGAGGCGATCCGGGAGCGCGACCCCATCCAGGTCCACGGCTGCAAAGCCGAAATGATGATCAGCGCCAAAGCCAGAAGCTGTCCTCCACTCGGTCTTTCACCGAGAAGGGGGACGGCCAGAAGCGCGGCCAACCCCGGCACCAGAGCCATGCACATACCGACGCGTACAGCGCCGAGAATGCTGACGGCGCGGGTGTACAGGATCATCGCCACGATCACCACCAGACATCCCTGATAACCCGCCTGCAGGAGGATGGCCGACCACGCCGCCACGTGCAGGTGATGCGGCAGGAACAGGACATAGATCGGCAAATAGATGGCCGCCGACAAACAGGCCACGCCGGTGGTCGCCTGCCAGGGTGGGATCTGCCAGCGACGCAACAGCACGGTGTAGATCGACCAGCTGAGTGAGGCCGAGAGATAGAGAAGATCACCCGCCGCCAGCGGCGTTCCCGCCCGCCACAGACTGTAAATCATGCAAGCCAAGCCGAGCGCCGCCAGGACCAGACTGATGCGGCGATGACGATCAGGTCGCTCCGCCAACAGTAGAAAAGCCACCAAGGTGGTCAAAAAAGGCATCATACCCGGCAGCAGCACCGCCGCATGCGTCGCCGGAGCGCGCGCGAAAGCAGCATAGACGAGCAGGGAGTAGCCAAGACCTCCGGTCAGCGCCAGGGCCAGCATGCGCCACTGCCACAAAGTATGGCGCCAAGACCAGATCGCCGGCAGCAGCAAGCAGGTGGCGGTGCCAAAGCGCAGGGCGGTGACATCCCAGAAACTGAGCACGCTGCGCCCCGCCAAGCGCGAGACCATGATGAAGCCCGACCAGATGAGTATGGTCAGTGCCACTTGTAGATACGCCTTGCGCCTCGCCTCCATCGCTCACTCCTCGTGACGGCCGTCGCGGCCAAGATTGTCGGCATACGACTCACGCCGTCGTTGTTTGCCCCTCGACACCGCAGCACCACCACAAACCCCAGGCGGCAGCGCTGATCAAGGCCGCCACGACAAAGGTCAAGGACTCGCCATGCCCCCACATCCACCCCGCCCAGGCCGCCCCCAACACGCCGCCGAGACCAAAGCCGGTGGCGCTGAACAGCGCTTGTCCAAGCCCCTGCGAACCCGATGCAAAGTGCTGGTGCACGTAGCGTATACCGGCCAGGTGAAATCCGGCAAAACTCGCGGCATGCAGCAGTTGCGCCAGGAGCAGCAGGGGAGCCCAGGACTGCGCCACGGCGATGAGCAGCCAGCGTCCCAGGCTGAGAGCGAGACACCAGTTCAACAAACGGCGATCGCTGATGGCGGCGATATGTCTTGGCAACAGTGCAAACAAAAGCGTCTCGGCAGCGACGGCCAGGGCCCAGGCAAAGCCGATGAAAGGTAGTCCATGCCCACAGTCCTGCAGGTACAGAGAGTAGAAAGTGTAGTAAGCCCCGTGTGCGCTCTGATGCAGGAAATTGACCGTAAAAAATACCACGAGCGCAGGATTCCAGGACCATCGCAGGGCCGGCCGTCGCGACGTGACGACGCCCTGGACTTCCGGCACTTTTAAGCAAAGCAGGTACAAGGCCAGACACAGCGCGCACAAGGCCCACGGCAAGCACGCCATACGCTTGGCCATGCAAGCCCCCCAGAGCAGGCTGGCGAGCATGAAGGCGAGCGAGCCATAGAGACGCACATGACCATAGCGATGATGCTGACGACCGAGCAGATGCAGGGCGACGACCTCAAACTGGGCGAGCATGGCGTTTTGAAAAAAACAGAACACCAGCATGACAAGGAGCAGGAGCGGCGATCTCGGCAGGAGCGACCAAACACCGGCAGCGACGCCGGCCGCGAGAGCGGCGGAGCGCACACTGTACAAGTAACGACCATGGCGATCGGCCCACCAAGCCAAAAGATTGGGGGCGACGATACGGGTCATGGCAGCGGCCATGACCATCCATGACAGATGCACCGCATCGAGTCCCCACTGTGCCAGATAGAGGGGCCAATACGGCATCATCAAACCGACAAGAGCAAAATAAAAAGCATAGAACAAGCCCAGCAGATGCCAGGGAACCGTCTCCCTCATGCCGTCGTCGGCCGCGCCGGGATGATCGGTAGCGGCTTGTCCACCTCACCATTTTGTGCACGATCACGTAGCAGATGATCCATGAGAACGATGGCCAGCATCGCCTCGGCGATGGGCGCGGCGCGAACGCCGACACAAGGATCATGACGTCCCTTGGTCACCACTTCGACCGGCTGCCCGCGGTCATCGATACTGCGTCCAGGCGTGATGATGCTGGCCGTCGGCTTGAGCGCAATACGCACGATGATGTCCTGACCACTGGAGATACCGCCGAGTATGCCGCCGGCGTGATTGGCGGTAAAACCTTGCGGTGTGATCTCATCGCGATGCAGATGGCCGCGCTGATCGACCACATCGAAGCCATCGCCGATGGCCACCGCTTTGACCGCATTGATGCTCATCATGGCGTGCGCGATGTCGGCATCGAGACGATCGAAGACCGGCTCGCCAAGACCCACCGGAACAGCGCTCGCGACGATGCGCAACAGCGCACCGCAACTGCTGCCTTCACGGCGCAGCTGATCGATGAGCGCCGCCATCGCTGGCACGGCGGCCGCGTCGGCGCAAAAAAATGGATTGCGCCCGACTTCATCCCAATCGAGCGCTTCGGCACGCACCGGCCCCATCTGCTCGAGATGAGCGCGTACGAGCACGTCAGCATGCTCGCGCAGGTATTTCTTGGCGATGCCTCCCGCCGCCACCCGCATCGCCGTCTCGCGCGCGGAAGAGCGGCCACCGCCACGATAATCACGGCGACCATACTTCTGCGTGTAGGTGTAGTCGGCGTGTCCGGGACGAAAGGTGTGGGCGATCGACTGGTAATCCTTGGACTTCTGATCGGTATTGCGGATGAGAAGTCCGATCGGCGTACCGGTGGTATAACCTTCAAAAACACCGGAGAGAATCTCGACGACGTCGTCCTCGCGGCGCTGCGTGGTAAAGGAAGACTGGCCCGGCTTACGCCGATCGAGGTCGACCTGCAGATCAGCTGCGCTCAGGGCGAGTCCCGGTGGACAACCATCGACGATGGCGCCAAGCGCTGCGCCGTGCGACTCACCAAAAGTCGTGACGCGAAAAAGCTCACCCACACTATTGCCAGCCATACCCACTCCTTTCAACCCTGCAAGGCGCGCATCAGAACGTCGTCATATTGCACGAGCTGCTCGCGCCTGACGACCAGGACGCCTTCACCACCACGCGCAAATTCGATCCATTCGAAATCGATCTTTGAATAGGTCTGCTCGACATTCCAGCGCGACTCGCCGACCTCGAGCACGAGCACGCCCTGTTCGCTCAGATGCTCCGCCGCTTCCGCCAGAATGCGCCGCACCAGATCGAGGCCGTCGCGCCCTGCCGCCAGTGCCAGCTCCGGCTCATAAGTGAACTCCTGCGGCAAATCGGCCATGCTGCCGGCATCGACATACGGCGGATTGCAGACGATGAGATCATAGACCTGCTGGTTGAGATGCCCGAAGAGGTCGCTCTGGATCAGATCGACCTGAGCCTCCACCTCGTGATGCTCGACGTTGATCGCCGCCACCTCGAGGGCTTCCTCGGAGATGTCGGCGGCGTGTACCCATGCATTCGGAAAGACCTGCGCCAAGGCGATGGCGATGCAGGCGCTGCCCGTACAAAGATCGAGAATGGACTCAGGGTCCTGCTGCAGCCATGGCGCCATGCGCGCCTCGATCATCTCGGCGATGGGTGAGCGTGGAATCAGCACCCGCTCATCGACATAAAACGGCAGACCGCAGAAGTAGGCCGTGTTGAGGAGATAAGCGAGAGGAATGCGCTCCTCGATACGGCGACGCAGCATGGTCAGGATCTTTTTCTTCTCCACCGACAGGAGACGTGCATCGAGAATCTCGGGATCGGCGTCCCACTCCAGATTCAGGTTACCCATCACCAGGGCCGTCGCCTCCGCAAAGATGTCCTCGGTGCCATGCCCGAAAAAGACGTCCTGCGCCGCCATCTCGCTGACGCAAAAGCGGATGAAGTCACGAATGCTGTGCAACTCCCATTCAGCCTCTTCGTATAGGCTATGGTGAATCCTGATCTCGTTCATCGTCCTTTCCCGCATTGTCCCGTTGGCCGGCGCAGTATATCAGTTTGCCTGCACACGTCCTATTTTGTCTGGCGCGAAGACGCATGGCTTGCCGGTTGATGATGGCAATGCGACTATAGCCATAAAGCCGATGAGGTCCCGAATCTACCGACCATGCTGACGCCGCCGGACCATCCACAAGATCGCGACCCTGAGGACGATCACGCCCTGTTTCTTGCCGCCGTGCGGGACGTCGACGCCTGGGAACCGCAGCCGCTGCCGCTGCGCACGCTGTCGATCCGGCAGCGGCTGCCACGGCGATGCGAGGAATTCACGGCGGCCTCACTACCGCCAATTTCCGACACCCAGGCAGCGGCGCTGGCCTTGATGGGCGAAGAGGAAGTTCGCTTCCATCGCCCGGGCATCTCGCAGCGTCATCTGCGGCAACTGGCCAAAGGACCGCATCCGGGGCAGCCCCCCCTGCCCTACCTCGACCTGCATGGCTTGCGTCTCGACGCCGCGCGCAGCGTGCTTTTACAATGGGTCGACCAGTTGCAGGCGCAAGGACACACTCAGGCCCTGCTCATCCATGGCAAAGGCCATCCACAACGCACAGCACCGATGAAAACGCACGCCACCGGCTGGCTCATGCAACATCCCGCCATCCTCGCCCTGTGCAGCGCCCAGCCGCGTCATGGCGGACGCGGTGCCCTCTATGTTCTACTGCGTCGTCGAGACCACTGATGAACAGTCGGCGCCTGCTGCTCCTGTTGTGTTGCTTGTGCACATGGCTGGCGCATGGCGACGCCGTCGACCTTCTCGACCACAGCAGCACCATCGATCTGGTGCCTTTCGCGCAATACGCTTGCCTGGCCCCCTCCTCGCCGGAGGAAACACCCCCCTCCCTGGACAGCCTGATCTATACCGGTGACCACGACCGCATCAACCTCGGCTTTTCCGATCAGTCCTGCTGGTTCCACGTCGCCCTCCACAATCTGTCCACACAGATGGCGCGTTGGGCGATCCACGTCGACATTCCCAATGCCGACCATATCGAGGCCATACTGCAGACATCCGGAAAACAACAGCACTTTCAGTGGGATGTGCAGACCCCCCTGAAACTTGCCTGGTCACAGCGCCACCATTATGTCCTGATCGAGGCGGCCAGTGACGCACAGATCGACCTCTGGCTGAAAGTGCGCTCACGCACCTACATGAGCCTCGGCTTAAACGCCACCAGTTTTGATCAGACGCTCGCTCACGCCGCCGACGCGCAAGTCTGGAATGGCGGCTTCTATGGCGTCGGGGCGACGCTCTTCGCCTTGCATCTCCTGTTGTGGATCGCCTTGCCGCGTCGACAGCGCATCGCTTATCAAGTCTACCTCGGCGCCTGCTGGCTATACATCGCACAGCAGCAGTCCCTGCTCGACCCTCTGCTCACCAGGCTCAATTGCCCTCCCAGTTTGGCCGATCATCTGCTCATCATCATCAGCGCTTACAGCGGCCTCGTTTCCTTGATCAGTCTCCTCGAACTGAAGATCTCTACCGCTCTACGGCGTTTTTCGTGGGCACTGGCGGCAATAGGCTTCTTCCTCGCCTGCCTCCCCCTCTGGCCCATCCCCGTCGCCTGGGTCGCCTCACCCTGCATCCTTTATGTCGTTCTCTGCCTGCTCGCCTGCATCAGTCTGTGCCTGTGGCGCATACACGCCGGTCAGGTGCGAGCCTGGTATGCCCTCTTGGCCTGGACCCCGATCAGCCTGCTCGGTCTCGGACAGATCCTGATCGCTCTTGGACTCATCGATCATCCGCCTCTGACCGAGGATCTGCAGTGGGCGCTGATCGTACAGCACCTCATCCTGTCCTTCCTGATCGTGCTGCATATGCGCCACATCGAGGCACAGGTGGCATCGAGCGATCGACGCAGCCGCCATGCCCTGGCAGAGAATGAGGCCAAATCAGCTTTTCTCGCGACCATCAGTCATGAAATCCGTACACCGATGAATGGTGTGCTCGGCATCATCGAGCTCTTGCGCGACACGCCCCTGAGCGCGCAGCAAAAGACTTACGTCAACACCATCTACAACTCCGGCCAGACCCTGCTCGCCATCATCAATGACGTCCTCGACTACTCGAAAATTCAGGCCGGTCGCCTGGAACTGGAATCGACGCATTTCGAGCTGGAATCCCTGGTTCATGAATGTGTCGCCATCTTCACCCAGCAAAGTCGCGACAAGAAAGTTCCCATCATCATCGAGTTCGCCGAAGGCACGCTCACCGAACTGCGCGGAGACCCCCTGCGCCTGCGCCAGATCCTGCTCAACCTCCTGAGCAACGCCCTGAAGTTCACCGACAGCGGCAAGATCACACTAAAACTGCGCACGATCATCCTCAATGCCCACAAGGTGCGCCTCGAGTGCAGCGTTCAGGACACCGGCTGCGGCATCAGCGCTGAACAGATTCCGCTCCTTTTCCAATATTTCCGGCAAGCCGATAGCTCGACGACGCGCCGTTATGGCGGCAGCGGCCTCGGACTGGCCATCTGCAAGCAGTTGACCGAACTGATGGGCGGAGGCATCAGCGTCGAGAGTCAACCCCAGCAAGGAGCTTGCTTTCATTTCAATGTCCTGCTGCAGATCGACCCCAGTCGTCCGCACACCACGACGCCGACGCATCGCAGCACGGCGAGCGACGCGCCACGGCAAGTCGGGCGCATCCTGTTGGTGGAAGACAACAAGGTGAATCAGATGGTGGTCCTCGGCATGCTCCGCAAAATGGGACTTCAGGCGGCCGTCGTGGAAAATGGCCTGCAGGCCGTCAGCTACGTGCAAGCCCATCCCGTACATCTGATCCTCATGGACTGTGAAATGCCAGTGATGGACGGCTATGAAGCGACACGCCGCATCCGTCGCATGGAACAAGATCGGCAACGCCCACGCTGCGCTATTTTGGCGCTCACCGCACACGCCATGCCTTATCACCGCGACAACTGCTTGGCGGCGGGCATGGACGATCATCTGACCAAACCCATCACCCTCGAGAAGCTACAAAATCATCTGCAGCACTATCTGAGCACTCCCCAATCCACCTGATCTCACCGACACGACGATCGCAGAAGAAACGACTTTCTATGACGGCGTCGTTTACATCGCACCGACGATTGATTAGCTTAGTGCACCTGACGAGGGCATAGCATGGAATCATCCTACCGCGACATACTTACGGCCTTGGGCGAGGACCCGACCCGTCCCGGCCTGAAAGACACACCGGCGCGCGCCACCAAAGCGATGCGCTATCTCACCCAGGGATATCACGAGCAACTCGCTGGCGTCGTCAACAACGCCATCTTCCCTTCACAAAATGATGAGATGGTGCTGGTCAAGGACATCGAGTTCTATTCGCTGTGTGAGCATCACTTGCTGCCCTTCCTGGGCAAGGCTCACGTTGCCTATCTGCCGTCCGGCAAGGTTCTCGGCTTGTCCAAGATCGCTCGTATCGTCGACATGTACGCACGCCGCCTGCAAATTCAGGAAGATCTCACCTTGCAGATCGCTGAGGCGATCATGCAGGTGACCGAAGCGCGTGGCGTTGGCGTGGTGCTCGAAGCCCGTCACCTGTGCATGATGATGCGTGGCGTCGAAAAGCAGGCCTCGTCGATGAAGACCTCGGTCATGCTCGGACGTTTTCGCAATGACGCACGTACGCGCGAAGAGTTTTTATCCCTGATCCAGGGCTAAAAGCCGTGTGATGCAGGCACGGACGCCTGCGCCTCAGAATACACTCGTACACTCACAGCCTTCCATGCTAGGATCAGGCCGAAACCCACATCTCTAGTCCTTCTTGTCATCGGTTCCCTATGCCATCGCATGCCTTGAAATTCCTGCAACGTCTTCTCAGCTATCCGGGCATTCGTCCTGTTGCCGATGTCCATTGGTACGCTCCACGCATCAAGGTCGCCGGTTGCCCGCAGGCCCCGGCATTCATGATGAGTAGCGCTCACCCCTTCGCGACGCGTGATCTTGAGCCTCTGCTCGCCAGCGTCTTTGCCCAGCCAACCCATGCTTTTTTGGTTTTGCTCGACGGCCAATTGGTGCTCGAACGCTATCGTGACTATTCGCGCCAGCACCAGAGCAATTCCATGTCGATGATGAAGACGGTCCTGGCACTGCTCCTCGCCATAGCCGAGTCCGATGGAAAACTCGACATCACGGCGAAGGCGGCTGAGTGGTTGCCCGAGTGGCGACACGACCGTCGCCGCGAGATCGCTATCGCCGACCTGCTCGCCATGCAGTCTGGGCTGCGCAGCGATCTGCATTGGCCTGGCCGCTATGGCCTGCCCGACATCCTGCCCCTGTTCATGGGCAGTGACATCGCACGTTTGGCGCTTTCGGTCCCCGCCGTCGCCGACGCCGGCGCCTATTGGGAGTACAACAACGTCAACTCGCAGATCCTGGGGATCATCCTCGAACGCGCCACCGGCAGGAATTTCGCCGACTATCTCAGTGAAAAGCTCTGGCGCCCCCTCGGCTGCTCCGATGCCGACATCTATCTGGATCGCCCACAGGGGCAGGCGCATACCTTCACGGCGCTGCTCGCGCGCCCGCACGACTGGCTGCGATTGGCGGAACTGATCCGTCATCGTGGCGAACATGGCGGCCAACAGCTCATTCCCGCGGCTTGGTTCGAGCGCATGGAACAACCGCGCAATGCCGACGCTGACTACGGCTATCACATCTGGCTCAAAGCCCACCGCAAGCGAAGTGTACGCGGCATTCCCAAGACGGAGCATTTTTACGCCAGCGAGGACTTTCTCGATCCGGACACCATCTATCTCGAGGGTCTGCACCAGCAGACGATCTTCATCAGCCGCCGTGAGCGTCTCGTCGCTCTGCGCATCGGCGAGAAACCGAATAAACAGCAATGGGACGGAAGCCATGTCTGGAATGGCCTGCTGCGTGCGCTCCGCGCTTAAAGGCGCCTCATTCCTGCGGCGTGGACCAGTGCTGGCGCCCTTGCAATGCATGCGCCAGGGTATGGCTGTCGAGGGTATCGAGATCACTGCCCATCGGAACCCCCTGTGCGATACGCGTCAGGCGCACGGGAAGACCGGCGAGAGCATCACGTAGATACAGACACGTGGTCTCTCCTTCGAGCGTCGCGTGCATCGCCAAAATCAACTCTTCGATCTTCTCTTCCCGAACCCGCGCCAGCAACAGGGGCAAGGCGAGCTCGCTAGGTCCAACACCATCGAGCGGTGACAGATGCCCGTGCAGGACGAAATAGCGCCCGCGGTAGATGCCGCTGGCCTCGATCGCCTGCACATCCATGGGCGTCTCGACGACACAAAGCTGCTCCTGCTGTCGCTCCGCATCCTGACACAAGAAGCAGCGAGGATGTTCGCTGAAGTCGCGGCAACACTCACAGTAGGCGACCTCGCGCATGGCCTTTTCCAGCACTTGCGCCAGACGCAGGCCACCGGCGCGCTGCCGCTGCAAAAGATAGAGTGCGGCACGCTGCGCTGAGCGTGGGCCGACGCCTGGCAATACGCGCAGGGCCTGGACGAGTTCGTTGATCAATGGACTCATCAGAAAGGCAACTTAAAGCCCGCTGGCAATCCCATGCCAGCACCCACCTGTTCCATGCGCTGGCGACTCTGTTCATCCACCTTGCGAACGGCATCATTGATGGCGGCTGCGATCAGATCCTCGACGAACTCACGATCTTCCTGCAGCAACGCAGGATCGAGGGCAACACGCCGCACATCGTGGCGACCATTCATATGCACCTTGACGAGACCCGCTCCCGATTCGCCGATCAGTTCGAGCGCCGCCAGCTCTTCCTGCGCCGCCGCCATCTTTTTCTGCATCTGTTCTTGCATGCGCTGCGCCTGCCGCATCATTTCTTGTAGATTCACCATGTCACCTCTTGCCAGACAGGGTCAAGCCCGACCCGATTCATCCAGACGCGGTCCATCACGCAGGACCTGCGCCCCAAAATGTTCCTGAAAAGCCCTGACCATCGCGTCAGCCTCGATCTGTTGCCAGCGCAGCGCCTGTTCCGCGCGTTGTGCATCTTCCTGCAATTTCCGCGGTGTCGAGGTCAAGCCATCGACATAGACGATCTGCAAATCACCTGCGCCACCTCGCTGCCGACGCAGCTGTTCCTGCAACGCCACCTGCATCTCAGTCGTCAAGAAACTGCTCATCGCTTGCGGCACTTGCAACAACCACCCCTGCGCCTGCGAGAGCAGGAGACTCTGCATGGCGACGGCGAGGAGCGGGCTGTCGAGTTTCAGGCGCGGAATCATCTGCGCCCACTGCGTACAGACGTCAGCCGGCGACGCCACCTCGACACTGGGCGCCGGAAGCTCGGCCAGGGGAGCTGCTAAGTCCTGTGCGCGCGCTGAAGACGTCGGCTGTGCTGCTCCCCCGCCGCCGGTCTGCGCCGACGTCGCGCGCGGAGACGGCGTCGAACGTTGCCCCTCGTCGACCGGTTCCATGGACAAGGGGCGAAACGCCAGCATGCGCAGCAGCGTCATCTCAAAGCCTGAGCGCGCGTCGTAGGCAAAAGGCAGATCGCGCCTCCCCTGCAGGACGATCTGATACATCAGCTGTAGCTCCTCGGCCGCCCAACGCGCCGCCAGATCGCGAATATTCTCATCCTGCGCGCGCTCTGGCAGCAACTGCGCCAAAGAGAGCTGATGGAGAAGATCGAGCACATCGGCCAGCACCGTGGACCAGTCCAGCGACTGCTCGGCCATGCTCACGACGACCGCAAAAGCGGCGCTGGCGTCGGCGTCGGCGACGGCCTGCAACAAAGCCAGGGTGCGATGGCGATCGAGAACACCGAGCATGGCCGCGACATCCGCCGTCTGCAGCTGGCCGTGACCGTAGGCGATGGCCTGATCGCTCAGCGACAAGGCGTCACGCATCGAGCCTTCTGCTGCGCGCGCCAACAGACGCAAGGCCGGCTCCTCATGGCGGATCATTTCCTTGTCAAGGATTTGCGCGAGGTGAGCGACGATACGATCCTGCGTCATCGGCTTGAGCGCAAACTGCAGACAACGCGAGAGTATCGTCACCGGCAGCTTCTGCGGATCGGTCGTCGCCAGCAGAAACTTGACGTGTGGCGGTGGTTCTTCCAGCGTCTTGAGCAGAGCATTGAAACTGCTCGTCGACAGCATATGAACCTCATCGATGAGGTAAACCTTGTAACGCCCGCGTGTCGGCGCATAAGGCACATTATCGAGAATCTCGCGCGTGTCTTCCACCTTGGTGCGCGAAGCCGCATCGATCTCGATGAGGTCGACGTAGCGACCCTCGACGATCTCACGACAAGTCGCGCACTGACCGCAGGGATGCGAGCTGATGCCGGTCTCACAATTGAGGCAGGTCGCCAGTATGCGAGCGATCGTCGTTTTACCGACACCGCGCGTTCCGGTGAACAGATAGGCATGATGCAGGCGTCCCTGATCAAGGCCATGGATCAGGGCGCGAGCGACGTGCTCCTGTCCAACGAGCTCACGGAAATTGCGCGGCCGATATTGTCGGGCCAGCACCTGATACGACATAGTCCACCTCTCGGCGTGAGCAGAAGCCGTATGCTAGCGCATCCTGCCGTGGCGAGAAACCAGCCGCGCGGCGCCAACAAAAAAAACTGGACAAAAGAAAATCGAGCTCATAAAATGCACGCCTCTTCTGAGACAGGCGATTAGCTCAGTTGGTTAGAGCACCACCTTGACATGGTGGGGGTCGTTGGTTCGAATCCAATATCGCCTACCAATCTCTCGCTTTCCTCCCCTTCGACGCGTCGTCTCGATGGGATGATGCTGATGAACGATACCTCCTTGTATGCTCTTGCGTCCTTCATGGTCGACGTGTTGTCTCGTCTCGAACCTTGCCCATACGCTCCCCTGAGCGAATGACGCCTTGCCCCCGCACGCGGCGAGACATCATTCAGCATGCGACGGAAGGTGCAACCTGCACGGACGCGGGACTGCGGCAGAATCGCGACGTCTGCTGCCCCGGCCAAGAAACAGAAGGTGATTCATGAAACCCAAGCGTTGCAGGCCTGCATCGCCGAGCAGAAGGCCGACTGTTGATTGACGCCATCTTGACGAACGTTGACGATCGCTATCTGCCTGTGGCGACCCTGAGGACTCACGCAAGACATCGCAACAATCATCCCGATGATGAAACCGTTGCTTCTTTCGCTATGGAAAGACCGGGCTGGAGAGCGTCTTGCCGTTCTCATCGAGGATCACGTCACCGTCAGCCCACCAGCAGCTGACGACGGTGCCTGATGGCGCGACTGGCGTGCCGCGCCATCACGGAACGCTGCGCTCGCTTCAAGGCACGGCCTGATCCAGACGCAGATGCAACTGCTGCTCGCCGAGGGTACTGACGACGACCGGGGCACAGGTCCAATCCCCCGGTTGTGCCTTGGCCTGCCCATGGCGCGAGATCAGTGCCGCCACCTTGACCTGCGTAAAGTTGGACAGGCGCAAAGCCGGCATCATCGCCATGGAGTCGTCGAGCAACACCTGCGCTGGCGCCGATGCCAGAGGGAAACGCGCCACGGCCAGGGGCATGGGCGGCCCTTGCTCGGCCTTGGCGTAGACGAACAAGGTCGCTCCGGCGGCGGCTTCGCGCACCGCCGCCGGAATGTCGAGCGTCACCGCGATCCGCGTCTGCAACCGCGCAGCGCTGCGATCCGCCTGAGCCCGTGCCGCCGCATCCTGACGATGCGCCATGAGGGTCGTCCGATCGGCAGCGTCGAGACCGCTGTCAGGCGCGCCCAGCACAGCGTCGTAAAGCGGCACGGCACGTGCGTAATCACCACTGTTATAGGAACCTTCCGCCAACATCAATTGCGCCGGCAGCAGTGTCGGCGACTGCTTAAGCAAGGCGATCAAAAGATCGCGCGTCGGGATGTCGAGTTGCCCTTCGTTCGCCTCTATCTGCGCACGCGCCAGGGCCAGTTCGATCGTCACCTGCCCCGGGTGCAACTGATTGGCGTGAGCAAACGCGAGAGCGGCGATATCGGGCACATGCATCTGCTCGTAGCTCATGCCAAGACCGGCCCACAAATCGGCCCTCTCCGGATCAGCCGCCACACGCGTCTGTAGCACGCGCACAAAGTCGGGCAGACCATAGCTCTGACTGTTTTGCGGCGCCTGGCCGGTGATCACGCGATCGACGTCGGGTCCGACCAAGGCCTCGACTTTCCACCAAGCTCCAAGGGCCGGGTCATACAGCCATGCGCCATACACGGCAAGACCAAGCAACAAGAGCGCGAACGAGAGCGCCGCCGCCCACACCCGATCATGACGATGCAAGGCGGCCACGGCCGACTCGCCGGCACGCTCATCCGCGAGCAGGGTGCGCGCCAACTCTTCGACGAGGGCTGCGTGTTCTTGTGCACTCAGATCGCCAGCGCGCAGATCGTTGTCGAGTTCGGCACGACGATCTTCATAGACGGAACGATCGAGTTGCATGGCACTGAGCACTTCATGCCCCTGCCCGCGCCACAAAGGCCAAGTCACCATGAGCGCCGACAACACCGCAAGGATCAGCACAGCGAGAAAGAACATATCAATTCCTGTTCGAAGTCGATGAGAGCAGTTGCCGCAAGCGTTCCTGTTCAACAGCGTCGAGAGGCTTGGCCAGCTGTCGATTTTTACGCCGAATGTGCGACCACAGGAGCAGACCGACGCTCGCCAGCAAGATCCATGGACCCCACCACAGGATCAATGTGCTCGGCCGCAAGGGCGGACGATAGGAGACGAAGTCGCCATAGCGAGCGATGAGAAACTGACGGATCTGCGCATCGCTCTTGCCCTCCTGCAGCATCAGATAAGTGCGGTCCTTGAGATCGCGGGCGATCGGTGCGTCCGAGCCCGCCAGGGACTCATTCTGGCAACGAGGGCAGCGCAACTCCTCGGTCAAGTGGCGAAAACGCGCCTCCTGCTGGGGCGAAGAGAAGGTGTAGGCGTCGATGTTGGCCCACCCGCAATAAGCGAAACCGGCGAGCACGCACAGCAGCAGCCAACGTCGGATCATGGCTGCGCGCTCCAGTGCTGCAGGAGAGGCCGCAGGCGCTGCTGCCAGATGCGTTCATCGATAGGACCATCCATATGGTCGCGGATGATGCCATGCGCATCGACGATCAGCGTCTCGGGAGCACCGGTGACGCCGAGATCGACACCCAGGTCACCGGCCGCGTCATCGACGACCTGGCGATAGGGGTTGCCGCGGCGTGACAGATCATCGAGGCCGGCGCTGCGTTGGTCTTTGTAGAGAACGCCGTAGATGGGCACCTGCTCCCCGGCCATATGCATCAGTTGTGCATGCTCCTGGGCACAGGCCGTGCACCAGGTCGCCCAGATATTGAGGAGATAAGCATGCCCACGCCAAGCCGCTGGCGATACGCGCTGCTGCGGCTGTGCCAGATCCGGCAGGGAAAAGTTCGGCAGTGGCTGGTTGAGCAAGGAAAAGGTGTCGACATCCGGATTGCGCCCATTCTGCCGCGCCAGAAAGAGCATGGCCGCAACAAACAACAGGAGGGGCAAAATAAAAATCAGCTTTTTCATCGCCATGATTCCATCACTTGTTCGCATCCAATGCCCGGCCACGCAGACGATAGCGTGGATCGCGGATCACCAGGAGGCCACCGGCGGCCATCAGCAGGGCTCCCAGCCAGATCCAGCGCACGAAGGGTTTGTAATAGATGCGTACGGCCCATGCTTTCGCTCCGACGGCGTCACCGAGGGCGATATAAAGGTCACGGATCAAGCCCGGCGACAGAGCGACCTTGGCCATCGCCTGCTGGCGCACGGTGTAGAGACGCTTCTCCGGCCGCATATGCCGCACGACACGATCGTGCTGACGCACGACGAAATCGGCGACTTGGCTGGTATAATTGGGCCCTTGTACATCCCGCACGTCACGAAATTCAAAGCTGTACGGTCCGACTTGTACGTGCTCACCGACCTGCATGCGCAGGTCATGCTCGTCGCTGTAATAAGACGTCAGGACGATGCCGGTCAGGGCGACGAGGAAGCCGAAATGCGCCAACTGCATGCCGCGGTAGCTGCGCGACAAGCGCCAGAAGCCAGCCCAGGCGCCCTGCTTCGACTTGGCGACCTTACGCAGGATATCGGCGAGCATGCTGAAAGCCACCGCCAGGATCAGGAAGAGGCTGAGCGCCACCAGCGTATGCCAACCCGCCCAATACACCACCGGCAAAGCGATCAGCGCCGCCAGGACCGGCTGACGCAATTGTCGCCACACGCTGTCGAAAGACTGCTGTTTCCACTGCAGCAGACTGCCCGCCGCCATGAAGACGAGCAGAACATCGCACAGGGGGCGGAAGACGAAATTGAAGTAAGGCGGGCCGACCGAGATCTTGCCGGCATGCAAGGCCGCGCTGACGAGGGGGAACAAGGTGCCGAGAAAGACGACACAACAGGCGATCACCAGCAACACGTTGTTGGCCAGGATGAAAGTCTCACGCGACAACAGGAGGTAGCGGCTCTCGCTCACCAGCAAAGGCGCCCGCCAAGCAAAGAGGACGAGGGCAGCGCCGACCATCAGGGTCAAGATGCCGAGGACGAACATGCCGCGCGAAGGATCGGAAGCAAAAGCGTGCACCGAGGTGAGGACGCCTGAGCGCACAAGAAAGGTTCCAAGCACACTCAAGGCGAAGGTCAAGATGGCGAGAAGCACGGTCCAGGCTTTGAAAACACCGCGTTTCTCGGTCACCGCCAGCGAATGCAACAAGGCCGTCCCCGCCAACCAGGGCATGAAGGAGGCATTTTCGACCGGGTCCCAGAACCACCAACCACCCCAGCCGAGAACATAGTAGGACCACCAGCTTCCGAGCGCGATCCCCAAACTGAGGAAGCACCAAGCGACAACCGCCCATGGACGTGACCAGCGCGCCCAGGCGGAATCGAGGCGACCGCTGAGGAGACCGGCCATAGCAAAAGCAAAAGGCACTGAAAATCCAACATAGCCCATGTAGAGCATCGGGGGATGCATGATCAGCCCGGGATCCTGCAACAAGGGATTGAGGTCATTGCCGTCGGGCGGAAAGAAGGGCAGATCGTGATTGAAGGGGTTTGAGGTCTTGAGGATGAAGGCGATGAATGCGACGCTCACTGCTCCCATGACCGCCAGCACCCGGGTCAGCAACGGGCGCGGCAGGGAACGCGAGAACAAGGCCACCGCTGCCGTCCACAAGGACAGAACCAGCACCCAAAGCAGCAAAGAGCCTTCATGCCCGCCCCAGACCGCCGAGATCTTGTAGTAAAACGGCAGGCGGGTGTTCGAGTTCTCGACCACATAGCTGAGCGTGAAGTCATTGTTGATGAAGGCGTATTCGAGGGCGAGGAAAGACGCCGCCACGAGAGCCGCCTGGGTCAAGGCAGCCGAGCGCGCACACGCCTGCAACCCGGCATGCCCAAGACGCAGGCCCCACCAAGGTAGCAGGGCCTGAAAGAAGGCGACCACCAGGGCCATACCCAGGGCGAACTGGCCCAACTCAGGAACGATCAATGCGACACCTCGCTCTCACACAGCCGTTATCGCTGGCCATGATACGTTCCTCGCCGTGAATGTCCATGCCTGTATGGTGAACAGTTTCGGCAAGCCCCCTGGGCCTGATCCAGATCAAGACCTTGAACAGCAAGACTTCATTACATATTTGGAAACAATGCATCGCGTCAGAACGACAAGATTGTCACATGCAACGCGTTACACTACCCTGCCGATCGTGAGGGCCGATGACGAACATGGATATGAGTGTGAGCAAACAGCAGTCTTATGGTTACGATGAACTGATTCAGTGCGCGCGCGGAGAACTTTTTGGACCAGGCAATGCGCGTCTGCCCCTGCCACCGATGTTGATGATGGACCGTATCACCCTGCTGTCCTGTGAAGGCGGCCTCTACGACAAGGGCGAAATTCGCGCCGAACTCGACATCCGCCCCGACCTCTGGTTCTTTCAATGTCATTTTGAATCAGACCCGGTGATGCCCGGTTGCCTCGGCCTCGACGCCCTCTGGCAATTGCTCGGTTTCTACCTGGGCTGGCGCGGCAACCCCGGGCGTGGTCGCGCTCTCGGTGCCGGCGAAGTGAAGTTTACCGGACAGGTGCTGCCCGAGGCGCGTCGGGTCAACTACCAGCTGCATCTCAAACGCATCATCGAGCGCAAGCTGGTCATGGGCATCGCCGATGGCTCGATCAGCGTCGATGGTCGTGAAATTTATACGGCACAGGATCTGCGTGTCGGCCTGTTCACCCTCACCGACAATTTTTGATCGCGTACCGACTAGAGAGGGCTCTTTCATGAGACGAGTAGTCATCACCGGTCTCGGCATCGTTTCCTGCCTGGGCAATGACACCGACAGCGTCGCTCGCTCCTTGCGTGAGCAGCGCAGCGGACTGCGCTTCAATCCGCGCTACGCCGAAGCCGGCATGCGCAGCCAGGTCTGCGGCCGCCCCGACATCGACGTCAGTGGCTACATCGACCGCAAGTCCATGCGCTTCATGGGGGATGCCGCCGCCTACGCCGCCGTGGCCCTGCAAAAGGCCATCGCCGACGCGCAACTGCCCGAATCCATGGTCTCGCATGAGCGCACGGGATTGATCGCCGGCTCCGGTGGCGCATCGAGCTTCCATCATACGGAAGCGACCGACATCGCCCGAAGCAAGGGGGTCAAGCGCATGGGCCCCTACTATGTGCCGCGCACCATGAGCAGCACGGTCTCGGCCTGCTTGGCGACAGCTGCGCACATCCGCGGCCTGAGCTACACCATCGCCTCGGCCTGCGCCACCAGCGCCCACTGTATCGGCAACGCCATGGAACTGATCCAGATGGGCAAGCAGGACATCGTCTTTGCCGGCGGCGGTGAGGAGGAGTCCTGGGAAATGGCCTGTCTCTTCGACGCCATGGGCGCCTTGTCGAGCAAGTACAACGACCGTCCAGAAGTGGCATCGCGCGCCTATGACGCGCAGCGCGATGGTTTTGTCATCGCTGGCGGTGGTGGCATCGTCGTCGTCGAGGATTATGAGCATGCCTTGCGCCGAGGAGCGCCGATCTACGCCGAACTGATCGGCTACGGCGCCAGCTCGGATGGCCATGACATGGTCGCTCCAAGCGGCGAAGGCGCCGCTCGCTGCATGCGCATCGCCTTGCAGGGCGTCGATACGCCAATCGACTATCTCAACACCCATGGCACCAGCACCCCGGTCGGAGATCTGGCGGAGTTACGCGCCGTGCGTGAAGTCTTTGGCGACCGCTGCCCGCCCCTGAGTTCGACCAAGTCGCTCTCCGGACACTCCCTCGGCGCGGCTGGTGTGCATGAGCTCATCTATTGTCTGCTGATGATGCGGCATGGCTTCCTCGCCGGATCGGCGCATATCGACACCCTCGATCCCGCCGCCGAAGGACTGCCCATCCTGCGTCAGACCGAGGAAAATGTCAGCCCGCGCACGATCATGAGCAACAGCTTCGGCTTTGGCGGCACCAATGCCACCCTGGTGTTGCGCCGCCTCGACTGAGACCTGGCCCGCTCGGCAGGGAAAACGGCCCGCCAAGCCATGGCGGAGCGCGGCCGGCGCGGCCATGCTGGTAAGATCACCACGATAAGGAGATCCGGTGCATGCCCAGTCTACGCGCCTGGTTACTGGAACAGGCGGTACGTCGTTTTTTGCGACCACTCCTGAGCGTCGAAGTCCGTGCGGCGGATCTGTTGCGTGCACAGCAACGCCTGGAACGCTGGGTCAGCTTCTTGCCGCGCCCCCGCCATGTCGACGTACAAGCTTGGCGGGGCGGTGACCTGCGCGGTGAATGGCTGCGACCGCACCGGCAACGCTCCAATGCGGTCGTCCTCTATCTGCATGGCGGCGCCTACATCATCGGCTCACCCGCCAGCCATCGCGACCTGACGGCGAGTCTGGCGCACAAAACTGGCCTGTGCGTCCTCACTCTCGACTATCGATTGGCGCCGCAAGCCTGTTTTCCCGCCTGGCGCGATGACGCCATCGCCGCCTACGACGCTCTCCTCGCGCAAGGTTATGGCGCCGATCAGATCATCCTCGCCGGTGACTCGGCCGGCGGCAATCTGGTGCTCAGCTGCGCCTTGCAGTTGCAACAAGAAGGCCGCCCCATGCCTGCCGCCCTGGTTCTTCTCTCGCCCTGGACCGACATGCACTGCCAGAGCGCGTCGATGCGCCTGCTCGCGCCTTTCGATGCCATGCTGGACGTCGCCAGCCTGACACAGCTGGGACGCTATCATGCGCGCGCACATGCCCTCGATGATCCTGGTCTCTCGCCCCTCTATGGCGATATGCGCGGGTTGCCACCGACGCTGCTGCAGGTCAGCGACAGCGAGGTCCTGCTCGATGATGGACTGCAGTGGGCCACTCGCGCTGAAGCCGCCGGTGTCATCGTCGAACGTCAGATCAGGCCGGGCATGATGCACGTATTTCAGCTGTTTTGCCGCTGGCTGCCGGAAGCGGATCACGCCGTCGACGACATCGCCGCCTTCATCACCGCGCACCTGCCGGCGCACTGACCGTCTATCTGCTAAAATGACTCTCCACTGACGATAGCCCTCACACCATGCACCCACTCTCCAAACTCGGTGACCTGTTCTTCTGGCTGGCTCGCAAGCTCCTTTTTCTCTGGGTGCGCGCTACGGTTTTCCCGCGCAATCTCGAAGAACTGAACATCGACTTCAGCAAGCCCGTCTGCTACGTCCTGCAGACCCGCTTTTTCTCCAACCTCCTCGTCGTCGACACGGTCACCCGCAACCTCCTTCTGCCACGCGCCATGAAACCCATGCAAAGCATCTGGCTGCATGAGCCCCGCGCCGCTTTTTTTCTTCTGCGCGGCGACCACGCCGGGCCTTTGCGACAGAACCGCTTCGTCTACTCACCGCGCCTGCTGCGCCTGATGGAAGCCGTTCGACTCCATCCCGAACTCGATGTGCAACTAGTGCCCGTGACCATTTTGTGGGGGCGCGCCCCGGACAAAGAAAACTCCATCCTCAAGATCCTCTTCGCTGACAGTTGGGCGACGCCGGGGGCCTTCAAACAGTTCATCGCCATCCTCATCCACGGCCGCAACACCATGGTGCGCTTCAGCGAGGCCATTTCCTTGCGGCAGATGGCCGATAGCGCTGAAAACGGCGACATGGCCCTGCGCAAACTGTCGCGCGTCCTGCGCGTCCATTTTCGCCGTCAACGGGAAATGGCCATCGGCCCCGATCTCTCGCATCGACGGACCCTGGTCAACGCCATCCTGCGCGCCGAAGATGTGCAAAAAAGCATGCTCGAAACCGCCGATCGCACGAAAATCAGCCTCGATGAGGCTGAGCGCAAGGCGCGTCACTACGTCCAGGAAATCGCCGCCGACTACAGTTATCCGATCATCCGTCTCTATGAGCTCTTTCTGACTTGGCTCTGGACCCGCCTCTATGATGGCGTCGAAGTGCAGCATCTCGATCAGATCGTCGATCTGGCACAAGATCATGAAATCATCTACGTGCCCTGCCATCGCAGCCATATCGACTATCTCCTCCTGTCCTACGTGATCTTTCAACGCGGCCTGATGACCCCGCATATAGCGGCAGGCGCCAATCTCGACATGCCGGTGCTCGGCCCGATTCTGCGCCGCGGTGGTGCTTTCTTCCTGCGCCGTACTTTCAAAGGCAATCCCTTGTACGCCGAAGTATTCACCGAATACCTGCATCAGATGGTGAGCAAGGGCTTTTCCATCGAATACTTCATCGAAGGCGGACGTTCCCGCACCGGCCGTCTCCTCAATCCCCGCCCCGGCATGCTCGCCATGACCCTGCGCAGCTATCTGCGCGATCACAACCGGCCCATGGTCTTTGTCCCCGCCTACATCGGCTATGAAAAGCTCATGGAGGGACGCACCTATGTCGGCGAACTGCTCGGTCAACCGAAACGCAAGGAGTCACTGATCGGCGTTCTACAGTCCATTCGTCGCCTGAAAAAAACCTTCGGCAAAGTGCATCTCAGCTTTGGTGAACCTCTGCATCTGCAACAGGTCCTCGACCAGGAGCAGCCAGCGTGGCGTACCCTCGACGACATGCAGGCGCCCTGGGTGCATGACATCGTCACCAAGCTCGCGCACGAGATCGCGACCCGCATCAATGCCACCGCTGTGGTCAATCCGATGAATCTGATCGCCCTCGCGCTGCTGTCGACGCCGAAAAATGCCATGGACATGGATGCCTTGGCGCAGCAGATCGATCTTTACAAGGACCTGCTCAAGCTTGCTCCCTACAGCGCCTACGTCAGCGTCACGCGTCTCAGTGGCGCTGAGATCATCGCTTATGGCGAGCGCCTCAAGGTCGTCCAGCGCAAACGGCATCCGCTCGGCGACATCGCCTATCTGCACGAAGAGAGCGCCGTCCTGCTCACCTATTTCCGTAACAACACCCTGCACCTGTTCACCCTGCCCGCTCTCATCGTCTGCTTTGTACAGCATCGCCGCCGCCTACAGCGCACGACGCTGATCGATATGGTGCTGCGCATCTATCCTTTCCTGCGCAATGAACTCTTCATGCGCTGGAGTGAGGAGGAGATCCCTCAGGTCGTGCATCGCCATATCGACGTGCTGATCGGTCAGGGCCTTTTGTGCACCGAAGGCGAGGCCGTCGCCCTACCCCATCTGCACAGCACCGAATACGAGCGCATGGCGGTTCTAAGCGCAGCGATCAATCCCAATCTGGAACGCTATTTCATGACCGTCGCCCTGCTCGGCCACATGGGATCGGGCAGCGTCACGCAAAAACAACTCGAGGACCTGTGCTCCTTGCTGGCACAAAAGCTATCTATCCTGCATGAGTTCAATGCGCCCGAATTTTTTGACAAGACTCTGTTTCGTAACTTCATCGTCACCATGCTGCGCATCCAGCTCATCACCTTGGATGAACAGCAACGCCTCAGCTTCGACGATCGGCTGACACAGGTGGCGGCGGAAGCACAAGCCATTCTCGACGCGGGCATCCGCCACACCATCACCCAGCTCACCCGTATCGATGACGTCGAGCTGGCGGCAGCACTGGATCAGAAAGAATCAGGTTGAAGGCCTGCCGGCCATGGATCACATGGCCGGCAAGCATGATCAACTAGTGGTCGATGAGATCGCCGAGATTTTGGTTACTGACCAGCAAGGAGCCGTTGAGCGTCATCGCCGCAGTACTGACCTGAAACAGCACGTCGTCCGCCCCCATGACGTAGTAGAGCGCGCCCTGACCGCTGACAGTCGGTGTCGTCATCGCCGCCTGCGCCGAGAGGATGAAGGGGGTACTCGACACCGCACTGCCTGGCAGCAACACTTCAGACAGCTGAATCGCGGTGAACAGGGACGTCAACGACGACGGCATGCTCAACAAGCTGTCCTCCTGATTGCTGATGCTGCCGGTAGCCGGGGTCAAGGTCAGACCCGTCGCCGATGGCAACACGCAGATACCCGCGGAAATACCGCCGATGGTCGGCCCCATGGTCATCATGCGCACACCAAAGCCGGTGCTGCAGGCGACACCCTGATCACTGCTGTTGTTCAATCCCGTCCACAGCGGCGTTTCGCCGGCTGGAACCAGGACGGCGTCAAATCGCGCCGGTTGATTGGAGCTCTGACTGCTGCCACCGCTGCGCAGGGAATACACCACCGCTGGACCGTTCACCTCGGTGCTCGGCAGGGGCGCCAAATGTCCACCGATGGCATAGGACTGACCGCTGCTGTCCGTCAGGGTCAACTGCAGAAAATGTCCCTGAATCTGGCCACTGACCAGACCATCGGTCGAGGTGACTTGTCCCGTACTGCTCACCTGGATCTGCGCATCATGAAAGACTTCCGGCGCAGGCAGAGCGACGCTGGCCGAACTGGTGCCGGCGGCGTAAGCGCTCATCTGCGCCAGCACCCCCTGCAAGTCATAGCTGCCGGCCGGCACCAGGGTCTGGCTGGTGAGATCATTGCTCTCCATCTGTGGTGCCCAGATGCTGTTGGCGGCGATGCTCTGCATCAGGTTCTGCAAGGTCGCCTGACAGGACCCCCCCATCATCGTCGCGGTCGCGCTCAGCACGCCCGAAGAGCCACCTGCGAGCGTGCTCGCCTTGATGATGGCATCGGCGAGATCATCCGTATGCAAGATGCCCGCCGGCATGCCGCAATGACCATCGACCACCGCCTGAATGCCGGCCGCCAGCGGTAGAATGTCGTCGCGGTGTGCGTTCAACAGGTTGCCGTAGGTCGCAGGCGTCAAGGAGGCATAGCTACCGCCATTCTGACTGGCGTACAAGGCCAGGGCTGCCGTCGTCACCTGGGTGATGTCGAGATCAGGCAGCTGCGATGAACTCAGCGTCCCCGCTGCCAGCAACTGGCTCGCGACACCGAGATAGCTGCTCAACACCGTGCTCGGGTGAGCAGGATCACTGGCATTGGCAAAAACCGGAGCGTTCGTGTTGGGCAAGGCAACATTGACCGTGAACTGACCTTGCGCATCGGCGCTGATGCTGCCGATCGTCTGTGCCCCCGACTGCCCAAGCGGCGCATTGAGCGTGATCGTCACCTGTGCGCCTGGGATGGCGGCGTCAATGACGGCGCCGGAGAGACTGCTGCTGCCTCCCGCAGAAGAGCCACCACCGCCGCTGCCACCGCAACCCACCAAGGCCATGCTCATCGCCAGGCCGAAACAGCTGAATTTGAAGATCGCTGATCGTGAATCAGCTTTTTTTTGCACCGACATTTGCTGTGTCGTCATGGCATAAGTCCTCTAGTGAGCAATAGTTCCATTTAACGTTGCCGTCGCCTGCTGACTCAAGTTGGCGAATCCTGGCAGGGCGATCAACTCGCCACGCGGATTCGTGTTACTCCACAACCTAAGGTATACATAATAGACATTCCATGGACTACCCGAGCTCAGCCCATTCACCGAGTATGCGATACTGCCTGAAGATGACGCTAGAGAAGCGCTCAAGTCCTGGCTTGTCAGCACATTCGACGCATTCGCCACATAGAGCATCATGTGCTGATACTGGCTCGCGACCTGCGCACTGATGGCGAGGTTGCCGGCGAGTGCCCCCGCCTGCTGGTTGCCCGCCTGCGGCGTCGTGAAGCTGAACATGGCGCTGCTGCCCGTCGCCGGCGCCTGCAAGGTGGTGAAATTGGTGTTCATCAGATAATCACCAAAATCGTCGACACCAACACTGTAATTTCCCATCCCTTCCTTGGGCGTGACCGCAACAAAGTTCAGTGCTGTCGCGCCACTGCTGTACGTGGCCGTCAACAAGCCTGAGTTTTCCAGCGGCAACGGGTCATAATACGTCCCCGTGCTCGGGTCCGTCGCTCGATAACGCACGGAGTAGGGTGCAGATTCACTGGGATCGGTCTGCATGAACACTGCATAGCCTGAGGTCAACGGCGCCAGCGGGCTGGCCCACTGCGCCACATACTCACCGGGATTGACGGTCGCCATCAGTTGCGGCAGAAGCGTGGCATTGCTCTGCGCTGAGGCCCCCGCGACCACGGGCACGTGCTTGACCACCATCGTTTCCATATTCCGGCCACGAATCAGCACATGGTAGTCAATGGTATTGCCACCGGCGTCCTGCACCGAAACGGGATAGAGGAGAAAGGTACCATCGGGTCTGACCACCGTCGTACGCAAGGAAGCGTAACGATTCTGGGTCTTGTCAAAAGCTTCCGCTTTGACGACGACATTGTAGACACACGTCGCCGCGGGCATAGGCTGACCCTGACCATTCAGCGGGCACAACTGGGAAGGGTCGAGAGACCCAGCAATAGCACCAACTTGCGCCATATCAAAATAAGTCAGCCAGGGATTGAGGATATATCCGCGGTTCTGCCCACGATGATAGGCAACGATGGATTTGTTCAGGTTGATGTCGACGGCCAGGTTGAGGTTGCTGCCAGCGGCCACATTGAAGGTGCCGCCCAAACGAATCCCGGCGGCGGCGAAGGGAACATTGAGGGAATATTCCACCCACTGCCCATTTTCATTGCGCTCGACCTGATCGTTCCATTGCAGGGCATTGCCATTGGAGTCCTGTAACGCTTGCGCTGAACTATCCAGGGCACTGGCAGGTCCGTCCAGGAAAAGGCGCATCTGCCGATAGACCCCGACCGGTAGCTGGATGGAACTGAATACGTTCTGCAGTTGACCATTGCTCAAGGCCGCCAGATCCAGGGTCACCGGCGCCGGCAGGGTGTAGGTTTGCCAAGTAGAATCAGAAGCTGACCAGGTCTGGGTAGCACTGCTGTGAAAGGCAATCTTGCGCACCGTCACCCATACGTGACTAAAATCACCAGGAGCATCCGTCAGCTGCACCGCCGCAGTGCTCGACCCCACGGGTGACGCGGAACCCGAACTTCCTCCGCCACAAGCGACCAGAAGTGCCGACATCCCCCCCACCAGCAAGACGCCTCGCTGCTTGCGCAGATGCTGCATATTTTTCTGCCACGAAAACCGCCATCCATAGAGATCCTTCGCCGGTACTTCTTTCATGTTCTCGCTCCTTTCATGATCGCCATGATCGCCCAGCGCCTTCCTGTCCGACGGCGCCCGCGCTCCGATGCAAGCCACCGAGCACCATGCCCGACCGATCCTTGCATCACACGGCCTCATCATGAATGGGAAATTTTCCCATGTCAAATATTTTCAAACGTGATAAGATCCCTTCATAGCGACTCAAACAGAGCTTCTGTCATGACTGAGCCCTCCTCCAGTGAAGCCGTCCTCGAGACCAGCGCCGCCGTGCTGCGTCCTTGGCTGGACTGGTTGCTCGACCAAGGCGTCGCCTATGGCGTGCTGCAGGAGCGCTTGAAAGACTGGCTGCTGCAGGCGGCCTACGCACAGCTACAGCTCCGTCAGCTGCGCGTCACCGATTCAGCGCTCAGCCTCATCAGCGGCGTCCACCGCAAAGACGTCCGGCGTTGGCGCGAACACGCCCAGCAACTGCCCTCCCGCCAGGGACCGAGTCTGGCCAACCAGGTTTTTTCGCGCTGGCTGCACGATCCGCGCTTTGCCGCCGCCACCCTGCCACGGCATGGCAGCACCGGCAGCTTCGAAGCCCTGGTGCAAAGCGTCAGCCGCGACGTGCATCCGCACAGCCTGCTCAATGAGCTGATCCGCTTGCGTCTGGTCGAACTTGAATGCGACGCGCAAGGCGATCAGGTGCGTCGCCTGCGCGACACTTTCATTCCGCCCGCCGACAGCGCTGAGGCCTGGAGCATGTTGACCGGCAATCTCGCCGATCACGTGGCTGCTGTCGTCGAAAATCTGCGCCTTGGCCCTTGCCATCTCGAACAAGGTGTCTTTGCCGAGCCGCTGAGCCAAGCCTCCATCGCTGAGCTCGATGCCCTCTCGCGCCAGCTCTGGCAACAAGCGCACCAAGCCATGCTCCGTCTTGCCAGTCACTGTCACGAACGCGACCAGCAACTCCCGCCCGGGGAAAAACGCTATCGCATGCGCTTTTCCAGCTATTTCTACCATCAAGAGATTTCATCATGAAGATCAGGATGCTGCGTTCTGCAATCCTCTTCACACTTTATTGCCTGCTCGCCGCCTGTGGTGGCGGCGGCATCGCCAGCTCCGGTGTGGGTTCCGGCGGCACCGGCAGCGCAGCAGGTCCGGTGATCGGCCTCGCCAGCATCGTTCTCGACGATCAGCAGGAATTCGATGCCGCGCAAGCCTCTTTTTCACGCACCGACGCCAGTGGCATCGCCACCACCATCGCCGCGACACAGTTGCATCTGGGACACCAGGTCAACCTGCGCTTCGACTCTCAAGGACAAGTCATCTCGGTTGCCATTCAGGCGCAAGCCGCCGGGCTGATCAATGGTATCGACAGCAGTCAAAAAAGTTTCCTTGTTGACGGCATGCGCATCCTGACCATCAGCACGCCGCAGGGCAACGGACCGATGACCACCTATCGCGGCGTTCCTGACTTTTCCGGCCTGCAATTGCAACAGTCCGTCGTCATCTACGGCAGTTATGGCGAAGACGCCCAGGGCCCTTATCTGCTGGCCTCGCGCATCACTCTGCGCGATCTGGCAGGAGCCCATCTGTGGACCGGTCGCATCCAATCGATCCAGGCTGCGAGCCTGCAACTCTATGGCCAAAGCGCTCCAGTCAACCTCAGCGGAACCCTGGCCATCCATCCGTCCGGCACCAGCTTGCAGGTCGGCGAACTGGTCACCCTGCACGCCGCCTCAGCGACCGGATTGGTCGATACCATCCATGTCTACACGCCCGATGCCGGCAGCACGAACATGACCCTAGGCGGCGTCGTCTATGGTCTACAAGGCGGCTCCCTCATGCTGCAAGGCATCAGCGTCAACGCCGGCAGCCTCAGCCAGGGGGTGCAAAATGGCGACTTCGTGCAGGTTCAGGGCACCATCAGTCAGCAGCAAGTGCAGGCGCAGAGCCTGAAGTCACTGCACGCTCTTGATCTCATGCCCGTTCTCAAAGGCAGCATCACCCACTATGTCGGCATGAGCAGCTTCACCGTCCGCGGCGTCAGTGTCGATGCCAGTCAAGCGACGATCAGTGGCACGTCCCTCATGGGTAATGGCGCCTTCGTCATCATCCACGGCAACGTGCAGGGCAATATTCTGCAAGCCACCCAGATACAGGTCCTGACTCAGGCACCGCCCCTGGCCATCATCGATTTCAGCGGTAGTCTGCAATCGATCGATATCCCCCAGAACAGAATATCGGTCTCCAACGCCGGCCAAAGCCTGCCCATGCAACTGTCCAGCCACCTCGTCGTCGAAGGCAGCAACCTGAGCAGCCTCACCCCCGGCAACTACCTCAATGTCGAAGCCCAGTTGCAAAGCGATGGCACGTATGTGGTCAACAGCATCAGTCCGACACTCGCCCCAAGCACCAGTAGCCAGGTCCTGCTGACGCAAGGAGCGATCTACAACTACGATCCGACCCAGGGTAGCTTTATGATCAACAACCTGACCATCCAGCTCAATGGTGTTCAGGTCGGAGGCGGCAGCCTGAGTGACGGCAGCAACGTCGAAGTTGAGTTCAGCACCAGCTTGCCGCACTTGGCACAGAGTGTCAGCATCGATCAGTAGATCTGTCGCTGCTGCCAGTAATGCCGCGCCAGTTCATGCGCCGTCACTTCATCTGTGGCGCGGCCAAGGCAGAACAGGGCGATCGCCAAGGTGCCACAGACGGCGGCGGTGGCGTATTCATCGACGCTATCGCCCCGCCATAAGTCTTCCAGACGCCGCGGATCGAGGGACTCTTCACTGGCATGCCGTTGCTCAAACAAGGCCGGCCACTGCCCATCCCAGGGTTGTCCTGAGTGGGTAGCGCTGATCCTAAGTAGAGCATCGGGATTACGTTCCGCCTCTCCGCCCTCGCCCTTGAACACGAAGGCACAGGGCTGCTGCAGGGACTGCAACACGGCACGATGCGTCTCGCGATAAGCCGGATGGAAGATGGGCACCAGCATCGCCGCAGCACGGCCAGGGTTGAGCAGACGCACCAGCGAATGTAGCGGTGAACGCACGCCGAGCAGAGCGCGCAACTGGAGCATCTGCGCCAAGCGCGGCTGGATCGTGGCCAGGTCGATGCAGGCCCAGGCATGCGCGTCGACCTGGGCGGCGAGTTCACCCCAATGGGTCGCCCAGGGCAAATGCAAGGTGTCGATCAGATCGTGCACTTGCAGGCGATCTTCAACGGACGCCGTATGCAGCAGGATACGCACGCCCTGCTGCGCCAGCACTCGTGCCGCGAGAAGATACCAGGGCAGGTGCCGGCGCTTGCCAGCGTAGGCGGGCCAGTCGAGATCAAACTCAAGATCGCTCACCGGCAAGGACGCGCGCGCGGCCAGCAGCATCCCGGCCAGTTCATCCACCGACTCGCCCTTGACACGCAGCAGCATGAGAAAGGCACCCACCTGCACGGGATCGACCTGCTCCTCAAGGAGCATACGCATCGCCCGCTCGGCTTCATCGCGCTCGAGGTCACGGTGGCCGTGGCGGCCCTTGCCCAAAATACGCAAAAACTCGGCAAAAGGATGTTCTTTCATCATCGTGCTCACAGGCAATGTGGCGGTTTCGGGAGCCCCGCCCAGCGACACAAAGTGCGCAAACTCGGCAATGGGATGCACAGAGCGAGCCGCACGCTGTCATAAGCCGGGTCGAACTCCTGCTGCAGGAAACGTATCCATGGCCGCATGCTCGGCGGATGACCGAAGCGTTCATAATAGCGGCGCGCCAACTGCAACAGCTGCAGCGCTTCAGCATCGAGTTCATGCCCTTCGCTCTGCGCCTGGCGCCGTCCCCAGTCGAGATCCCAATCCGCCACCCAGGCGCTCTCCGTACTCATCACCAGCTCACACAACGATCGAGCTGAGCGACGAGATCGACCCATGCACGGTGATCGATCACCCGCACACCGGCAGGCGCCGGCAGACCGAGCAGGCACAGATCGTCGGCGAGTACAAACACCTCAGCACCAGCAGGTAGCGACTGCAAGAGCGCATCAGCGAGCAACAACACCGCATCACCTGCCTGCAAAGGTGGCAGGGGGCGTCCCGAAATCTGCAGATACAGGGTCTTCACCATAGCCACACCTCATCGTGCTCCTGCCATAACTGCGCCACCATCGCCGCATCGACAATCTGCCAGGGCGCCTCGACCTGCACAGAAAACTGGGGAGATGGCGACAGATACAGACGCTCGATGCCATACAGGGGCAAGGAAGCGAGCAGCTTGCCGAGGTGTCGCCGACCCTGCACCTGCGGCTGCGCGTCGGCCAGAACATGAACGGCGGCATCCTGCAGAAGGATGCTGATCGGCTGCTCCATGAGAGCCATGACCAGGGCCAGATCGAGCCCTTCTTGCATCGAGCAGCTGAGCATGGGTGAAGCACGAAAGATCATCAAGGCCTTCATCAGGGAACCCGAAAAATCAAGCGCCGATCGGCGGCTGCGCTCACAATCACCCAACTTGCCAAACCCATCCAGACGAAACCTTCGGCCAGACATGCTTGCACTACGCCGCGCCGCTCCGCTGCCGCCGAACAGACGCCGAGCTCAACGCCGCGCTGCGCCAACGCCTGCCAGCGCGGCAAAGCCTGCAACTCATCCGCGGGCGGATTGGCGTGGGCGAGCGCGTGGTAGACGCCCTCGCCATAGAAGAAGACCTGGGACAACTCCCCGCCCATCGGCAGCAACGTCTCACAAAAGCGCAGGGCGTGATAGGCGATGCTGGCTCCCGGCGGGACACCGACCATGACTGCGACCTTCAAACCATCCACCCTCTTCATGCAGGCTCTGCTCAAGCTCGAACAATGCTGTTATCATAACGCACCCAGCGATCTCCTGGTGGCCTGGAAAAGGACAGTTCCTGTCCGCGCCGCGTGATGACGTCCTAGACAGATCACACAAGGCTCCAGAGGATCGCGGTCTGTGGTGATACCATCGCCGCGATGGAGGTGTGCCAGAGTGGTTGAATGGACTGGTCTTGAAAACCAGCGACGGTTCCGCCGTCCGTGAGTTCGAATCTCACCGCCTCCGCCAAGAATTCTCCTAAGTTATTGATTTTGCTACTTTTTAAGGCGCTCGGCGCAATAGTCACAAAATGGCCCCAAAATTGCATGGGGATATTGGCATATCGGGAAATCCTCTGATATATTTTTATTTGTGTCGTAAATCCGTGCGGCGACCTGTAATTCTCAAAACCAGGACCGCTGCGGTTATTCGACGAACTGCAGACCGCCGGCGTAGTGATGCGTCGGGGGGCTCGGGCGGAAGGACATAACCGCCTGTAGCTCGTCCACAGTCTGCCTGCTGGCGCAATGTCAGCAGCCGCGCTCAAGGCGCGGAGGTAGAGATCGGTAGACGCCGAGCATCGACCGGGCGTCCAGAGATTCGCCAGCTAAAAAGAAGCTGGCGTGTCAAAGGATGCCGCCATGTCTCGACCCGTCACACTACTTTCCGACCCGGAAGCCCAAACCCGTCTCGCCGTTTCCCGTACCACCCTGTATCGCCTGCGCCGCGACGGACTCATTCAGTTCGTTGTTGTGGGCGCAGCTGTGCGCTATCGCGCAGACGTCATTGACCGCATCGCCCGCGAAGGCGCGCCCCGCCGCGCTGTGCGCGGGGAAGGGGGTGCGAAATGCCCCCCCCGAGAAAAACTAAGCGCTGATGCAGCGGAAGCGCTGAAAAGGAAGGAACTCGACGGGGCGGATGCATTTATTGCCGCCGACGATTTCGAGGTGATCAAGCACTTCACTGGAAAAATCGCAGAGGCGCTGAATCTTCGTGCTGAAGAGCTTCCTCTTAACTGCCATGAAGGCAGGCCGACGCCCCCGAGCATGAAAACGGTGTCACTCTGCTGCGCAGTGGGCGCATCGGCGGTAAGGTTGAAGGGCAGGTCGCCGGTGGCTGAAGGTCGAATTATCTTTCGATGGCGACGACCGCGATTCTTAACTTGACCCGCCACGGTCCACTCGCACCCCAGACTGCCTGACCTTGCGCAAGCTAAGGACAGCCCACGGTCAATAGAGCCACCATGCAAGGCATGGATAGGCCGTTGCACCGGGTGTCACCGGCGACCTGCATCCTCGGTGTATCAGGAGAA
>JAJZBU010000053.1 GCA_021851865.1 Pseudomonadota bacterium | reverse complement strand
CTCATCGCGCGCGCCTTGAAGCGCGAGATCGGCGACTTGCTGTCGGAAGCACTGACGACGAAAGGATGAAAGCCATAGCGTCCGGCATGCAGGATCTGCATGAGGATCTTGCCGTCGTGGCGATGCACGGCGGCGGTGACGCGACGATGGTTGAGGACGTCGCCATAACGGTTCAAAGTGCCACCTAAGGGCAAGAGCCAGCCCTGCCGGTTCGGCGAGATGCCACCGGTGATGATGAGGCCGACACCACCGCGCGCGCGCTCGGCAAAATAGGCCGCCAGCTTGCCATAGTTGTAGAAGCGATCTTCGAGCCCGGTGTGCATGGAACCCATGACGACACGATTGCGCAGCTGGGTGAAACCGAGATCCAAGGGTTGCAGCAGATGGGGAAATGCCTGGCTCATCGTCCTATCCTCCGGGTTGGCTTGACGGCGGCGCCGCCGCATTGCAAAATTAACACCGTTAAGATAATCGGTTCAAAGACGATGTCAAGCCCACCCCGCGCAAAAAGTCGCTATCACCACGGTGATCTGCGCCGCAGCCTGCTCGATGCCGCCCTGCTCATGCTGCGCGAGCAAGGCGTCGAGTCCTTCAGCCTGCGCAAGCTCGGTGAACGCGTCGGTGTCTCGGCCCCGGCCATCTATCATCACTTTCAGCACAAGCTCGATCTGCTCGCCGCCCTCGCCGAGGAAGGGCTGCAGGCCTTCGAACAGGGGCTCGGCGACGCCCTCGCACAACCCGCCAGCACGCTCAAGGAACGCTTCGAGCACCTCGCCTTAGCCTATATCGATTTCGCCCTGGCGCAGCCCGAACTCTATGAACTGATGATGGGCCGCACGCTCTGGCGCCACCCCGAGTGCCCCTACACGCGCCGTGCCCGCGCCAGCTTCCGGCGCTACACCCAGGCCATGGCCGCCGCCCTGCCTGAGGTCGAACAACCCCTGCGCCTCGCCCAGATCACCTGGTCCACCCTGCACGGCCTGGTGCGCATGTACAACGACGGCCTCGCCTTTGCGCGCAGCGACGTCGAAGCCATCGCCCGGCGTGGCGTCGCCTTATTGCTGCTGCAGCTCCAGCCTAACGACGCCGATACCACCACCACGGCAGCAGACCGACCAGGATGCCACCGAGGGCCAGCACCATCGTAACGCGGTCGAACTGCGGCAACTGCGTCACCCCGATATAGACCAGGAACAGGCCGCTCGCCGCCGGCCAGACCAAAGTCAGCAGGATGGCGCGCAGACCCTGCACCTCGCCCCAGAAGCGGCGCACGCAGGCCCAAGCGGTGAGACTATAGTAGAAGCACACCTGAAAACCGATGGCGTCGACCGAGTCCTTGACGATCAGATTCACCGAGGGAAAACTCGCCGCCAGAGCGAGAAAGACCAGACCGAGAGCGACGATCAAGACCGTCGCCAGCCACGGCGTCCGCCACTGCCGATGCAGCAGGGCATAGTGCGCTGGCAGCACGCCACTGCGGCTCTTGGCGAACAGCGTCCGGGTGAACTGCAGGATCGAGGTTTCGAGATTGCCGACCGTGCTCAAGGTCACGGCGATGAGGGCCAGATAGGACCAGGGCGCCGGAAACAGATGCGTCGCCATGACATAGATGACATCGGTGCCGGCCGCCTGCAGCTCGGCGTCGCTGAGCACATGCTGACAGGCGGCGGTGAAGGCGACATAGAGCAGCAAGGTGATGAACATCGCCAAGGACAGAGCCTTGCCCGCCGAGGTCTCCGCCGCCGCCGTCTCCTCGTTGAGATTGAGCGTCACATCCCAGCCCCAGAAAAAGAACAAGGCGATCAAGGCACCGGTGACGAACTGCCCGGCATGAAAGCTCGACGGCGCAAACACCGCCCAGGAAAAGACATGTCCCGGCACCACCGCCGGCTGTCGCCAGGCAGCAATGAGAATGGCGAGCAAAGAACCGACCTCGATGACCGTGAAAGTGACCTGGGTATAGCTCGTCGCCTTGATCCCCTTGAGCACCACCACCCCGACCAACAGCAACCAGGCCGCCGCCACCGCCGTCACCCACACCGGCGACTGCAGATGCGCAGGAGCCAGGCCCGCCAGGGTCGCGGTCGCCGCTGGCAGCGACCCCGCCACCATGAACACCGCCGAGGCCACCATCAAAGTCCAGCCGCAGAGAAAGCCGAGCAAGGGATGCACATAGGCGCTGACCCAGGTGAAGGACGCCCCGGCGCTGGCATTCACACGCGTCAGATGAATGAAGGACAAGGTGATGCCAAACATGATCAAGCCGCTGTAGAGCAGACTCGGCGCCGCCATCATGCCCACCGCCGCCGTCAGGGTGGTCACCGTCGCCGCCAGGGAATACGCTGGAGCCGTCCCCGCCACCCCCATGACCAGAGACTCGGCCAGACCCAAAGCGCCCTTCTCCAGATGCTGCTGCCCCTCATCCATAGCCCGCCCCACCTGCCGCCTAAAAGGGTGCAGGCTAGCAAGAATACAACCCGCTGACCACAGATTCAGGAGTCGAGAGCCTGTGCTAGAATGGCCGCCCTAGGATCCAGGATTTTCAGCATCGTCACCCTGCTCCACAGCTTACCGTGAAAACACCACGGACCATTAGAGCAATACTGCCCGTGGACTCCTGATCAGTCCATAGGCCTGCGTCTTGTCATGGCGCCTGATGCGATCAGGCTGGTTGAGGCGCCAGATAGCCGTACTTGCCCAGCATCTTGAGCCAGCGTGGGGCATTGCGTTCGACCATCAGCTCTTCGTAATTGACGCTGGCATCGCGGTAGGGCTGGTTCTTGCTCAACATGGCGTAGATGATGCGCAACATCTTATGCGCCAAGGCCACCACCGATTTCTTGTAGCATTTGCGCGCGCTCAGCGATTCGAATTTGGCTTTCAGGCTGCAGCGCGTTCGTGCCGCCGCCTGCGCCATTTCGCAGAGCAATCGTTTCAGCCACACATTGCCCTGACGGATGCGACCGCTCTTGCGCTTGCCAGCACTCTCGTTGTTGCCCGGGCAGATGCCGGCCCAAGAGGCCAGTCGCTCCGCCGAACCAAAACAGCCCATGTCGCCGCCGATCTCGGCCAATAGCAAGGCAGCTCCTGGCGCATCGATACCCGGCAGGGTCTGCAGCAGTTGCAGGCTTGCTTGCCAGGGCCTCAGTTGCTCAGCCAGTTCCGCATCCAGTGTTGCGACTTGGGCCTCCAGCATCTCGATATGCAGCAGGATGTGTCCCAGCAAGGCGCGATGAGTCACACTCCAGGACTCCGCTTGCAAGGCTTCTCGCAACTCCTGGCGGTCCGCACGTAAGAGCCCTGCCATCGCCACAAGGTCGGCCGTGGATCGCCCGGCCACCAGAGCTTTGACCATGCTCCGCGCTGTCTTGCCATGCAGGTCCGCTACCAACACGTTCAGGCGTATGCCCGTATCGGCCAGAACCTTATGCAGACGATTCTTCTCCGCCGACAGCATGCCTACCACCTTTTGACGATAGTGGGCGATCAGACGCGCCTCCCGAATGGCCGCATCAGGAATGAACGAGGCCCGAAGTAACCCGGCGCGTGCCAGCATCGCCAGCCACTGCGCATCAGCCACATCCGTCTTGCGACCCGGAACGGTTTTGACATGCCGGGCGTTGACCACCCAGGCACGCAGACCCACCCGCTCCAGCGCCGCATAAGGGCTGCGCCAGTAGAT
>JAJZBU010000006.1 GCA_021851865.1 Pseudomonadota bacterium | reverse complement strand
GAAGCCGGTACTTTGGAGCCGCAGCTACTGCATTCTGACCTGCGGCGGTGCACCACTTGAAATCATCAAGCAATACATCCAGCAACAGGCCAGACTCGAAAAGTAACCGCCGCTACGCGCCGGGCGCGATCCCCCTCCATCCAATCATAAAATTGGATGGAGCCCCTCGCGCAAAAACGGGTGGTGGCGATGCCTCCGAGATACGGGCCGGGATCTGGTCGCTCTTTGCCTTTTCAGAGTAAGATCGCGGCAGAATTTGCATGGAGAAGACGTCGATGTGGCATGCCCTGCTCGATTATGCCTTGTTTTTGGCCAAGGTGCTGACCTTGCTGGCGGCTCTGTTGATGGCCCTGCTGATGTTGGCGGCGGTGCGGCGTCAACGCTCGCCGGAGGGGCGTCTCGAACTACGCCATGTCAATGAGCGTTACGATGAGCAGCGCCAGCAGATGCAGTCGCTCCTGCTCACCGGCAAGGACTTCAAGCGCTGGCAACGGGCGCAGCGGCGCAAGAGCAAGGAAGACGCTGGCCGCGATAAGGCACGCATCTTCGTCCTGTCATTCAAGGGTGATCTGCGCGCCTCGGCGCTTGCGCATCTACGTCAGGAAATCAGCGCGCTGTTGTCGGTGGCGGAAGCCGGACGCGATGAAGTCGTGCTCTGCCTGGAGAGTCCGGGTGGCATGGTGCACGCCTATGGGTTGGCGGCCTCACAGTTGTATCGGTTGCGTCAGGCGGGTTTACGCCTGACCGTCTGCGTCGATGAGGTCGCGGCCAGCGGTGGCTACATGATGGCGGCGGTGGCTGATCACATCGTCGCGGCGCCTTTCGCCGTCATCGGCTCCATCGGCGTGGTCGCGCAACTGCCTAATCTGCATCGCTTCTTGCAAAAACATGAGGTCGATATCGAACTGCACACCGCCGGGGCCTACAAGCGCACGTTGACCTTGCTCGGTGAAAATACCGAAGCGGGGCGCAGCAAGTTCAAGGAAGACCTCGAGCGGACGCACGTCCTGTTCAAGGATTTCGTCATCCAGCACCGTCCTGTCGTCGATATCGAACAGGTCGCCACCGGTGAGCATTGGTTTGCGACGCAGGCGCTCGCCCTCAAATTGGTCGACGAGCTGGCCACCAGTGACAGCCATCTCGCCGCCCTGTGCGCCGAGCACGAGGTCTATGAGATCCACTACCGCCTGCCGCGGGCGTGGATGGAGCGTCTCGGCGCCCAGGTCGCGCAAGTGCTGACCCGGGTGGTCGACGACCTGAGCTCAGTCCGGTTCGTACCCTAGCTGCGGCGTCAGCCAGCGTTCGGCTTGACGATTGTTCCAGCCTTTGCGTGCGGCGTAAGATGCGACCTGGTCGCGCTCGATCTTGCCGACGTTGAAGTAACAGCTTTGTGGATGCGCCAGGTAGAAGCCGCTGACGGCGGCTGCTGGCCACATGGCGTAGTGCTCGGTGAGGTGAATGCCGGTATGGTGTTCGGCGTCGAGCAGGGCGAACAAAGTGGCTTTTTCAGTATGGTCGGGGCAGGCCGGATAGCCAGGCGCCGGACGTATGCCGCGATAGCGTTCGTGAATGAGATCGTCGGGTTGGCAATGTTCATCGCTGGCATAGCCCCAGAACTCGCGGCGCACTTTTTCATGCAGATATTCCGCCAGGGCCTCGGCGAGGCGATCGGCGAGAGCCTTGACCAGGATGGCGTTGTAGTCATCGCCGGCGGCGCTGTAGGCTTGCGCCATTTCATCGGCGCCATGTCCGGCGGTCACGGCAAAGCCGCCGATGTAGTCGTTCGCCAGACCTTTCGGGGCGATAAAATCGCTGAGGCTATAGTTGGGCTTGCCGCTGACCTTGTCGCTTTGCTGGCGTAGATGGTGCAGGACAGCGAGAGTTTCGCTGCGATCTTCATCGGCATAGACTTCGATGTCCTCATCCCGGACGCTGTTGGCGGGCCATAGGCCGAAGACGGCTTCGGCGCGCAGGCTTTTTTCCGCGATGATCTTTTGCAGCATGGCTTGGGCATCAGACCAGAGCGCGCGCGCCGCTTCACCGACGACGGCGTCGCTGAGGATGGCGGGATACTTGCCGGCCAGATTCCAGGAGATGAAAAAGGGCGTCCAGTCGATGTAAGGAAGCAGCTCCTGCAAAGGCAGATCGTGCAGGACCTGAACGCCGAGTCGCTGTGGTGGGAAGATCTTTGCCTGTGTCCAGTCGCACTGAAAACGCAAGGCCATAGCCGCGGCGTAGCTCAACTTCTCGCTGTTCGGTCGCCGCTGCGCCATGCGTTCGCGCACCGCCTGATATTCCTGGCGGCGTTCGGCGACGAAGGCGGGTTTGAGTTCGGGCGACAGGAGCGAGGTGGCGACGCCGACGGCGCGTGAAGCGTCGGCGACATAGATGACGGCGTCGTTCTCGAAACGCGGCTCGATGCGCACGGCGGTATGAGCTTTCGAGGTGGTGGCGCCGCCGATCAGCAGAGGAAGATGGAAGTCGAGGCGCTGCATCTCCTTGGCGACATGCACCATCTCATCGAGAGAGGGCGTGATCAGGCCGGACAGGCCGATGATGTCGACCTGATGCTCGCGCGCCGCCGCCAGGATGCGCTCGGCCGGCACCATGACGCCGAGATCGATCACGTCATAGCCATTGCAGCCGAGGACGACGCCGACGATGTTCTTGCCGATGTCGTGCACGTCGCCTTTGACCGTAGCCATCAGGATGCGACCCTTGCTCTTGACCTCGGCTTTTTCGGCCTCGATGTAGGGAATGAGGCAGGCCACCGACTGTTTCATGACGCGCGCCGACTTGACCACCTGGGGCAGAAACATCTTGCCGGCACCGAACAGATCGCCGACGGTGTTCATGCCATTCATCAAGGGGCCTTCGATGACGTCGAGAGGACGGCGGCTCTGTTGTCGTGCTTCTTCCGTGTCCTCGACGATGTAGGTGCCGAGGCCTTTGACGAGAGCGTACTCGAGGCGCTTCTCCACCGGCCAGGCGCGCCAGGCGAGCTCATCTTTGTTCTGTCGTGGTTCGCCGCCCTGATGACGGTAATTTTCGGCGATGGCGAGCAGACGATCGGTGGCATCCGGTCGACGATCGAGGACGACGTCTTCGACACATTCGCGCAGTTCGTTTGGCAGATCGTCATAAATGGCCAGCTGACCGGCATTGACGATCCCCATGTTGAGGCCATGGCGAATGGCGTGATAGAGGAAGACGGCGTGAATGGCCTCGCGCACCGTATCGTTGCCACGGAAAGAGAAGCTGACGTTGGAGACGCCGCCGGAGGTGGCGGCGTAGGGCAGCTCATCGCGGATATAGGCGCAGGCTTCGATGAAGTCGACGGCGTAGTGATTGTGCTCGTCGATGCCGGTGGCGATAGCAAAGATGTTGGCGTCGAAGATGATGTCTTCGGGGGGAAAGCCATCGGCCACGAGCAGATCGTAAGAGCGCTTACAGATGCTTTTCTTGCGCGCCAGGGTGTCGGCCTGGCCTTCTTCGTCGAAAGCCATGACGACGACGGCGGCGCCATAGCGCTGGCACAGGCGCGCGCGCCGCAGAAACTCTTCCTCGCCTTCCTTGAGGGAGATCGAGTTGACGATGCCCTTGCCCTGGACGCAGCGCAGGCCGGCCTCGAGAATGTCCCATTTCGATGAGTCGATCATGATCGGAACGCGGCAGATGTCGGGCTCGGTCGCCATGCGCTGCAGGAACTCGACCATGACCTTTTGCGAGTCGAGCATGCCCTCATCCATGTTGACGTCGATGATCTGAGCGCCGGCCTGTACTTGTTGCAAGGCCACTTCCATCGCCTCGGCCTGCTGATTTTCTTTGATCAGGCGCTTGAAGCGGGCGCTGCCGGTGACATTGGTGCGCTCGCCGATGTTGATGAACAGGCTCTGTCGGTCGAAGTTGAACGGCTCGAGACCACTCAAGCGGCATTTGCGCTCGATCTGTGGGAGTGCACGTGGTGGTAGATCGCGCACCGCTTCTGCGATGGCGGCGATGTGCGCCGGCGTCGTGCCGCAGCAGCCACCGACGATGTTGATGAAGCCGGAGCGAGCCCACTCGCCGACCTGCGTCGCCATGTCCTCGGCCGACAGGTCATAGGCGCCAAACGCATTCGGCAGACCGGCATTGGCGTGCACCGAGATCCAGCATTCAGCGATGCGAGCGATCTCTTCGACGTAGGGACGCAGCAGATCGGGTCCGAGGGCGCAGTTGAGACCCATGCTGAAGGAGCGGCTATGCCGCAGGCTGTTGTAGAAGGCCTCGGTGGTTTGGCCGGAGAGGGTGCGTCCGGACTGGTCGGTGATCGTGCCCGAGATCATGATCGGCAGGTCCAGACCCTGTTCATCGAGATAGGCGCGCACGGCGAAGACCGCGGCCTTGGCGTTGAGGGTGTCGAAGATGGTCTCGATGAGCAGCAGGTCGGCGCCACCGGCGATCAAGGCGGCGCAGGCCTGGCGATAGTTGTCGACCAGCTCTTCGAACGTGATGTTGCGAAAAGCGGGATTGTTGACGTCGGGTGAGATGGACGTCGTCCGCGACGTTGGGCCGAGGACACCGGCGACATAGCGCGGCCGGCCATCGATGGCGGTGAATTCGTCGCAGGCCTGGCGGGCGAGGGCGGCGCCGGCATGGTTGATCTCCTCGACCAGCGCGGCGAGGCCATACTCGCCTTGCGACACCTGCGTGGCATTGAAGGTGTTGCTCTCGATGATGTCGGCGCCGGCGCGCAGATAAGCGCGATGGATGTCGAGGATGATGTCGGGGCGGGTGAGGACGAGCAGATCATTGTTGCCCTTGAGATCCGAGGGGTGATCGGCGAAGCGGCTGCCGCGATAGTCGGCCTCTGCGAGTTGATGCTGCTGGATCATGGTGCCCATGGCGCCATCGAGAATCAGGATGCGTCGTTGAATCTCATCATGCAGGTAGGCCAGGCGGTTCATAGGCTACGATCCAAGGGGCAAAGGCGGATTTTAACAAATACAAGAGGCGTGCGTGCAGGTCAGAATGGCGTATAATCCATTTCTTAGTAAAATACTTGGATTTGAGCTTGGATTTGAGAGGAGAGATCATGAGCGATGTCGAACTCACGAGTATCACCCTGACGGAAGCGGCCCGCGTCTATCTGCGGGAATTGCTCGATCGTCAAGAGACCCCGGGCATGGGTGTGCGTATTTTCGTCGAAAATCCGGGTACGCCGCGCGCCGAGTGCTGCATGGCTTATTGTGCGCCGGGTGAGCAGGATAGTGAGGATCATCTCTATCCTCAGGGCAGCTTCGATGCCTATATCGAGGCGCATAGCCTGCCCTACCTCAAAGATGCGGTCATCGACTACCATCGTGACCGTATGGGCGGGCAGCTGACGTTCAAAGCGCCGCACTCAAAAGTTCCCAACCTCGGTCCGGATGCCTCGCTCGAAGAGCGCATCAACCACGTTCTCTACGCCGAGATCAATCCCGGTCTTGCCGCCCATGGCGGTCACGTCAGCCTGATCGAGTTGTTCGAGGACGCGGAGCAGGGTTGGACGGCTGTGCTCAAGTTCGGTGGTGGCTGTCAGGGCTGTTCCGCGATCGACCTCACCTTGCGTGATGGTGTCGAGGCGACCTTGCGCGAACGCATTCCGCAGCTGTCACGCGTCACCGACACCACCGATCACAGCGTCAAGGATCAAGCTTACTACCGTTGAGGCGAACTCAGGCGGGACGGCGCTTGATTCCTATGGCGGCGAGGATGCGCGTAGAGATCTCCTCGATCGACAGGTGCGTACTGTCGATGAAGGGGATGTTCTCGCGCACATAGATGCTGCGCGCGGCACGAATCTCAGTCTCGCACTGGGTCAGGCTGGCATAGCGTCCGTCCGGCTTGCGCTCGCGCCGGATGACCGCCAGTCGACCGGGTTCGATGGTCAGGCCGAAGAGTTTTTTCTTGAAAGGGCGCAGAGCCGCCGGCAACTCCGTCTCCTCGAAATCATCTTCGGTGAGCGGATAGTTGGCGACATGAACGCCAAATTGCAGCGCCATATAGAGCGAGGTCGGCGTCTTGCCGGAGCGTGAGACACCGATGAGAATGAGGTCGGCTTTGTCGTAATAGCGCGTCCGTGCGCCATCATCGTTGTCGAGGGCGAAATGCACGGCGTCGATGCGCGCGGCGTAGTCGGGCTGGGCGTCCATCGAGTGTGAGGTGCCGACCGCCTGCGATGAGGCCGTCGACAGTTCGCTCTCGAGTTGCCCGACGAAAGCCTCGAAGACGTCGAGCTTGAAGGCGTGGGCGTGACTGATGATGCGGCGCAGTTCGCTGTTGACGATGGTGTCGATGACGATCGGGCGGCCTTGTTCGCACGCCGCGGTATCGATCATCCGCACGGCTTCCCAGGCTTTGTCGCTGCTGTCGACGTAAGGGATGGTTTGCTCGTCGAAGACGACGTGATCGAACTGCGCCAGCAGGCTGCGGCCGAGGGTCTCGGCGGTGATGCCGGTGCCATCCGAAATGAAGAAAACACTGCGTCGCATGGCCCGTCTCCTGAGGGATTGCTGCCCACTATAGGTCAGTCCACCGCAAGAGGCCAGTTTGTGCGGCCGATGTCAAGTAGGACCTCCTGCCTCTTGTCTAAAGTAGACGTCGGAGTGTATCTTTTCATCTTTGATGTCTTGAGGTTGCTATGCGGATCATTCTTCTTGGCCCGCCCGGTGCGGGCAAGGGTACACAGGCACAGTTCCTGATGCAGCACTATCAGATTCCCCAGATTTCCACTGGGGATATGTTGCGGGCAGCGATACGCGAGGGGAGTGAGCTTGGGCTGGCCGCCAAAAAGATCATGGACGAGGGCGGCTTGGTCTCCGACGACATCATCATCGGTCTGGTCCGAGATCGCATCCGCGCCGATGACTGTCGCGCCGGTTTTCTCTTTGACGGATTCCCGCGTACCATTCCACAGGCGCAGGCGCTGATCGACGCGCATGTCGATATCGACGTCGTCGCCGAGATTCAGGCTGACGACGAAGAGATCGTCGCTCGTCTCAGTGGCCGGCGCGTGCACCCCGGCTCCGGACGCGTCTATCATCTCCAGCACAATCCGCCGCGTGTGCCGGGCAAAGATGACGTCAGCGGCGAAGACCTCATTCAGCGCGATGACGATCAGGAAGCGACGGTACGGCGGCGTCTGCAGGTCTATCACGAGCAGACCAAGCTGCTCGTCGACTTCTATCGCGGACTGGCGGCGGCGCAAGGGCCACGTTATGTCGCGATTTCCGGACTCGGCGCGGTGGCCGAGGTCACCGCTCGCCTGCTGGCAGCCTTGTCCTGATGACCGCAACGGCAGCGCCGCGTATCGGGGTGCTACTGGTCAATCTCGGAACGCCGGAGCGCCCGGATACGGCCTCCGTGCGTCGCTATCTGCGGCAGTTTCTTTCCGACCGACGCGTGGTCGAACTGGCGCGGCCGCTGTGGTTTTTGATTCTGAACCTCATCGTTCTGCGTCTGCGGCCGCGCAAGGTCGCGGCTTTGTATCGAGCGATCTGGATGGAGCAGGGTTCGCCCCTGCGCGTCATCTTCGCGCAGCAGACCGCCTTGCTCGCTGCGCATTGGCAGGGACGGGCGCAAGTGCGCATGGCGATGTCCTATGGCGCACCCGCGATCGCCGCGCAGTGTGATGCACTGGTCGCTGCGGGTTGTGATCGCTTGCTCGTCTTTCCCCTCTATCCGCAGTACTCGGCGACGACGACGGCGGCAGCCTGGGATCAAGTGGCGAGCTGGATGTGTCGGCGACGCAATCTTCCCGAACTGCGTTTCATCCGTGGTTATGCCGAGCATCCGCGCTATATCGCCGCGCTCGCCGACAGTGTCCGGCGGCACTGGCAACAGCACGGACGGGCGCAGCGACTGCTCATGTCGTTTCACGGCATCCCGCAAGACTACCATCGGCAGGGCGATCCCTATCCCGACGAGTGTCAGGCGACTGCGCGGGCTCTGGCGCAGGCTCTCGATCTGCAGGAAAGCGACTGGCAGCTGAGCTATCAATCGCGTTTCGGCGCCCAGGTCTGGATGCAGCCCTATACCGACGTCACATTGCGCGCATGGGCTGAGCAGGGGGTGGCGCATGTTCAGGTCATCTGTCCGGCGTTCAGCGCCGATTGCCTGGAAACCCTCGAGGAGATCGCGCAGACGCATCGCGAGATCTTTCTGCAGGCCGGGGGGCGCGCTTATGAGTACATTCCGGCCTTGAACACCGATCCTTTACACATCACCCTGTTCGACGAGATCGTGCAGATGCAGACGTCGGGCTGGTTGCCGGCGTAGTGCAAGAGGGCGTATCGGCGTCGCTGGCGACGCCTGTTTTCATCAGGGGGCCAGTTGTTCGGGATGATTGATGTTGTCGAAGCAGGCCTCCTCGCTATCGATCCAGCTGGTGCGCGAGCACAGATGCTGGCGCAGGCTGCGCTCACCGGCATCGAAGGCGGCAGCCGCTGCCAGCAAGGCCTGATGCCGCCAGAGCGAGACCAGAGGCTGTTCTTGCCCTTGATGGCGCAGGGCGAGCACCGGCGCCGAGCTGTTCACGGCGTGCCGGCGCAGGAGAAGCAGGGCCTGATCGCTCAGTTGCGGCATGTCGCAAGGCAGAAGCAAAGCCCAGGGGGCCGAGCTATGCGCCGCCAAGGCGGCGACACCGGCCATGGGGCCGGCGTGAGACTTGTCGCGATCGCTGACACAGTGGCCCCACTGCGCATAGATGGACGGATGGCGCTGGCAGCTGATGAAAAGACGTTGGCAATGGTGGCGCAGGAGTTCGCTCATATGTTCGGCCAGCGGCCGGCCACGATAGGGCAGCAGTCCTTTGTCCTGCCCGCCCATGCGGCGCCCGGCGCCACCGGCGAGGAGAAGGCCATCGATCAGCGTCGTCGCCAGGAGTTCATCGTTCATCGTTCATCCTCCGCCGCCGAGGATAGCATGCAGCGTGTATCCTATGCCGGACAGAACGTGGTGCCCGCCGGCCCGAGGAGTGAAAAGGATGCAGTCGTCGCCTGATCCGCAGGACATCCTCGGAGCGCAGGGGTTGCTCGCGCAGCGGCGCCCGGGCTTTGAGGTGCGAGCCACCCAACTGGCGATGAGCGAGATGATTCAGCGTCATCTCGGGCAGACGGTCACCCTCCTCATCGAAGCCGGGACCGGGACCGGCAAGACTTTTGCCTATCTCGTGCCGGCGCTGCAGCGTGCCGCCAAGGTCATGATCGCGACCGGCACACGGCATCTGCAGGATCAGCTGTTTCACGGCGACCTGCCCTATCTGATGCAGATGACCGGGCATCGCCCGAGCGCCTTGCTCAAGGGGCGCGCCAACTATCTCTGCCATCACCGCCTTGCTCAGGAAGTCGAGTTTTACCGCAAGGAGGTGCGCGAGACTTTTGCCGATCTCGACAAGATACGGCGTTGGGCCTCGCACACCGAAGACGGCGACATCAACACCATGACCGAGGTCGCCGAGGACGCTGAGATCTGGCCGCGCGTCACCAGCACGACGGACAATTGTCTCGGCGCGGAGTGTCCGCATATCGAGCAATGCTTCATCAACAAGGCGCGCCAGCGGGCGATGGATGCGGATGTGGTGGTCATCAACCATCATCTCTTCTTTGCCGACGCCGCCGTGCGTGATGAAGGTTTCGCCGAGCTGTTGCCGCAGGTCGATCTGCTGATCTTCGATGAAGCGCACCAGTTGCCGGACGTCGCCAGCCGTTTCTATGGTCAGAGCATCTCGGCGCGGCAGATTCTCGATCTCGTGCGCGATGGCCGTGTCGCTCTGCAGCAAGAAGGCGGCGCCGCCCGCGCCAGCGGCGAGATCATCCTCGATCATCTGCGCCAGGATCTGGCGGCGATACGCGAAGCCATGGGGACGGAAGGACGCGGCACCTTTGATCAGGTGGCCGATCGCATCGCCGTGGGCGCCGCGCTGCTCGGTGAACACCTGCAGGCGCTCACCGCCATCTTGGCCGAGGTGGCGGCGAGCGGTGCAGAGCTGGAGCGATTGAGCGAGCGTTGTCAGAGTCTGGCTGGCGACTGGCAGAGTTTGTTGCAAAAGGGCGATGGCGGTGGGGAGGTGCACTGGTTCGAGGCGAGCAAGACGGGCTTCATCCTCGGGCGCACTCCTTTGCACGTCGACGCCGACATCCGCGCCCTGCGCCAGAGCTTCGCCGGAACCTGGGTGCTGACGTCGGCGACCCTGGCCATCGACGGACACTTCGACTATTTCATCGCGCAGATGGGGTTGCAGGATCTGCCGTTGCAGCAGCAGGTTTTCGCCAGCCCCTTTGACTATGGCCGGCAGTCCCTGCTCTATGTGCCGCGTGGGCTGCCGCAGCCCAATGACGCGCACTACTATGCCGCCCTCTGGCCAGAAATCCGCCGTCTGCTCGACCTCAGCCAGGGGCGCGCTTTTCTCCTCTTCACCAGCCATCGCGCTCTGCGCGAGGCGGAAAAAGCGCTGCAGGACCTGCCGTTTCCGCTGTTCGTACAAGGGCGGCAGCCACGCCATCGGCTGGTGCAGGACTTCAAGGAACATGGCCATGGGGTGTTGCTCGGCACCGGATCCTTCTGGGAGGGTGTCGACGTCCAGGGTGAGGCCCTGTCCCTGGTGGTCATCGATCGCATTCCTTTCACCTCGCCCGCTGATCCCTTGCACGAAGCGCGCATCCAGGCCGAGAAGGCAGCTGCGCGGCCGGCTTTTTTCACCTTGCAGTTGCCCGAGGCGATCATGGCGCTCAAGCAAGGTGTCGGTCGTCTCATTCGCTCGAGCCAGGACCGCGGCGTCATGGTCATCGCCGATCCTCGTCTCGTGCAGCAGCCTTACGCACAGCAGATCCTCCAGGCTCTGCCAGCGATGCCGCGCACACGCGAGCGTGAACGGGTGGGGGAATTTTTTCGTCGCATGCAAGAGGAGGGTGATGATGCGCCTGTTGGCTCTTGAGACGGCCACCGAGGCTTGTTCGGTCGCCCTTTCGGATGGACGTGAACTGAGTTGGCGTTATCAGCACGCGCCACGCCGGCAGACCGAACTGCTTCTGCCCATGGTCGATGAACTGCTGGCAGCGGCGCAGTGGCCCCTGTCGAGTATCGACGTCTTCGCTTATAGCGCAGGCCCGGGAGCCTTTTCCGGCGTGCGACTGGGAGCCGCCGCCGTGCAGGGGCTGGCCTTCGCCTGTCAGCGGCCGGTGCTGGCGGTGTCGAGCTTGCAAGCTTTGGCGCAGGGCGCCTGGCGGCGGCATGGTGCCGAGCGCATCCTGGCCCTGTTCGACGCCCGCATGCAGGAGGTCTACGCCGGCTTCTATCGCGTCAGCGACGGTCTGGCGCAAGCCCTGTTGCCTGAGCGGGTGGCAGCGATCGCGACGTTGACCGATGATGCGAGCGGGCCCTGGTTCGCCGTTGGCAATGGCCTCGCGGCGCGTCAGCAGCTGCACTTGCCTCTTTGTGGTGAGGATGCCGAACTTTGGCCGCACGCCGAAGACGTCCTCCATCTCGCTTGGCCGCGTGCGCTCGCCGGGCAGGCGCAGGATCCGGCGCTGGCCCTGCCGGTCTATCTGCGCGATGATGTCTGGCAAAAGCTACCGGGAAGATAGCCGCTATGGACGCATGGGATTTCGCGCAGCCCTTCGTGTTGCCACAGCGTGTCGGTGGCGAGCACCTCGATGCCATGCAGCACACCAACAATGTCGTCTATCTGGGCTGGATCGAGGCGGTAGCCTGGGCACACTCGCATGCCCTGGGCCTCGATTTTGCCGACTACCAGCGGCTCGGCGCCGGTATCGTCGCGCGTCGCCATGAGATCGATTATCTGGCGCCGACCCTGTGCGGCGAGGAACTGGAGCTGGCGACCTGGATCATCGCCCGCGACCGCCTCTCTTTGCATCGCGCCTACCAGTTTCGTCGCTGCGGCGACGGTCTCACCGTCCTGCGCGCGCGCACGCATTGGGTCTGTGTCGATATGCAGACGGGGCGGCCACGGCGCATGCCGGAGGAGTTCGTCGCCGCTTACCAGGTTCAAGGCGACGCTCATCTATAATGAAAATATAGTCATGATGATCGGAAGTGATCGGGGGTGAGTTCAGTATGCGCATCATAGCTGGCGGCAGCAGCTATCCTGCCGCACCGCAGCCGCGCCCGCTACCGGCGCCGGCCGTTGACGCCGCCGAGGCGAGTGCGCCGCCGACGGCGACGGTTCTGCCGGCGACCAGCGTGCGTTCGTCGCTGCAACAGCAACTGCTGCCGCCTGGTCTATCTCCGCGCCACCGGCAGGCCTTGCAGGCCTACCTGGTGGTGCAGCGCCTCCCCAATCATGGAGTGGATGTGCTCGGTCTGGATGCTCACGCCTGATGTTGCCCTTGTTCATTCGCCCTGACGCCGACCGGCAGTTGCTGCAGCAGATCTGTGCGCGGCATCCGCAGCTCGTCTGCCATGATCTGGCCGATGAGCGCGATTGGCGGCGGGCGCCGACCGATGGTCAAACGGTACTCTGGCTCGATGCCCTCGGTCTCGGTCTGCGGCGGCGCGAAGCGCAGCATCCCGGCGTGGTGCGTGTCGACTTTGCGCAAGCGACCTGGCAGCATCGCCTAGCTGGCCGCGCCGGTGCCGGTGAGCTGGTGGCGCGCGCCTGTGGAGTGCGGCAGGGGCGCCTGCCGCGCGTTCTCGATCTCACCGCTGGCTTTGGAGCCGACGCATGGATCCTGGCGTCGCAGGGCTTGCAGGTCGATCTCTATGAGCGCTCCCCCTGGGTCGCTCTCCTGTTGGCCGATGGCTTGCGGCGAGCGCTGGCCTCTGCCGATTTACAGGCGACGGCGGCGCGCATGCGCTTGCAGGAGGGCGACGCGCACCGTCTGCTGGCGACCCTGCAGCCGGGCGATTATGACACCCTCTACCTCGATCCGATGTTTCCAGGCGAAGGCACGAAGGCGCGTTCGGGCAAGGCGATGAGTCTGCTGCAGCACCTCGTCGGTGACGACGCCGACGCCGACGCGTTGCTCGCCGCGGCGCGGCGCCTTGGCGCCCGCGTCGTGGTCAAGCGTCCACGTCTGGCGCCCTGTCTCGGCGGGGTAGAGCCGAGCCATGTGTTGAGTGGCAAGAGCGTGCGCTTCGATATCTATGCCGCGACCTTCAGGGACGAGGCTGACGCTTGATCGGCGGGGCGAAGACGATGCGGGTGCGTGACAGACGATCATGCAGGCTGAGGCCGCGGCGGTCGAGCAGGGCCCACCAGTAGCCAAGGCCGGCCGGAAACAGGCAAGCCAGCGCCCACAGATAGCGCGCGCAGGCGTCGCGCCAGCCGATCCGCTGCAGATCCCAACGCTCAAGGCGGATATGCCAAGTCTGCATGCCTAGGGTCTGCTGACTTCTGACCCAGAAGTAAGCAAAGAACAGGCCACTGGTGAGGAGGACGGCGGGTAACACCAAGCCATAGCGCATCAGCGCCGGCAAAATGACCAGGGTATGTGCATGCGCTGCCTCGTGCGGTGTCAGCAGCGTGATCACCCCGGCGGCGACGAGAGCGTTGATCGCCACCAGCAAGAGTCCGTCATAGAGCACAGCCGCCAAACGCCGCCAAAGCCGCGCCGTCGGCAGGGAAGCCTGATCGGGTTCTGACATCGCGTGGCGGCCTCCGTAGCATACGCTTAAGTACCGCCATGTTACTGCAGCGATGCGCCTGAGTCATCTCTCCAGGCGACGACTGTCGATGCCTAAATTGATCTGGATCAGTTTATTTTTAAAGGCGAGGCGGCAGAGTATGCACACAAGATCTTGTGCTAAGATAAAAAACAAATCCAATATATGGTGAATGGTGAGATGACGATGATGGCATTCGATGGCGTCGAGACCAGCCTGCCGCGGCAGGTACGCAAGCGTGATGGATCCCTGGCGCCTTTTGACGCGGGCAAGATCGGCAAAGCCTTGCTCAAGGCTGGGCTGGCGACGGGTGAGTTCGCCGGTGAGCGGGCGCAGGATCTTTTGCAGACCGTGCTCGAAGTGATCGCGTGCCGTTATCACGCACCGTCGATCCCGGACATCGAGGCGCTGCAGGATATCGTCGAACAGGTGCTGGCGCGGGCGGCCTATTTCGCCACGGCGCGGGCTTACATCGTCTACCGTGAACAGCATCATCGCCTGCGTCAGGACCGCGCCACTGTCGTCGATGTCGCCAATGCGATGAATGAGTATCTCGAGCGTAGCGACTGGCGAGTCAATGCCAACGCCAACCAAGGCTATTCTCTCGGTGGTCTCATCCTCAATGTCGCCGGCAAGGTGACCGCCAACTACTGGCTGAACCATGTCTATCCGCCGGAGATCGGCCAGGCGCATCGCAATGCCGACATCCATATTCACGATCTCGACATGCTCAGCGGTTATTGCGCCGGCTGGTCCTTGCGCACGCTCTTGCATGAAGGCTTCAACGGCGTGCCGGGGCGCACCGAAGCGACGCCGCCGAAACATCTGTCGAGCGCCGTCGGACAGATGGTGAACTTCCTCGGCACCTTGCAGAACGAGTGGGCCGGAGCGCAGGCCTTTTCCTCCTTTGACACATATTTGGCGCCTTTCGTGCGCAAAGACGCGATGAGCTATAAGGATGTGCGGCAGTGCATCCAGGAACTCATCTACAATCTCAACGTGCCGTCACGTTGGGGGACGCAGACGCCGTTCACCAACCTGACCTTCGATTGGGTCTGTCCAGAAGACCTGCGGCAGCAGATCCCCATCATCGCCGGTGAGGAGATGCCGTTCAGCTATGCCGATCTGCAGAACGAGATGGACATGATCAACCGTGCCTATCTCGAAGTGATGATGCAAGGCGACGCCCGCGGCCGCGTATTCACCTTTCCCATTCCCACCTACAACATCACCGAGGACTTCGTCTGGGATTCCCCCAATGCCGAGCTTCTCTTTGAGATGACGGCCAAGTATGGCTTGCCCTACTTCCAGAACTTCCTCAACAGCGAACTCAAGCCGAACATGATCCGTTCCATGTGTTGCCGCTTGCAGCTCGACCTGCGCGAGTTGCTCAAGCGCGGCAATGGCTTGTTCGGTTCGGCCGAACAGACCGGCTCCATCGGCGTGGTGACGATCAACTGCGCGCGCCTCGGTTATCTCTTCAAGGGCGACTGGGCGGGTCTGTTGGCGCGTCTCGATCATTTGCTCGATCTCGGTCGCAACAGCCTGGAGATGAAGCGGCGCGTCATTCAGTCCTATATGGATCAGGGGCTGTTTCCTTACACCAAGCGCTATCTCGGCACCTTGCGCAATCACTTCTCGACCCTGGGGGTCAATGGCATCAATGAGATGCTGCGCAATTTCTCCGGTGATACGCTCGATGTCGTCTCGCCGGAGGGGCATGCCCTGGCGGCGGCTCTGCTCGACCATGTGCGCGATCGCCTGCGTCTGTTCCAGGAGGAGAGCGGTCATCTCTACAACCTCGAGGCGACGCCCGCCGAGGGCACGACCTATCGCTTTGCGCGCGAGGATCAGCGGCGTTACACCGACATCCTGCAGGCGGGGACGGCGGCAGCGCCTTATTATACCAACTCGAGTCAGTTGCCCGTCGGCTATACCGACGATCCCTTTGCCGCTCTCGAGCTGCAGGATGAACTACAGACACGCTATACCGGCGGCACCGTCCTGCACCTTTACATGAATGAACGTCTGTCTTCGGCGGATGCGGCGCGCAAGCTGGTGCAAAGAGCCTTGCAGCGTTTCCGCCTGCCGTATCTGACCCTGACGCCGACATTCTCGATCTGTCCCCAGCATGGCTATCTCAAGGGGGAGCACGCGTACTGCCCGCTCTGTGACGAGCAGTTGCGCCAGCAAATAGCCATGGAACAAGCCGCAGCCAGTGCCTGAAGATCTATATTCGCCAAGGAGTCACACCATGTCACATCTGTCCAACCCTGAGCAGCCATTGCCGCAAGAACGTCGTACCCCCTGTGAGGTGTGGACGCGGGTGATGGGCTATCACCGCCCGGTGGTGGCCTTCAATCCCGGCAAGCAGTCTGAGCACCGCGATCGTCGTCATTTCCTGGAAAGCGCCTGCGCACGCAAGGAAGTGGCGTGCCCCTAGGCCAGATCAACGCCGCCATCGCCCGCTTGCGGGTCGGTGGCTTCGTGCCCTATTCCAGCGTCGATTGTCCGGGAGAACTCGCCGCTGTCGTCTTTCTGCAAGGCTGCAGCTGGGCCTGCGATTATTGCCAGAACCCGCATCTGCGCTCTTTCAAGAAGACGGGCGAAGAAAGTTGGGAGCGGGTGCTCGGTGCTCTGCAGGAGCGTCGAGGTCTGCTCGATATGGTGATCTTCAGCGGTGGCGAACCTCTTGCGCAGATCGGACTGGAAGAAGCCATGGCGCAGGTGCGCGCCATGGACTTCAAGGTCGGTTTGCACAGCGCCGGCACCTCACCGCGACGCCTGCGCGCGGTCTTGCCGGTATGCGATTGGGTCGGCCTGGATATCAAGGCGATGGCGCCGGATTATGCCGCTTTGACCCATCATGCGAACTCGGGTCGGATGGCCTGGGAGTGTCTCGATCTGCTTCTCGCCGCAGAGCTGCGTTATGAGGTGCGCACCACCTGGCACCCGCAACTGATGCCGCTGGAGCGTCTCATGGAGTTGGCCGAACAGCTGCGCGCGCGTGGCGTCCGATACTTTCGCCTGCAAGCGCTGCGCGGGCGCGGTTGTCTGCGCCCAGAGCTCGATGACTGGCCGCCAGCGCATCTCGATGCCGCGACGCAGGCCGAGTTGGCGGCGATGTTCGATGATTTTTCCTGGCGCTACGCCGGGTGACTGTTCTGGATCAACCCATTTTTGCAGCGTCGCCCCTATGCTGGCGCCCTGATCGGATCGTAAGGAGGTGGTGATGTCGTTTTTGAACAAAATCCCGCGGGATTTCCTGACCGCTGAGACCCTGCTGCGTCATCTGCCCTCGCCACAGGGCTGGCGGCGGGTGATTTCTCTGTTGCCGCCGGGTTTGCTGGAGCAGGTTCTGGCCGAGGTGCTGGCGTTGCTTGGCCAGGGCGATCTGCCACCGGGCGCCCTGGCCTTTATGGAAGGGCGTATTCTGCTCATCGACGTCGAAGACCTCGGGCTCAAGCTGCGCTTCACCGGGCGCGGTGGGCGCCTGCGTATCATCGCGCACGGACGGGCTGAGGCCAGCGTCGCGGCCAAGGCGCTCGACCTGCTCCTGCTGGCGACGCAGCGTGAAGACGCCGACACCTTGTTCTTTCATCGGCGCCTACGCATGACCGGGGACACCGCCTTGGGCCTGCAGATGCGCAATCTCATGGATCAGTTGCCGCTCGAGCTGCTCAGCCCGCGTACTCGCCTTTATCTCGACCGTTTCACCGATCTGGCGAGTGCCGCCCAGCGCGCGCATCACTCGGTCGCTGCGAGACGCGCCAGACCAGCTTCGCCATACCAGTAGCCATTGCTACCTTCGGCGGCCAGGGCCCCGAGGGTCGTCGCCGCCTGGTGATAGCGATGCACCTGCCGCTGCGTTTCTTCACCGGGAATGATGCGCAGGATCTCGACGTGGTGCTGCGCCAGATCGGCCAGATCAGGTCCGAGATCGTGGCAGATCTCGCTCATCACCGAGATGCCATTGACGCGCAGGAAGGGCTGTCCGGAACGGGTGCTCAGCGGAATGCCATAGGCGTCCTGCAGGCAGGAGAGCTCGCAGTCGTCCTTGCCGCGACCGCGCGCGCGCGCGGTGAAGCAGCGCGCCGAGTAGGCGAGGGGCAGGTGGCCGTGCACGGTGACCTCGATCTCGGGCCAATGGCGATGTGACGGCCAGTGCTGCATCAGGGCGCGCAGGGCTTGTCGGCCCTGGTCGACCGGCAGGACCCAGCGGCGTAGGCCGCACTCCTGCAGCAGAAGAAGGCTCTCATGGTTGTAGAGGTTGAGCGTTGGACCGGCGACGAAGCCCACCTGATGTTCGTGGCAGAGCTGGACCGCGGCCATGTCGTTCGCTTCGATGATGAATTCACCCTGGCTGACCCAGCGTCGTAAAGAGGCGACTTCCGATTCAGCTTCGATCAGGGCCAGGGTCGAGAGGACCACTTCCTTGCCTTGACGGCGCAGGTCGCGCGCGACGTCGAGCCAGTCGTCACGGCGCATCTGGCGGCGTTTCGAGCAGATCGTCTCACCGAGATAGATGATGTCCACGGGCCACGTGGCGGCTTCGGCATACCAGTCGATGACCTGTTGCCGCGGCCAGAAATAGGGAATGGGGGCGAGGCTGATGCGCATGAGGACCTCTTTCAGTGCCAATCGCGATGATAGGGGCCGAGGGTGGTCTGGCGACCTTCGGCGACGTGTCCGAGCACCTCGTTCCATCGTTCCTCGATGCGGAAGGACTGCGGGTCGCGGGTGAGACGATCGATCGCCTCGCGCCAGACGCCAGCGACTTGGCTGACGTAAGCGGGGCCACGCTGCCGCCCTTCGATCTTGAGGGCGACGACGCCGGCTTCGGCGAGTTCCGGCAGCAGGCTCAGGGTGTTGAGGCTGGTGGGCTCTTCCAGAGCGTAGTAAGCGTCCGCATCGAGGCCGCGATAGCGGCCTTTGCAGACGGTCGGGTAGCTGGCCGGTTCATCCGCCTCGAAACGATCGATGAGGATCTCGCCGAGGCGGACCTGACGTTGTCCGCCGGCCAGTTCATCCCAGTGCACGTATTCGGCGGGTGAGCAGACGCCGTGGCAATTGGGCGAGCGCCCGGTGACGAAACTGGAGAGCTGGCAACGGCCTTCCACCATGATGCACAGGCTGCCGAAGGCGAAGACCTCGAGCGGTACCGGACTGCGCTGGATCAGTCTTTGCACCTGCAGCAAGGACAAGACGCGCGGCAGGATGGCGCGACTGATGCCGAATTTCTCGTGATAGAACTTGAGCGCGGCGTGATTGGTCGCCGACCCTTGTACCGAAAGGTGGCGGGGAATGTCGGGATAGGTGCGCGCAGCGTGCGCCAGGACGGCCATATCGGCGATGATGAAGGCATCAACGCCGGCTTCTGCCGCCATCGCCAGGGAATCCCGCCAGACGCCCTCATTATCGCTCAGAGGATAGCTGTTGAGCGCCAGGTAGATCTTCTTGCCGGCATGGTGAACCGTGTTGGCAGCTTCGTGCAACTTGTCGCGATCGAAGTTGAGGCCGGGGAAGGCGCGCGCATTGGTGACATTACGCAAGCCGACGTAGATGGCGTCGGCGCCGGCTTGCACGGCGGCTTGCAGGGCGGCGGGACTGCCGGCTGGACAGACGAGTTCCATTATGTGGGGCTCCCGTTTTTGAGCGATTGCCAAAGGGTGTCGATACGTTGTTCGATGCCGGGGTCGGGGACGATCACCCGGCCCCAGTCGCGATGCGTCTCTCCCGGCCATTTATGGGTGGCGTCGAGTCCCATCTTGCCGCCGAGGCCGGGTTCGGGGCTGGCGAAATCGAGATAATCGATGGGGGTGTTGGGCATGAGGACGCAGTCACGCACCGGGTCCATGCGCGTCGACATCGCCCATAGGACCTCCTGCCAGTTGCGCGCGTCGATGTCCTCATCGACGACGATGACCATCTTGGTGTAAGTGAACTGACGCAACCATGACCACACCGCCATCATCACCCGGCGCGGATGTCCGGGATACTGCTTGCGCAGGCGTACGATGGCGATGCGGTAGGAGCAGGCTTCGGGCGGCAGGTAGAAGTCGAGGATCTCGGGAAAGACGCGCTGCAGGATGGGTACGAAGACATCATTGAGGGCATGCGCCAGCACCGAGGGCTCATCGAAGGGCGAACGGCCCATATAGCTGCCCTGGTAGATGGCGCGCGGACGCAGGCTCATGCGTTCCACCGTCAGCACCGGAAAAGCGGCGACAGCATTGTAGTAGCCGGTGTGGTCGCCGAAGGGACCTTCCATGGCGGTGTCGCCGGGGTGAATGAAACCCTCGAGGACGATCTCGGCGCCTGCCGGAACCTGCAGTTGGGTGAGAGGTGCCTGCACCACGGGGGTCGGCTGGCCACGCAGCAGGCCGGCAAAATCGAACTCAGACAGGGTGTCAGGAACGGGGGTGACCGCCGCCAGCAGGGTGCAGGGGTCGGCGCCGATGAACACCACGACCGGGAAAGGACGGTCGGGATAGCGCTTTTGCCAAGCGGCATAGTCGAGGGCGCCGCCGCGATGGCTGAGCCAGCGCATGATCACCCGCCGTGGCCCGATCAGCTGCTGGCGGTAGATGCCGATGTTCTGCCGTCCCTGATCCGGTCCTTGTGTGACGACCATGCCGAGGGTGATCAGGCGACCGGCGTCTTCCGGCCAGCAGTGTTGGATGGGCAGGCGGGCAAGATCGATGTCATCGCCGGTGATCACTTCATGGCGCTCGAAATAGTCCGGTTCGCGACGCGTACGCGCGTGGATCAGGCGGCCATAGGCGGGCGCCTCCCGGATCAGATCCTTGAGGCCTCGCGGCAACTGTGGTTCCTTGAGACGGGCGAGCAGTTCGCCGATGGCACGGAAGCCACCGACTTCGCTGTGCAGCGCGTGTGCGATACGGCGGCTATGTCCGAAGAGATTGCCGAGATAGCGATATGAACTGCCGCGCACCTGATTCATGATCAGGGCCGGCCCTGACTCGAGCAGGGAGCGTCGGCTGAGAGCGGTGCTCTCGAGGTGCCAGTCCACAGGTTGCTGGACTTCGATCAAATCATTCTGCAGACGCAGGTCGGCGAGGAATTCGCGCAGGTCGAGATGGCTCATGCGAGGAGGTTCTGATGGCTACGCCGGCAGTTTAAGAGGGCGATTCGAAGATCGGTTGCGCTGGATCAAATTCCTTATTTATTGGTGCATTGTGGCCAGCAGGACATGGCAGCATCTGCGCTTTGTTGAAAGAGAGCGCCATCCATGAGTCTGACCCTGTCACAGCATGTCCATACCTTAGGTCAGCATCTTCTGCAGCAGTTCGGTGAGCGCGTGCACAAGGTCAGCGTCGACGCCGGCTTCACCTGTCCTAACCGCGACGGCCGCAACGGCGTCGGCGGCTGTTCCTTCTGTAACAACGATTCCTTTGTGCCGGATCAGGCGGACCGCCCCTCCATTTACGCCCAGATCGAGGCCGGATCGGTGGCGGTCGCCAGGATCAGCGGCGCGCGCAAGCTGCTCGCCTATTTTCAGGCCTACACCAATACCTATGATGCGATCGAGCGTCTGCGCGCCCTGTATGACCAGGCGCTGATGCATCCGCAGGTCATCGGCATCTCGGTGGGAACGCGTCCCGACTGTGTGCCGGACGCGGTGCTCGATCTTCTCGTGTCCTACCAGGAGAAAGGCCGTCTGGTATGGCTGGAGCTCGGCCTGCAATCCTCCTTTGATACGACTTTGCAGCGCATCTATCGTGGGCATGATTACGCCTGCTATGTCGATGCCACCCGGCGCGCGCGGCAGCGCGGCTTGAAGGTGTGCACCCACCTCATCTTGGGTTTGCCGGGGGAAGGTCTGGAACATGCTCGGTTGACCCTGGAACGGGTGCTCGACGTCGGCACCGACGGTCTCAAGCTGCATCCCCTGCACGTCGTCAAGGCGACGCGCCTAGCGTATGAATGGCGGCGCGGTGAATATGCGCCGATGAGCGAGGCGGACTACATCGATCAGGTCGTCGACCTCTTGCGGCGGACACCGCGCGAGATCGTCATGCATCGTCTGACGGGAACAGCGGCGCGCTCGATTCTGCTCGCGCCGGCCTGGTGCGAGCACAAATGGCGGGTCCTCAACGGCATCACCCAACGTATGGCAGCCGGGTCTTACCAGCAGGGAGATTTGGTCGGGTAGATGCGCTCTCAGCCGCCGACGAGCCAGCGGCTGAGGCCGAGACAGAAGCCGATCAGGCTGCCGACGAGGACGCCGTTGACGCGGATCATGTGCAGGTCGCTGCCGACCTCCATCTCCATCTTGCGTGTCATCTCGCCGGTATCCCAGGCCAGCATGGTGTCACGAATGTAGTCGATGATGCTGCCGGCGTAGTGCCCTGAGGCGTAGGTCAGCGCCCGCTCGATCTGCAGGTTGAGGGCCTCCCGCACCGCCTGCTGCTCGCTCAGGCGCTGCGCCATCTGTTGTGCAAGTTTGCGGCCCTGTGCCGCCACCCAGGAGTCGGAGCTCTGCAGGTCACGTTTGAGCATCTGGCGCAGATTGGTGATGGCGCGCATGCTGAAGTCGATCAACACTGCGGAGGAACTCAGTCGATCCTTGGTCTGATTGAGCCAGCGTGACTCCCAGGAGTCATCCTGTTGCAAGGCGACGCGCGTCTGTTCCAGGGTCGCATCGATCTGCTTGCGCAACGGATGTTCAGGGTCGTCATGGATGTCGCGCAGAGCGTTGAGGATGGCCTCGGCGACGCGCGCTTCGACGTGAATTCCCATCATTTTTCCGACATGGACCAAGGTCGACAGGACGCTCGATTTGCGCAAGGTACTGGCGATCAGCTCTTCCGCCTGCGGACGGTGCGTCTGCGCCCACAGATCGATGCTCTCGATGGTGTATTGCAGGGCGTCGTGGTGGGTATCATTGCTGGCGATGGCGAAGAGCCAGCTCGACAGCATGCGGTGGATGTCGGTGTGCTGCAGTCCCTCGACGACGCTGTCACGGATGAAGGCTTCGATGGCGTCACTTTCGAAGGCCTCCAAGGTACTGACGGCGATGCGTTGCAGCTCATCGCTGAGGCGGCCCAGCTGCGCCTCATCACGCATCATCTGCGCGACATGCAGGGTGACGTCGAACTTTTGCAAAGTCTCATGCACACGTTCGGGAGCGAGGAAGTTCTCCTGGACGAAGCGGCCGAGCGCCAGCGCGATGTGATCCTTGTTGCGCGGAATGATGGCGGTGTGATCACGCAGGATGGCCGGAAGCGGGAAGCGACCGAAAGGATTGCGGAAGATCACCGTGATGGCGTACCAGTCGGCCAGCCCACCGACGACGCCGGCTTCGAAAGCGCTGCCAAGGACGACCTCGACGCTATGGCTGAGATGGAGAAAGTGCACCGCCAGCAAGAGCATCACCCAAAGACTGGCGACACCAGCGAGCAGGGCGGTGGCGAGGCGATGGGCGCGATAAAAATCAGGGTTCGGGTTCTGGTGAGGCTTCATGGTCCTGGGCGCTCGACGGGATCCTTGGACTGTAGCGAATCAGCGGCGAGTGATCCAGTGTCGAATGCTGGGAGATCGTAGATCGTGTCTCCGGGCGTGGCGTAACGGCATTGGCCGCTCTTGCCTCAGGGTCAGGCTGCTGCAACGCCATCGCTTGGACCAAGAGCGCATGCGACATCTTGCAATTAAGTTCCAAACAGGGCGAAACACGACCTTGGTCCTGTACGATCAGCGCTTGGGGTAGTGTGTGATGTGGCGGATAGAACGGTAGAGCGGCGCGAGGCGCTCATAGAGCTTGCTGTAGACCTGCCGATAGAGCTGGTCATAGAGCTTGACGGCGCTGGGTTCGGGTTTGAAGGCGCGACCTTCGTGCAGCATGGAACGGACGGCGCTGGCGTGGTCGGGATAGTAGCCGGCACCGACGGCAGCGTTCATGGCGGCGCCGAGACCTGATGTTTCAAAGGTGTGCGGGCGCTCTGCCTTCATACCGAAGATGTTGGCGGTGATCTGCATGATTTCATCGCTCTGCGAGCCGCCACCGGCGACCTTGAGGCGGGTGATGCGCTGGTGGTTGCGGCGCTCGAGGCGCTCGCGCCCATGACGCAGGGCATAGCCTATGCCCTCGATGATGGCGCGGTACATGTGGGCGCGGGTATGTACGTCACCGAAGCCGATGATGGCGCCTTTCGCTTCCGGGCCGGGAAATTTGACCCCGGGTGTCCAGAATGGCTGCAGAATGAGGCCAAGAGCGCCGACCGGCGATTGACGCAGCAATTCGTCGAAGAGGAGTTCGGCGGCGATGCCTTCCTCTTCCGCCCGACGCACTTCCTGGGCGGCAAATTCGCGTTTGAACCAGTTCACCATCCAGTAGCCGCGATAGACCATGATCTCGGTGTTATAGGCGTGTGGCAGGGCGGCCGGGTAGGCAGGTATCAGAAACATCGGTTCGACATAGCGTGGGTTGCCGGTATTGATGGTGGCGGTGGTGCCATAGCTGAGGCAGCCGACGTCGGGCGTGATGGCACCGGCGGCGAGCACTTCGCAGGCTTTGTCGGCGCCAGCGGCGTAGAGACAGAGCCCCTCGGGTATGCCGGTGTGGCGCGCTGCCTCGGCGTTGATGGTACCGAGCAGGCCGCCGGCTTGCACCAGGGGCGGTAATTGCTCACGGCGTACGGTCAAGGCTCGCCACTTGAGGTCATGCGCAGCAGCCCAGCACTGGCGACGGTAGTCGAAGGGCAAATAACCGACCTGAGCGCCGACGGCGTCGCACAGGCGACCGGTGAGCTGGTAGGTGAGATAGCCGGACAGTTGCACGAAATGGCGCGTCTTCGCCCAAATATCGGGGTAATCAACAGCGAGCCAGTTGCATTCGGCTTTCGACTGCAGCTGGTACATCATGTGACGCTGGCCGAGCGCATCGCTGGCCAGTCTCAGCCACAAAGGCAGCGCTGGATAGGCATCGGTGCGACGCGAGTCAAGCCAGATGGTGGCGGGACGCAGGGGCTGCATGTCGGCATCGAGACAGACCATGGTGGCGCGCTGACAGGTCAACGCCGCGGCGACGACGCGTGGACGCAGGTCGGGGTAGTCGCGCCACAGCCCCTGACAAGCCTGCCCCAGATTCTGCCAGAAATAGTCGGCGTGCTGCTCGGCCCAATTCGGGTGCGAAGAAAAATAGGGCTCGATATGCTGTTGTGATTTCGCGACGAGTTCGCCGTCGCGGCTGAACAGCATGGCGCGCACGCTCTGCGTACCTTGATCGAGCGCCAGAAAGAGATCCTGCGATGACGTCATAGCGTTTCCTTAAATGCCCACCTGTGTGCGTGTGTTCGGGAGCGCGATTGAATAACTGTCGGCGATGATGGCGCGATAGCGGTCGGCCTCCTGCCGCCAACGGGTCTCATTCCACCCCAGCTGATCGCGACAAAGATCGCCGATGTCCGCCAGCAGATCCTCGCCGCCTCTCGCCATGACGTGGCCGGCACGCAGGCGTCTGAGCATGAGGTCATCGAGATGAACGACCTGCTCATGTCGCAGGATCCAGCGAATCTGTTCGCGCAGTTCGGCGCCATCGGCGGGCGCCGCCAGGGGGTGGCTGAGTCGATGTGGATCGGTGACTTCATGCCGGAAGCAGCGCTGCCGGCGCTGCTGCACTGCTGCCGCATGGTCGCGGGCGTGAATGAAGCCGAGGGTCCGCAGGACATCGAGAGCGATGAGGCGAAAGGTGGTGAGTTTGCCGCCAGCGACACTGACGACCCCGTTCGCGGTGCGCCAGATGGCGTGGTCGCGACGTTCTTGCGACGGCGTACGGCCCTTGCCCGAGGCGATGATGGGGCGAACGCCGGCCATGCTCGAGAGAAGGTCATCGGCGCTCAAGACGAGATCGGGCCATTGCTGACGAACGGCAGTGAGCAGATAGTCGACCTCGGCGGCGCTGCAACGAGGTTCCTGCTCGTTCAGTTCACCATGATCGAGATCGGTGGTGCCGATGCAGACGGCGCCTTTCCAGGGGAAGGCAAACACCGGGCGGCCATCGACCTGGTGCATGAAGGTCAGGCAATCGTGCAGGGCGATCTTGTCGGCGGCGATAAAAAGATGACTACCGCGTTGCGCACGGACTTTGGCGCTACCGCCTGAGAGTCGATCCGCCCAGGCGCCGGTAGCGTTGACGACCTGGCCGGCCAGCAAGTTGGCGCGAGTGTCGAGGACGGCATCGCTGACCGTGACCGAAAAACCCTCCGATCCGGGTTCAATCTGATGCACGATCATGTAATTGCCGGCGACACCGCCCTCCAGGCGCGCTTCGTGCAAGACGCGTTGCACCAGTCGGGCATCGTCGGTGAGGGCGTCGTCATAGCGCAGGGCGCCGCGTAGTCCATGCGGCATGAGGCTGGGGTAGTCTTGCAGAACCTGATGGCGGGGCAGCCAGCGGTGCGTGCGCCGACCGGCAAGAAAATCATAGACGAAGAGCAGTGCCTGCATCGGCAGGCGTCCGGGAAAACGTCCACGACGGATGGGGAAGAGATAGGGTAGGCGCACCACCATATGCGGCAGCTCCTGCAGCAGGCGCTCACGCTCGCGTAGCGACTGACGGGTGAGGCTGACATCGCCCTGAGCGATGTAGCGCAGGCCGCCATGAACCATCTTTGAGGAGCGGCTGGAGGCGCCGGAGGCGTAGTCGGCGCGCTCCAGCAGCAACACCTTTTTGCCGCGTCGGGCAGCTTCGAGCAGGATGCCGGCGCCGGTGATGCCGCCGCCGATGACGATGAGGTCCCAGCGCGTCTGCGTCAGCTGCAGGAGGTCAGGTCGTTGCATGGCGTCTCCAGAATTAGGGGGCGTCGTGATCAGTCTTCCTGCAACAGACAGCCTGGGTTGAGCTGTGCTTGCGGATCGAAAGGCCGCAGCATGCTGGCGATGAGACGCATGCCGAGTTCACCCTTCTCGAACTTCAACCAGGGCGCGTGATCACGACCGATGCCGTGCTGATGGCTGGCGGTGGCGCCGATGGCGGCGAGGGCATCACCAGCCGCCTGCTTGTAGGCCTGCCAGCGCGCCAGCAGTGCGTCGTAGCGGTCAGAGTTCTTAAAGATGTAAGTGGTGTAGATGCTGCAGCCCTGACCATACATGTGCGACAAATGGGTGAAAACGAGGACTGGATGCTCGCCGCTGGCGCTACGGATGGCCTGCTCCATCGACTGCATACAGTCGCTGACACGATCCCAGTTGATGCAGGTCTCGAAGGTGTCGACAGAATAACCATGCTCCCACAGGGCGTTGCGCAAATAGGGTGAGCGGAAGCGTGAATGCTCCCAGATTCCGCCCATGAAGCCACTGGCCATGGCGATGCCACCGGCACGACGGATGGCGCGGCGGACCTCGGCGAGAACGAAGCGCGTCTGGCGTTTGCTGCCGGTGACGCCAAAGGTGAACATGCAGCGTTCACCCGCACGGCAGCCGGCGGCGCTGATGCAGGCGTCGTAGGCGGCGAACAGCGGATGGTCGCCGCCCATAGCCAGATGGGAACGTGTCTCCAGCGGATTCGACAGACGCATCATCGACAGCCCGGTCTTGTTTTGTGCCAGTTGGCGCACCAGGGTGATGCCCGCGCTCCAGTCGGGCAGAAAGGCGACGTGAAAGGACTCATGTTCGGGCAGGGGGGTGACACGCACCTTGACCTCGGTGATGGCGCCGATACGTCCCTCGCTACCGAGGATGACTTCGCGCAGGTCAGGGCCTGCGGCAGAGGCGGGAATATCTGGCAGATCGAGCCGACCGATGGGTGTCTCGACGCGCGCACCGGCGAACATCTGTTCGATACGGCCATAGCGCAAAGACTGTTGCCCGGAGGAACGGCTGGCGACCCAGCCGCCGACGGTGGACAGCTCCCAGGATTGCGGAAAGTGTCCAAGGACGAAGCCATGTTCGCGCAGCTGCGCTTCCAGCTGCGGCCCCGGTGTTCCGGCGCCGAAGGTGGCGACCTGACTTTCCGGGTTGAGCGCGAGCAGCGTGTCCATCTTCGCCAGCGACAAGGTCAACACCGGGCGTGTCGAGGCCGGGACGTTGATATGGCCGGCGACGGACGTGCCGCCGCCGTAGATGATGACGACGATGTTGTTGGCGACGGCCCACTGCAGGACCGTACGCACTTCCTCACTGTCGCGCGGCTGCGCCACGCCGTCGGGAAACTGACCGAAGTGGCCGCTGTGTTTGGCGATCCAGTCAGGAAAGCTCTCGCCGCGCGCATGTCGCACCCGCTGTTCCGGATCCTGGCTCACCAGCGGATGGGGCGGCAGGCGTGAGCGGGGAACACGCGTCAGGACCTCACTCAACGAAACGTCGGGCAGGCGTGACCCCTTGCCGGTCAGGAGGCTCTCGAGCAGGGCTAGGCCCTTGGGTTTGAGCGGAAAATCATGGGCTTCATCTCCCCAGCCATTCCAGCGGCGCATGCGTCGGTCTCCTCATCAAACGTGGTGTCGTGGATCGATAGGTTAGTCTAGCAAGCCTTGTGATTCAGCCCAGGCGCGCGAATGTTGCATGCCTTCGGCGAGGCTCACTGCGGGTACCCAGCCGAGCATCGTTTCGGCTTTCCGGATGTCGAACCAGGCTTGGCTGGTGAGCTGCTGAATGGAGGCCGGCGAGGCTTCGCTGCGGCGTCCGAGCAGGCGCCGGACCTGGAAGTTGGATTGTGCGAGCACCAAGGCTGGGAGGGTGGGCAGGCAAAGGGGGCCCGATCGCCGCAACCACTGGTGGTGATGCTGAAAGAACTCGCGGGTACTGATCGCCCCGCGACAGGAGAGATTGAAGGTCTGGCCACAGGCTTGCGGGCTGGCTGCGGCGCATGCGATGCCACGGACCAGATCATCGATGTAGGTGGGGCGAAAATGACCTTTGCCGCTTGCCGGCAGCAAAAACTGGTGGCTACGGATGAGCTGTAGGGGGACGTCGATCCAGACACGACAACCCGGTCCATAGACGTCGCCCGGGCGCAGGATGACGACCTCGATACCGCCATCGGCATAGGCGCTGAGCACGCTGTGCTCGGCGGCGATCTTGGTGCGGACATAACTGCCACCGTCGGCGTGCACCGGACAGCTTTCATCGAGCTCGCCGCTGGCGGCGTTGCCATAGACGACGATGGAAGAGATATGCACGAAACGGCGCACGCCATGGCGCCGCGCTGCGGCGATGAGCTGGCGCGTCGCCAGCACATTGACCCGCCACATCTCGGCGTCATCCAGAGCATTGGAAACGAGGGCGGCGGTATGGATGACGGTGTGGCTGGCGGCGAGCAGATCGCTCCAGTCCTCTGGCGCCGCGATGTCGCCAGCGTGCACATCGCCGCCATCACCGCGCAGGTCGACGCCGTGCACCGGCTGCGCCAGCGACTGATAGTGTTTGAGCAGGGCGCGTCCGATGAAGCCCTGGGCGCCGGTGATCAGTATTTTACGGTCATCGCTCATCGTGCCAACTCCGTCGTCATGTCGTGCAACACGGGCCTAGGCCGGCTGTGTCGGGCCTTGCAGTCGGCGATAGCAGGTGCCGATCAGACGTGCCGCCAGAACCCGTGGTGTTGCTTGCAGCAGCGCCATGCTGACTTGGTGGACGCGGCCGGGGATGGTGACGACCGCACCGGCGAGGCAGGCGCTGATACCGGCTTCGGCGACGCTGGCGGCCGAAAGGCGCAGGCGGCGTGGAATGTTCAGTCGGCGCCCCTGTCCTGGGTTGTCGAGCATGCGCGTGTCGGTATAACTTGGACAGAGGGCACTGATGTGGACGCCACTGCCCCAGGCGCGCTGCTCATCAGCCAGCGCGATGCTGAAGGACAGGACGTAGGCCTTGCTGGCAGCATAGACATTTTGCTGTGGAATCGCGACCCAGGCGGCGGTCGAGGCGACGTGCAGGATATGACCGTGCCGACGCGCGATCATGCCGGGCAAAAAGCGGTGGGTGAGGGCGGTCAAGGCGACGATGTTCACCGCCAGCAAGTCTTCCTGCGCTTGTCGGTCGAGCTCATGAAAATAGCCGTTGTAGAGCAAAGCGGCGTTGTTGACCAGAAAATCGATGTGCAAACCGCGCTGCTCGATGAAAGCGTCGATGTCGGCGGCGGCCTGACGATTCGCCAGATCGGCCGTCACGACGTGACAGGTGACGCCGTAGCGCTCCTGCAGCATCGCTGCCACCGTCTCTAGACGTTGTGTGTTGCGCGCCACCAGGACCAGGTCGTAGTGGCGGCGCGCCAGCGCATGACAGAACTCCAGGCCGATGCCAGCGGAGGCGCCGGTGACCAGGGCCGTGCCGACACGAGCTGGCTGGGCAGAATGGTGGAGCGGTGACTTCATAATACGGCCTCGGTCAGGTCGGTGCCAAGAGTAGTCATCCATCCTAGTGGCGGGCGCCGGGTGAGGCTTGACCATCGGCGTCAGCGCGATGGCGTCTTGTGTGCTACTTCTTGTGTGCTACTTGAGTGAGGAGAATTTCTGCTTTCGCGCCAGCTCTTCTAGACTGGCTGCAAAGACAGAGGAGATCGCTTTCATGGCGGCAGAGACCCAGGTCTGGGTGGATAGGATCAATGAGGAGGAAATGCCCTTGCTGGCGGGGGCGGCCCGCCGCTTGCAGGCGGTTTGTGCGGATGACGCATCGGGCCTAGCCGAGATCAGCGAAGTCATCCTGGCGGATACGGCGATGACCACACGCGTGCTCAAATTGGCCAATTCGTCCACCTACCATACCGCCGCCAAGATGCCGGTGACGACGGTCAGCCGAGCCGCCGTCATCCTCGGTGTCCAGACGATCGCACACATGTGTCTGAGCATGCGCATCCTTGACGATCTGCTCAGTCATAGCCAGCAGCAGCCCTTGCTGCGGGTGCTGGCGCTGGGGCTGCGCACGGCGGTCCTCAGTCGTCATTTATGGCAGTTGGTGCAGCCGCGGCACGGTGAGGAGGTTTTCATCGCAGGCTTGTTGCATGATCTCGGCGAAGCCGCCTATTTCAGCCTCGGTGACCCTGACAGTGAGATCCTGCTGGATCGTATGGTGGCGGGGCAGGAACGCGAACAGGCTGCGCTCGAGGTGCTCGGCACCAGTTTTGGTCATCTGGGCAAGGCTCTGGCACAGTCCTGGGGGCTGGGAGCTCTCGTCGGCGAAGTACTGACCGGATCGCCGCTCAGTCCGCAGGCGCGCTTGATCGGCCTGTGCCATCAGGTGGCCGAGCAGACCCCCGGCCTGAACATGACGGCCACGCCGACGCATTTGATGCAGGCCATGTCGGTGTTGCTCGGCGTCACCGTGGCCACGGTCGAGACCGCTCTCGTCGAGGCGCAGCAGCGCATGCCCGAGATCTGTCAGGACATGGGGGTGGACATCCTGCTGGCGGAGATGCAGGGGCGCGCCTTCTCCGCCGCCGATCGTGCCAGGGCGGGACAAAAAGTGGTTCGTCGTCCGCAGGATCCAGCCTTGCAGCTGAACATCCTGCGCGAAATGACTTCGCTCGAACATTCACCGACACAGTTCAATGCCCTCGTCGCCATGACCTTGGAAGGACTCTACCGTGGCGTCGGCCTCGATCGGGCTCTGGTCGCCGTACTCTCCAGCGATGCCCGCATCCTGTCGGCCCGCAGCGCCGTCGGGCTCTATGATCCGATGTGGCGAGACGCTTTTCGTTTTGACCTCAAGGCGGGAGAGGTACCGATCTTTCAGGAAACCCTGCTGCGGCGTCAGCCCTACTGGCTGGGGGAAGATGGGCCTTGCGGAAAAGAGCGGCTAGGCGCCGGCGGTGAGCGTCTGTTTGGCCAGCACCAGTCAACGCTACAGGCATTTTTGGCACCTCTGATCCTGTCGGGGCGTGCCATCGGCCTGATCTACGCCGATTGCCCAAGTGGCGCACTCTCCGCCGAGGACTTCGCCGCTTTCAAGTTTTTCGTGTATCAGCTGCAGCAGTCTCTGGTTCTGGCGCGTGCCGGCGGCGCTCAGGCCTGAGCGGCCGGCGCTGGCGCCTGGCGCGGCAAATGCAGGCGGAAGGTGGTGCCGTGGCCGAGCTGACTTTCGACCTGGATTTGTCCCCCCATGGTTTGCGCGGCGTTGAGGCAGATGGGTAGGCCGAGGCCACTGCCGCCCTGATGGGCGCGGGTGGTGAAGAAGGGTTCGAAGATGCGTTGCATGGTCGTCTCCGACATGCCGCGTCCATCATCGCTGATGGTGATTTCGACATCATGTTCATCGGCCTGGGCGCGTATCCAGATATGCCCTTGGGCCGGGTCATCGAAGGCGTGGTGCAGGGCGTTGGTGATGAGATTGGTCAGGGTGTGTTCGAGGGCGCCGGGCAGGCTATTCATACTGATCTGGCTGGGCACTTCGTTGCAGACGCTGCAGCCGCTGTGCTGGATGCGCGGCCTGAGCATGAGCAGGATGCCGTCGACATGTTCACGCAAGTCGAAAACGCGCAGGCGATTGCTGCTGCGATCGACGGCCTTCTCATGGAAATGATGCACCAGGTTGGCGGCGCTTTCCATGGTGCGCATGATGACTTCGCTGATGCTACGGGTTTGCTCGACAAACTCGTTGAAATCATTGCGCTTCAGTCCCTGTGCGATTTGACTGTCGAGTTGGTGTAAGGCGGAGAGGAGACTGGACGCGGCGAAGCGTCCATTGCCGATCTGGGTGTTGATGTCGTGTGCGATGCTGCCGACGCGGGCCCCGAGATCGGACAGCTTCTCCGACTGAATGAGCTGGTCCTGCGCGCTTTGCAGGTCGCGCATTGATGTCGCCAATTGTTCGGTGCGCTGTTGCACGCGCGACGCGAGCACTTCGTTGAGGCGGCGCAGCTCCATTTCCATACGGGAAAAGGCGGTCATATCTTCGACAGCGACGATGACGAGATGCTGATCGGCGCTGTGTATCACGGTTGCAGTCAGGCGGCAGACCAGTTGGTGCCCCTGGCTGTCGCGCATCGGCGCCGCCTCGAGGTGAGCGTGACCATTGCGGAGCAATTGCTCGCGCAGGGACGGTCCATCGCTCTCCTTGCCCCATAATCCCAGTTGTTGCGCCGTTTTGTCGCGCGCTTCCGACTCCTCATAACCGAACAGGTGTTGCCAGGCGAGATTGACACGGAGAAAGGTAAAGGTCTCGAGGTCGGAGACGGAGATGGGCGTCGGTGAGGCATTAAAGATGGCGCGTATCTGGGTCGCCGATTCGTGCAGACGGTCGCGCATCTGGTGGGCTTCGCTGGTGTCACTGATGAAGCCGTGCCAGAGCGTCGTCGTGTCATCCTCGCTTTCCGGCGTGGCCATGATCTGCAGCCAGCGTTGCTCGCCCTTTTGCGTATGGATGCGGAATTCGTGCAGCAATGCCAAGTGGTTTTCGCTATGAGCGAACAAGGCCTGGCGTAGGGGGGCGCGGTCTTCTTCCAGGATCTGCTCGAAGGCGTCGAGCTGCCGCAGGTCATCGTCGGGATCGAGATGCAAGATGCTGCCGACGGCACCACGCAGAAAGATAAACTTTGGGTGCTCCTCTTGTTCGCGTTGTGTCCGGAATTGACAGAGCATGCCGGGGACGCGATCGGCGAGTTTTTCCAGGCGTTCACGGTAGGCGTCGCGTTCCTGCTCGCGCGCCAGGGTGTCGCTGATGTCGATCAGGGTCCAGACCGAGAGCTCCTCACCCTGGTCGTAGAGTATGCCGAAACTGACTTGGCAGGTGAGAATACGGCCGTCACGGTGCGCCACCTGAGCGATGCATTGACCATGTTTGTTTTCGCGCGCGGCGCGATAGATGGCACCGACACGATGATATTCGAGTTCGTGCGGATAGATGGTGCGCGTCGACAGCTGTTTGACCTCGTCGGGATGCGGGTAGCCAAGCATCTGCGCGAAACGACGATTGACCTCGACGTAGCGGCGATCTTTCACCAGTGTGATGCCGACGTCGGTATGTTCGAGCAGGATCTGCTGGATACGCGCCGTCCGTTCAGCGAGTAAGCGCAGTTGTAAGCTGGCGAAGCTGCGTGTCAGCTCTTCCCCCAGTTGTGCCAGCATCTGCCGGATGACGGGCTCGTTGTGCGCATCGTGCGTATGGCGACGACTGGCAAAAACCAGCAGTGCCCAGAGTTTGTCGTCTCGCCACAAAGGCACAGCGGCGCTGAGGTAGAGTTCATCCTCGCCATGCGCGGGGTCGAGATCGTCGATCGGATGCAGATAGATCTGCGCCTGTTGCCACAGGGTTTGCAGGGTTTGCTGAGCTTGGGTAGCAGCCTCGCTGGTGAGCCAAGCGCGCTCACCGGCGCTGGCGAAGATGGGCGATGTCGCGTCGACGCTCGCTGTCTGGATCCAGACCAGCCCAACGTCTTCATTCTGGGTGAGCCGATCGCAGAGCCCCTGGGCGGCGCTGTATTCGCTCGCCGCCGTATGAAAAAGATGATGAACATCGAGGAGCAGGCTGCTGAAGTTTTGCTGCAGTTGCGCGAGATCCTGCTGATAGCGTTGCTGGCTGCGCTGTTGTTGCGCGTGCAAGAGAAGCTGTGCGAGTAGCTCCAGGCGTGGCTGCGCGGCGGCAGGGCTACCGTCGCCGGCGATCATGAGCAAGCCGAGAACTTTATCCTGGTTTTGATACAAGGTGCAGCCCGGCGGCGGTGACACAAAGAGCTGCGTCGACAAGGGATGACAAGGATCACCGCCGAGCTTTCGTGCCTGACCGAGATGACTTCTCCAGATCAAGGCGACGCTGCACCCGGCGAGACGTTCCCCCCAGGCCTGACATAGACGGTCAGCGAGGACCTCGAGGGGCTGATCTGCAACCAGCCCTTGCAGTATTTGCGTTTCGATGTCTCGTTCTTCAGACATCAGGTGCCTCCAGGATCGGCGTGTCAGGGCTGATGGTGCGGGGAGCCACCAAGGGTAGGACGATGAGGAAGGCGGTGCCCGGGGAGTTCTTATGCAGAAGTTCGATACGGCCGCCGAGATGCGATGTGACGAGGTTGTAGCAGATGTGCAGGCCGAGACCGGTGCCGCCACTGCCCATGCGGGTGGTGAAGAAGGGTTCGAAGATGCGGTGCTGATGCTCGCTGGCGATGCCGCAGCCATTGTCGCTGAAGATGAGTTTGACTTGGCCATCCTGAATCTGTGCCGTCAATCGGATGCTCGGCTGCGCGATGCCCTCGAAAGCGTGCATCAAAGAGTTGCTGACCAGGTTGCTGATCACCTGCGACAGGGCGCCCGGGTAGCTGTCCATCAGCACGTCGGCGGCGATGTCACTTTCGATCGAGACATTCTGTTTGCGCCAGCTCGGCGCCAGGTAGAGCAAGGTTTCCTGAATCGTGGTGTCGAGGGCGAACTGGCGCCGTTGGCCGCTGACTTGGTCGGCGGAGACCTGCTTGAAACTATGGATCATGCTGGAGGCGCGCTGCAGGCTGCGGCCGAGCAAATCCATCGCCTCGGTGTGCAATTGCAGCAGGGATTCGAAGTCATGACGGGTGATGGGGCCGGCTTGCATGCGTTGTTGCATGTTTTTGTCCTGAACCTCCAAGGTGGAAGCGATGGTCAGCGCATTGCCGATGGGGGTGTTCAGTTCATGGGCGATGCCGGCGACCAGTTGCCCGAGGGCCGCCAGTTTTTCTGACTGCACCAGTTGATTTTGCGTATGACGCAGATCAGTGACCAGTTTTTCCAGGCGCATATTGGCGCTGCTCAGCTCGCGCGTGCGCTGTGCGACCATGTCCTCCAGGGAGGCATTCAGTTGCTGGGTCTCGGTGCGCGAGGTCAGCAGTGCGTTCATGCGTTCCTCAAGGGCGTCAGCCATGCGATTGAACAAGAAAGCGAGACGCGCTAGCTCATCCTGATGCGTCGGCAGAACACGACGCGAGTAGTCGCCATTGGCGATGGCGAGAAAAGCCTCGTTGAGATACTGGATACGCTTGCTGATGTGGTGTGACAGGAGGCCGATGCTGAGGCCGGCGAGGAGCAGTTCGGCGACGATGGCGAGGATGCCATTGCGGATGAGCTCTTTGCGATAGGAGGTCAGGGCTCGTGTGGTATAGCCGTATTGCACATAACCGACATGGTCGCTATCGATCAGGATGCGTTGCCGGACGTGCAGGACATCGGGCATTTGCCGCAGGCGATCGAGGCGAGTCGGCGTCGGCAGTGGGTGCGGTATTTGTCCGGCGGAGAGCAGGATACTATGGCCATCGCTGACCAGCAGATAGCTGATCATGCTGCGCTTCCTGCCGACCATCTCATCCATATAGTCCTTGAGGATATGGATCTGACTCTCGGTGGTGTAGGGCACGATCGCCAGATTGAGCAGCTGTGAAGTCAGTGTCACCGACATGCGCGCGTGCGAGAGGGTCGAGTGTTCGATAAAGCGGGCGATCAGCGCCACCGACATGGCGATCAAGCTGACGAGAAAGGCAACGCCTAGCATCAGAATCTTGAGGCGAATGGACCACTTCTTGAACATGCCAAGCCACTCTTGGTCGATACATCGCAGTCTAGTTCAAGCTCCTCGCGCCTGCCGGGGATTTCATCTTGCCAGGGGCGACCGGCTGTGCCAGCATCTTCGCCAGACGAAGGCGGGAGAGAGGCATGGGTGACTCGGCTCGTGGTGCGAGGCTGATCAGTTTTATCATCGTCCTCGGTAGCACACTGCTGCTGGTGGCCCACGGCCTGATGGCGCCCCTGCTGACCTTGATGCTGGCGCTGACTCTGGTCGATCTGGCGCGTCAGGGAGCGCATCGGTATGGCTTCGGCAATCGTCATCGTGGTCTGGGTGTGGCTTTCGTCCTGATCCTGGTGTTCAGCTTGGTGCTGGCATTTTTTGCTTTTATCGACGCTGTTCTTGGAAGTACCGGGCGTCTGCAGCAACTGCTCGTGGAATTGGGGCTGATCTTGCAGAACTTGCGCTTGCGCCTGCCACAGGGCTGGGCAGCGGTCTTGCCGCAGCAGCAGGATCTGCTCGGCATCTCGGCGCGCTGGCTGAGCATGCACGCCGGCGCCATCGGTGCCATCGGCCTCGGCACGCTCAAAGAGATCAGTTATCTACTGATCGGCTTGCTCATCGGTTTGCTCATGTCGCTCGATCGGGGGCTGGCGCAGCGTGGGCGGGGCCCGTGGACGCAGCGGCTGTTTCAGCAATGTCGCGAAGTGCAGTCTTGTTTTGCCGCCATCGCCGGGGCCCAGGTGCGCATCGCGCTGATCAACAGCGGCCTCACCCTGCTCTATCTGATGGTGGCGCTGCCCGTCGCCGGCATCCATCTGCCATTCTCCAAGACCCTGGTCATGTTGACGTTCTTGGGCGGATTGGTGCCGATTCTGGGGAATCTTCTCGCCAACAGCGTCATCGTCGTGCTCAGTTTTGGCCAAAGCCCGGCGCTGGCCCTGGTCTCACTCGGTTTTCTCATGCTCATTCACAAGCTCGAATACTTCGTCAATGCCCGCATCATCGGCACCCGTATCCATGCGCGTGCCTGGGAAATGCTCTTGTGCATGCTCGTACTCGAGCGTTTTCTCGGCCTCGCCGGCGTCGTCATGGCGCCGATTCTTTACGCCTGGAGCAAACAGGAATGGCTGGCCTGGGATCAATCCGATTAGGGTGTTTCCAGCCAGTGCCGACTACGATGCATGAGCAGGATGTCGGCGATCAGGGCCTCGTCGATCTGTGGGTAGGGGCTGTAGCTCAGGATATCGAATAGTCCACCGAGGCTGTCGCCCTGGTGGTTGATGCTCAGTCGCGAATCGGCGCCGTCACGTGCCGGCAGGATCTGCCAGAGTGCGTCGATACGGGCGCTGTCGGCGCTTGCGGCGTGCCAGAAGTACAGGCTGTCGGCGTGGCGCTGCATGAACAGATCCTGCTCGAGATGCCGGTGCCACAATCCCAGGTCGAACTGTAATTGCCAATGCGTCAGGGTCCTGCTGCCTTGTGCCTGCACATCGACATGGCGGACCAGATGCAAAAACTCCGGATAACGCTGCACTTGCGCCAATCGCTGCAAGGCGGCAGAGGCGCTCATCCGCAGATGGCCGTCGATGCTGACCCATTGCTGCCCCGGTGCAATCGGTACGGTCGCCTGAATGCGCAGGGCGCCATCGATGTAGCTCGAACGCCGCTGCGCCGGCATCTCCCCGAATTGCTGGCGCGCTGCCGCCAGGGTGGAGGCGACGACGATCCAGGGCAGGGCGGTGGCGATCTGCGGCTGTGCCTTGAGCAGTAGACGATAGAACCAGTTGTCGCCCTCGATATGGCTCCAGTGTGTCAGGACGAGCAGGCAGTGGTGCGAGTCGAGAGCAAAGAGCTCGTAGTGGCTGAGACTGGCGGTCAAGGGGCCGGCGAGCAGTTCACGTTGCCAGCTGCCGTCGGCGCGGTTGTCCTGGCGCATGTGCAGGTGCATGCGCCAGTGTCCCATCGGTAGGGGGAAGCTCAGCTGTTCGATGAAGTCGAGCGTTTCTCCCAAGTCCTGCACTTGCCGGATGTCGATACGGAAGCCTTTGCCCCAGACGCTTGAGTGCGGCTGGCGCCAGCGCGCTGCGACCACGCTCATCGGAACGGGTAGCACGACCATGCCAGTGATGAAGCGTACGCCGGTGACGCGCGCCGGACTGGGTGCTTGTTTCAGCACGAGACGACGCAAGGGCTGCGCCAGCAACAGGATGTCGCTACCCGTCTGTTGTGCTGCCGTCGTCGCCGACCAGCCGAGGCCCGCCAGTCCTGGTGCATGGTGAAGTGCATCAAGGGCGTGTATCGGCAGCGTCGTGACCAGCAGTGTCAGCAGGAGGGGCCAGCGCCATAAAGGCCAAAATCTCTTCGCGACGGCTGATGGCATCGGTATACCCAAGTTCGATGAGGGCACGGCTGTATTCTGCCTCAAAGAGCAGATAGCTGAGTACACCGGCGCCAGATTTTCTTGTCGCTCCTGAACCATGCACGAACATGCGAACGCTGTAGGGGAGGCTGTCGACATGGCGCAAGGCCATGGTTTCTATGACATTGTTCGGAGGGGCTATGGTGAGTACCTGCACCGGGCGCAGGGCTACGCTTTCGCGTGCGCGCACCTCGGGGGGAATCAGGCTGATCGTATGATTGACGCGGTTCAGGCGTTCGATATCGCCTTCCAGGGAGTCGATGAAGGCATTGGCCATGATATGGGCGATGATTTGGGCGATACTGGGGTAGCTGTTGACCTGCTCGCGCTGGCGCCGTGGTAGGTTTTGGCTGCTGACGCCGATCACCAGGACGCGATCGGCGCCGAGGTGTAGGGCCGGGCTGATCGGGGCGAGCTGACGGACGGCGCCATCGCCAAAAAACTCACGATGCACGCGCACCGCCGGGAAGATGACGGGGATGGCGGCCGAGGCCATGAGGTGGTCGACACTCAAGTCGGTGCGTACACCGACCCGACGCGACCGCGTCCACGCCTGCAGTTCGGGGCGCCCCTGAAAGAAACTCACCGACTCGCCGCTGGTATAGCCCGATGCGGTGATCGCCAGGGCGTGCAGGTGTCCGGCGTCGATCATCGCGGGCAGACGATCCATGCTCAGGTAGCGCGATAAAAGTTGCCGCAGGGGGCGGTTGTCGAGCAGGGAGATGGCCTGATTCTGACCGAGGCGTCCGATCATCAGGGTGGCCAGAAAGCGCAGGGCGCAAGCCCAGACACCGAGGACGTCGGTGCGATAGACCTGATGTGTGCGGAAGTTGGCCCAGATTCTTTCCAGGAGCTCGATGCCGGTGCTGAAACGATCAGCGTGACAGGCGATGCCGGCGGCGTTGAGGCCTCCGGCGGAGGTGCCGCAGATGATGGGGAAGGGGTTGGCGATATCGCGCGGCAGGATGTCGCGCAGTCCTTTCAGGACGCCGACCTGATAAGCCGCACGCGCCCCTCCTCCAGAGAGCAGGAGAGCAAGAGAGCTGGACTCTGGCGCGGGCATAGGCGGCACATTCCTTGGATACACCTTCACCCCCTCAGTGTAGTGTAGAAAGATACTTCTGAGCCGGGTTCGGGGGGGGGGTGGGTGCTTTTTTCTGGCGATGATAAGCTGCTCCTCCCAAGATCAGGAAGATTGCCCCCATGCAGCAACAATTTCGACTTTTGCGCATGCGCCGCTATCTGCCCATTTTCCTGACGCAGTTTTTCGGCGCCTTCAATGACAATCTGTTCAAGAACGGCATGCTGGTGCTGATCGCCTATGGCGGTCTCAGCTATGCCGGCTTCAACGACAAAGCACTGACCAACGCCGCCGCCGGGGTTTTCATCCTACCCTTCTTTCTTTTTTCCGCCCTGGCCGGACAGCTGGCCGAGAGGTTTGACATGGCCTTGCTGGCGCGTTGCGTCAAGGGCCTGGAAATCCTCATCATGAGTCTCGCCGCCTATGGCTTCGTCGCCGGTTCTGCCGGTGTGCTCATGCTCTGTCTTTTTCTCATGGGCACGCATTCCAGCCTCTTCGGGCCGATCAAATACGCCATTTTGCCGCAATACCTGCGCTCCGATGAACTGGTCGGCGGTAATGCCCTGATCGAGATGGCGACCTTCATCGCCATTCTGCTTGGACAGATCACGGGCGCCCAGTTGCAGGATCTTTTTCCACACCGTCCCTGGGTTCTGGCGTCGGTCTGTCTGAGCATCGCCGGCCTCGGCGCACTGAGCAGCCTGGCGATGCCGCGTCTGAACGCACTCGACGTGCGTGCCCGTGTCGATGCGCATATCCTGCGCGCCAGCCTACGCCTCCTGCGGCAGAGCGCCAGCGAGAAGGAGCTCTGGCATGTTCTTCTCGCCATTTCCTGGTTTTGGTTTTTTGGTGCCGTCTATCTGACGCAGTGGGTGGTCTATGCCCGCGACGTGCTGGGTGGACAAGCTTCGCTGTTCACCTTGCTCATCGCCTTGTTTTCGATCGGCATCGGCCTTGGCGCTGTGCTCTGCGAGTCCCTGTCCGGGCGGCGGGTGGAGCTGGCCTTGGTGCCCCTGGCCGCCATCGCCATCAGTGTTTTCGCCATCGACCTCTATGGCGCGCGTCCGGTGCATCCGGCGCACCATGTCGCCGCCTGGGACTTCGTGCGCCAGGGACATCTGCGCCTGCTCGCCGACATTTTTCTGATGGGGGTGAGTTGTGGCCTGTTCACCGTGCCGCTTTACGCGCATCTGCAGCAGAGAAGTAAGCCGACTTTTCGGGCGCGGGTCATCGCCGCCAACAACATCCTCAATGCCCTGTTCATGGTCGTTGCCAGTGTCGTCAGCGCGCTTTTGCTGGCGCATGGCTTGAATGTGCCGCAGCTCATGTTGTTCGTTGCCGTGCTCAATGCCGTGCTGCTCATCGCGCTGCTGTTCTGGCAGCCGATCTATGGACAGCGTCTGCTGTTATGGTGGTGGGGGCGCGCCTATCGCCAAGCGCAGCTCGTCGGCGGCGATCTTTTGCCGCAGGACGGCGGGGTTTTGCTGTTGTTGACGCCGGAGGTCGATCCGGCCTTGCTGCTGTTGTTGCTGCCGCGTCCGGCGCTCCTCTGCGGCGACCTCGCATCGTCCCTCTTGCCAGCAGCTTGCTGGACCTGGATCCGTCGGCGGAGCGCAGCTGTGGCCAGCGGCGCTACCGGGAACTGCTGGATCGCGGCACAGGCCGATGCGGCTTGTCTTGCACGGCTGGGTGGCGATGGACAAGCGCCGCTGATCCTGCAAGTGGCGCGGCAGGCCCGGGGTTTGCGCCTGCAGGTCGCTCAAGCGCTACCATAGGCGCGCATGGTGCGTGATCCCGGATTACGGCCGTTGGCGTGGTAGACGCTGCTGTCCGGTTGGCCGGTGAGGATCTCGAGCAGTCGCTGGGTATTGCGTTCGGCGCGGCTGATGATGTGGCCATTGATACCGTTGAGATCCTTGAGCAAATGCAGCTGAATACGCAGGCGCCGCCACGCTGACAGATCGAAGCGCTGTCTTTGCATCCAGGCGCTGATGCCGCTGGCATCGACGACGAAACCTTCGCGCTCGAGTTGCTGACGCAGGCTCAACTCAAGGCGCATGACCTCCTGCGTACGTTCTTCCTTGATGCCGAGCAGGGCGCCCATGCGATCGAGATCATGATCCTGCAGGGCTTGCCGCTCCTGCAGGATGAGGTCGAGCAGACGTAGGGTATGTTGACAGAGGACTTCCACGGGATTGTTCGGGCTCATCGTTTTCTCCTGCCGGAAAACCGGCATGTGATCATGCGATGAGTCAGGACAAGCAGATTTCGTACCAGATCGCCCTCAGCTTTGATGCTGTTCGAACTGCAGCATCTTGCGCGCGACCTGTTGCGGGTCGATGCGATAGGTGTTTTCGGCGATCGCCTGGCGCAAGGCGGCAACTTTCTGCTCATTGAGCGGTTTTTGGCGCAGGCCATCGGCCAGCTTCTGCATGGCCTGGCCTTCGGCGCTGATACTGATTTCCGGCGCACTGGCGTTGCTATTCGGCGCCGTCGGGGCCGGCGCGCTGGTCGGTGGCGGACTGCTCGGTGCCGTGCTGCGCCCGCTGGCACCGGCGTTGAGGTTGCTCTCGCTGGTGCGGCTTGCAGGGTCGCGAGCCAGAATATTGTGGATCATGATGTTGTCCTTCTCAAAGCTGATCGACGGGCCTGACGTCGGCTCATCAGAGTTCTATGAGCTTGTTATCGGCCGGCGGCGGCAATACTTGAGGGTTTTTTCATCTTTATGGCGACTCAGGGGCGACTCAGGTTTGTGTCGACTTCTTTACAGGGGCAGGGCGACGATGTCCTGGTCGACGGCGATGCCCTCGACGACATGACCGCTGCGGCTGTGCCGAACGCGCACCGCCTCGCCGCGACTGGCGTCGTTGAGCGCAGTACCGACGTCGGTGACGGTGATGCCGGCGTGATCGGCGCGCAACAGCACCTGCTCGCCGCGACGAACGAGCAGGGGCGGCGACAGGTCGGAGGGGATGATCATGCTGCCGATGAGAAGGTCGCGGCGAGCGACGGCGCCGATGACTTTCGCCGGATCGGTGAAGTAGGCCTGGGTCCAGGTGATATCGCGGCTTTCCTGGGTCAGCGCGCTGGCGACGATACTATCGCCGTGACGCACGGTCTGGCGTACGATCACCACTGGCGCGTGCACGTTGATCAGCACCGACAGCCAGCGGGTGTGCGGGTTGTCCGGGCAGATGAGGTGAATGTTGAGGCGCCCCTGCCAGCGTTCATTGCCTTGCAGTTGCATCGTCCAGGCGTGCGGGCAATCGCTGGGGTCGGGGGGATTGCCCAGCAGCTTGACATCGATCTGGGTGCCTTGTGGCCATTGTCCCAGTTGTTGAGCGTTATGCAGGATGTCGGCACGGATGTCGGCCAGGGCAGGAACTGTGACGAAAAAGAGGAGCAACAGCCTGCAGGCTGGTAAAAGTTGGCCTAGAATCTCTGCAGAGGTGAGACGCCGTACGATGTGCTGGTGTGCGAGCATGGTGTCCTGACGGATGGGTCGGCGCGGTTCTGTCATGATAGCAGACCAGGGCGCTCAACAGAGGCTGGATTTGCGCGATTGAGGCGGTATGACGATGAGCGGAATACTCGAAACGGTCGACAAGCGCACCCAGATGGTGGGGCAGAATCGCTTGGAGTTGCTGTTGTTCCGCCTGCAGGGGGAACAGCAGTATGGCATCAATGTGTTCAAGGTGCGCGAGGTGCTCCGTTGTCCCAAGCTGACGGCGCTGCCAAAGCGGCATAGCGTCGTGCGCGGGGTCGCGCACATACGCGGCGGCACCATTCCGGTCATGGACATGTCGATGGCGGTGGGCGGGGCGCCGGTCGATGACATCGACAACTGCTTCGTCATCATCACTGAATACAATATGAACGTTCAGGGTTTCATGGTGCGGCAGGTCGACAACATCATCAACACCAACTGGGAGGACATCCATCCGCCACCCAAGGGTAGTGGTCGGCAGAGCTATCTGACGGCGGTGACACAGGTGGCCGATCGTCTCGTCGAGATCATCGATGTGGAGAAGATCCTCGCCGAGGTGTCGCCGATGCAGCATGACGTCTCCGCCGGCATCGTCACGGCCGACGTCATGCAGGCCGCCCAGGAGCAGCAGATCAATGTGCTGGTGGTCGACGATTCTTCCGTCGCCCGCAAGCAGGTCATCCGTTGTCTGCAGTCGGTGGGGGTGAACATCCGCGAACTCAGCGATGGCATGCAGGCGTTCAAACATCTGCATGAACTGGCCGAGCAGGGCAAGGACGTGACCAAGGAATACGTCCTCATCATTTCAGACATCGAGATGCCGGAGATGGATGGCTATACCCTGACCTCGGAGATTCGGCGCGACCCACGCCTTGCCGGTCTGTATGTCCTCCTGCATACGTCCTTGTCGGGGGTTTTCAATGAGGCGCTGGTGCGCAAGGTGGGCGCCGACGACTTTCTCGCCAAGTTTCGTCCCGACGATTTGGCGGCGAAGGTCTCCGAGCGCATACGCGTCACGCAGATGCAGCGTTAGCGAACATGCCGCTTTGAGCCTGAGCCTAGGCTCGAATCGGCATGGGTGTGTTTGTCGCCCATGGCAGATCAGCCCGTGGGCGGCAGTGATGACGTCAATCCCGTCTGTGCTTGTCGACACCGTCATACGGCGATTTTCCCCATGTGGATCGGCATGGTCGAGTCTTCGTGCCGACAAGCGCACGCAAGTCGAGCCTCTGCTGCAGTCGTTTTGATAAATCAGAAATCAGCTGTCCTGTCTGGCGACGTCGGCTCTCCTTCAATGGCGTTAACCGGCGCAAGGACGGATCTCTGGCGGCGCCAGCCATTGGCCGTCAGGCTCCTGGCGAGATGCCACCGGCAGCGGCGGCAGCTTGCCGCCGGTCGTGGCCGCATATCGCCTATCGAAGGCTTAATTCATTGAAAATACTGCATTTGCCGTTTCTGGTATAGACCTTGCATTGTGAATGTATGAAATCGTGCAGACGATGAGTACGGAGGATGAGACTCATGTCATTGGACTTCAACAGTGCCTTCGGCATTCATGAAAAAGCGCTCAATCTGCGTTCGGATCGCGTGCAGTTGATCGCTTCCAATCTGGCCAATGCCGATACGCCGGGCTATAAGGCGCGGGACATCAATTTTCAGGCGGCCATGCAGGCCGCCATGGCGGGCAACAGCGCTGGCCTGGGTTTGACTCAGACGCAGAGCGGGCATCTCGCCGGCCAAGCGACGCGATCATTCGCTTCCCAGGTGCAATATCGTCTGCCGACGCAGCCGGCCCTGGATGGCAACACCGTCGATAGCCAGCAGGAAGAGGCGGTTTTTACGCGCAATGCCGTCGATTATCAGGCCAGCTTCACCTTCCTCAACAATGCCATCAAGAACGTGCTCAGCGCGATCACCGGTAGCTAGGAGACATCGTCATGTCCATGGGAGACGTCTTTACGATCGCTGGCAGTGGCATGAGCGCACAGACCGTTCGCCTCAATACGGTATCGAGCAACATCGCCAATGCCGATTCGGTGAGTTCCTCGGTGGGGACGACCTACCGTGCGCGCGAACCAGTTTTTCAGGCGGTGCAGCAGAGTCTTTACAATGCCGAGAGTGGTGGCACGCCCTTGCAACTGGGGCCAGATGCGGCCGGTGTCCAGGTGATGGGCGTGGTCGAAAGCCAGGCGCCGCTGCAGATGCGCTATGAGCCTGGACATCCCTACGCCGACAAGAATGGCTACGTCGCCTATCCCAATGTCAACGTCGTCGAAGAGATGGCGAACATGATCTCGGCGTCGCGTTCCTTCCAGACCAACGTCGATGTCATGAACACCGCCAAGACACTGATGCAAAAAACCCTCACCCTGGGTCAGTAAGGAGATCATCATGACCACGCCAGTGAACAACGGTGCGAGCATCCTCAGCCAGTATGCGATTTCTCCGACCTCCAGCAACGCGACGACCAGCGCCGCAGCGACGGCGGCGGCAGCGGCGACAGCGACGCAGCAGACTTTGGGCGAGAACGATTTCTTGACCATGATGATGGCGCAGTTGCAGAACCAGGATCCGCTCAATCCTATGGACAACTCCGCCTTTGTCGCGCAGTTGGCGCAGTTTTCTCAGGTGTCGGGCATCCAGAACCTGAATACGACGATGAGTTCGCTGAGCAGCAATATGACGTCAAATCAGGCCCTGCAGGCGTCTTCCCTGATCGGCAAGCAGGTCTATGTCAACTCCAATCAGGCGGCTTACAATGGACAAGGTTCCTTCACGGGCATGGTCACCTTGCCGCAGAGCACCGACAACCTCAGTGTGCAGGTGAGCGACGCCAGTGGAGCGGTAGTGCAGCAGATGGCGCTCGGCACCCAGGCCGCCGGCAGCGTTCCTTTCACCTGGAACGGCAGTTCGAGTTCCGGCGCCAGCATGCCAGCGGGCACTTACACGATCACCGCCACCGCCGATATCGCCGGCAAGAACACCCAACTGGCGACGGTCCTGCCCGCCAGCGTCAACAGTGTCAGCTTCTCTTCCAGCGGTGGCGCCATTCAGCTCAATCTACAGGGGCTAGGGACGACGCCTTTGAGTTCGGTTCAGCAGATCGCCCAATAATCTCGAGGTCGACATCATGTCTTTCAATACTTCGCTCAGTGGCCTCAATGCTTCCAGTTCCAATCTGGATGTGATCAGTAACAACATCGCCAACGCCAGCACCGTTGGCTTCAAGTCGTCCCGCGCTGAATTCGGCGACGTCTACGCCGCTTCGGTGCTCGGCACGGCGGCCAATGCCATCGGTTCGGGCGTCAATCTCAGCGATGTCCGGCAGATCTTCAATCAGGGCAACCTCACGACCACCGGCAACAATCTCGACGTCGCCATCAGTGGCGGCGGATTTTTTGCCATGAGCAATTCCGGTGCCATCGAATACACGCGCGCCGGCCAGTTCGGCCTCGACAAGAACGGTTATGTGGTCAACTCTTCCAACGCGCGCCTGCAGGGCTATTCGGTCGATGCCAGTGGCAATGTCAACGGCAACAGCCTCACCGACCTGCAGGTCAGTACCGCCAACCAGGCGCCGGCGCGCACCACCGATGTCGCCGGCAATGTCAATCTCAATGCCGCCGCCAACGTTCTCGTCAAGCAGGGTAATACCTATGGTTCGGGGGGGACGGCGATCGAAAATGTGAATACCGGCACCACCAACGGTTATCCGGCCGAGTCGGTGACGATCAACAACAGCAATACCGGTAATTCGACGGTGGTCAATTTCAGCGCCAATGAAACGGCGCAGGCCATCGCGCAACAGTTGCAGTCCAATGCCGGCGTCTCGGCGACGGCGGTGACCACGGCCGTTCTCACCGGCTACAACAACACCGGCTCGATGGTGACCCTCAATGGCGTCGCTCTCACCGGTTCGACGCCGGCGACCCTCGCTGCCACGATCAACAGCCTCAGCGGTACGACTCTCAATGGCATCACCGCTTCTGTCTCGGGGAGTACGGTGACCGTCACTTCGAACACCGGTGAGGATCTCGACTTTGGTCTCAACAACAGCGGCGTCGGCACCGACACCCTGACCGTGCAAGGTGAGGCCAATGGCGCTCTCGTCGGCGCCTCCAAGACCTTGTCAGGCGCCGGGGGCGGTAATCTGACCGTCGGCGGCGTCGTCAACCTTAATTTGCAGCAGGGTTTGAGTCTGAGCGGCGGCGGCGGCGGCATATTCACCGCCGCGCCGGTGGCGACGCCCTACATCTCTAACACCTTCGACCCGACCAATCCTTCGACCTATAACTCGGTGACCGGAACCACGGTCTATGACAGCCTCGGCAATTCGCATCAGCTGACCATGTATTTCGTCAAGGATACGGCGCCCAACACCTGGACGATGTACGCCCAGATCGATGGCCAGAACATCGGCGATCCGAACACCGCGTTGCCGGCGCCACAGAATACGCAGCCGACGATGTATGCGCACAATCTCGTGTTCAACAACGATGGCAGCCTCAACACCGCGGCCACTGGCTCCATTCTGGTTTCCAACTGGACGCCGCTGTCGGCGAGTGGTTTGCCCAATGGCGCGGTCGCCGGCCAACCGGTGGCGCAGGGTGGAACTTTGCCGATTCCCAATCCACCGACGTCTTCCAATTTTCAGGTCGATCTTGGCAGCACCACCCAATATGGCAGCCCCTTCTCGGTTAATTCGCTGAGCCAGAACGGCTATACCACAGGCCAGTTGAGCAGTCTGAACGTGAGCAATACCGGGCAATTGCAGGCCAACTATACCAATGGCCAGTCGAAGACCCTGGGGGTGGTGGCCCTGGCCAATTTCCCCGATCAGCAGGGGCTCAAACAGGTGGGCAATACGTCCTGGGTACAGACCTTCACGTCGGGGCAGCCGACCTACGGACAACCTGGGACGGCTTCTTTGGGACTGCTCAACTCCGGCTCTCTTGAAGAGTCGACGGTCAACCTGTCCAGCGAGCTGGTCAACCTGATCACCGCGCAGAGTGACTATCAGGCCAATGCCAAGAGCATCCAGACGCAGTCGTCCCTGATTCAGACGGTGGTCAACATCGGTGGCGCGCCATAGGCGCGCTGATCTCGGCAGGATGGTGATCAGGAGTAGCGTATGGATCGTTCTTTGTATGTGGCGATGAGTGGCGCCGCCCAGGCGCAAAATGCCATGAGCGTGCACGCCAACAATCTCGCCAATGTTTCGACGCGTGGTTTCAAGGCCGATCTCGAACAGGCGCGTGCTATGACGGTGTTTGGTCCGGTCTATCCCAGCCGCGCCTATGCCATGATCGAGGAGCCGTCGACGAATATGGCGATGGGCGCCATCGAAAATACCGGCAACCCCCTGGACGTGGTGCCGAGTCAGGGCAACTGGATCGCGGTGCAGGGCCCGAATGGGCAGGAGGCCTATACCCAGGCGGGCGACTTGCAGATCGGTGCCGACCGGACCTTGCGCAATGGCGCGGGTTTTGCCGTGCTCGGCAGCAATGGCAAGCCGCTGCAGATACCGCAAGCCAGCCGTGTCGAAATAGGCGAGGACGGCAGCGTCTATTTTCAGGCCATGGACGGTAGGCTCACCGATCTGGCGGTGCTCGACAAGATCAAGCTGGTGCAACTCGACCCCAGTCAAATCAGCAAAGGGGTCGATGGCCTGATGCATTTGCCTGCCGGCAGCAAATTGCCGCTCGCCAACGCTTCGGCGACGGTGATCAAAGGTTCGGTCGAGGGCAGCAATGTCAATGCCGTCGCCGAGATGACCCATATCATCGAAGTGTCGCGGCAGTACGAGATGCAGATCAAGTTCATGCAGGATGCGCAGAACAACGATCAGTCCCTGGCACAGATCATGCAAGGATTAGGTTGATCGCCGGTGATGTCGTTCTGTTGACGCTCCCCGGCCATACTTTTTCTGTGGAGGGCATGCCTCATGCAACCAGCACTATGGATCGCCAAGACCGGCCTCAGCGCACAGGATGTCAAACTGGCGACGATCGCCAACAATTTGGCCAACGTCTCGACCACCGGTTTCAAACGCGACGAGGCGACTTTTCAGGATCTGCTCTATCAGACGCAGTTTTCTCCGGGCGGCCCCTCATCCTCGATCACGGCTTTGCCGTCGGGGCTCAACATCGGCACCGGGGTGCGCATCGGCGACACCAAAAAGCAGTTCACCGAAGGTTCGATCAACGTCACCAGTCAGACCCTCGACGTCGCTGTCAATGGCCGTGGGTTTCTCCAGGTGCTGATGCCGGATGGCACCCTCGCTTATACGCGTGACGGCAGCTTGCAGATCAATTCACAAGGACAGCTGGTGACCGCGCAGGGCTATGCCATTCAACCGGCCATCACCATTCCACCACAGGTCTCACAGATCACCATAGGACAGGATGGGACGGTCTCCTATAACAACCCAACGACCAATCTGCCTAGCCAGATCGGTCAGATCACCCTCGCTGACTTCATCAATCCACAGGGACTGCAGGCCATCGGCAACAACCTTTATATGGAATCGGGGTCGAGTGGCACGCCGGTGGTGGCGCCCGGGGGAACGGCAGGGATGGGAACCTTGCAGCAGGGGGCTCTCGAAACCTCGAACGTCAATATCGTCACCGAGATGGTCGATATGATCACGGCGCAGCGCGCCTATGAGATGAACTCCAAGGTCATCGCGACCGCCGACTCGATGATGCAGTTCGTCACCCAGAACATGTAAGAGGTGGATCATGTATCGCCTGTGCCTGATCTTGATTACGACGGCCATGTTGAGCGCCTGCATCGATCCGCTGCCGCACGCCAACGATCCCGCCTATGCGCCGGTCATGCCGATCGAGCGCATCGCGCCGGAAAAGAACAACGGCTCGCTCTATCAGGCGGGCTATAGCCAGAGTCTGTATGAGGATCATCTGGCACGGCGCATAGGCGATGCGATCACCGTCGTACTGCAGGAAAATCTGTCGTCGAGCGACTCGAACAACGCCATGATCATGAAGAACGACACCAATACCGGCACGGTTGGCGTCAACCTTGGTGGGTTCAAGCCCTTTGGCGCCAATTTTGCCGCCAATACCGCCGCTTCGCGCAACTTTCTCGGCAACGCCATGGCCGGTCAGAGCAACACCTTGACCGGTAATGTGACGGTCAATGTCATCGATGTCCTGCCTAATGGCATGCTCGTCCTGCGTGGCGAGAAGTGGGTGCATCTGGCGCACGGGACGGCCATCATCCGTGTCGCTGGTGAAGCGCGGCCGGAGGACATCAATCCGGACAACACGGTGATCTCGACGCGTCTCGCCGACGCCCGCGTCACCTATACAGCGCGTGGTGAAACGCAAGACTCGAGCGAGAAGGGCTGGTTCTCCAAGTTCATCAGCAGCGTCTATTGGCCGTTCTAGGAGGCATCATGCGACTCACGATCATCCTGCTGTTGAGTGTGCTGAGTGCGTCCGGATATGCTGATCGCATCAAGGATCTGACGGAGATCTCCGGGGTACGCTCGAATCAGCTGGTGGGCTATGGTCTGGTCGTCGGCCTCAATGGCACCGGCGATTCGACCAATCAGGCGCCGTTCACCGTGCAAAGCTTCAAGAACATGTTGCTCGGCTTTGGTGTCGACGTCGCCTCGAACATGAATCCGCAGCTGAAGAATGTCGCCGCCGTCGCTTTACACGCCGAGTTGCCTCCTTTCGCCAAACCCGGTCAGAACATTGATGTGACCATCTCCAGTCTCGGCAATGCCAAGAGTCTGCGCGGTGGCGTCCTGCTCATGGCGCCGCTCAAGGGCGCCGATGGACGGGTCTACGCCGTCGCCCAGGGCAATCTCGTCGTCAGCGGTTTCGGTGCCGAGGGGGCGGATGGCTCCAAGATCACCGTCAATGTGCCGACGGTCGGCAGCATTCCGGGGGGAGCGACCGTCGAACAGGCCGTCGCCAATCCTTTCGCCCAGGCACCGACCCTGACCTTCAACCTGCATCGCTATGATTTCACGACGGCGATGCGCATGACCGACATCATCAATCAGACCTTCGGACCACACACGGCGGTCACCCTCGATGGTGGCTCGGTGCAGGTGACGCCCCCCCAGGACAGCAGTCAGCGCGTCGTCTTTATCGCCACCTTGGAAAATCTCAACGTTACGCCGGGACGTGCCCCGGCGCGCGTCATCATCAACTCGCGCACCGGCACCATCGTCATCGGTCAGGACGTCAGAGTGTCACCGGCGGCGGTCAGTCACGGCAATCTCACCGTGTCGATTTCGGAAAACCCGACGGTGAGCCAGCCCGGGCCCATGTCGGGCGGACAGACGGTGGTGGTGCCGAAGTCCAATGTGCAAGTGACGGAAGAGAACAAACGCATGTTCCTGTTTAAATCGGGGACGTCGCTGGATGACATCGTGCGCGCGGTGAACCGGGTCGGCGTTGCGCCGGGCGATCTTATGGCCATCCTCGAAGCCTTGAAGGCGGCAGGGGCTCTGCAAGCGGAGATCAAGGTGATATGAACAGCCATCTGACGCAAGGACTCGGTGATTACAACAATCTCAGCGCACTGCAGAGTCTCAAGACGGGTTCGAGGTCGCGCGCTGTCGCCGAAGTGGCGCGCCAGTTTGAGTCGATCTTTGTCAACATGATGCTCAAAACCATGCGTGAGGCGACGCGTTCGCTCAACCCGAACGATGAGTTCTCCTCCGATCAGTCGCGCTTCTATGAGGACATGTCGGATCAGCAACTCGCCTTGCACCTGTCCGAGCATGGCGGTATCGGTCTCGCGCATATTCTGCAGCGGCAGCTTTCCGGGGGACTCGCGCCGACGGAAAGCGCACCGACGGAAAGCACGCCGACGTCGAGTCTCCGGTCCGCACCGGTGACGCCTGCATCGCGGCATGCGGTGACGCCAGCGGACAAACAGGCCTTCCTGGACAACATCTTGCCGCATGCCCGCGCCGCAGCGCACCAGCTCGGTATCAGCGTACGGGTGATCCTGGCGCAGGCGGCGCTGGAAACGGGTTGGGGCAAGAGTCTGGCGCAAGGCTTCAACAACCTCTTCGGCATCAAGGCAGACAGTGGCTGGAAAGGGGCGAGCGTGCGCCACAGCACCTTGGAACTGGTGCACAGTCAACTGCAGCGCAGCCATGCCAATTTTCGTGCCTACCCCTCGATCGCCGCCAGCGTCCAGGACTATGTGTCTTTTCTGCAGAGCAATCCGCGTTATCGCCAGGCCCTGGCGGCCGGTAACAACGAACAGGCTTTTGTGCAAGCCTTGTCCAAGGCCGGTTATGCCAGTGACCCGCATTATGCCGACAAGCTTCGTCAGATCATGGCCAGCGATAGTCTGGCGGGCCAAGGTTAGGAGGATCGCTCATGTCCGATATGATCAATATCGCGATCAGCGGCATCAATGCCGCGCAGGCCGCGCTCAATACCATCGGCAACAACATCACCAATGCCAGTACGCCGGGTTATACGCGCGAAACCGCGATCATCACCAATGCCCAGCCGCAGCAAGAGGGGGCTTACAGTCAGGGCAGTGGCGCGACGGTCGTCGGGGTGGTGCGTCAGGCCAGTTCTTTTCTCAACAACCAGTTGCTCACCGACACGGCGCAGTCGAGTCAGCTCAGTGCCTTGAGCACCGCCTTGTCGCGGATCAATAACTATGTCGCCAGTTCCAGTACGGGACTGAGCGCGCAATTACAGACCATGTTCAACGATCTGCAATCGGCCTTGAGCAATCCGTCTTCGCTGGCCAGCCGGCAGGTGGTCGTATCGGATCTGCAGACCCTGGTCCAGGGTTTCAATGCCAGTGCGCAGGAAATCCAGAGTGAGAATCAGTCGGTCAACAGCGCCGTCGTGTCCGACGTCAGCCAGATCAACAGTCTGGCGAAGAATATCGCCACTTTGAACGGGCAACTGGCGGGGACGGGAAACCTGCCGAACGGACAGCAGCCCAATGCTCTGCTCGACAATCGCGACGCGTTGTTGCAGCAGTTGTCGCAGCTGGTGTCGGTGAGTGTGGTCAAGGATGGCTCGGGGATGGATAACATCTTCATCGGTAATGGCCAGGCTCTGGTCAGCGGTGTACACGCTTCTACCCTGGCGACGCAGGCGGCGGCGAGCAATTCACAGAATCTCGATGTCACCCTGCAGGGCGCCCAGGGGGGGGCGCAGGTGATCACCCAGTCACTCAGCGGCGGCAGCCTCGGCGGCCAGCTGAGCTATCAGAACAGCAGCCTGGGTGCGATACAGAACAGCATAGGACAGCTCGCTCTCGTTCTGGCGAACACGATGAATCAGCAGAATCAGCTCGGTGTCGATCTCAATGGTCAGCCGGGTGGCAAGATCTTTGCTGACATCAACACGACGAGCGCGATGGCCTCGCGCATCACCGCCGACGCCCGCAATCCCTCACCGCAGACCTATGCCATGGGGGTGAGCATTACCTCGACGGCGCAGTTGACGGCGTCGAACTATACCCTGAGCTTCTCGCCGCCCGGTAGCACCTATAGCCTGACGCGTGCCAGCGATGGCCAGGTGGTGGCGCAAGGGCAGCTGCCGGCGACCTTGCCGGCGACGATCAATGCCGATGGTTTGGCGATCAATCTGCAAAGCGGCAATTATGCTGCCGGCTCGACCTTCTATATTTCGCCGACCCGCCAAGCCGCTTCACAGCTGGCGATGAGCTTGACGACGCCAGGTCAGTTGGCTTTTGCCTGGCCGGTAAATGCCAGCGCGAGCACGACCAATCAGGGCAGTGGCAGCATCAGCGTCGCCAGCATGAACAGCGTCAGCACGCCGGCCTTCACGACGACCCCGGGCAGCATGACGCCGCCGGTGCTGATCAAATTCACCTCGGCGACGACCTATGACGTGCTCAACAACAGCAACCCGGCCAATCCTGTGGCCTGGTCGCCCCCCTTGGTCAATCAGCCCTATACGCCTGGCAGCAGCAATACCTTGTTTTCGACGACGAGCGGTGAGTTTCAGGTGAGTAGCACGGGGCCGGCCGCGGGTGTCGCGGTCGCCGGCAGCAGCAATGGCTATCCGGCCGAGACCTTGAGCCTGAATGTCTATAACAGCAAGACGAATGCGGTGACGACGACCGCGGTCAGTACCACGGCGGGGGAGAGTGCACAGCAGATCGCCGCCGCTCTGAATGCGGTCAGCGGTGTTCAGGCGGTGGCCGACACGCGCGCTCAGATCAGCGCCATCAGCAGCAATAGCAGTTTCGCTCTCAGTCTCGATGGCCAGACGCTGAGTGGCAGCACCCCGGATGCCTTGGCCACCAGCATCAATGGCAATGGTATTTTGCAGCAGGCGGGCATCGTCGCTTCGTCCAATGGGACGACCTTGAGCGTGCGCTCCTTGCAAGGCGGCGACCTGTCCTTCACGCTCGCTGGCGGCGCGGGCAACGCGTTGCAGGTGACGGGCAGCAGTGGTGCCGCGCAATCGCTCAATAGCAGTGGTTCGGCGACGGTCGGTGGTGTCGTCAATCTGCAGATGCCGGGCAGTTCCAGTGTCACCACCACCGGGGCAGGGCTGTTCACCACCAGCCCCGCGCCGGCTTCCGTCTACCAGGGCTATACCTTGAGTCTGTCGGGTGTGCCGAGCACCGGCGATACCTTCACCGTCGCCTACAACACGCAAAGCTCGGGAGACGCACGCAATGGCCAGGCCATGCTCGCCTTGCAGGGGGCGACCCTGGCCGATCAGGGGCAGATGACCATGGACGGCCTGTATGGCGCCATGGTGCAGTCGGTCGGAACACAGACGGCGCAAGCGCAAAACAGCCAGAGCGCTGCCAGCAGCGTGTTGCAGAATACGACCCAGCTGGTGACGCAGATGTCGGGCGTCAATATCAACGAAGAGGCGGTCAATCTGATCCAGTTTCAACAGGCCTACAGCGCTTCGGCTCAGGTCATCAATACCGCGCGCACCCTGTTCAACGCGCTATTGACAGCGGTTTGAGCCTGAGGAGGACGATCATGATACGTGTCAGTACAGCCAACTTTTACGCCATGGCGGCCAATACCATGGATCAGAACCAGGCGGCACTCGACAAGACGCAGCAGCAACTGTCTTCCGGGTTGCAGTATCAGACGCCGGCCGATAATCCTGGACAGGCCGCCAACATCAATGCCTTGCAGACGCTGCAGTCGCAGCTCGGCCAGTACCTGAAAAATATTCAGACGGCGGGCGGGCAGTTGTCCTCGGTGGAGACCACCCTGAGCAGCATCACCACGAGTGTACAGTCTATCCGCACCCTGATGGTGCAGGCGGGTGATGGCACCCTGACGCAGGCCAACCGGCAAGCCATCGCCACGCAGATGACGCAGCAGATGAATACCCTGGTCGGTTTGATGAACAGCAAGAACACGCTCGGCCAATACATGTTTGGGGGTAGCCAGAATGCATCGCCGCCTTACGCCACCGGTGCCAATGGCATGTATACCTACCAGGGCGACCAAGTGCCGAGCATCAGCCAGCTCAGCGATCAGGTGCAGGTGCCGACGACGCTGAATGGCGCGGCGATCTTCGATACCGTACCGGCGGTCAACAAAACCTTTGTGACGACGGCTTCGACGAACAACACCGGCAATCCCGCTGGCGTGATCAGCGCTGGCAGCGTCACGGATCAGACGACCTTCGACGCCAACTATCCGAGCAATTACAAGATCGTCTTCAACGCAACCTCGGCCAGTAGCCCGCCGGGACTGCAGAACTTCAGCGTCTACAATGCCGATACCGGCCATCCCGTATTGCAGAACGTCACCTATGGTGCAGGAGCGTCGATCAGTTTCAATGGTCTGTCCGTCTCGATCAGCGGCAACCCCGCCGTCGGCGACGCTTTTCTCGTCAACAGCAGCCCGGATCAGAGCTTGCTGACGACCGTGCAAAATGCCATCCAAGGGCTCAACAGTCTGAGCAATTCAAGCAGTGATAGCAGCCAGCTGAGCACACTCATCTCTTCAACCCTGGGCAATCTCGATCAAGCCGTCTCCTCGATCAGTGAAGCGCAGGCACAAGTCGGGGCGGCGCAAAACTCCACCAGCGCCATGCAGTCGGTGAACTCGGCCGTGACCCTGAGTGTGACCGGGACGCTGAGCAATCTGACCAGCGTTGATTATGCCAAGGCCTCCAGTCAACTCAGTCTGCAGCAGACCGTGCTACAGGCGGCGCAGGAGAGCTTTGTGCGCATCGCCGGCTTGGATTTGTTCACCTATATGGGCACTACCGGTGGCTGAGGTTCGCCAGCGCACAGCCGTGACGGCGCTGATAGACCCCAGCAGGCGCCGCTCGACCGATCACCACCCCTCGACCCTGCATGCGCGGGCTTGCAGAGGCCTGCGCTAGCGCTGGCATCTCCCGCGATCAAGACCGTGATGGTGACGCAGCGGATCCGTCGGGTTCTGCCGCGAGCAGTTCCGCATAGATGGCCGCCAGACGCTCGCCCAAGGCTGCGGGCAGATAGTTCAGGGTGCGCTGATAGGCACGTTCGAGGCGTGTTTGGACCATGGTGGGGGCATCGACAAGAAGGTCGAGGACGCTGCTGAGGTGTTCGTCCAGACGATCGAGCTGCGCGCTGGCGATGGGAAAACTGACTTCGGCATCGGCGATTTCCGGCAGGCCGCCGGCGTCGGAAGTGACCAGGGGGCGGCGCAGGTGCATGGTCTCGAGGGCGAGGAGACCGAAGGCTTCGCGGCGCGAAGGCATGACCACGAGATCGGCAGCGGCCATACGGGCGCGCAGCTGCTCAGGCGTGATGAAGCCGGAGATGCTGATGAGCTCATGGTCTGAGCTGAAGTGTTCCATGCCGACGCCGCAGAACTCGAAGCGTGCGCGCCGCTGCGCAGCGAGGCTGTGCGCCGCCTGCAGCATCTCATGCACGCCCTTGTAGTCGTAGCCGCCGCCGGCGTAGAGGATGAGGGGGAGAGCGCCGGGCCTTGTCCAGGTCGGCAGCGGCTCTCCGGCCACCCAGGTCGGCAGCGGGTTGGGAAGGACCTGGATGGTCGGCACGATGGCGCTGTGCCTGCGCACATGTTCGGCGAGGTCGTGACTGACGCAGAGGACAAGATCGAGCTCGCGTGCCACGTGCACATGGTCGAAATGATAGTGGTACTGAAAGATGCTGCGCGGCCGGTAGGAGAGGCGGGCCAGCACCGCCGCGACCAGATCATCGCGACTATGAAAGTGTAGGATGGCCGGGCGTTCCCGTTCGATCAGGGCGATCAGTTCCTGATAGGTGAAGACGCCGAGTCCGAGGATCTTGTTGCAGATACGGTTGGTCAGGCGGTCTTCGCAGAGGTCGACACAGTTCAGGCCGTGCTGCTCGTAGCGCTGTCGCCGTCGTCCGGCACCGACGAGGAGGGTTTGATAGCCGGGCAAATGCTGCGCCAGAGTGTGCATGACGGTGACGAAGCTGCTCGATACATCGTTCATGGTGTGCCAGAAGTCGATGTGCATCACTTTCGGCGGGGTGGGCATGCTCGGTATCCTTGGCGTCGACGGATGCGGATGGGCGCAAGCCTTGCATTGTGCGATATCCTGCGTTAAGATGCCTTTTCTTTTCATATCACATTGATTTATAAGGTTTTGCATGGCTTTGTCGCGGGGCGGTAAGATGGCTTCGACCTCGGGTAAGCCGGAACAGACAGGACCGATGATGCAGCCAGAATCGCAGCGGCGGGAAGATGAGGTGTTGCTGTGGCCTGAGGATAGGTCGGCGGTACGCCGTATCCTCGCCATCCAGGTGACGCGTATCGGCGATACCGTCCTGGTGACTCCGTCCCTGCGGGCCCTGGCGCAAGCTTTTCCGGAGGCGCGTATCGACGTCCTCGGTCATCCCAAACGCGTCGAGGTCTTGCGCCATCTGCCCTTTCTTCACCGTGTCGCCGCCATCAGTAAAAAATCTGCCTGGTGGCGTGGGTGGGGGCCGCGCACCTATGATCTCGCCCTGGTCTGGGGGCAGGATGAGGCGCTGGTGCGTTATGCGCTGCGCAGTGCGCGCGTCGTCGTCGCCTGTCGCCAGAAGAGCGCGACGCTCAATGCCCGCCTGCTGGCGGCCGTCGATCTGCCTTCTGATGTGGCGATCAGTCTCGCCACCTGGCAGTCGCAACTGCTGCAGCTCGGCCTCGGTCTGCAGGTCGAGGTCGGCCCCGTCGAGTACGCACTGACCGCCGATGAGAATGACTGGGCGCGGCAGTATCTGCGTCAGCACCTACAGCCTGCGGCATCGCCGCTGATCGGCCTGGTGGTGCGCACCTTTCATACGATGTCGCATCGCGATTGGCCGATCGAGCACTTCAGGCGCGTTTGCCTGGACTTGCGCACCCGCTTCCCCAGCGCGCAGTTCCTGCTCATCGGCGCCGACCAGGCCGATGCACGCGCCGACGTGCTGCGTCAGGCCTTGGGGGAGGGTCTGCATGTGGCGCGTCGTCTGAGCTTGCGGCAGAGCGCCGCGCTCATGGCGCAACTCGACCTCTATCTCGGCCTCGACACCGGGCCGAGCCATCTCGCCGCCGCCCTCGGCATTCCCATGGTGGCCCTGTTTCATTGCCTGCGCCGTGGTCATCTGGTGCTGTCGCCGCGCTGCCCTGAGCGCCTCATCATGCTCGATCACCCCTGTGCCACGGCCGATTGCGATACAGGGGTGAGCATGGCCGCCATCCCGCCTGAAGATGTGGTGGCGGCCTGCTGTCGCCTCTTGCAGGGATCGATGTCATGATCTACATCCTGCTCACCTGGGTGTCGGCGCTGCTCTGGTGGCCGATCAGCCGTCTACGCCGCCGCCAGCCGGTCACCCGCATCCTGGTGCTGGAGATCGCCGGCATGGGCGACGTCGTCTGCAGCACACCGGTCTTTCATGCCCTGCGTCAGACCTATCCGCAGGCGCGTATCGATCTGCTCACCGACCAGGCCTGGGTTGAACTCTTTCAGGTCGGGATCGCCGAGTTCGATCATGTCATCGGACTGCGTCCGCAGCATCTGAAAGGCTGGCGTGGTCGCCTGCGCCTCGCCAGACGCCTGGCGTTCTATGACACGGCCCTGTGCCTAAATCCGGGAGCGGCGCAATTGACGGCGATGTGCTGGGCGGCTCTGCCGCGGCGCATGAGTGTGCTGCCCGATATCCGCTCACGCAGCTATCGCCTGCTCGCGCCCCTGCTCAGTCACCGCGCATGGCATGAGCGCGGCAAGAGTTTTCTGCACACACAGCTGCGCCTGGTGTCGACGTCTGAGGACGCACGTGCCTTGCCACGACGTATGCAGGCATCAGCGGCCAGCCTCACCAAAGCCGCCGCCTATCTGCCGACCAGCCAGCTGCGCACCGTCGGTATCGCCATCGGCAGCGGCCGCAAGATCAAGACACTGCCGTTTGAGTTGTTGCGTGAGGTCGTGCGTATACTCTTGCTCGACGAAGGTCTTCGGGTCGTCCTGATCGGCGTCGCCAGCGACGGCGAACAGGCGCAGCGTCTGCTCGCGCTGTGCCCGACATCGCGCCTGGTCGACGCTACGGGCCGCTTTGCTCTCGCCGACATCCCTGGGCTTTTGTTGCAGTTGCAGGTCTTTCTCGGCGTCGATTCCGGCCTCACCTATCTGGCGCAAGCGCTCGGTGTGCGTGTCGTCTGTGTCGTCGGTCCGGTGGACATGGGGGAGACTGGGTTGCAGGGGCCGGGTGTGCGTCTGATCGACCACAAGCCACCCTGTGCACCCTGCTCCTGGGTGTTCGCGACGACGCAGCATTGTCAGCAGGCACGCCAGAGCTGTCTGCAGGATCTCGGTGCCGCCAGCATCGTCGCGGCAGTGCAGGACTTTTTGTATCAGGAGGTCGGTGCGTCGCCGTCTTGAGCTGCGTCGTCGCGGATTTTGCGGATGATGGTGGTGGTACTGCGTTGATGCTGAAAGGGCACGATCACCACTTTGCCGCCGCGCTGTGTGACGATGTCGGCGCCAGCGATCTGCTCCGGTCGATAGTCGCCGCCCTTGACCAGAACATCGGGCTGCAGGGCTGCAATCATCTGGTAGGGGGTGTCGGCGTCGAAGACGCTGACGAAGTCGACGCTGCTCAGGCCGGCGAGCACGGCGCTGCGATCCTCCTGGCTCTGGATGGGCCGATCCGGACCTTTGCCGAGACGCCGCACCGAAGCGTCGCTGTTGAGGCCGACGACGAGGTAGGCGCCTTGCCGACGAGCCTCTTCCAGGGAATGCACATGGCCGCGATGCAGGATATCGAAGACGCCATTGGTGAAGACCAGGGGGCGCAGTCCGCGTGTCAATTCCTGCAGGACCGTCCAGTCATTCTGGATCTTCTCCGGACGCTGGTGGCCGATACGGCGTAGATAGGTGTTGAGCGTCGCAGCCATGACCTCGGCCATGAAAACGTGAAAATGAGAGGACGGCATGGCCCATCCCGGGCTGTGCAGGACCATGTCGTAACGGCCAAGAACGGCGTGCAGCGCTGCGCAGGGTTGATCCATGAAGAGCAAAATCCGCAGACCGAGGCTCTGCGCCTGACGGATGTCGGCGATCAAGGTACTCACATGGACGGTGTCGGTGAAGAGTACGAGCAGATCCCCAGCGCTGGCGTAAGCGGCGAGAGAGCCGGTGAATACCCCCTCGGGTTGTCGATCGATGCCATTCAGCCAGACGATATCGGGTACCAGCACGATGCAGGGCAGGGCTTGTGGGCGGGCGGTGGCAGGTTGCACCAGCGGCGCAGCGAGGAGATGGGCGCAATGCGCCGCATGGCCCGTGCCGGCGACCAGGATCTTACGCTGCATGCGTACCGCCGCCGCCATGGCGTGAGCCATCTCAGCCATGTCCTGTAGCATCGGTGCGGCGAGCGTCTGGGTGTAACCGAGGCGCGAGATCTCGGTCTGGATGATATCGAGCATGCCTCTAAAACCTCTCCGCAAATGAAAGACGGTACCGCTGCCCGGCGGCTTTAGCCGATACTGTTGAGCTGGCGCAAAGACTCATCGAGGATGAGCAGCTGCAGGATCTGTTCATCTTGTGCGCCGCATCCGAGTCGCCAGCCTTGTATCATCTGATCCGTGCGCCCGGCATCGATTTGGCCGGAGCTCAAGGCTTTCAAGCGTTCACCGAGACCGTCCAGGCGCGCGCTCATCTTCAAGCGCAGACCTTGCGCCAGGGGCGGTGAGAAGCCACGTTTCTTGTTTTTCAGCAATTGCATCTCGTCGATGAGCGGGCAGATCTGACGCAACAGAGCCTTGGGTGGCTGCGTGTAGAGTTGCCGGCTGTCGAGACAGGTCAAGGCCTCGATGAAGCGATGATCCATAAAAGGCGCGCGCAGTTCGACGCCATGCGCCATGGAGCAGAGATCGGCTTTGCGCAAGATATAGTCGGGCAAGGCATTCATGCGATCGATGGCGAGCAGCTGCTGGCGCGGGTCAGCCGGTAGCGGATCGGGATAGCGCCAGTACGTCCGCCGGCCCTGGAAGTCCGGTTGCAGCCAGTGACGCTGATTCGGGATCATGCCGGAAAAGCGCAGGCTGTAAGCCTCGGTCCAGGGCATGCTGGCCTCGCACAAGGTCTTGCGCCAGCCCTTGGCGCGGGCATCGACGATGACCGGCAGGGGTAGGGCGGGTCGCCAGGCAGAGCGCAGATGCTGGCGATAGCGTTTATAGCCGGCGAGCAGTTCATCGCCACCGTCGCCACTGAGAACGACCTTGACCTGGGGACTCAGCTGACGGATCAATAACCATAGGGGAAAAGCGCTCGGATCGGCGAAGGGCTCGTCGAGAGCGGCGACGATCTGCGTGAAGTCCTCGCACCAGTCGCTACAGAAATCGAGGGTCTGCACTTTCATCTGCAAACGCGCGGCGATCTGACGGGCGAGGGGCGCCTCATCGAAACTCGGGTCAGCGAAGGCAACGGTGTAAGCGGTGATGTCGCGATGACCGGTTTCGGTCAGCAGCCAGGCGAGAACCGTTGAATCGATGCCGCCGCTGAGCAGGAGGCCGATGGGGCGATCTGCGACGGTGCGCAGTGCCACCGCCTGTGTCAGTTCGTCCTGCCAGGATGGCGCGTCATCGGCGGCCGTGCTGGCCTGCCAATAAGACTGAATCTCCACTTCGCGGCGGCGCAGGTCGAAGCGCAGGTGATGGCCAGGCGGCAGGCGGCGAATACTCTTGATGATCGTCGCTGGTGTCGGGATATAGCGGTGTGCGAGATAGGCGTCGATGGCGTCATGGTCGAAGGACCGCCGCTCGATGGGCAGGAAAGGCAGCAGAGCGCGCAGTGTCGAAGCAAAGCCGAAGTCCTCGCCATCATGGTGATAGACGATAGGTTTTTGTCCGAGGCGGTCGCTGATCAGCCATAGGCATTGCTGACGCAGATCGAGCAGGGCGATGGCGAATTTGCCGCGCAAGCGCGGCAGCATATCGATGCCCCAAGCCTCGTAGGCATGCAGGATGAACTCGGTATCGCAGCTGGTGTCGAAGGTATAGCCCATCGCCGTCAGCAGGCGCGCGTCCTCCTGCCAGCCATAGACCTCGCCGTTGTAACTGATCCAGACATCGCCGCGATGATTGCGCATGGGCTGATTGGAACGCGGATGCGGATCGATGATGGCCAGGCGTGTATGCAAGAGGGCGTTGTGCACGCCGCTGCTGCTGGCCTGAAAATCAGCATCCCATAATTGACCAGCCTGTGCGTCGGGGCCGCGCGGCGTCAGGCTGGCGAGCATGCGTGCCGCCACTTCCGGCGAACGCGCCGTCGTGCTGAAGAAGCCGGCGATGCCACACATCAGGCGCGTACTCCGCAAGCGTTACGGAAGATCTCTTCCATACGATCGAGCATGCGATCCATCCCCATCTGCTCCTCGGCGGCGCGGCGCCCAGCCATGCCCATGCGCTGGCGTAGTGTGGCGTCGTTCATCAGACGCACCAGCGCTTCCTGCAGGGCATGGACATCGCGTGCCGGTACCAGCAAGCCGGTCACCGCATCGCTGACGATTTCCGCGATGGCACCGACCGGCGTGCTGATGACGGGCAGGGCAGCGGCCATGGCCTGCATGATACTCTGTGGAACGCCTTCGTGACCGAAAGAGGGTAGAACGAAAAGATCGGCACTCGCCAGCCAGCTTGGCACGTCGTCGACATTGCCGGCGAAAATGACACGCTCCTGCAGCGCCAGTTCGACGACGCAACGTTCGAGATGGGCGCGTCGCGGGCCATCGCCGACCACCAGCAGTTGCCAGTCCGGCAGGTTTTGCGGCAGGCCTTGCAAGGCCTGCAACAGATCATCATGGCCTTTCCAGTCACGCAAGGTGGCGACGATGCACAGGGAGAAGCGCTCAGGCAGATGCAGTCGCTGACGGGCGATACTCGCTTCCTGGCGGCGCTGAAAACGCTGCAGATCGATGCCGGTCGGCACCGAGCTCATCTGCTGCAGAGGAATGCCATTGTCGGTATGCAGTTGCTGCCGCAGGGCCTCGCCGGTGACCACGACATGGCGACAGGCGCGCGTATACAGCCAAGTCTGCAGGACGCCCGGATGCACGGCCGTCGAGACATGACGGGTGCGCACCACCGGTGGCGCCGCCCTGAGCCCGAGGCGGGCGAGCGCGACCAGCCAGGAGTCGGTCGAGCTGTGCGTGTTGATGACATCGAAGTCGCCACCATGGTCAGCCAACCAGCGCCGCAGTGCCCACAGTCCCGGCAGGTTTTTGCGTGCGATGGGCAGGGGCACACAGGGCACGCCGAAGCGCTGCGCTGCGCTGGCGATCTGCGCTTGCGCCGGGCATACCAGGGTCACCCGATGGCCACGCTCGATCATGCCGCGGGCCTCGCTGAGGACGCGGATCTCCTGGCCGCCCCAGCCGAGTGAGGACTCCGTGTGCAGCAGGTTCAAGGCCGGCATCGTGTGCTTTATGCTCCTAAGGAGAAATCGGGGGCGTGGCGCTGCAACCAGCGCTCGAGAACGAGCAGGGTCCAGAGGCGACCGGCGTGATGGCGCCGCCCGGTGTAGTGTTCCTGCTCCAGGCGATGTAGCGCCGCCGGGAGAAGAAGGCCGCGATGCATCTGGTTTTGCAGTGCCATCGCGACCGGTTGGCGCAGCGGGCCGGCCAGCCACTCGCGCAAGGGCAGCACGAAGCCCTGCTTGTTGCGGTGGACGATGGCCGCCGGCAGATAGCGTTCGGCCATGCGCTTGAGCAGATATTTGCAGTTCTTGCCCTGCACTTTCAAGGCAGAGGGCAGGCCGCAGCAATGCGTGACGAAGCGATGGTCGAGATAGGGCACGCGCGCTTCGAGGGCGTGCGCCATGCTGGCGCGATCGACTTTGCAGAGCAGGTCGTCGGGCAGCCAGAGGCTACGGTCGACGTGCAACAGATGTTCCAGATAGTCAGGCGAGTCGCATTCAGCATCATGGCGCTGCGCGTAGTCGGCCATGCTCTCATGATGGACGGCGAGAAAGGCCGGCGTGAAGAGTTGCTGACGCAGTTCGGCATCGAAGACGCTGGGAATGGTGACATAGCGGCGTGAACGCGTGCAGCTGATGGCCTTGAGCAGGCGATCTTTGCGCAGGCGCGGGGGCAAGCCGCGGATCAGCGTCGGCAAGGGCGAAAAACGTCCACCCAGCCAGGAACTCCAGGTTTCATCGCGCAGACGGCTGGCATAGTTGCCATAGCCGGCGAAGACCTCGTCGGCGCCCTCTCCGGTCAGCACGACGGTGACGAAGCGGCGTGCATATTCAGACAACAGCAGGGTTGGCAGGGCGGCGGGGTCGGCCAAAGGCTCATCGAAGATGTCGACGAAGCGGTCGAAGGCGGTCAGGACGTCATCGGCTTCTAGCATCAGGCAGTGATGGCGACTGCCGATATGCTCCGCCACCCGCGCTGCCACCTCGTGCTCGCTGCCGGCAACCGCGCCGGCAAAGCCGAGGGTGAAGGTATCGACGGCGGCGGCTTTCTGCTCGCACACCAGGGCGGCGATGAGGCTGGAATCGACGCCACCACTGAGAAAGACGCCGAGTGGAACATCGGCGACGAGCATGCCGGCGACGCTCTCGCGCAGGGCGGCGAGGGTGCTGTCGATGGCGCTGGCTTCGTCGATGTCGGCGCAGGCTCTGGCACGCGCCGCATAAGGCGCCTGCCAGTAACGCTGCAGCGTCAGCTCGCCATTTTCGATGCTCAACCAATGCGCTGCCGGCAGTTTGTGCACGCTGGCGTAGACGCTGCGTGGCGCCGGGATATATTGGCGTTCGAGATAGAGGCCGAGGGCTTCCGCATCGAGATCCGTGCTGATCTGCGGATGCGCCAGCAGGGCTTTCAGTTCGGAGGCGAAAACGAAATCGCCAGTCGCGGCGGCGAAGCCATAATAAAGAGGCTTGACGCCGAAATGGTCGCGTGCGACCAGCAAACGCTTGCGCTGACCATCCCAGAGGGCGAAGGCGAACATGCCGCGCAGTTCATCGAGCAGGTCGGTGCCCCAAGCTTCATAGCCATGGATCAGCACTTCGCTGTCGGTGTGGGTGGTGAAGACGTGGCCGAGGGCGAGCAGGCGTTGCCGCAATTCACCGAAATTATAGATTTCACCGTTGAAGACCAGGGCGATCTGGCCATCTTCATTGAACAGGGGCTGGCGACCGCTATCGAGATCGATCACCGCAAGTCGGCGATGGCCGAGATGAACGCCTTCGCCGTGAAAAACGCCCTGTGCATCCGGGCCACGGTGCGCGAGGCGGTCGGTCATCTGTGTCAGCACCAGGTCCGACTCTGGGAGATTGCCCAAAAAACCTGCAATGCCGCACATGGGTGATCCGCTTGTCTAAGAGGCCTGGATACTAAGATATTTGCATGAAACTTGCTACCTTGCCCGTCAAAAACAGCGATCAGCAAGGTCCCCGCATCGTCACGGTGCTGAGACCGAGACGGTGCTGCGCAGGCCTCAAGTGACGAGAGCGATGCTCTTGATCTGGGCCCAGACTTGCTGTCCAGGCTGCAGGTGCAGCTCGTCATAGGAGCGGTGCGAGATGCGTGCCAGCAGGGTGCTGTCGCCGACGTGTAGACTGAGCAGCATCTGCCCTGGATAGTGGGCTGGCGAGACGTCTTTCAGGCGAGCGCATAGACGGTTGAGCACGCTGGTGTCGGTGGCCTGCGTGAGTGCGATGCTGACGTCGCGGGCGTGCACGGCGATGCGCACCGGCTGGCCGACGTGCAGGGCTTCCTGCAACCCGGTGTGGATGCTGCCGCCTTCGAAGTCGAGGCGCATGAGGTGGTAGTGCGTATCGAGGGCGCCGACGGTCGTCGCGATGACGACGGCGGCATCGGGATCCTGGGCGAGAGGCAGATCCAGACGCGTACTGATCTCGGCCAGGCTGGCGTGGGCCAGGACGCGGCCCTGGTCGAGCAGAACGACGTGGTCGGCCAGTCGCGAGACTTCATCGACGCTGTGGCTGACATAGAGCATGGGGATGTCCAGTTCATCGCGCAGGCGTTCGAGATAGGGCAGGATCTCGCGCTTGTGCTCGCGGTCCAAGGCGGCCAGAGCTTCGTCCATGAGCAGCAGGCGTGGCGAGGACAACAGGGCGCGGGCGATGGCGACACGCTGGCGTTCACCACCCGATAGTCGAGCAGGCTGGCGTTGCAGCAGTGCGGTGATGGCGAGCAGTTCGAGCAATTCCTGTCGGCGCTGCTCGGAGAGCGGGGCGCGACGACTGCGTTTGAGGGCGTAGTCGAGATTGCCTTGCACGCTCAGATGCGGGAAGAGGTGGGCATCCTGGAAGACATAGCCGAGGGCGCGGCGATGGATGGGCAGAAAATGAGAGGCGTCCTGCCAGCACTCGCCAGCGATGAACAGGTGACCATCCTTGACCCGTTCCAGACCGGCGATACAGCGTAGCAAGGTGGTCTTGCCCGAGCCCGAGGCGCCCCACAAAACGGTGACGCCGCGAGCTTTCAGCTGCAGGTCCACGGCCAGGGAAAAGGTCGGCCAACGCACCGTAAAGCGGGCATCGATGCTCATCGTTCAGCCTGATATGACGCGGGTGACTGGAAGCGGAACAGCAGCCACAACACCACAAAGCTGAACAGCAACATGGCACCAGCGAGCCGGTGCCCCTGGGTGAATTCCAGGGCCTCGACATGGTTGTAGATCTGCACCGACAAAACACGCGTCGTACCCGGGATGTTGCCGCCGATCATGAGGACGACGCCAAATTCACCCAAGGTGTGAGCGAAGCCCATGACGCTAGCGGTGATCAGGCCGGGGCGCGCCAGGGGCAGAGCGACGCTGAAGAAGCGGTCGATCGGGGAGGCGCGCAAGGTGGCGGCCACTTCCAGTACGCCCTCGCTGATGGCAGCAAAAGATTGCTGCAGGGGTTGCACGACGAAGGGCAGTGAGTAGAGCACCGAGCCTACGACCAGTCCGGCAAAGGAGAAAGGCAGCAGCCCCCAGCCCATGAACTCAGTGAAGCGCCCCACCGGCCCTTGCGCGCCCATAAGGACGAGTAGATAAAAGCCGAGGACGCTGGGCGGCAGGACCATGGGCAGAGTGATCAGGGCGCTGATCGGTCGCTGCAGGCGTGAGCGCGTACGCGCCAGCCACCAGGCGATGGGCGTGCCGAGCAGGAGCAAGAGCACGGTGGTGAGTCCGGCCAGTGTAAGAGTCAGGCGGATGGCTGACCAGTCGTCGCTACTGAGCATCATGAGGACCTAAGATGCCTAGGTCATAGCCAAAGCTTCGTATCACGTGTTGCGCTGCGGGAGAATGCAGGAAGGCCAACAGCGCCACCGCGGCGCGGTCATTGCGTCCCTTTTGCAGGAGGATGGCGTCCTGACGTAGAGGCGTGTAGTCAGCCGCAGGCACGACCCACATCGACCCGCGCGCAGACTGCCCCTGTTGAGCCATGACCTGTGACAGGGCGACAAAACCCAAAGTGGCGTTGCCGGTGGCGATGAACTGATAGGCCTGTGCGATGCTCTCGCCCTCCACCAGTTTCGCTTGCAGGGCGGGCAGCAGCTGCAGGGATTGCAGCGTTTGCATGGCGGCGGCGCCATAGGGTGCCAGGTGCGGGTTGGCCAGGGCGAGATGGGCAAAAGCTCCACTTTGCAGCACACGGCCCTCAGCATCGACCACCTTCGGCTGTGCTGACCACAGAACGAGCTTGCCGACGGCATAGGTGAAGCGGCTGCCGGCGACGCCAAGATGTTCCTGTTCTAGTTTCGTCGGAGTCTGTTCATCGGCGGCCAGAAGCACCTCGAAAGGAGCGCCAGCCTTGATCTGGGCGTAGAAGTTGCCGGTGGAGCCGAAGACCAGGATGACGTGATCACCGCTGATCTTCTCAAACTGATGGGCGATCTGCTGCATGGGTTGGGTGAAGTTGGCGGCGACCGCCACGGTGACGGTATCGGCACAGACGAACTCGGACAGCATCGTCAGGAAAATCATGATCCACAGCTTCATCCACGGCATGAACAGCCTCCTGCTCGATCCTTCAATCAAATACGGCGAGAATCACATCGTTGGCCTTGATCGCGGCGCAGACCGGCCCCCCCACGGTGAGCGCCAGTGTCGACAGGTGCTCCGGGGTGACGATAGCCGTGAGGCAACGCCCGCCCGGCAAGGTCAGGGTGACTTCAGTGCTGACATCGCTCGGGTCGATGCGTGTGACCTCGCCGCAGAGATGATTGGACGCTGTGGTCGGCCTCGGTGCCGCGCTCAGCAAGAGCACTGATTGTGCCTTGACCAGGGCATGCACCTCCCGGCCCATCTGCAAACCGAGGAGCTCGGCGCTCTCGCGCGTGATGATGGCGGTCAATTCGGTCTGCTCGTCGAGGCGCAATCTCACCTCACAATTGACGCCGACGCTGCGCAAGCTCGCTACCCGGCCAGCCAACTGGTTGCGGGCACTGGTCTGCACCGACAGCCGTTGCATCAGACTTTTGAACCAGGGCACATCGCCGCGCCCGGGCCCATCGAGGCTGGCGCTCAAACGGTTCAGGCTGCTTTGATAGTCCTGTTCCATGGCCCGATACATGGCGATCACCTTGCGCCCATAGTCGGTGAGACGGGTGCCGCCACCGTGCTGCCCCCCCACCGAGCGTTCCACCAGGGCGGTGTCGAGGATGTTATTCATGGCGTCGATGGCATCCCAGGCCGCCTTGTACGACATGGGAACGGCTTTTGCGGCTTGTGAAATGGAGCCGTGCTCGGCGATCTTCTCGAGCAGGCGAATACGGGTGGCGCCGAGAAAACTCCCACTCGCCGTTTCCAGCGACAGCTTGCCGACCAGATGCGGAGCAGCGGCGGAGGTGGGCATGGAGCTTCCCTTCAATAGTAGCTATCTATGCCAATATATAGCGCGATGCGGATGAAGGGCAATGCCGTGTGTGTTCATGCGCGTACGGGGGGCATGATCTGCGGCGGACGCGGACCACGTACAACGGGTGCATGAGGCTGCGAAGGAGCTGGGCAATACATCGAAGATCCAGTGGTTTCGCGGTATCGGTGAGTATGTGATCGATTGGGGGCCAGGTTATCGCATCTACTTGGCTCAGGATGGCGAAGCGCTGATGGTGCTCTTCGGTGGTAGCACGAAGAGTACAAGGCCAGAAAGAAGCTGCTGGCAAGCAAGAAGGGGAAGAAGTGCTGAGCCTCACAAGAGATTTCAAACAGACTGTAGTCGAGCGCGTCGCGCGTGATCAGGACTTCGCAAAGACCCTTTTGGACGAGGCAGCGACTCTGTTCCTCGGTGGTGAGCCGGACGCCGTGCGTCTGATCCTGCGCGATCTCGTCAATGCCACGGTAGGCTTCGAGGAACTGTCCACGATGACTGAGAAGCCCAGCAAGAGCCTGCATCGCATGCTGTCCTCGCATGGCAATCCCAGCATGGATAACCTTGCTGCGATCTTCGGTGCGCTCAAGAGGGTGCTGCATGTCACCTTCGATGTACGTGTGATCGAGGCCGCTTGACGGCCTCGTTTCACGTCATGCGCCTGCATAGGCCAAACGAAGCCATGCCAGCCACCGATCGCGGCACTGAAGTGGGTTCAGGTCAATGTCGCCGCGTTCGGCGGCGACCCGGCCAACGTGATGATCTTCGGGAGTCAGCGGGCGGCGCGTCGGTGAACAACCTGATGGTCTCCGACCTGGCGCATGGCCTCTTCGCGAAGGCGATCACGCAATCGGGGCCTGTGACGTTCCCGCTCAAAAGCCTTCAGTCGGCCGAGACGATCGTCGGCGCATACAAAAACCCGATCGACATGGCGCGAGCGCCCCGGCGACGATCATCGATGGTGTCATCGTCCCGGATTCGCCTCGCAAAGCGATCGAGGCCGGTCGCGAGGCGCAGATTCCCTGGATGATCGGGACGGTGGAATCCGAGGCGGCGCATTTCCCCGAGCAGCTCCGCGTCGGCTATCTCGCCACGCTGCCGAAGCCGCTGCTGGCGACGCTGACTGTCGTCCCCGGATCGATCTCGTCTTCCAGGCCGAGGCGTAGGACCATCTGATTGAAGCGCGCCTAGCTATGGCCTTCGAGCAGTTCGACGGCCGCGATCAGTGTGGGACGTGAGAGCGGCCTCGTTCGTATCAGGTCGCCCCGCGGATCGGATTGATGATCTCGATGCCCGCGAAATCGCGCTCGTTGTCGGTGACGACAACGCAGTCGTTGGCGGTCGCGATCGCCGCAATGATCGTATCAAGCCCGCTGCGCGGCCGGCCGGCAGCTCTGCCTTCGGCCATCAGTTCCGCCCAGGCGAGACCGGCCCGTTCGTCAAATGGGAGGATGCGACCGGCGAATAGCGCCTGCGGGCCTTGGGGGCCGCTGAACCAGGCGTCGAGCTGATCCCGGCGCTTGCTTGCGGGCTTCTCAAGCACTCCTCGGCGAAGCTCCGCCAGCGTCAGCGAGGCGATGAAGAGGTCATCGTCCGACTGATCGGCCATCCAGGCCACCAGCGAATCCGCTGGCGCAGGCTTGGTGAAATTGCTGAGGATGTTGGTGTCGAGCAGGTATCGCATCAAAGATCGACCTTCCGCCCTTCCTCACGCGGACGGGTCAGGTCGAGTTCGGAGCCAATCAGGGGCGATGCCAGCAGCGCCTTGAGAATCCCTCCCTTTTTGGGCGGTTCGCCTGAAATGGAGTGGGTGACAGCCGCGCGCAATCGATCGGCGTCGGCACCGCCCTCGGCGAGGCGCTTGGCTAGCGAGCGGATCAGCTCGCGGTCATTTTCCCGACCGATCACCTCGAAGCGGACCATGCCTCGCTCGGTCAGGCGGCTGCGGTAATTGTCGATCGCTCGGCGCTGAGGACTCTTGCTCATTCTGAGTTCTCCGGACTATAACCGGTAATATAGCCAGAATACTCGAAATCGGCAAGACCGGAAGGCCGCGAGGGCGGATTCGGACTTCGCCAGGGATACACCCAATGCGCACGAACGCCGTCAAACTCACTACGCCGCCGGCCGATAGCGCCGCCGTGCGCACTTCGTTGCACTACGCCACAGCAGAAGGCCAAAGCGAACCCCGCCTTGGCAGCGCCAGGGCGTGTCGCCCTCTATCTCCGGGTTTCGACCGGACGCCAGGCCGAATACGACCTGTCCATTCACGACCAGCGTCGCCAACTTCGGACCTATTGCGAGGCAAAGGGGATCGAAGTCGTCGCCGAGTTTGTGGCGCCCGGCGCATCTGCGACCGATGATCGCCGGCCCGAGTTTCAACGCATGATGGATGCCGCGTCGGAGAAGCCGGCGCCGTTTGATACAATCATCGTCCATTCCTTTTTCCATAAATCCCCTGTGCGCCTGCCCGCGGTAAGCGCGGTAAAGTCGGCAAGCAAGCGCCGGCACATAGCGAGGCAGATCTGCGACGGGACGAGTGTGTGATCAGGGACTGACGGAAAAAGCCCCGCATGGTGCGGGGCTCTGCGCGCCTCCCAGGCCTGCTAAGCAGGTGAGAAGGACTTGTAGTGGTGGTGAGAGAGGGATTAACTACATCATAAAATTCAATGGCTTGTGTATTAAAAGCACAATTATGCCAACAGAGATGCCTACAGAGAAATTTGCAGCATCCTCTGCTAAACCTCAAAGCCGCCCGATGTTCGCCTGTATCCGGCCCAGCACATCCTCAAACGGCGGCTGCCCCTGATAGTAAAGCGCAGCACTTTGCTCATACGCCCGCCGGAACCGGTCTCGCTCAGCTGGATCATCCAGCAGGAAGGCAGGATTCTTGGCGATGATCAACTCATCCCCTTGGCGGAAGCGCTGTGACTTGCGCACCTCGTAGGCCGGCGTGCCGATGAAGGCCTGAACCTCATCCAGCGCCAGCAGGCAGTACAGATCGTAATAGTGCCGCATGAAGTTTCTGGGCAACGCCATGCTGCCCGACTGCGTGCGGTACTTCGTCGATACCGTCTGCAACTTCTCGACGAACGTGTGGGTGGGGGCGTAACACGGCACATCCTGAGCACGATTGTCGGTGACTGGCACCCCTGCCCTCGTCGCTGTCTCCCAGGCCCAGGACGATATCGTCACTGGCCGGTTGGGTGTCGTGTCATCAAAGCCCAGCTCCAGCAAGATGCCATCCTTGATGCCCGCCAGACTGCCGGCACGCGCCCGATAGACCAGCCGGATGCCTGCACTGCGCAACTGGGGCATGTCATCGAACTCGGTATCGCGAATCGCCTGCTCGATCCCGGGAATTCGAATGCGCCTGGCGGTTTCGTCGTAAAAAATCCGACGACTCTCCACATGTGCTGGCTTGCTGTGGTTCCGCCCCTGCTTCACATCCTGGCCAGGCTGAGGCTCGATCCGCAGGTCAATGTCTTCCGAAAAGCGGTGAATGACACCGAACCCTTTGGACAGTGATGTGCCGCCCTTCAGCTCGAAGCGAAAACCTTGCTGCTGCAGCCCCCAGAGGCAATGCATGATCCAGTAGTCCTTCTCGACCAGTACCGGATCAAGCCCGCGCTCGGACGCGACCAAGCCCAGCAGACCCTCGAAATCAGGATGGTCATGCAGCAGCACGGAAAACGCCCTCCAGCCGCTTGCGCGTGGTCACATTGCCATAGGCACGCAACGCCTGACTCAGGCCATCGCTATCCAACTGCTTCAACTTGCTTGCCGCGCGCGCCCAGACAGCCGATACATCCTCAGCCAGCTCATCTGCATTGTTGAGCAGGTCCACAAACAGAAACTCCGCAGACAAGGCATGCGGGAATCGGGGCTTCACCCGGAAATCGAACTCGCGATTGCCCAGCTTGAAGTGCCCATGCCGCTTACGGTTGTAGACGACCGTGCGGTTGTAGAGCTGCGTGGTGCCCAGCCCGACCGTGTTGTAAGCAGAGGGAGAGAAAAGCAGGAAGTCATCATCCCGCAGAAAGCTGCGCACCAGCTCGGCATCGTCAGGCGGCAGCTCGCCAAACACGGACTTGCGAGGCGCGTAGTAGAGCCCAGGCGCCAGTTTCCGTAGATCACCTGCCTGCACCAACGCTTGCAGGTGTCTGTCGACTGCATTGGAGACCGCCAACAAATCAGCGCGACGGTACACACGCCCAGGCTTCAGGACCTGCCGGACTTGCTTCAACGCACTGGGCTGCTCATGATCGGCCATAACGCATGATTTCTCATTGAAAATTCATGCATCAAAGATAACAGACCGAACAGGTTTTGACCAGCACGGGTGCCTTGCGGCACCGAGCCATCTCCCCCCGATCATATGCATCAACCGACAACAAGTGATTGTTTTTGAATATGAATGGGTCTTACGACTCGCTAGCACCTTAGGAAATGTTTAGATTTTTCAGAGAAATTTAACCATTGGTTGAAATCTGAAGCCCGAAGAAGACAACCAACAGTGGACAGGATGCACGCTGCTGCCCGAGATTGAAGCGCTGGCAGTCGAAACGCTGCTAGGCAGCATACCGGCTAGCGGCCTTGCTGTTTCGGCTCCGATCCATCGTGTACCTGTACCATTCAAAAAGAGTACCACCCCGCCGACTGAGCGCTGGTGCGTGAACTGGTCGCACCTTTTGGCTCCTACGACTCTTTCTCAGGGCCTCGCGTACCTCAAGGGCGACACCGAAAAGCACCAAGGAACCGTCGAGTATCTGGAGCGCATGCACACCATGCCCAACGATACCCTCCGGCTTGCTCCTGAGTTTGCCCCAGCGGTAGCTATGAAGCTCATCAAGACGAGAGCAAGCGCTCGCATTAAGTTCGAGGATGCAGCCGGCAACGGGGTAGAACCAGGGTGCGATAACTGGACGCTGGCTTTTGGCTACCCACACCCTCAACAAGCCAGCATTGATGAAAAAAGCAGATTTAATAATTAAATCAATGCCTTGAAATCTATCGCGTGCAGCATTTGCACACGATTTTGGGCACGATCTTTTACGATTTCCTGCGCTGGAGCGCCCCCAAGAACAGCGAATGCCACACAGGCATCGTCTAAGGGGTATCGAGAAAGCTGGTAATCAGCACAATCGCCTGAGGCACATGCGTCAGGCCAGAGTGTGATGCTCTAATATCAGGATAGGTGTCCTGCAGCATCATGTTGATAACCCCAGGCTCATCGAGGAACTGCCGCTCCACAGGAGTCACGACACCTCTGGGTACGGCCCCAGACTCATGGTCTGCGGCTTGCCCGCCACACGATAGGCCAGACGCCAGGTGCGCGAGCCTGTCGCGGACACATAGAGATGCAAACCACCGCCATCGAAGAGCTTGTAGGGCTTCTCGGCGGGCTTGGCGCCCTTGCAACGGGCATCGGTCAAGGTGTTTGTAGGCATCGTGCCGCCCTCTCCCGATTCATACCTACAGCAATACCTACAGACTGGCTGTGGTGAACCGTGGATTTCGGTGGTGAAGCGAGGGCTATCGTGCAAAAGAAAACCCCCGTAAGCCTTGAGAATACTGGGCTTTGCGGGGGTTATCTAGGGGTATTGCCAACCATGTTGGACTTGATCTGGCGGTGAGGGAGGGATTCGAACCCTCGATACGCTTTCACGTATACACACTTTCCAGGCGTGCTCCTTCAGCCACTCGGACACCTCACCTTGGGGGCCGCATCTTAGCGAAAGCCCCCGCGATTGGCAAGATGAGCCGTACCCTCAGTACATGTTAAAGAACGAGCGTTCGGCGACACTGCAGTAGACATGCTCGGTGCCGTGATAGTTCTCGATGGCCGAGATCAGGTTGGCGGATTGCTGCGCGCTCTGATAGGCAGTGAAAGCGGTTTCGGCCGTGGCCGCCGCCGTGCTCATCGCCGCCTGCTGGCTGGCGGTGAAGCCGTGGCTGGTGAAGTTGCCAGGCGTGCCGCGCGTATCGAGATCGAGCAGGGCGAACTGCAAGGAGCTGTTGCTGGCGGCAGCATTGTTGAGCATGGCGTTCATGACGACGCTGTTCTGCGCGAAGTAGACGGTGGGGTCGCCGTTACCGCCGCAGATCTGAATCGGCATCGACGGCTGGTAGGCGCGCAGATCGAAGTTGCGCAATACCGCGCGCAGGGGGTTGCTGCTGACGCTGGCGACCACCGGATTGCTGGTCAAGGTTGGTACAGCGCCATCGGGATGTGCGCTCATGTCATTGACATAGTTCTCACGATAGCTGGTCTGGATCAGGTAGTTGGTCGGATCGAAGCCCAAACCATAGATGAAGGGGCCGGGAGCCATGGCATCGAGGTTGGCATAGCCGGTCGGGCTCGCCTGGAACAAGGCGGTCGTCGGCAGCATCGAGCTTGGGGGCAGATTGCTGTAGGTGTATTGTCCGGGGAAGAGCTGATCAGCATCGATGAAGCTCGGGTTGAGGATGCTGGCACCGGTGAGCGAGCCGGTCGGAAGGTGTTCAAAAGAACTCAGCATCATCGACGAGAAGACGGTGGTGCCGACACCGACGTGGCCGGAGAAGATTTGATCGCCGAAGGCTTCGAGGGCATAAGGGCCGGACATCGGGCCGCCGGCGCTGACGTGGGCGCCCATCTGCTGCAGACGCTGCAGGGTCGCCATGGCGACATAGCCGCCTTGCGAATAACCAGCGACGAAGAGCTTGCCGTTGTCGGTCGGCGAGCCGGCGCCCTGTTGCGCGATGACCTGGCGGCCAGCGACGAGGGCGTCGATGCTGTCCTGTGCCTGCTGGATCTTGTTCAGGTAGGGATGGTAGGGCAGGGTCGAGGTATTGTAGCCGGCATAGTTGGGCGCGATGACGATATAGCCTTGAGCGGCGTAGATGAGCGCCAGACGTTGCATGGTGCTGTAAGCGGCATTGGTCGGGTCGTTGGTGACGCTCAGGTCAAAAGAGCGTGTCACTGCCGTACCGTGGGTGTAGAGCAGAACCGGGCGGCCGCCCTGGCAGGCGGCGGCTGAGCCGGTCGGCAGCATGACCACGCCACTGGCGGTGGTCTGCTCACCGACGCCACCGACGGTGGCGTATTCCATGCGCAGCATCTGGACGCCGCAGGTCGGTGTGCCGATCAAGGTCTGTTGGTCGCTAGGATAGGTGGCCAGCCAGTTGCTGCCCTGCAGATCGCCGGTCGTGAAGCTGCCAGTGCTGGTGATCGAGCCACCAAGCAAGGTGTTGGAGGTGCCGCTGCCCGGATAAGAGGTCGGTGTCTGGTTGCCACAGGCGCCGAGAACAAGGCTCATAGCGGCCATCAGTCCTATCTTTATTTTTGTCATGACGATGCTCTTTGTTAAAGTCTCGTCTATCTTAGACAGTTGTTGCCTATTTGCAATACGCAATATTGAGACCTCACGAGCGAGGTATTTTGTTCGATGCGATGCGTGCGGGATGCCTATGAGCGGCGATGAATGGATGGGCCTGGGTTATATCTCGGTGCCCGCCTTGCTGCAGTATCTGCGCAGCGCCGAGTCCTGCGGTCTGGCGCGTGAGCGACTGTTGCGCGAATGCGGCGTTTCTGCCGATATGCTGGTGGACAACAATGGCCGTCTGCCTGGCGAGACCTTGCAGCGTTTGCTCGACTACGTCCTGCCGCGTTGTGCCAACCCACTCTATGGCTTGTACACGGCGCAATTCATCCAGCCCGGTTCCTATAGCATCATGGGCTATATCGCGATGACATCGAGCACGTTGTCCGAAGTCGTCGCCCGCATGATGCAATACGAAAGACTGGTCGGCGATATGGGAACGTCGCGTGTCGAGCCGGAACCCGGGGGGGTGCTGGTGAGCTGGAACTGCCGTTTTCAGGATGCGCGCACGCGTCGCCATATCGTCGAGAACGTCCTCGCTTCCTGGGTGTCTTATACGCGCTGGATCGCGGATGAGCCGGATCGATCTCCCCTAGCTGTGCGCTTCGAGCATGCGGCGCCGGAGGATCGTTCCTTGTTGCGCCATTATCAACAGATCTTTCGCTGCCCTTTGCAGTTTGGAGCGCCGCATTCGGGATTATTGCTGTCCCCGGCCATGTACCATCTGCGTCTGCGGCAACCCGACAGCCTTTTGCGTGAAACCCTGGAGAGTCACGCGCAGCAGATGCTCAGAAACATCAAGGATGACTATCGACTCAGCGATCAGGTCAGAAACCTGCTGCGGGCGATGATCGCCGATCAGGCGCCGCGCAAGGAGTTCATCGCCCAGCAGCTGGGTATCAATGTGCGTACTTTGCATCGCAAGCTGAGTGAAGAAGGTGCATCCTATCAGAAGATACTCGACGCCTTGCGTCATGAGCTGGCGCTCAAATACCTCACCGAAGAGGATTGGAGCATCGAGGATATCGGCCGGCGACTGGGTTTTTCTGAAAGTCGTTCCTTCATTCGTCACTTCAAGGCCCAGCAAGGCGTGACGCCTGGTGAATTTCGCCTACGCCGTCGTCAGGATGAGGCGCTGCGTGCAGGGGATGATTGATTCGTCGCACCTTTTGCAGGCATCATCCGACACTGGCCGGCGCTGTTGGGCATCGCAGGTGAGGAAGGGTGTGTGTGGAGAGGGGGTCCAGGCTGACATTTCGTGCATCTGGCTGTCGCTATGCGCTGCTGTGGATCGCGCTCGTGACGCCGTCAGCCTGGCCTTGCGATCTGCAACTGTCCGGTCTCGATGCTGCCGATGGCACGAAATTGCTCGCCAGTTTGCAGGCTTATGTACCGGCCAAGGGGCAGGCGCCCGAGATGGGTCAGGACCAGCAAATCGCCGATCTGGCGCGCAAGGGGCTGGATGTTCTCGGTTACGCGCAAGCGCATCTCACGGTCACGCTGGCGCGTGACGTTTGCCGTATCCAGGGCGATGTTGGTGCAGCGACGCTGATCAGCCAGATTCAAATTGGGCTGACCGGTGACGCCCGCCAGGATGCGGCTATGCAGGATCTGCTCAAATCGATGCCCCTGCACGTCGGCGGGCGCCTCGATCAGACGAGCTATGAAGACTTCAAGCACCAAGTCGAGTCGCTGGCCAGCCAGCGTGGTTACTTTGACGGGCATTGGGCGCAACATCAGCTGTTCATCGACACGGACAAGCATCAGGCGGTGGTCGTGCTGATCTACGCGTCAGGGCGCCGCTACCGCCTCGGGGCGGTGAGTTTTGTGCAGGCACCGGTCGCCGAAAAACTCTTGCGCACCCTGGTGCCCTTCAGCGCCGGCACCCCTTACGACGCTTCCTTGCTCATGCGGCTGAATCAGAATCTGCTCGATAGCCACTACTTCACCCATGTCGAGGTGCAGGCCGAGCACACCCAGGCCGTCGACGGTGTCATTCCCGTGCGCGTTCTATTGTCGGCAGGGCAGCGCAATACCGTGGCGGCAGGTATCGGTTATGCGACCGACATCGGGCCGCGTCTGATCTTCAACTGGAGCCGCCCGCTGCTCACCGAAGCCGGCCACAGCATCGACGTGCAGACCCAGTTCTCTCCCATCCAGAGCAGCATTCAGGCGACCTACAGCGTTCCTTTGTCGCAGATCCATGACGACACCCTGCAGTGGCTGTACGGTTTTCAGCGTTACAAGATCATCAATACGATCACCGATAGCACGATACTGGGGCCGCAGTATGTCGTGGTGACGGCGTCGCAGTGGCGCGACACCCTGTACCTGCATTGGACGCGTGATGATTTCTCCCAGGCCGATGGCAGTACGGGGCGGTCGAATCTGCTCTTGCCCGGCATCACCTGGACGCGTACGCGCAGTCGTGGCGGCGTCGATCCGAGCTGGGGAGATCAGCAGGTCTATCTTCTGCAGGCGGCGAATACGGCCCTCGGATCAGACGCCAATGTCGTCGACGTGCACGCCAGTTGGCGGCTCTTACGTACTTTTGCCGATGTGCATCAATGGCTCTTTCGTCTCGATAGCGGTGCCATTGCTGCCAGCAACTGGGAGAATATTCCGCCGACCCTGCGCTTTTTCGCCGGTGGTGACCAAAGCATTCGCGGCTACGGCTTCAATGCTCTGGGGCCGACCGACAGTCACGGCAATGTGCTCGGCGGCCATTATCTTCTGGTCGGCAGCATCCAGTACGGATTTCAATGGCGTCCACGCTGGCGCCCGCATATCTTTATGGACGCCGGCAACGCTTACGACAGCCTGCACGGCGCGACTTATAAATCGGCAGGTTTCGGCGTCTCCTGGCACTCTCCGGTGGGGCCTTTGAGCGTCGATCTCGGTTTTGGTCTCGATGATCCCAATCATCCGGTGCGCATGCACTTCTATATGGGGCCGCCGCTGTGATCCGGCATCTGTGGACGTCATTGTGGCGACTTTTCTTGCTCGTCGGCCTGTTTCTGGCGGCGCTGCTGACGCCGCTCATGCTCATGTTGGTGACACCGGGAGGCAGTCGCTTTTTTCTTGAGCAGATCTTGCCCTGGCGCCACCATTTTCTCGTCGTCTGGCGCTCGGGCAGTATCGATGGATATTTGCGCTTACAGCGCTTTGACTGGCAAAGCCAGAACTTTCATCTCGCCCTGGAAGACGTCACCGTCGAAAGCGACTTTTCGCGCCTGCTACGCGCGCGTCTGCCCATTCAGCGCTTGGCCATCGCCCGCGCCGAGCTCGATCTGCCCTGGCGACCGCCACACAAAACGCTGTTGAAGACCTTATGGACACCGATCGAGCTGACCGTCGATCAACTGCACATCGGGCGCTTGACCTTGCACAAGGTCGATCATTTTTATACTGCTTATGACTTGCACGCCAAGCACCTGCGTTGGGGAGGGCATGATCTGCGCGTACGGCAGTTGACCCTGAACTATCCAGGTTGGCATCTCGATCTCTCCGGCCGTCTGCAGCTGCGCGGGGACTATCCGCTTCAGGCCTTTGCCCGCTGCTCAGGATCGTGGTTGTCCGGGCATGGCATGACACCATGGACTTTGGAGTTGACCAAGAGCGTGGCGGATCTGCAGGTGCACGGTTGGAGTGGTGCCGGCGACGCAGTGCGCCAGGCGCGTGCCCAGGTGAGTACGACTTTGCCGGGTCTGCCTTATCGTTTGCAGTTGTCCTGGCGGCATCTGCCCTGGCCGTGGTGGCCGCGCCAGCAGCTGTCTTCGGCGCAGGCTCACATCAGCCTCGCTGGAACGACGCAAGGCTATCGCATGGCCTTCGATCTGCTGGCGCAGGGACGCTATCTGTGGCCCGGTCGCTGGCAGGGTCAGGCGCACGGCGATCGGCATCATCTCGCCTTCGATCAGCTCGACTATGCGGGGCTGGCAGGACGCGCGCAAGCCCGTGGCGATATCGCTTTTGCTCCCGCCTACCTGCACTGGCAGCTCGATCTACAGGCACAGAACGTCCACCTCAGCCAACGCTGGCCAGCGCTGCAGTGGTTGCTGCCGCGCTTGCAGGGACGTTGGCGCACGCAGGGCCTGTCAACCCCGCAAGCTTCGTCCTGGCAGGTCGATGGCGATGCCGGCGGTGGCGAGATATGGCATCTGCAAGCGGCCCAAGCGGGGGCCCTGGCGCGTCAGGATCTGCCTTTGCAGATGCAATTGCAGATTCAAAAGCTGCAGCGGCTTTGGGCCGGGCGGCGCTTGACCCTGCGCCATGTGCAAGGAGTCTGGCGCGGTCCCTGGCAGCGACACGACTGGCGCTTGCGCACCGATGTCGCCATGGCGGCATGGCCACAGGCGCATCTGCAAGCGTCGGGATGGGGGAACGGGCCCCATCTGGAGTTGCAGCAGGCGCAAGTTCAAGGCGACTTTGGGCGTCTGAATTTTGTCGGGCGCGCCACTTGGCGACAGGGTCCAAGCTGGCAGGGCGAGCTCTCTGGTGAGAATCTGACGGCACAGGACTGGTTCGCCGGGATGAGTGGCGCCATGCGTTTACAAGCGCAGGTGCAAGGCTACTGGCGGCATGCGCAGGCGGATCTTTCCGCCGATCAGCTGCACCTCGATGGCGTGTTGCGTGGGCAGCCCATCATCGCCAGCGCCACGCATCTGCAAGGGCAGCGTGGCGCGTCCTGGCGGGGAGCGCTGCAAGGCTTGCAGGTCCTGTGGGGAAGCAATCAGGGGCGAGTCGACGTAATCTTCGATCGCCAGCTGCACGGCCATGTACAAGTCGATGCGCCGGATCTGTCGCTGCTGGGATGGGTACAGCGCGGGGCTTTGCACCTGGACTGGCATCTGCGCTCAGCTGACGCCTGGGGTGGTTATGGTCGCATCAGCGTCGAACATCTCGAACGCCCGGCGCTGACCTGGGATACGGCGTTATGGCAGGTCGCCGCCGGCGACGCCGGGCAGGCGCATCTGACGGTGCAACAACTGCGCTGGCATGGCTGGCGGATCGATCGCTTGGAGAGCCGTGCCGACGGTTCCTGGCGTCAGGCCGACGTGCACAACGTCGCCCAGATCGGCTCTCTGCTCTGGCAAGGGCAGACACAGCTGCAGGCGACGCCACAGGGCTGGCAGGGGCAGATGCTGGCGGGAAAGATCCAGGACCACGGCATGAACTGGTCCTTGCGTGAGCCTTTCGCCTGGAGTTATGAGCAGGCGCACCTCGACATCGCGCCGCATTGCTGGGTGCAGGATCAAGCGTCGCTCTGTCTTTTGCATTCGGCGCGCATCGGTCGGCAAGGCGAATTGAGCTGGCGTCTGAGCGACCTGCCGGCGCAATCGCTACAGGGCTGGATGCCGGCGGGGGTGCTCTGGCGCGGGCTGCTGCAAGGCAGCGGTGACGCGCGTTGGCAGGATGCGCATCCACTACGCGTGCAGGCCGAGCTGGGCAGCTCCGGAGGTGAGCTGGCCTTGCACCGCGATCATGGCGGTGATCTACGGCTACCCTATCAACAGGCGCATATGGCTTTGGCCATGCTGCCGGACGGTGTCGATGTGCACGCCGATTTGGTCTCGCACCTGCTCGGTCAGATGCAACTGGTCGCCCACGTCCTGCCGTCGGCGCCGCATGCCATCGACGGTCATCTCAGCATCGACCATCTCGATCTGCGTCTGCTCCAGCCCTTCTTGCCGCGTGTGCGCGATATCGGCGGCATTCTCGACGCTTCCACGGCGCTGGCGGGTGACGTCTTGCACCCGATCTTCACCGGTGAAGCGCACTGGCAGCAGGGACATCTGCAGGATCGGCATGCCCTGTTCAATCTGCAAAACATGCAGGGCGAGGCGCGTTTTGATCATGACCACGCTGATTTCAGCGCGCACTTTCAAAGTGGCCGGGGTCAGGGGCAGATCCAAGGGCGCGCGCACTGGCAGGGCCAGGACTGGTCGTTGCGCGGTCAGCTGAGCGGGCAGGACCTGCAGCTCATCCATCCGCCTTTGTTGCATTCGCGTCTGTCACCGCAGATCGATTTTCATCTGCATCCGCGCCAGTTGGAACTGAAAGGAACGGTGCAGGTCTTGGCGGCGGACATCCAGATTCTCGACCAAGCGCATGGCTCGCTGGAGGCTTCTCCTGACGTCATTCGGCGCGGCGAGACGGTGTCCGTGTCCGGGCAGCCCTGGCACCTCGTCTACGATGTGCAACTGCAGCTCGGCAACAGCGTCAACTTCAAGGGCTTTGGCGCCGATGGGCGTCTGCATGGCCACGTCGATCTCACTCAGGACGAGCAGGGCATACGCACGGCGCGGGGCGAGATCGATCTCGATCCGGAGTCCTCCTTTCGTGCCTACGGGCAAAATCTGCGCATACGTAAAGGGCGCTTGCTGTTCGTTGGCCCGCCCACGATGGCCCAGGTCGACGTCGAAGCGATCAAGGAGTTTGATCCGGACATCACGGTCGGTGTCAAGGTGCAGGGGTGGTCGAATCAACTGCAGTCGACGCTCATCTCCGACAACGGTCTTTCGCCCGATGAAATCTCCAGCTATCTGATCTTTGGCCACGCGCCGGAGCGGCAGCAGGCACTCTTTGGCGTCAACAACAACACCAATATCCCACCGGGAGGCATTCCCGGCCTCGGTGCGCCCGTCCCCGACAGCAAGATCGCTGCGTTGCAGATCGGTGCCTTCGGTGGGCAAAAGGTGGCGGACACGGTCGGCGCGACGATAGGGGTGCGCGATCTGGCGCTGACCACGGAAGGCGCCGGCACGGAGACGCAGATGGCCCTCGGTGGCTACGTTTCGCCGAATCTCTACCTGAGCTATGGCGTCGGTGTTTTTACCCCGGTCAACAGTCTAACCCTGCGTTATCGCATCAATCAGCATTTCTATCTGCAAGCGGCGTCGGCCTTTCAGAACGCCATCGACATGTTTTACACCTTCAAGTTTTAGGACGGGTGCAGTTTTTTCTGAATACGGTATGATGTTCGGCTCGATAAGGGTGTAAACCAGGACGGATGATGCCAGTCATAAGCCTCCCCGATGGAAGTCAGCGCCACTTTGCGGAGCCGCTCAGCGTGCTCGATCTGGCGCGCAGCATAGGTACGGGCCTCGCCAAGGCTGCCCTGATCGGCCGCGTCGACGGTCGCGAGGTCGATCTGTCCTTCGTCATCGATCATGACGCAACGGTCAGCATCGTCACCGACAAGGACCCGGCGGCGCTCGCTGTTCTGCGTCATTCCTGTGCGCACCTGCTGGCCATGGCGGTCAAGCAATTGTACCCGACCGCCCAGGTCACCATCGGGCCGGTCGTCGAGGATGGCTTCTACTACGACTTTGCTTATGAACGGCCTTTTACGCCGGATGATCTGCAGCGCATCGAAGCGCGCATGCGTGAGCTCGCCGCCGCCGATACCCCGGTGCAGCGTCGGGTCTTGCCGCGTGATCAGGCGGTGGCGCACTTTCTGGCCTGTGGCGAACGCTACAAGGCCGAGATCATCGCCGACATTCCCGCTGATCAGGAGGTTTCCCTCTACCGACAGGGCGATTTTGAGGATCTGTGTCGCGGTCCGCACATCCCTTCGACGGGGCATCTGAAAGCTTTCAAGTTGACCAAGGTGGCCGGCGCTTTCTGGCGCGGTGACCAGAGCCGCGAGCAGCTGCAGCGCATCTATGGCACCTGCTGGGCGAATGCCAAGGAACTCGCCGCCTATCTGCAACGCATCGAGGAAGCGCAGAAGCGTGACCATCGCAAGATCGGTCGGCAACTCGAGCTTTTCCATCTGCAGGAGGAGGCACCTGGGGCCGTCTTCTGGCATCCCAAGGGCTGGACCTTGTGGAAGATCATCGAGCAGTACATGCGCGACAAGCTCGATCACCTCGGTTACCAGGAAATCCGCACGCCGCAGATCGTCGATCGCAGCCTGTGGGAGCGTTCCGGGCATTGGCAGCACTATCGTCAGGCGATGTTCGTGACTTCGGTCGATGAAGGCTCCGAGCAGGAATCGGCGGTGCGTGATTTCGTCGTTAAGCCGATGAATTGCCCCTGCCATATCCAGGTTTTCAACCAGGGCCTGCGCTCCTATCGGGATTTGCCGATGCGTCTCGCGGAGTTCGGTTCCTGTCATCGCTACGAGCCCTCGGGGGCGCTGCACGGCATCATGCGCGTGCGTGGCTTCACCCAGGATGACGCGCACATTTTCTGCACGGAAGAACAGATGCGGTCCGAGACCAGCGCCTTCATCGAGCTGCTGCGCGCCGTCTATGCCGACTTCGGTTTTACCGACATCCTCTACAAATTGTCGACGCGCCCGGAAAGCCGCGTCGGCAGCGATGCCCTCTGGGACAAGGCCGAACAAGCGCTCGATGCTGCCTTGCGCGAGCACGACGTCAGTTTTGAGCTGCAGCCCGGTGAAGGGGCCTTTTATGGGCCGAAGATCGAGTTCACCCTGCGTGACTGCCTCGGACGCCTGTGGCAGTGCGGCACCATACAGCTCGACTTTAACTTGCCGCAGCGGCTGTCGGCGGAGTATGTCAATGAGCGTGGCGAGCGCCAGACCCCGGTGATGTTGCATCGCGCCGTTCTTGGGTCCTTCGAGCGTTTCATCGGTATTTTGATCGAGCACTATGCCGGATGGTTCCCGCTTTGGCTGGCGCCGGTGCAGGTGGGGGTGATGAATATCACCGATCGCCAGGCCGATTATGCGCGTCAAGTACAGAAAAAATGCCTCGAGGCCGGATGGCGTGTCGATTTGGACTTGAGAAATGAGAAGATAGGCCTTAAGATTCGCGAGTTTACTCTACAGCGGGTCCCCTATCTGTTGATACTTGGGGATAAAGAGTTGGAACAAGGGCTGGTAAGCGTGCGTACGCGCGAAGGGGAGGATCTCGGACAGATGAGTCTCGATGCCCTGATGCAACGTATGGTCGCAGAAGCGGCGAGCAGAGGTAGGTGAGGGCGGAGTGACTGAGAGCAAGTTGGAAAAACAGCAAACCAAAGAGAAGCGTCCGGCGATCAATGCCGATATCCGTGCCCGAGAGGTACGTCTGGTCGCTGTCGACGGCAAGCAGGTGGGTGTGGTGTCCCTGCGTGAGGCCTTGACCGCTGCCGAGGAAGCGGGTCTCGATCTCGTCGAGATCGTCGGTGATGCCGAGCCTCCGGTCTGTCGCATCATGGACTACGGCAAGTTTCGCTTCGAGCAGAAACAGAAGCAGAAAGAAGCCAAGAAAAAGCAGCACCAGGTGCAGATCAAGGAGATCAAGCTGCGCCCGGGAACGGAAGAAGCGGATTATCACGTCAAATTGAAGGCGCTGTCGCGCTTTCTCGAAGAAGGTGACAAGGCCAAGGTGACTTTGCGTTTCCGTGGCCGGGAAATGGCTCATCAGGATTTGGGCCTGAAGATGCTGCAACGCATCGAAGGCGACCTGAGCGAATTTGGGGTGGTTGAACAGCATCCCAAATTGGAGGGCAAGATGATGGTCATGGTCATCGCCCCCAAGAAAAAGAAATAGGACGTCAGCGTCCCGTTTCTACCCCCAGACGGCCGGTGACGGCGACAGTTGCAAGGGTTCCATCAACGAAGTAGAGAGTGTCTGCACATGTCAAAGATCAAGACCTGTCGCGGCGCCGCCAAGCGCTTTAAGAAGACCGCCAACGGCTTCAAGCGCAAGCAGGCGTTCAAGCGTCATATTCTGACCAAGAAGTCTCCCAAGCGCATCCGTCAGCTGCGCCCGCGCACCATGGTCGCCGAGTGCGACGTGCGTGAAGTCTCACGTCTGATTCCCTACGCCTGAGGAGACTGAATCATGCCAAGAGTCAAGCGTGGTGTCACCGCACACCGTCGTCACAAGAAAGTCCTCGATCGCGCCAAGGGTTATTACGGCGCGCGCTCACGAGTCTATCGCGTCGCCTTCCAGGCCGTGATCAAGGCGGGTCAATACGCCTATCGTGACCGTCGTCAGCGGAAGCGTCAGTTCCGTGCCCTGTGGATCGCGCGTATCAACGCCGCCGCGCGCCTGAACGGCCTGTCTTACAGCCGTCTCATCCACGGCCTGAAGAAGTCGCAGATCGAAGTCGATCGGCGCGTACTCGCTGATATCGCCGTCCATGACGCACTGGCTTTCACCGCTTTGGCGGACAAGGCCAAGGGCGCTCTGGCGGCGTAATCCGCCCCGCAGGGGGGGGGATTCCCTCCCTGCCTGGGCGCTGCGGCTCGACAAGAGGGAAGAGGCCAGCTTCTTCCCTTTTTCATTCATGCACGGAGGGAAGATGAAAGATCTCGATGCATGGCTTGAAGAAGCCCTGGCGGCCATCGTCGCGGCGCCGGATACGACGGCACTGGAACAGGTGCGGGTCGTTTTTTTTGGCAAAAAGAGCCGCCTTGGCGAATTCATGAAAGGTCTCGGCCAACTCTCCAGCGCCGAGCGGCCGGCGCGTGGCGCCCTGATTCATCAGGCGCGCGAGCGTGCTCAGCAGGCTTGGGATGAGCGCAGCGCGGCTCTGCAGGCGCAAGAGCGAACGGCGCGCTGGGCGGCGGAGGCGGTCGACGTCACCCTGCCGGGGCGGCGTGAAGGACTCGGTGGTGCTCACCCGGTGAGTCGTGTCCTCGATCGCATCCGACGTTTTTTTGTGGCGGCGGGATTTGCCGTCGCCGCGGGGCCGGAGGTCGAAGACGACTTCCACAATTTCGAAGCCCTGAACATCCCCGCCCATCATCCGGCGCGGGCGATGCATGACACCTTCTACTTCGATGCACACACCCTGTTGCGGACGCATACCTCGCCGGTGCAGATACGCACCATGCAGGCCGGGCGGCCGCCTTTTCGCATCATTTGTCCGGGACGCGTCTATCGCTGTGACTCGGACATGACGCATAGCCCGATGTTTCATCAGGTCGAAGGCCTGTGGGTCGATGAGGGCGTCAGTTTCGCCCATCTCAAAGGTCTGTTGGCCGATTTTCTCATCGCTTTCTTTGAACAGGATGTCCAGGTTCGTCTGCGTCCTTCCTACTTTCCCTTCACCGAGCCTTCCGCCGAGATCGATGTGCAGTGCGTTCATTGCCACGGTCAGGGCTGCCGTGTCTGCAAACAGACCGGCTGGCTGGAGGTGGGCGGGTGTGGCATGGTGCACCCGAAAGTCCTGGCGCATGGCGGCGTCGACAGCGAATGCTATACCGGCCTCGCCTTCGGCATGGGCGTCGAACGTTTGGCGATGCTGCGCTACGGCGTGCAGGACTTGCGTCAGTTCTTTGAAAATGATGTGCGTTTTTTGCGTCAGTTTTCCTGACGATCGAATCGAGGGAGTAGGGCATGCAGCTCAGTGAGCGGTGGTTGCGTGAATGGGTGGAGATCGACTGGGATGGCGCGCGCCTGTGTCATGAACTCACCATGGCAGGCCTCGAGGTCGACGCTTATCGTTCCTTGGCGGGTGGTTTTTCAGGCGTTGTCGTGGCCCAGGTCACCGCTGTGCAAGCGCATCCCAAGGCCGATCGTTTGCGCATCACCGAGGTCGATATCGGTGATGGCCGGTCGCGGCAGGTGGTCTGTGGTGCCAGCAATGT
>JAJZBU010000052.1 GCA_021851865.1 Pseudomonadota bacterium | reverse complement strand
CCGTGGCAAAAAGATGCGGTGCCGCCGCCAGCAAGGGCGTGTGAAAGGCACAGGCGGTCGGCAGCGAGCGCCAGGCGATTTTCTCGGCTTGCAGATGGGCGCAGGCGGCGGCGAGATCGGCGCGCGCGCCGGCGATCACCGTCTGCTGCGGCGCGTTCTGATTGGCCAGGGTGATGCCCGGATGCGCCTGCAGCAGCACGCGCAGGCTGGCCGCATCGAGGGCAACGGCGGCCATGCCACCGGGCTCGCTGCCGACGGCGTCGAGCATGGCGCGCGCGCGTGCCTGGGCCAGACGCAGGAGAGCGGCGGTGTCGATGACGCCGGCAGCGGCGAGCGCCACCAGCTCACCGAAGCTGTGGCCAGCGGCCATGTCGGCCTGTACGCCGAGGCTGTCCAGCCACGACCAGAGCGCCATCTCGACCAGGGCCAGCGCCGGTTGTGCGCACTGCGTCGCGGTGAGCGCCTGCTCCTGGGCCTGACGCGCCGTTTCATCATAGACGTCGTGCGGCCAGATCTGCCGCCACCATGAGGCCGATGCTTCCTGCAGCCATTGCGGCGCGTAGACGAAGAGCTCGCGCAACATGCCCGGGTACTGGCTGCCCTGTCCAGGAAAGAGCAGGGCGAGGCGCTCTTCGACGTCCGCCGTCCGCCAATGGATCTGAGCGCTCGTCGCCGCCGCGCGCAGCAGCCGCAACAGCTCGTCGCCATCGCCGGCGACGAAGGCGCACTGGATGGCGCCCTCGCCTTCCTGCGCCAGGGTGAAGGCGAGATCGGCGAGGCGCAGAGGAGCGTCGCTGGCGGCGACAAAACTCTCCAGACGCTGCAACTGGGCGAGCGCCTGGGCGCGATCGGCGGCACGCACGATGAACAGTTCAGCGGGCCAGACCTCGGCCCCCGGGCGACGGACACCGTCATCATAAGCGGCGACGACGGCGTGCACATTGGCGCCACCAAAACCGAAGGCGCTGACGGCGGCGGCGCGCGGCACCCCGATCCACGGGCGTGCCTTGGCGAGAAAGACGAAAGGGCTGTCCGGGCTGTGGCCGGGATTGGGGGTGCGGATGTGCAGGGTCGGCGGTAGCACCCGATGATGCAGGGCCTTGGCCACCTTGATCAGGCCGGCGACACCGGCGGCGCACTTGCTGTGGCCGATCTGGCTCTTCACCGAACCCAAGACACTCTGCGCCGGCAGGGCGCCACCGGCATTGTAGACCTCGCGCAAGGTGAGCAGCTCGGTGCGGTCACCGACCACTGTCCCGGTGCCGTGCGCTTCGACCAGACCGACGTCACAGGGCAGACGGCCAGCCTGCTCATAGGCGCGCTGCAGGGCCAGACGCTGCCCTTCCTTGCGCGGCGCGGTCAAGCCGAGACCCTTGCCGTCGCTCGACGCCGCCACGCCCTCGAGCACGGCATAGATGCGATCACCATCGGCCTCGGCGTCGCTGAGACGCTTGAGCACCACCATACCGACGCCCTCACCGAGGGCGATACCATCGGCGCTGGCATCGAAGGAACGGCAGCGCCCCTGCCGCGACAGGGCACCGACGGAGGCGAACATCAGGTAGTCGACGATGCCGTTGTGGCAATCGGCGCCACCGGCCAGCACCATGTCGCTGCTGCCGCAGCGCAGCTCCTTGATCGCCAGCTCGACGGCGCTCAGGGAACTGGCACAGGCAGCGTCGACGGCATAGTTGGCACCGGCGAGACCGAGACGGTTGGCGATGCGACCGGCGATGACGTTGGCGAGCACGCCGGGAAAGGAGTCTTCGCTCAGACGCGGCAGGGCGGCGTCGAGCTCGGCCGGGATGGCGCCGAGGTATTGCGGATAGAGATGGCGGAAGTTGTACTGGCAGGACAGCTCCATGCCGGCCTCGGCGCCGAGGATGACGGCGGTCTTCTCGCGATTAAAATAACGCTCGCCATACCCGGCATCGGCCAGGGCGCGCGCCGCAACCTGCAAGGCGAGCAACTGCACCGGCTCGATGGCGGCCAGGGACTGCGGCGGAATGCCGAAGCTCAAAGGATCGAAGGGCGTCGCCGCGATAAAGCCACCCGAGCGGCTCGGCGTCTGCCCGGCGCCGGCCTCGGCACTATAGTAGAGCTCGCTGTTCCAGCGCTGCGCCGGCACCTCGCCGACCAGATCGTCGCCCTGCAGGATATGCGCCCAGTAAGTCTCGAGATCGGGAGAACCGGGATAGATGCAGGCCATGCCGACGATGGCGATCGCCTCGCCCTGCGCCGACGGACGTGGCAGGCGCAGCGGCTGTTGCGCCAGACGCTGCATGGCGGCGGTGCTCACCGCATGGTGCAGGGCGGCCAGGGTGGTCGGTTGACGGCGCAGCGCGATGAGCTGTCCGAGCATATACATGCCTTCGGCACGTTGCCGCGCCAGCGGCACCGTACACAGGGTCGCGCCTTGCCGCTCCTGCCCCTTGCTGGCCAGGCGCAGACGGCCGACGGTCAGGGCTTCGAGCTCCTGCCACAGCTGCGCCGAGTCAGCGCCCTCCTGCAGGCGGCGCTGCTTGAGCGCATCGAAGTGCTCGACGAAAGGTGAGGGCAGACAGCGGATGGCATGACCCGGCGCCGTCTCGACCAGCACCGTCTCTTCTCCGGCCAGAGCCTGCGCCTGAAATTCTTCCAGGATGGCGCCGCTGCTCACCGCCTCGACGGTGGCGATGTAGGCCGAACCGAGCAGCATGCCGATACGGGCGCCACGCGCCGCCAGGGGGGCGACCATGACGGCGAGCATGCTCGCCGAACGCTCATCGTGCAGACCGCCGGCGAAGAGCAGATGCAGGGTGTGCGCATCCTCCACCTGTAGCAGACGTGCGATGACCTGCTGCCACAGCACCAGGCTGTAGCGCGGTCCGACGTGACCGCCGCACTCGCGACCTTCGAAGACGAAATGGCGAGCGCCGTCCTTAAGAAAGAGATCGAGCAGACCCGGCGAGGGCACATGCAGATAAGCGGCGATGCCGCGCGCCAGAAAAGGCGCCGCCTGTGCCGGCCGACCGCCGGCGATGAGCACGGCGCTCGGGCGGTAGCGTTCGAGTAGGGCGAGCTGCGGCTCGAGCACCTCGGGGGCGGCAAAACCGAGCACACCGACCCCCCAGGGGCGCTCACCGAGAGCCTGCGCGGTCTCCTGCAGCAGGCGCTCGCAAGTCTCCGGACGCAGCAGCGACAGGGCGAGGAAAGGCAGGGCACCGGCGTCGGCGACGGCGGCACAAAAAGCGGCATTGTCGCTCACCCGCGTCATCGGTCCTTGCGCGATGGGATAGCGGACAGCGTGCGCCTGCGCCCACGCCGCCCCTTCCTGAAAACTCTGCAGGGCCTGCGCCTGCCGCCATTGGCCATGCACCTGGCTGCGCAACACACGCAGCAGACTTTCACAAGAAGCCCCCTGCGCCTGCGCCCCTGCGACCAGGGCGGCGTCCTGACCGAGCGCCCATACCTGCCCCTGCGACAAGGCCTGACGCAGAGCGGCAGGATCGTCATAGCTCGGCATCCGGCGCCCCTGTGCTGCCGGCAGGCAGACCTGATAACCGGCGATTTCGCGCGCTTCACTGCCATCCATGGCGAGAATCTGCGCCTTGCTGGCGGCCGGCAGGGAAGACTCCGGCAAGCCCACCAGCAAGGTGTCGAGCACCACCCCCCAAGCCCCTGCTGCCAAGGCCGCCGCGGCGCTGTACAGACCAACACCGCCTTGCATCCATACCGGACAACGCTCGCCGACGAGTTCGAGCACGCCTTGCAGCAAGATGAAGCTGCTCTCGGCGCCGACGCGACCACCGCCTTCCTGACCTTTGCTGATGAGGCCGACGACGCCATGCGTCAGAGCCTGTGCCGCCTCTGCGCGCGAACAGACCTGCAGGATGAGCGGCGCACTGCACAGACGCTCGACGCTGACACGATCCTCGACATCGGCGATGACGAAGGCGACGGCGGGCAGAGCCGGCAGATGCGCGACATCGATACCATCGGGGAGACGCAGGCCGAGGCGCGGGTGCGGCTGACGCGCAAGATCGGCGAACAGATCGGGCCAGCGCTGCGCATCGCGACCGATATCGACGGCGACCGCCACGTCCTGGCGCAGGAGACGGCGTGCCAAGGCCAGATCCGGCATCTCGAGGGGCGTCAACGCGAGAAAATGAAAAGCCGGCGTACGACAGTCCACCGAAGCGACAAGGCAATCCTCGTTCGATCGATCCATGATCTTCATCCCCCAGCAGACCCTGCTGCTTTTTGCTGCATCATTGTTATTGTCGAGGCCGACGCCGCTTGCCTGCTGATGGCAAAAGCCGACGATGTGTCCGTTTTTTGCGATGGATGGCTTCTTCTTATGGCGCGGATGTTACAACAGTCTCCCCATCGGGAAAGCCTCACATCGTCCTATCTTGGTAGCTTTGTGTGAACGCCTGTAAACAGAGAACCGTCTGGCCAGGCAAACCCATCTATGCTAGATAGGGAGACATCTTCACCGCATTGGAAAAGACGTATGACGTCGCCGGA
>JAJZBU010000037.1 GCA_021851865.1 Pseudomonadota bacterium | reverse complement strand
CGAGGACAACCGTTACCTCAACATGGAGCTTCTGAAAGAACAGCGTCGCGAACGCCTCAGGCAGGCCGCCTGATGAAATCCTCCCTCATACCAGGAAGGAATTTGCACAACTTGACATACACAACCGACGATGACCGAGATCGCGCAGGAATACAGCGTGCATCCGGTGCTGGCGGGCCAATGGAAGAAGGAGATTCTGGAGAATGCCGGAACGCTGTTCGATACCAAGCGTGGCCCCAAGCCGGTCGATGAAAGCAGCCCAGAGGACAAGCTGTATACACACCTGTATTCACTTGCGCAGCACTATCAGGTGTCGTTGCATGCAATGAGCTGAAATGAAAAAGCCCCGTATCCACGGGGCTTTGCATCGGTGTCGGTGTCGGTGATGCACCTGCAAGCAGCTGCAATCGCCTGAAACGGCTGGCTCGAATCAGACGTTGAAGCGGAAGTGCATGACGTCGCCATCCTGAACGATGTAGTCCTTGCCTTCAAGACGCCATTTGCCGGCGTCCTTGGCGCCTTGTTCGCCCTGATAGCGGATGAAGTCGGCGTAGGCGATGACCTCGGCACGGATGAAGCCTTTCTCGAAGTCGGTATGGATGACCGCAGCGGCCTTGGGGGCGGTAGCGCCGATCGCCACCGTCCAGGCGCGTACTTCCTTGACCCCGGCGGTGAAGTAGGTGTGCAGGCCGAGCAAATCATAGCCAGCGCGGATCACCCGGTTCAGTCCCGGTTCCACCATGCCCATGCTGCTCAGGAAGTCGCTCTTCTCATCGTCTTCGAGTTCGGCGATTTCAGCCTCGATCTTGTTGCAGACCGGCACCACGACAGCATTTTCCTGCTGCGCGTAGCGGCGCACGGCGTCGAGATGCGGGTTGTTGTCGAAACCATTTTCATCGACGTTGGCGATGTACATCACCGGCTTGGTGGTGATCAGGCAGAGCGGGCGGAGGGTCTGCAGATCGCTTTCAGACAGGCCGAGCGTGCGCACGCGCTGACCTTCCTCGAGGGCGGGCAGGATGCGTTCGAGCACGCTCTTCAGCGCCATCGCTTCCTTGTCACCGCCTTTGGCCTGTTTGCTGACGCGATTGAGCGCCTTGCTGCAGGTATCGAGGTCGGCGAGGGCGAGTTCGAGGTTGATGGTGTCCATGTCGTTGAGCGGATGGATCTGCTGCGCGACATGGATGACGTTGTCATCTTCGAAGCAGCGCACGACGTGAGCGATGGCGTCGGTCTCGCGGATGTTGGCGAGAAACTGGTTGCCCAGCCCTTCACCCTTCGAGGCGCCGGCGACGAGACCGGCGATGTCGACAAACTCCATGCTGGTCGGGACGACGCGCTCCGGCTTGACGATCAGGGCCAGGGCATCGAGACGCGGATCAGGCATGGGAACGACACCGGTGTTCGGCTCGATGGTGCAGAAGGGAAAATTTTCTGCCGCGATACCGGCCTTGGTCAAGGCGTTGAACAGGGTTGACTTGCCGACGTTAGGAAGACCGACGATACCGCAGTTGAAGCCCATGAGATGCGTCCTATGGAGTGATTTTGAGGCCGTTGAGTTGATTCATGACACCGGCAAAGTCCCCGGTCAGCAGGCGCTCACGCAGCGCCAGCGTGCTATCGATGGCTTGTTCGATGCGCTGCATCTCGCCGAGCGGTGGGCGCTGCAGGACAAAGTTGCTCACCTGACTGGCCGTTCCGGGATGGCCGATGCCGATGCGCAGGCGCGCAAAACCCTGCTGCTGGGAGAGCGCGGCGATGATGTCGCGCAAACCATTATGACCGCCATGACCGCCACCGACCTTGAGGCGGGCGACGCCTGGGGGTAGGTCGAGCTCATCGTGCGCGACGAGGATCTCGTCTGGCAGGATCTTGAAAAAAGCGGCGACGGCGAGGACGGATTGTCCGGAACGGTTCATGAAGGTCGTCGGCAGAAGCAGGCGCACATCCTGTGCGCCGCTTTGATAGCGCGCGATCTCGCCATGAAAGCGTGCTTCCTGGCGCAACTCGACGCCGAGGCGGCGCGCCCAATCGGCGACCAGCCAAGCACCAGCGTTATGACGGGTCTGCGCATACTCGGGGCCGGGGTTGCCCAGGCCGACGATCAGGCGTATTCCCGTCATGCTGCTGTCCTCGCGCGATTATTCGCCGACGCTGACCTTGTGGACGTTGACGACCGGCTGGTCGTGGTCATGTCCGAGGGCCAGGGCCGGGATTTCGACACCTTCCGGCAGCTTGAGGTCGGACAGATGCAAGGTCGTGCCGACGTCGATATGCGTCATATCGACGTCGATGAATTCAGGCAGCTGTGCCGGCAAGCAGGCGATTTCGACATCCGAGCAATAGTGGGTGATAGCGCCACCGTTGGCCTTGACACCGACGCAGTTGTCCTGGTTGGTGAAGTGCAGGGGGACGCGCATGACCATCTTGGCGAGCGCATCGACGCGCATGAAGTCGACGTGGGTGGGCGTGTTCTTGGTGGGGTGCCGCTGCAGCGCCTTGAGGATGGTCGGTTCGATCTTGCCCTCGATGTCGAGGCTCAGCACCTGCGAGAAGACGGCTTCGTTTTCGAGCGCCTTGACCAGATCCTTGAGTTCGAGCGAGATGGCGACAGGGGCTTGCGCTCCACCGTAGACGATAGCGGGCACCTGCGACTCCAGACGACGCAGGCGGCGGCTCGCACCTTTCCCTTTGTGCGTCCGCAGCTTGGCGGTGAGGTTGGCGATTAGAGACATGAACTAACTCCTTTGCAAAGTAAAAGGAGGACTTGCGACCAGTCCTCCACCATCACGGCCATAGCCGTATTCAGGCAGCGCCTGCGCTAAAAGCGCTCAAACATGGCGCTGATCGATTCTTCATTGTTGATGCGTCGTACGGTCTCTGCCAGCAGGGCCGAGATGGTCAGCTGGCGAATACGCGGGCAGGCGATCGCTTGCGCCGACAAGGGAATGGTGTCGGTGACGACCAGTTCGTCGAGCTGCGAGGCCTCGATGTTGGCGATGGCCGAGCCGGACAGCACCGGATGCGTACAATAGGCGAGGACCTTGCGCGCGCCTTGTTCCTTGAGCGCGTTGGCGGCCTTGCACAAGGTGCCAGCGGTGTCGACGATGTCATCGACGATGACGCAATCTCGACCGGCGACGTCGCCGATGATGTGCATGACCTGGGCGTCGTTGGCCTTCGGTCGGCGTTTGTCGATGATGGCGAGATCGGCGTCGTCGAGCTGTTTGGCGACGGCGCGGGCGCGCACCACGCCACCGACGTCGGGCGACACGACCATGAGGTTGTCGCTGCGCTGGCGCTCGATGTCGGCGAGCAGCACCGGCGAGCCGTAGACGTTGTCGACCGGAATATCGAAAAAGCCCTGGATCTGATCAGCGTGCAGATCGACGGTGAGCAGGCGGTCGACGCCGACGGTGGTGATCATGTCGGCGACGATCTTGGCGGTGATCGGGACGCGCGCCGAACGCACCCGGCGATCCTGGCGCGCATAGCCGAAGTAGGGCACGACGGCGGTGATGCGGCCGGCCGAGGCGCGCCGCAGAGCGTCGGCCATGACCACCAGTTCCATCAGATTGTCATTGGTCGGATTGCACGTCGACTGGATGATGAAGACATCCTTGCCGCGCACGTTGTCATTGATTTCGACCTGAATCTCGCCGTCGCTGAAACGGCCGACTTGCGCCGAAGCGAGCGGGATATGCAGATGGCTGATGACTTTCTGAGCAAGCTCGGGGTTGGCATTGCCGGTACAAACGACGAGATTGGGCATGCTGCGGCTACCTGCTGGGACAAAGAAACTGGCAGGGGCGGATGGATTCGAACCACCGTATGGCGGGATCAAAACCCGCTGCCTTACCGCTTGGCGACGCCCCTAAACTCGACCTGTCGATCACTCTGTAGCTGCGCCAGAGCCACGTGCAGAGGCGATCGCGTCCGCGCCTGCGTCACGAAGCCGGCACAAGGCGCCGACTCGAGGCGCCGGCGTGCCGTCGCCTCATCGACACAGGCCTGAAAAACGCAAGCGCCGGTGCCGGTCATGGCAGCCTGTCCAAATTGCCGCAGCCACGACAGAGCTGATCTCACCGCAGGGAAGTGTCGACAGACGGTGTCTTCACAGTCATTACGACCACCCTGGGCCAGGAAGGCCGATAATGTAATGGCGGGCGTGTCGCGTGTCAATGCGGGATCATTGAAAATCAGCGCCGTGGCGACGGGTGTCGCGGGGATCAGCACCAGCATCCAGGGCTCGGCGAGGTCGATGACCGGCGTCAAGCGTTCGCCGATGCCTTCAGCCCAGGCCGATTGACCGGCGATAAAGACGGGGACGTCGGCGCCGAGGGTGAGGCCGATGCCGGCGAGCTCGCTGAGCGACAGCCCGGTCTGCCAGAGTTCATTGAGCGCGAGCAAGGTGGTGGCGGCATCGGAGGACCCGCCGCCGAGGCCGCCGCCGCAGGGTAGAACCTTGTGCAAGGCGATGCGCGCGCCACCACCATACCCGGTCTCCCGGCGCAGGGCTTCGGCGGCGCGCCAGACCAGATTGTCGGTGCCGGCGAGGGCGGGCTGATCACAGGTGAAAGACAACTGTTCGGCGGCGCTGAAACGGAGCGTGTCGGCATGCTCGAGGAACTGGAAGAGGGTCTGTAGCTGATGATAGCCATCGGCGCGGCGACCGAGGATGTGCAAAAAAAGATTGATTTTCGCCGGCGCCGGCAGCGAAAAGCTCATGCCCGGCAACTCGCCGGCAGTGTCCAGTGGTGGATGACCAGCAACATCTCCAGCTGTGGACCATGGATGTGGATGCGGCTGGGCAGTTGCGCGCCGCCTTGTTCGCTGAATTGCAGATACTGGATGTCGTAGCCCTGCTCCTGCAACTCGCGTAGCCGCCCGGTCGCGTCGAGGCGGACCTGCGCCGGCGTATGGCCTGGGCGACCGAGAAGCCAGAGGCGCAAGGAAGAGATGGGCGCGTGCAGCTGCATCTGCTGGGCGAGCAGATCTTCCGCCGAGTCGGCCTCCTGCTGGCCGGCGGCGCCGCGATCGAGGATGGCGTGATGTGAATCGCCATAGAGGTGGACGGCGCCTTCACCGAGCGGTCCGCTCGCCTGCAGATCCCAATGCCGGCCATCGTCGCGCCAGTCGATATAAAGAGATCCGGCCTGTTGCCGCAGGCGCAGGCCCATCTTGCCGCTCAATTGCCAGTGTGGGCAGCCCTGTAGCCAAGCCATGCGTGGCTGCCAGTCCTGCAACGCCGTGGTCGTGAGCGGTGGCGGGGTGGTGGTACAAGCGCCGAGCAGCAACGCGCTGAGGACGAGGCCGTGACCGGCGCGACGCTTCACGTCGCCCCCAGTCTTTTTTCGGTGTCGAGGACGAAGCGGCTGCCAGGGGCACTGCGTAGGGACTGCTGCCAGATGGCGCGGGCGGCGGTCGTATGGCCTTGGCGCCAGAGCAGTTCGCCGAGATGGGCGCCGATTTCATCATCGTGGCTCATGTCCCAGGCCTTCTGGATGTGCGCGATCGCCTGCTGCATATGCCCCTGGCGAAACTCCACCCAGCCGAGAGAGTCGATAATGGCGGCGTCATTGGGGGTCAGGCGCAGGGCATGTTCGATGTAGCCGCGCGCTTCGTCGAGACGGTTCGTCTTTTCGGCGAGGGTGTAGCCGAGTGCGTTGAGGGCGATGGGATTGTCCGGATTCTGCGCGAGCACGGCGCGAATGTCGCGTTCGAACAGCGGCAGGTCATCGAGCTCGACCGCCAGCATGCTGCGGCTGTAGAGCAGATCGGGATTTTTCGGGTCATCACGCAGGCGCAGGTCGAGAAGATGCGCCGCTTCGGCGTAGTGTCCTTCGGTGCTGAGGATGTCACTGCTCATCACCGCTGCATCGGAGGCGAACTCAGGATGAGCGGCGGCTGCGTCCTTGAGATGCTGCAGCGCCTGCGCGCTTTGGCCCATCTTGACGCGCAGGTCGGTGGCACTTTGTTGCGCTGCAACATAGTCAGGGCCGATGCCGACGGCGTCGAGATGCTGCAGCGCCTGCGCGTCGCGATGGCTCTGGATATCGAGCTGGCCGAGATAGAAGTGGGCGTCATTGAGATGTTCGCCCAGGCTGAGCAGGTGCTCAAGAGAGGCGTGCGCGCGCGCGTCGTGATGATTCTGGAAGGCGAGCAGGGCGTGCGCGAGCCAGAAGTCGCCATCGGCCGGTACATCCTGGGCCAACTGCAGATAATCCTCCTCGGCCGCGAGCGGACGGCCGAGGCGCAGCTGCAAGGCAGCGATGGACTGGCGCGCGATGTAAGCATCCGGATGCTCTTTGACGGCGCGCTGCAGCGTCGCCACAGCGGCGACGAGGTGCCCCTGCATCTCGAGCAGACGAGCGTCGAGCAGATAGGCGGCGAGAAAATCCGGCTTTTCCGCCATGATGCGCTCACAGTCGGTCTGGGCGCGCAGCAGATCCCCGCGATGCGCATACCAGAAGGCGCGCGCGTAGAGAGCCTGGGCATTGCCCGGCAGCGCCGCGATCAGTTGGTTGAGCGTTGCCAGCAGCCGCTGGCGTTCTTGATCGTCGCGCCCCTGCTGCGACAGCACCAAGTCTTCAAAGCTGGTATCCGGCGCTCTGTGCAGGATGTCGAGCAGATCGTGTCCGGCTGTCTCATAGTGGCCCTGTCGCCACAGGGCCCCGGCCAGCGCGCTTTCCGCTTTCAGGCTGGTCGGCCTGACTTGCAGCCAGATCTGCGCCAGGGTCTGCGTACGCCGGTCATGGTGGGTGATGATGGCCAGACTGGTGGCGCGTTCGAGGATGTTGGGATCGTGCGTCTGCAGCGCCTGCCGCTCATAGATGGGCAGGGCATCGGCGTCCTGATGGGCGTCGATCAGCTTCTCCGCCTGCAGCAGGTCGAGCAGGGTCGCCGAGGGCATGGGTCGTGGTGGCAGGGGGGCTGCGACCACCGTGGGTGGTGGTGCAGAAGGTCTCGTGACACAGCCGCTGAGACCGATCAAGGTCGCCGCGACACAGCATAAACGCCATTTTGCCATGATAGCACTCTTCTCATCTGTCCCCATGATAGCAAGCTTGCATATCATGGCCTAGTCGACTTAGGTCAAGATCGTCCGTTGAGTTTGTCTGTACAATGAAGGAAACTTGGCCTTCTGCTGGGCTGCAAAGGAGCCACTCCTGCATGGCGTTGTTGGCCTTGGGTATCAATCATAAGACGGCGAGCGTCGATCTACGCGAGAAAATCGCCTTTGACGGGGAGCAGCTGAGCGCTGGTCTTGCGCACGCGCACGCCACTTTGCCGGTGCAGGAGGTGGTCATTCTGTCGACCTGCAATCGCACCGAGTTCTACCTCGTCGGACAAATCCAGACGCAGCATATGCTCGAGTGGCTGGCGCAACAACGCCAACTCGATCCCGATCGCCTGCACCCGGTCAGCTATGCCTGGCGAGGGGAAGAGGCGCTGCGCCACATGATGCGCGTCGCCGCCGGTCTCGATTCGATGATCCTCGGCGAGCCACAGATCCTCGGGCAGATGAAGTCGGCCTATCAGCAGGCGCAGCAAGCCGGAACCCTGGGCGGCGAGCTCGACCGCATTTTTCAGAACGTCTTCGCCTGCGCCAAGCAGGTGCGGACCCAGACCCAGGTCGGCGCCCATCCCGTTTCGGTCGGTTATGCCGCCGTCAGCTTGGCGCGCCGCATCTTCAGCGACCTGAAAAAGACGCGCGCCCTGCTCGTCGGCGCGGGCGAGACCATTCGTCTGGTGGCGCTGCACCTGCGCGAACAGGGGGTGAGTGACATCATCGTCGCCAATCGCACCCTGGCGCGCGCTGCCGAGCTGGCGGCGGAAATTCATGGTCGCGCCGTCACCTTGCAGGACATTCCGGAAGCCCTGGGGATGGTCGATCTGGTCATCACCTCGACGGCCAGCCCCCTGCCGCTGGTCGGCAAGGGCATGGTTGAGCGAGCGCAGCAGAAGCGCCGCTACCAGCCCATGCTCATGGTCGACATCGCCGTGCCGCGTGACGTCGAGCCGGAGGTGGCGGACATCGATCACGTCTATCTGTACAGTGTCGACGACCTGATGCATGTCATCGAGGACAACCGTAAAGCCCGCGCCGATGCCGCAGGCGAGGCCGAGCAGATCATCGTGCAACGCGCGCGTGAGCTGATGTTGCAGCGCCAGGAGCAAGCCGGCGTCGACGCTGTGCGCCGTTTGCGCGGCCAGGTCGATACCTGGCGCCAGGCGGAATTGCAAAAAGCCCTGCACGCTCTGGCCGGCGGCCAGGAAGCGGCCCAGGTCATGGAACGCCTGTCGCGCGCCCTGGCCAATAAATTCACCCATCAACCGAGTGTCGTGCTGCGCACCTGGTCGGCGGCGGGCGATCAGCCCAGCTTGCAGGCAGGGCTGCAGCTCCTCGGGCTCGATGCTGGAGATGACGCGTCTTGATCAAGGACTCTCTGCTCTACAAGCTCGAACAACTGGTCGAAAGACACGAAGAGGTCGAAGCCCTGCTCGCCGATCCGGCGGTGCTGGCGCGGCCCGAGCAGTTTCGCAAACTGGCGCGCGAGCGTTCCGGTCTCGAGACCCTGGTGCAGGCCTGGCAGGCCTACAAGCGTCTCGAACAGGAGCGCAGTGAAGCCGAACGCCTGCGCGCCGACCCCGATTTCAAGGCGTTGGCCGAGCAGGAGATGCTCGACATCGATCGCCGGCGTCCGGCGCTCGAGCAGGCGCTGCTCGACGCCATGGTGCCGGTCGATGCGCGCGATGAGGCCGCCGTCTATCTCGAAGTTCGCGCCGGCACGGGCGGGGACGAAGCGGCGCTGTTCGCCGGCGACCTCTTCCGGATGTACAGCCGCTATGCCGAACGCCAGGGCTGGCGCATGGAGGTAATGTCGGCGAGTGAGGGCGAACATGGCGGCTACAAGGAGATCATCGCCGAGATTCAGGGGCAGGGGATCTTCGGTCGTCTCAAATTCGAGTCCGGCGCGCACCGCGTGCAACGGGTGCCGGTGACGGAGGCGCAGGGGCGCATCCACACCAGCGCTTGCACTGTCGCCATCTTGCCGGTGGATGAGGAGATCACCCACGTCGACATCCAGCCGGCTGACCTGCGCATCGACACCTATCGTTCCAGCGGCGCCGGCGGTCAGCACGTCAACAAGACCGACTCGGCCATACGCATCACCCATCTGCCGAGCGGCATCGTCGTCGAATGTCAGGATGAGCGCTCGCAGCATAAGAATCGTGCCCGCGCCATGAGTCTGCTGGCGGCGCGTCTGCTCGCCGGACAGCAAAAGGCGCAACAGGCGGCGACGGCGTCCCTGCGTCGCGATCTGGTTGGCTCCGGTGACCGATCCGAGCGCATCCGCACCTACAACTTTCCGCAGGGGCGGGTCACCGATCATCGCATCAACCTGACGCTCTACGCCTTGCAGGAGATCATGGACGGGGATCTGCAGGAGTTGTTGGCGGCTTTGCAGCGCGAGCATCAGGCCGATCAGCTCGCTGCTCTGGCCGAGGCCGAGTGATGCAAAGCGGCGAGTGGTTGCGGCAACAGGCCCAGAGTCATCCGGCCGCCGGGCAGGCGGCGCGCCTGCTGCTCGCCGAGGTGCTCGCCTGCACGACGACGGCGCTCTACACCGCGCCTGAAAGAGAACTCGACGCCGCCCAGGAAGAGCATTTGCAAGCCCTCTGGCAGCGCTATGTCGCGGGGGAACCCCTGGCCTATCTGTGCGGTTATGAAATCTTTTGCGGGCTGCGCCTGCGTATCGACGCCGCCGTTCTGGCGCCGCGCCCGGAGACCGAGGAACTGGTGGCGCTGGCATTGGCGCTCGACCTGAAGGAGAGCGCCCGGGTGCTCGATCTTGGTACCGGCAGCGGCGCTATCGCCATCGCCCTGGCGCAGGCACGGCAGGGCTGGCGGGTGACGGCGGTCGAACAGAGTCTGGCGGCGTCCGGCGTCGCTGCCGCCAACATCGCCGATCATGGGGGGCGCGTGCGCTTGCTCCGCGGCGACTGGTACCAACCGCTGGCGCAGGAGCGCTTTGATCTCATCGTCGCCAACCCGCCGTATATCGGCGAGGACGAGCCGGAAATGGCGACGCTGCAGCACGAGCCGCGCGGCGCCCTGGTGGCGGCCGAGGACGGTATGGCCGCCTTGCGCCATATCACTGCCTTGGCGCCGCAGCACCTCCTGCCGGGCGGCTCTTTGCTGCTCGAGCACGGCTGGCGGCAAGGCGCGGCGGTGCGGGCGCTCTTTGCCGTACCGGGCTGGACGCAAGTGCAGACGCAGCCCGATCTTTCCGGGCACGAACGTTTCAGCGGAGCGCGCTGGCGTGGATGACGAAGAGCTGCTGCGCTACAGCCGTCATCTCCTCTTGCCCGAGTGGGGCGAAGAGCAACAGGCGCGCCTGCGCGCCGCGCGCGTCCTGCTTATCGGCCTCGGCGGGTTAGGCTCGCCGGCGGCCCTGTATCTGGCGGCGGCGGGCGTCGGCTGCCTGCTCCTTTGTGACGGCGACGTCGTCGAGTTGTCGAACCTGCAACGCCAGATCGTGCATCAGATGACTGAGCTTGGCGCGAACAAGGCGGCTTCAGCGGCGCGCCGCCTGCGCCTGCTCAATCCCGAAGTGACGGTCATCGTCCATTCTCGGCACGCCGACGCGGCTTGGTTGCAAAGCACCCTAAAAGACGTCGATCTGGTGCTCGATGGCAGCGATAACTTCGCCACCCGTGATCGCGTCAACGAGGCGTGCGTGCGCGCCGGCGTCCCCCTGGTCAGCGCCGCCGCCATCGGCTGGGAGGGGCAGATCGGCGTCTTTGCCGTCGCTGACGGCCCCTGCTACCGCTGTCTCTATCCCGATCTCGCGGAGAACGAGCGGCGTTGTGCCGACAATGGTGTCCTGGCGCCGCTGGTCGGGGTCATGGGCGCGATGATGGCGCAGGAAGCGCTCAAGCTGCTGACGCGGACGGCGAGCAGCTTGGCCGGACGATTTCTGGTGTATGATGCACGCCAGAACGAAGTGCGGGTTTTGAGAGTGCCCAGGGACCCAGCCTGTCCGGTGTGTGCGCTCGGGAGACAAGGATGATCAGCAATCGTTATATGACGCGTGGCAATGCCCTGAAAGGGATCTTGCGTCTCGGTCAGACCGGTGTGGTGCTCGGCCAGACCGCCCTCGCTTGGGTGTTTGGCGATCGTCCGGCCACCCCGCAGCTGCTGCGCCAGACCTTCGAGCGCCTCGGTGCCACCTACATCAAACTTGGGCAGTTCATCGCCAGTTCGCCGTCGCTGTTTCCGGAGGTCTACGTCGAAGAGTTTCAGCGCTGTCTCGACAAGACCGATCCGGTGCCCTTTGCCTTGTTGCGCCCGATCATCGAGGAGGATCTCGGGCGCAGGCTCGAGGAGGTGTTCAGCGAAGTCGACATCGTGCCCCTGGCCTCGGCCTCGATCGCCCAGGTGCACGCCGCCCGCCTGCACAACGGTGAAGCGGTGGTGATCAAGGTGCAAAAGCCTGGCGTCGCCGGGATTCTCGTCACCGACCTCAATTTTCTCTACATCTGCGCTTGGCTGTTCGAAAAGTTTTTCCCGAAATTGCGCTTTGCCTCGCTCTCGGCCATCGTCGAGGAGATCCAGTCGTGCATGATGGAGGAGGTCGATTTCTTCAAGGAAGCGACGCATGTGCGCCAGTTCGACGCCTTCTTGCAGCATACCGGCAACACCCAGGTGGTGGTACCCAAGGTGTATGGCGAGGCCTCGGGGCGGCGCGTCCTCACCCTCGAGCGGCTCTATGGCGTCTCGTTGACCGATCTTGAGGCCATTCGTCAGTATGTGCGGGATCCGGCGTCGACCCTGGTCACGGCGATGAACACCTGGTTCGCCAGCCTGACCCAATGCGAGAGCTTTCATGCCGATCTGCACGCCGGCAACCTCATGGTCCTGCATGACGGACGCGTCGCCTTCATCGATTTTGGCATCGTCGGCCGCATCGCGCCGTCCACCTGGTCGGCGACCATGAGCTTCGTCGATGCCCTCGGTGGCAGCGACTTTGATCTCATGGCGCGCAGCATGGTGGGGATCGGCATGACCCGTCGCGCCATCGATATCGCACGACTCAGCGCTGACCTGCGAGCAATCTATGAGGCCTTCAATGGCGTCGATCCGGATGCCCTGCTGATGGGCGATGTGCAGGAGGGGCAGATCAATCGTGTGCTCTTCGACATCGTCGCCGTCGGTGAGCGCCATGGCATCCATTTTCCGCGTGCCTTTGCTCTTCTGCTCAAACAGATGCTTTACTTCGATCGTTACGTCAAAATCCTCGCGCCGGAAATGAATATGTTCGACGACAGTCGTCTTGACTTTTCTGTGCCGGGCATGCCATTTCTGCCGCTCGCGGCGGAATAAATCCAGGGCCAGGGCCCATGAAGGAGATCGTTATCGATGATCGTCGTTCATCATCTTGAAAACTCGCGCTCGCAGCGCATACTCTGGCTGCTCGAGGAGCTCGCTCTGCCCTATGAGCTGCGTCTCTATCGGCGCGACCCTGAGACCATGCTGGCGCCGGCTGCCCTGCGCGCGGTGCACCCCCTCGGCAAGTCACCGGTGATCAGTGACGGTGAGCGCGTCGTGGCGGAGTCGGCGGTGATCATCGAGTATCTTCTCGATCACTATGGTGAGGGGCGTTTGCGGCCAGCGCCGGCGACGCCTGCCTACGACGACTATCGTTACTGGTTGCACTTTGCCGAAGGCAGCGTCATGCCCTATCTGGTCATGAAACTGGTCTTTCGCAAGGTCGAAACCGGGCCTATGCCGTTTTTTGTGCGGCCGATCGCGCGTCGCATCGCCGCCGAGGTCGGGCGTCAGTTCATCGATCCGAATGTGCAGCAGATCGTCGCCTATATCGACGTCTGGCTGCAGCAGCATCGCTGGTTTGCCGGTGAGGAACTGAGTGCCGCCGACATTCAGATGAGCTTTGTGATGGAAGCCCTGGCGTCGCAGGAGGCGCTCTGCGCACCCTACCCGGCCGTGCAGGCTTATGTTCAGGCGATGCGCGCGCGACCGGCGTATCAGCGTGCCCTGCAGCGAGGTGGACCACTCGACCTGCAGCGGTGAGGACGGCGGTCAGGGAAAATCAGGGCCAGGAGGGCCAACTCGATGTGATCTGAAAGATCTGATGGGGGTGCTCGTGGCGGTCATGACGCGTTCGGCGGTAAGTCTTGGGGATATCGAAAGGGGCATGCAGCAGGCTTGCACCTATGCCGACTGGCTGGAGCTCGCGCAGCTGCATGATCGCCAGTCGGGAGCCGTGATCTGGCAGGCAACGCCGGAGACGACGCTCTACGACTATCGTGAAATCAGTGCCCGGCACGCCAAGCTGAGCACCTCCTTGCAGCAGGGGCAGGCCGATGAACTGCTCTACGCCCTCAATGAGGGCGTGCACGGCAACATGGGGGGCATGGGGCGGCCGGTGCTCTACAGCCAGGCTTACTGCGGCACCAAACAGCTGATCGATGACTATGTCGCCAGCATCTCCACCGCCCTCGACTTCATCCACCGCTGTCCGGAGGAGAAGATTTCGCGCGCCGAGAAGATCGATTTCTTTCGTCGCGCCAGCCATTGCTACGGTCGTTCAGCCCTGCTTCTCAGCGGCGGCGCCGGGCTCATCTACTTTCATCACGGTGTCGTGCAGGAACTGATCGATCACGATCTCCTGCCGCGCGTCATCTCCGGTTCCAGCGCTGGCGCCATCGTCGCCGCCCAGCTCGGCATGATGAGCGACGATGAACTGCGCTCGGGCTATTTCGAGACCAAACGCTATCATGTGCCGACGCGCGCGCGAATTCTCGACGCTATGCGTGGCCGCGTCTCGCCGGCCGAGGTGAAGGCGGTGCGTGAGCAGGTCCTCGAAGAAGTCATCGCGCGTGACATGACCTTCCAGGACGCCTTTGAGAAGACCGGGCGCTACATCAACATTTCCGTGTCGCCGGCGGAAAAGCACCAGCTGTCACGCTTGATGAACGCGATCACTTCGCCCAATGTCTACATCCGTTCCGCCCTCTCGGCGTCGATCGCCATCCCCGGCATGCTGCCGCCGGAGCGCCTGTATGCGCGCGGCTTCGACGGTTCGCCGCGGCCCTATCTCGAAGGCCGGCGCTGGGTCGACGGTTCCTTGTCCAGCGATCTGCCGGCCAAGCGCATGGCCCGCCTCTACGGCGTCAACCACTTCATCGTCAGCATGATCAATCCTGTCGTCGTGCCCTTCGTCGAGGACGTCAAGACGCGGCAGGTACGCGGCGTGCGCAGCGTCTTCTCGGAGTCGACGGTGCGCGTTGCCGGTGAATTGCTGGTCATGCTCGAGCGCATGCTGGCGCGGCGCGGTGAGAAGGGGCGGGCGCTGGCGGCGCAACTGTCCTATCTCATCGCCATGCTCGACCAAAGCTATCTCGGCGACATCAACATCATGATCGCCAACAAGGACTTCCGCTGGATGCACGCGCTCTATGACTACGCCCCGGGTGACGTCGAACGGCTGATCGTCGCCGGACGTCGCCGCACCTGGCCGAAACTGAGCATGATCCGCAATGCCGCCCTGATCTCGCGCACACTCGACCGCATTCTCGAAGAGCTCGACATGATGACCGGCGTCCACGCTCCGCATGGACGCCTGCCGAAATAGCGCGCCCCTCAGAGCAGGCGGAAACCGAGGCGGGTGAGCGCCTGGCGCAGGAGATGGCGGCCGGTGAGAGCGGCGGCGTCGCGCATGCGATGCAGAGCGATCGACGACCAGGGCCGATCCGAGCGCCCCTGATAGCTCTGAAAAGCACGCATGCGCTGATCATAGTCGGCGATCTGTGCGCCCTCGTCGGCGCGCACCTGGTACTGTTCCTGATGCAGGATCAGGGACTGCGGCAGACGCGGTTTGATGTCGCCGGCGCTGGCCGGATAACCGACGCACATCCCAAAGACGGCGAAGCAGTCGCTGGGCAAGGCCAGTTCCTCGGCCACCGCCTCGGGCTGGTTGCGTAACCCACCGATATAGACGATGCCGAGTCCCTGCGCCTCGAGAGCGATGGCGGCATTCTGCGCCGCCAGGGTGGCGTCGATGACGGCGAGGGTATACGCTTCGAGATAGTCGATACCATCGGTCGGCTGCTGCGCGCTGGCGCCCATGCGCCGCAGGCGCGACCAGTCGGCCAGCCAGACGAGCAGGAGCGGTGCCTGGGCGACGTGCTCCTGATCGCCGGCCAAGGCCGCCAAGCGTTGCAGGCGCTCGCGCTCGCGCACGGCGATGACGCTCCACGCCTGCAGGTTCGAGGAGGTCGACGCCGACTGCGCGGCGGCGAGGGCATCGGCGACGATCGTCGCCGCGATGGGGGCGCTGCGATAGGCGCGTACCGAACGGTGCGCGAGCAGTGCAGCGAGGGCCGCCGGCGGCGTGTGTTCGGGTGGCAGGCCATAACGCGTCTGCCACAGTTGTTCGGGTGTGACCGACATCGACGCTCTCCTTATAGACTGGCTTCGAGGATGCGCCGGCTGACTTCCGGCGTGACGTCCTGTCGCTCGCCGAGATGGACCATGCCGTGCTCCTGCAGGTTGGCGATGATGGCGTCGATATGGCCGGCGCCCAGCCCATGATCGGCCAAATGTGTCGGCACACCCAGGCTTTCGAAGAAGTCGCGCGTCTTGGCGATGGCGGTGTCGATGCGCGTCGTGGCGTCGCCGGTCGACAGTTGCCAGACGCGCGTCGCGTACTGCAGCAGCTTGTCGTGCTTGGCGGCGCGGCGCACGCTGAGGTTGGCCGGCAAAATGACGGCCAGGGTGCGCGCATGATCGATGCCGTGCAGGGCGGTCAGTTCGTGTCCGATCATGTGCGTCGACCAGTCCTGCGGTACGCCTGCTCCGATCAGGCCATTGAGAGCGAGGGTGGCGATCCACACCAGATTGGCGCGGGCGTTCTCGTCTTCGGGCGCGGCCAGGGTGCGCGGTCCGATCTCGATCAGGGACTGCAGCAAGCCTTCGGCGAAACGATCCTGGGCGAGGGCGTGCACAGGATAGGTGAGGTATTGCTCCATGATGTGAACGAACGCATCGACCACGCCATTGGCGACCTGTCGTGCCGGCAGGGTCAGGGTCAGGCTCGGGTCGAGAAGGGAGAATCGCGGGAACAGCGCCGGGTTCATCACCGCCAGCTTGGCCTGCTTCGCTTGGTGCGTGACGACGGCGCCGCTGTTCATCTCCGAGCCGGTGGCCGGCAGCGTCAGGACGCAGCCTAAGGGCAGGGCCTGGGTGATCTGGCGGCCATGCGTGCTCAGGATTTCAAGGGCGTCGCCGCTGTGCACCGCCGCCGCTGCGACGAACTTGCTGCCATCGATCACCGAACCACCGCCGACGGCGAGAAGAAAGTCGATCGCCTGCGTGCGCACCTGCTGCACCGCCCGCATCAGCGTCTCATAGGTCGGGTTGGCCTCGATGCCGCCGAATTCCTCGACATGACGCGCTCCGAGCGCCTGGCGGACGCGCGCGATGGTGCCATAGCGGCGGGCGCTTTCACCGCCGTAGAGGATGAGGACACGCGCCGTCGCTGGAACCAGGGCGTCGATGCGTTGCAGACGGTCACGGCCAAAGACGATGCGGGTGGGGTTGTAAAATTCAAAATCGAGCATGCTGGACTCCCGAGGTCGAGTGGTGGCGAGGGTGAGGGGGTAAGGAGTAGTCAGTATAAGTACAATTAGACCAGTCGTCTATAAGTCTTGATGCCCTTGATGTCGTTGTCGCCAGCGTGCCGGCGTCTCGCCCGTCCAGCGCACAAAGGCGCGATGGAAGGCGCTGACATCGCTGTAGTCGAGGCGGCGGGCGATCTCGCTCCAGCCTAGCGTCGTCTGTTCGGCGGCCTGCAAGGCGGCGCTGCGCCGCACGACGTCGAGTAATTGCTGAAAACTGCTGCCGTGCTGCTGCAGCCGCCGCGCCAGGGTGCGTTCGCTCAGGCCCATTTGCCGGGCGGCCTCGCGACGTGTCGGGGCGGGCGGACCGAGATGGACCTGCAGCCACTGCTGCAAGCGTTCCGGCAGCGGGTGTGCCGTACTCAGGCTGTGCAGGCGCGCTTGCGCCATCTGGTCGTGCAGACGGGCGAGATCGGGATCCGCCTGTGGCAGGGGCTGATCGAGGAGAGAAGGGTCGATGAGCAGTCCATTGAAAGCCTGCTCAAAGACGGGTCTCTCGCCAAAGACCTGGTGGTAACGCGCCAGTTCCGCGCCTTGCGCGTGGCTGAAGTAGATCTGCTGCGCCTGCAGGGGGTCGCCATACAGACGCTGTGCGAGATGCACCAGAGCCGCCATGACCGCTTCGATCTGATGCGGGCTGAAGGCGATCTCGCCCTGACAGGGGTGGTAGATCAGCCAGCAGTGGCCCTGGTGAGCGGGCAGCAGCTGCCAGCGCCCGCCATCGGAGACGAGGCGCTGATAGCGCTGCACCAGCTCAAGGGCGGCGCGCAAGGTGGCTGCCGATTGCAGAATGAAACCGACGATGTTGACGCTGGCCAAGCTGATATGGCGACCGACCTCGAGACCAAAGCCGGCATCGCCGCTGAGAGCGGCGGCGGCGCGCCACAAGCGCGTGATCTGATCGATGGGCCAGCGCTCACGCCCCAGCTCTGCCGTGTCGATGCCTGCGCGCCGTAGAACGACATCGGGACTCAGATCATAGAGCGCGGCGCCGGCGAGGACGGTCTGCACCCAGCTCTTGGCGACACTACTGGCCTCTAAGGTCAAGATCGCTGTCCTATAAGATCAATGGATGCCGCCATTAAATCGCTATCATGACGGGCAGGCAAGACCTGGAGTGCAGAAAAATGAGTGCAACCTACGAGGCAGATGTCATCGTTGTGGGCGGAGGGCTGGCGGGCATCGTCTGCGCGCTCGAGTGTCTACGCGGCGGTCAGCGCGTCATCCTGGTCGATCGTGATCGCGCCGATCGCCTCGGTGGTCTGGCGCTCTGGGCTTTTGGCGGCATGGCCCTGGTGGGTACGCCGGAGCAGAAGCGCATGCGCATCCCGGATACCCCGGAACGCGCCCTGCAGGACTGGGTACGTTTTGGTGAACTCAGCGACAGCGACGTCTGGCCGCGGCGCTGGGCGCAATACTATGTCGAGAACAGCCGGACCGAAGTCTATGACTGGCTCAAACAAGAAGGCGTACGGTTTTTGCCGGCGGTCAACTGGGTCGAGCGCGGTCTCTACGGTGAAGGCAATACCCTGCCGCGCTATCACGTCGTCTGGGGGACCGCACAGACCTTGACCCGCTGTCTCATCGCTGCCATGCAGCGCGCCGGGGCGGATGGGCGGCTGACCCTCCTGCACGAGCACTGTGTGCAATCGCTCGAGTCGAGCGGCGGGCGGGTGGTGGCGGCGCTGGCTCAGGAGGTGGCGAGTGGACGCATATTGCGCTTGCAGGCGCCGACCATCGTCCTCGCCATGGGCGGCATCAATGGCAGCCAGGAGCAAGTGCAGGCGCACTGGCCACAGGAACGGCCGAAGCCGGCGCTCTGGCTCAACGGTGCCCATCCTTTCTCCGATGGCCAGCTGCATCACTGGCTACAGCAGAGCCTGTCGGCGCGCCTCACCCACGTTGGCGAGATGTGGAATTACGCCGCCGGCATCCCGCATCCGCAGCCGCACTTCCCGGGGCACGGGCTCTCGACCATTCCATGCAAGTCGGCGCTGTGGTTGAATCATCGCGGTGAACGCATCGGCCCGCAGCCCCTGGTCACCGGTTTTGATACGCACGACCTGTGTCAGAAGGTGGCGGTGCTCGAACGCCCCTACACCTGGGCCCTGCTCAACTGGCGCATCGCGGCGCGTGAATTCGCCATCTCCGGCGCCGAGCACAACCAGCGCATCCGTGACCGGCAGTGGCTACCTTTTCTGTGGGAGACCCTGCGCGGCAATCACCGTCTCGTCCGCCAGATGCAGCAGGAGAGTCGGCATTTCCTCGTCGACGCCAGCCTGCCCGGACTGGTGCAGAAGATGAACGCCCTGACCGGCAGTGACGAGGTGCAAACGGAGGTCCTGCAGGCCAGCGTCGACGCCTTCGACGCCAATTTCTGTGGCGGCGCGCATCTGCACAATGACGATCAGATTCGGCGCATTCTGCACGCGCGGCAGTGGCGGCCGGATAGTTTGCGGACTTGTCGCCCCGCCCCCCTGCAAAAGAAGGGCGCTGGCCCCTTCATCGCCATCCATCAGCAGCTGATCACGCGCAAGAGCCTCGGTGGCTTGCAAACGGATCTCGCCGGGCGCGTGCTGGATGAAAGCGGTGCCGCCATCGCCGGGCTCTACGCCATCGGTGAAGCCGCCGGCTTCGGCGGAGGTGGTGCGCACGGCAAAAGATCGCTCGAGGGTACTTTTTTGCCGGCATGTATACTGACGGCGCGGGCAGCGGCGCGCTCCGTGTTGCAAGGATGAAGACAGGACTGATCAAAAGAGGAAAAGTTCATGCCCAATGGCGCTCAAGCGATGCTGGCGACCCTGGTCAAAGCCGGCGTCGAGGTGTGTTTCACCAATCCCGGCACCTCGGAAATGCATTTCGTCGCCGCGCTCGATGACGAGCCCGGCATGCGTGCGGTGCTGACCCTGTTTGAAGGGGTGGCGACAGGAGCGGCGGACGGCTATGCCCGCATGGCCGGCAAACCCGCCGCCACCTTGCTGCATCTCGGTTGCGGTCTCGGCAACGGCCTCGCCAATCTGCACAATGCGCGCAAGGCCAGGACGCCTGTCGTCAATATCGTCGGCGATCATGCGACCTATCACGTCGCTTATGACGCACAACTGCAATCGGACATCGTCACCGTGGCGCGCAATGTCTCGACCTGGGTACGCTCGGCGACGACGACGGCAGGTCTTGGCCAGGATGTGGTCGAGGCGGTATCCACCGCCATGGGGCCGCCGGGTCAGGTGGCCACCCTCATCGTCCCAGCCGATGTTTCCTGGGGCGATGGTGGACAGGTCCTGCCACCCCTGCCGCCACGGCCACCGACACCGGTGCCGGCGGCACAGATCGACGCTCTCGCCGAGGTCTGCCGCGGCAAGGCGCGCACGGTGATGCTGCTCGGCGGTCGCGCTCTGCGCGGCGAAGCGCTGACTTTGGCGGCGCGTATCGCGGCGCAGCACAACATCACCCTGCTGGCCGAGGTCTTTCCGGCGCGCATCGAGCGCGGCGCCGGTCTGCCGCACGTCGAAAGACTCGCCTATTTCGCTGAGATGGCCAGCGTCCAGTTGCATGGCGTGCGCCACCTCATCCTGGTCGACGCCAAGGCGCCGGTGTCCTTCTTCGCCTATCCCGGCAAAAAGAGCTATCTCGTACCCGACTCCTGCCTGGTGCACGAGCTCGCCGTCGCCGACCAGGACGTCGTCGCCGCCCTCATCGCCCTGGCGCAGCGCCTCGGTGCCGAGGCGACGCCACCGTGCCTGCAGGAGGCGGTACGACCGGAGTTGCCGACGGGCCCGCTGAGCGCAGAAAAAGTCTGCAAAGCTGTCGGCCATCTCCTGCCACCAGAGGCGATCATCGTCGATGAAGCGCAGACTGCCGGGGTGACCTTGCCGATGCACACCGCCGGTGCCGCCGCGCACGACGTGCTCACCCTCACCGGTGGCGCCATTGGCCAGGGGTTGCCGGTGGCCGTCGGGGCGGCGATCGCCTGCCCCGAACGTCCGGTGCTGGCCCTCATCGGCGATGGTTCCGCCATGTATACCGTGCAGTCGCTGTGGACCCTGGCGCGGGAACATCTGTCGGTCACCGTCGTCATCCTCAACAACCGCTCCTACGCCATCCTCAATGTCGAGTTGCAACGCGTCGGTGCGCGTGCCGGCGATGGCGCCAATGGTGGCGCCAAGGCGCGCGCACAACTCGACCTGCAACATCCGGCCATCGACTTCGTCCAACTGGGGCAGAGCATGGGCATCGACAGCGTGCGCTGCAGCACTGCCGAAGACTTCAATCAGGCTTTGCAACGCTGTCTCAGCCAACACGGGCCGCATCTGATCGAAGCGCTCATCCCCAATGACCTGTCCGGCATGAAGCTGCGCCTGCTGCCGCATCTGCTGCGCTCACTCAAACACTTGCCGCAGCCAGTGGCGCGCCTAGTCAAGAGCAAGGTGGCGCCGTAGCGGGGGGGGCGGCTAGGATGAGCAGTAGACTCTGCGGCCATCCCGGCCTCAGGTCATCTGCTCAAGCCCCGTCAGATGAATCATCATGTGGGATCATCCGACTTATGTCGCTTGGCGCAAGGATGCTTGCGGCGTGATACACGCCGCAGCCGACTCAGGGATGTGCCGGTCGGCGCGGAGAATGTCTTGCCACAATCGCGGCACAAAAGACGCACTGTGCCGCGCGTGGTGCAATGTGCTGACCCTGCGGTCCGCCCGGCGGGGCCGGTGCATTCAGCGGGGAGTGATCTGGACCTGGACAAGTGCGCCGATGGCCGTGTTTTGCAAGGTCAGATAAGACGCGCCGGGGGCGGAGCTGACCGTGGCGCCATGGACGGTGACGTTGTAGCCATTGGGATAGTGCGATGCGGGCACATAGATGACCGTCGGTCCCTGGGCGATTTGCGCGATGAAGCTGTAAAGAAAGATGCCCGATGAGGGGTCGAAGGATAGGGTTTGCGGTATTCCGGCGGTGGCCTGCGGGTAGGTTCGTTCGAGAATGGCGAGTTTTGCGGATTTCACCGAAGCCAGATTTTGATCGTTGTTGAACATGCTTTCTGTTTGGCCGGATCCGGTCGGGTCGTTGAAAGACTTATAGGCCCAGTAGTTCCAGCTGATCAGGTTTTCATCAGCCAACTGCGTTACCCGGGTGATGTCGCTCAGGTCGTCGCTCGAGCCGAATTCGCTCATGTAGACGGCTGCATTTAATGAGGCGCTTGTGCTGAGGGCGTGATGGATGGCGTCGGACTCGGAGTCCTGGCAGGGGGCGGGGGCCGGGAAGCCCAAGGCGTTGGCAATGGGTTGGGTCAGGCAGTAGTCGTGCCAGGAAAGGCCGACATTGGCGGCGCCAGCGCTGCCATTGAGGTAGCTGGGGATGCCAAAGTCAAACAGGATGTTGGGCTCGAACCAAATGATATGACGCGTGTCGACCTGGCGAATGCCGGCTTGCATCGTGTTTTCAAAATTCTCCAGGATTTGATCGAAGTCCTGGCAGCCGTGCGCGAGAAAGCAGCTGACGTACTCGTATCCCGGGGCGGGTTCGTTGATCACGTCATAGCCGGCCAGGTAGGGCTGATTGGCCCATTTTTGGGCGACGGCGATGAGGGCCTGCTGATAGTACATCCAGATATTGTCGGTGTTGTACCAGAAATTGTGATACACCGTTTCAACATTCCATGTCAGATAGCCGGCAGGGAATCCTGGATTAAAAAAGCTGGGCAGTCCGTAGTCATAAACAGCCCAGCTAGGGAAGCCTTCACCCTTGAATTTCTCATTATAGAGATCTTGGTGGAAGTCGAGTTGCGTGTAGATGCCGCGCGCCGCGAGGAGCTGAACGATGCGATCGACCTGATTGAGATAAGATTGATTGATCTGTCCTTGTTGTGGCATGACGCCGGCGAAGAGCACACCTAAACGGACGGCGTTGAATCCGTGCGCTTTCAGCCAGTCGGCGTCGGCGCTGCTAAAGCCGTTCATGGCGTTGGGCGCGACATAGGGCGCTGATTTCCAGACGACATTGACGCCGTGCAGGAAAACGACGCGATTTTGATCGTCGACCATCCAGCGGCCCGAGCTGTGCAAGGCGCACCAAGCCTGAGATATCACGGTCATCAAGAAGAGACCCAAGAGTAGACGGCGCATGACACTTCCTCGTGTTATTTTTATTGCAGAAAAGCATGCATTTTTTTGTCGCCGAGGGCAAAGGCGGCAGCGCTAATAGCCGTATTCGAGCGCTGTTTCGGCAGCTTTTGTGATTTTGTGGGTTGTGCCTGGGCTGCCGTTGCGTCGGGGGGGGCAAGGCTCACGCGCAGCGTGCTGTTGTCGCGGCGATGCGGTGTGGTGCGCGGCTTGAAGATCAGAAAAAGAAAAACCCATCGATGTTGGCGCGAGAAATTTCTCGCATCGATGGGTCGATCTCAGTGTATGGTGCCGAGGAGAGGACTTGAACCTCCACGGATTGCTCCACTAGTACCTGAAACTAGCGTGTCTACCAATTTCACCACCTCGGCGGTAGGGCGCCTATTCTGCAAATCAGAGGTAGGCTTGTCAAGCGTTCTCGAGTACCATGGATGAAATTTTGTGAGACCCTCATGAGCAAACGCAGACCGTCCTGGAATGACCCCCACGCCGAACGTGAATCGGCCAAATATGAGCACCCGGTGCCGAGTCGCGAGCTCATTCAGGAGGTTCTGTCGGCGGCGCCACGCGGTCTGACGCATGAGCAGATCGGTCATCACTTCGGTCTGCATGACGACGCCGAGTCGGTCGAGGCCCTGCGCCGTCGCCTCATCGCCATGGTCCGTGACGGTCAGCTGCTGTGCAACCGGCGTGGCGCTTATACGCCCCTGGCGGAGATGGAGCGCAAGCTTGGCACGGTGCGGGCGCATCCCGACGGTTTCGGCTTTGTCATCCTCGATGCCGGCGGCGAGGATATGCTGCTCGTCTCACGCGAGATGCGTCAGGTCTTCGATGGTGATCGCGTCGAAGTGCGTGAAGGCGGCTATGACCACAAGGGGCGGAGCGAGGCGATCATCCTGCGCGTCATCGAGCGCCATACGCAGCACCTGGTCGGTCGCTACTATGAAGAGGAGGGGCGCGGTTTCGTCGTCCCCGATCATCGCCGCCTCTGCCATGAGGTCAGCATCGAAGGCGACACGCGTGGCGCTCAGCACGGCCAGTTCGTCGAGGTCGACATCGTCCGCCAGCCCTCGCATCGCGAACTGCCTCTCGGTGTCATCACCAGTGTCCTCGGCGACTATATGGCGCCGGGCATGGAGATCGATATCGCCCTGCGCAGCTTCGATATTCCCCACGTCTGGCCGGCGGCGGTGGAGAAGGAGGTGGCGCGCTGGCATGAAGAGATCGACGCGCGCGATGCGGCCGGTCGTGTCGATCTGCGTGACATGCCCCTGGTCACCATCGACGGCGAAGACGCCAAGGACTTCGACGACGCCATCCATGTCAGCAAGCGGCGCTTCGGTGCCGGCTACCGCCTCGTCGTCGCCATCGCCGACGTGTCACACTATGTGCGCCCGGGATCCGCTCTCGACGATGAAGCGCAGCGGCGCGGCACCTCGGTCTATTTCCCCGGCCATGTCGTGCCGATGTTGCCAGAGATTCTCTCCAATGGTCTGTGTTCGCTCAAGCCCGAGGTCGATCGCCTGTGCATGGTCTGCGACATGAATATCTCGCGTGCCGGCCGCATCTCCGCCTACAAGTTCTATCCGGCGGTCATGCATTCGCGCGCCCGC
>JAJZBU010000005.1 GCA_021851865.1 Pseudomonadota bacterium | reverse complement strand
CTGAAGGCAGCTACGGTGGCACCGCAACCGGAGAGTCGCTGAACAACCTCGACATCTCGACGGTGAATGGCGCCAACGCCGCCATCACCGCGGTGAGCAATGCACTGAACTCGGTCAACGCCATCCGCGCCAACATCGGTGCCTTCGAAAACCGCATGTCAGCGACGGTGACCAACCTGCAGTCGACGCAGACCAACTTGGTTACCGCCTCGACCGGCATCACCGGTGCTGACTTCGCCGCTGAAACGGCGGCCCTGTCGCGCGCCCAGGTGATCCAGCAGGCCGGTATCGCGGTGCTGTCGCAGGCCAATGCGCAGAGCCAGCAGGTGTTGGCACTGTTGCGCTGAACGACGACAAGAGTCAGGAAGAACCCCGCCAAGCGCGGGGTTTTTCTTATGCGAGCTTCCTACGCGTTTTCCTGCGCGTCCCTTGTCTGTTTTTTGACCACTGTCTGAAATTTGCCGCCCTTCGGCAAGACCCTGCCGTTTTTTCGACGCCACTTCGCCTTCCTGCAAACCCCGCATTGAAGTGCTCTTGAAAAAAAATATTCATTTGTTTTCAGATGCTTAAAACTTTTAACGCGTGTTTTTCAAAAGTTGGAATGGATCCTGCTTGAAGGGGACTGACACAATCAAGCCCGTAGGCTTCATGGAGATACCTCATGTCCCTGGTCATCAGCAACAACATGAACTCATTGACGGTCCAGACCAATCTGGCGGCCAATCAGTCTTCTCTCGCGACCGCCATGCAGCGTCTCTCGTCCGGCTTGCGCATCAATAGCGCAGCGGACGATGCCGCGGGCTTGGCCATCGCCACCGGTCTCAATTCTCAAGCTGGCGGTGATGGCGTCGCCATACAGAATGCCAACGACGCCAGTTCCCTCGCCCAGATCGCCGATGGCGCCCTCGGCTCGATCACCAATGATCTGCAGACGCTGCGCAATCTCGCGGTCGAGTCGGCCAACGGCACCAACTCGGCGGTCGACCGCACCGCGCTCAACATCCAGGCGCAACAGGTCATCGCCGACATCCAAAATACCGCCTCGACCAGCAACTACAACGGCGTCAATCTGCTCAACGGCGGATTCGCCTCGCAGTTCCAGATCGGCGCCAACGCCGGCCAGACGATCAACCTGAGCATCAGCAATGTGCAGACCAGCTCGCTCGGCGCCGGTCAAGGCACTGGCGTCAGCGCTCAGGGCCAATATGGCGCCGGCCTCACCCCAAGCTCGATCTTGACAGCGATCAGCGCCGGTGACTTAGTCATCAATGGCGTCATCATCCCGCAATCCTTGTCGACCACGGACACCGCCTCGTTCTCCGGCCTCGACGTCGGCGGCACCATCACCAGCAATGCTTCGACCGCCACCAGTGCCATCGCCAAGGCCGCCGCGATCAACTCGGTGAGTTCACAGACCGGCGTCACCGCCGTCGTCAATGCCAATGTTGTCGGCGGCAGTACCATGGCGGCGCCACCGACGACCACCTCCGGCACGGTCTTTATCAATGGCATCGCCGTCAGCCTGTCGACCAGCGCCAGCTTCACCAATGACGCCAACCGCAATGCCATCGTCACCGCCCTCAACGCCTATGAAGGGCAGACCGGCGTCGTCGCCAGCAACACCGGCAGCGACAGCACCGGCATCACCCTGACCGCCAAAGATGGCCGCAACATCACCGTCGACTTTGCGACCACGGGGAACCTGACCACCGCCAGCACCGGTCTGTCGACCACCGGCACTTACTCGGGGGGCTACACGCTGACGACGACCAGCGGCGGCTCGATCAAGATCCAGCAAGGCACGGGAACCCTCGCCAACTCGGGGCTACAGGCCGGCACCTACAATTCGAGCCAGGCGACGGTGTCCTCCGCCAGCCTCGGCAATGTCACCGCCTTGACCGGTATGGCCTCGGGCGACATGGTCATCAACGGCGTCTCGATCCAGGCCAGCAATGCCGTCAACGACCAGTTGTCCTACGCCAACCAGGCCGACAGCGCCATCGCCATCGCTCACGCCATCAATCAGTCGACGGCGCAGACCGGCGTCACCGCCACCGTCAATGACAATCTGATCCAGGGCAGTGCTTTCAGCAGCACCACCGACGCCGGCAAGTCAGCGACCTTGACCATCAATGGCGTAACGACCCAGACCCTGACCTTGACCGGGGTGACCTCCACCGACCTGACCAATGAAACCAATGCCATCAACGCCATCTCCGGGCGCACCGGCGTCGTCGCCTCCAATGACGGCTCCAATATCACCCTCAGCGCCGCCGATGGCCGCAATGTCAGCATGTCCTGGGCCGGCAGCCTGACCGCACCGAACGCCTCCTTGGGCATCTCGGCGACCTACCTGAGCGCCTCCGCCTCCACCCAGATCACCACCGCCGGCTCTTATACCCTGACCTCGGCCGGCAGCATCAATATCGGCAGCACCACCGGCAACATCGAGAAAAACGCCGGCATGCTACCGGGCTCCTATGGCGGCATCACCAGTGGCACCTTCTTGTCCCAGGTCGATGTCTCGACGGTGAGCGGAGCCAACCTGGCCTTGACTGCGGTGGACAACGCTCTGACCACGATCAACCAGATCCGCGCCAATATCGGCGCCTTCCAGAACCGCATGTCGGCGACGGTGTCCAATTTGCAGTCACAACAGACCAATCTGACCTCGGCTTATACGACCATCACCGGCGCCGATTTCGCAAAAGAATCCGCCGATATGTCTCGCGCCCAGGTGTTGCAGCAGGCCGGTATCGCCGTCCTCGCCCAGGCCAATGCACAAAGTCAGCAGGTGTTGAGCTTGTTGCGGTAAAATTTCTCTCATCCCCCCTAAAGTTTCGCTCAACGGGGTCGCTAAGGATAGGGAGGCCGTCGAAAGCCTCCTGATCTTTCCTGAGATTCCCGCCCATGGGAACGGGAGAACGGCCATGGCCAGCGTAGAAAACATCGGCGGCAGCTTGCCGCCCCCGGTCGCCGCGACCGGCAGTGCCCCGGCACCGGGCAGTGCCGGGGCGCCGACATCGGCACCTGCTGCGCCGGCGACCAGGGTCGATCTGACCTCGGTGGCCGTGGGCACGAGCAACAATTCCTCCGGCGTGCCGGCAGCGCAATTGCAACGCGCCGTGCAGCAACTCAATCAGTATATGCAAGTGGTCAACCGCGAGCTCAACTTCACCCAGGATCACTCCGGTACCCACATCATCCAGGTGATCGACCCGCGCACGCACCAGGTTTTGCGACAGATCCCCGACAAGGCCGCTGTCGCCATGGCGGAAGCCATCGATGCCGAACTGATGGCACATCTGGCGAGCAAAAAAGCCTAAGGCTAAGGGGAGGAGAGATCATGACCATCAGTTCCAGTACGGCAGCCGCCACCAGCCTGCCTTCGACGGCCAATCCGAGCTTGAGCGGCACGGTCAGCTCACTCGGCATAGGCTCCGGCATCTTGACCAGTTCCGTGGTCGACCAGCTGATTCAGTCGGAGCAGTTGCCCCTGCAGTCGGTTTACCAAAGCCAGATGGCCCTGCTGAACTCGAAGATCTCCGACTTTGGCACCCTGCAAGGGCTGCTGTCGACTTTTCAGTCGGCCGTTGGCACCCTCGCCAACTCCGCCAATGCTGGCGCCAAGGTCGTCACCTCGGCCAGTCCGAGCCTGGCGACGGCGACGGCGTCGTCCTTCGCCCAAAATGGCAGCTATTCCATTGAGGTCGACAAGCTCGCCAGCTCGCAGCAACTGGTCACCAGCGCTGCCAGCGCTTACAGCAGCGCCACCTCTGTCGTCGGCACCGGCACGCTCACCTTCACCACGGGCACGACCACTTACACCGGCGGCGGCACCAGCGGTTATAGTTTCACGCCAAGCACGAGCGGCGCGACGCATTCGATCAGCATCACCAGTTCCAACGACACACTCTCCGGCATTCGCGACGCCATCAACAACGCCAATATCGGCCTGACCGCTTCCATCATCTACAACGGTAGCGGCTACCAGCTGTCGGTCGCCACCAACAGCACCGGTGCCAGCAACAGCGTGCAGATCGGCGTCACCAACAGCAGCGGCGCCACCGACACCTCGAGCACCGACCTCGGCGCACTCGCCTTCAACAGCAACGCCGTCAACATGACACAGGCCACAGCCGCCGGCGATGCTTCGCTCAAGGTCAATAGCATTCCCATCACCAGCTCGCAGAATACGATAACGAGCGCCATCAATGGCGTCGCTATCAACCTGATGCAAGCCTCGGTGGGCAACCCATTCAATCTGACGGTCGCCCCCGACATCTCCGGCATCACCACCAATGTTCAGGCCATCGTCAGCGCCTACAACGCCTATCAGAGTCAATACAGCACCTATACCGCCTACAACAGCAGCACCCAGACCGGTGGCCCGCTGATGGGCAACGCCAATCTGCAATCCGCCATGTCGCAGATCACCAACATCCTAGGCAGCGTCGTCACCGGCATGTCGGGAGCGTCGATCCACAGCCTGGCTGATATCGGCATCAGCACCGACTCCCAGACCGGACAGCTGACCTTCAACAGCACGACTTTGCAGAATGTCCTGCAGTCCAACCCGCAAGACGTCGTCTCGCTCTTCTCCAACAGCGGCAGCAGCACCGACAGTCTGGTGAGCTACGTCTCCGGAACCTCGTCGACACAAGCCGGCACTTATGCCGTCAACGTCAGCCAGCTGGCGACTCAGGGCAGTCTGAGCACGGCCAGCGGATCGCTCGCTTCGACCGGCAGTGTCACCGTCGGCAGCACCGGCAACACCCTGACCGTCAGTGTCGATGGCAACAGCAGCAGCACCATCACCATCCCGGCCGGCACCTATACCCCGACCCAGTTCGCTCAGACCCTGCAGTCACAGATCAATGCTGACAGCCAGTTGCAAGCTGCCGGCGCGGCCTTGAGCGTCAGCTACAACAGCACCAACAGCGATCTGCAACTGACCTCGAACAGCTACGGCTCTTTGTCTCAGGTTGCCATCAACAGCCTCGGCAGCGGCATCACCGGCAGTGGCCTGAGCGTCGCCACGGGGACGGCGGGGGTCGACGTCGCCGGCACCATCAACGGCGTCGCCGCCACTGGCGTCGGCCAGACCCTGACCGGCGCTAAAGGAGATCCGAGCGCGGGGCTCTCCGTCGAGGTGCTCGGCGGCAGTACCGGTGCGCGCGGCTCGGTGACCTACGTCGTCGGGGTTGCACAGCAGCTCTCGACGGCGCTGACCAATATGCTCGGCAGCAATGGTGCCTTCACCAGCCAGGTGAACGCCTATAACGGCCAGGTCACCCAGATCAATCAGGAAAACACCGATCTCAACACGCGCATGACGACCCTGCGCGCCACCATCACCGCCGAGTTTCAGGCCTACGACAGCATGATCGCGCAGATGAACTCGACGTCTTCTTATCTGACCCAGTTCTTCAATACGCAAAGCGGCAGCAGTTCGAGCGGCTCGGGCAGTTCGACCGGTTCTACGGGACACGGTTGAGGGCGATCACGCGTCACTGACGAATCAGGCAGGGGGGGGATGCCTCTCCGCCCTTGCCTGTTAGCGACCATGATGACTAGACTATGGCCCCCCTGAATGTGGTGGCCATCATGCCTCTGATCGATTTTATCCTGCACATCGACCAACACCTGCAGCTCTTCCTGCAGACCTACGGACATGGCTTCTATGCCATCGTCTTCACCATCGTCTTTATTGAGACGGGCCTCGTCTTCATGCCCTTCCTGCCGGGCGACAGCCTGCTTTTCGCCTGCGGCGCCATGGCCGCCACTGGCGCCGTTGACCTGCACATCCTGCTGCCGGGCTTTCTCTTCTTCGCCATCCTCGGCGACAACGTCAATTACGCCGTCGGTCGCAGCCTCGGCGCGCGCTGGTCACGCCAGCCGCCGCGGTTTTTCCGCCTCGACTATCTGCACAGCACCGAACGCTACTTTATCCGTCACGGCGGCAAGACCGTGCTCTTGGCGCGATTTGCACCGATCATCCGCACCTTCACGCCTTTCGTCGCTGGCGCCGGCCGCATGTCCTACCCTCGCTTCTTTCTCTATGACAGTCTCGGTGGGCTCGCCTGGACGGCGGGGTTCGTCGGCGTCGGCTACGCTTTCGGCAACATCCCCGCCGTGCGTCATGAGTTCACCTTGAGCATCCTGCTGATCATCGCCATCAGCATGCTGCCGGCGCTGTGGCACGCCTGGCGCGAATTCAAGGCTGGACGTAATTCACCGCGATAACATTGAATAAGGTGCGGCCGCGCGGACGCTGCACCCAGACCTCATCGCCGACGCGCTTACCGAGCAGGGCACGCGCCATCGGCGAGTCGACACTGATCCAGTGCTGATCGGTGTCGATTTCGTCGGGACCGACGATGCGCAGATGCAGAACCTCTTCACCCGCCTCATCTTCCACTTCGATGTGCGCGCCGAAATAGACCCGGCTACGATCGGCGGGCAATTCACGCACGACCTCGACGTTCTCCAGGCGGCGACGCAGAAAGCGCAGGCGACGATCGACTTCACGCAACGCTTTCTTACCATAGATGTATTCGGCATTTTCTGAGCGATCACCGAGGGCAGCCGCTTCACTGACCGCTCGCGTCAGCTCCGGGCGGCGCACCCGCCAAAGATGATCGAGTTCTTCCTCGAGGCGGCGTTGGCCGGCCGGCGTGATCAGGATACGCCTTGGCGGGGAAGTCGTCGGCTGTTTCATGACCGGGCTGGCGGCGCGACCGTCACCGGCCGGCGCCGCCAGATGCTTAGGCCAGTTGCTGGTTGACGTAATCCCAATTCACCAACTTATCGAGGAAGGTCGCGATATAATCGGGACGGCGATTGCGGAAATCGATGTAGTAAGCGTGCTCCCAGACATCGATGGTGAGCAGTGCCTTCTGCCCGTGCGCCATGGGCAGATCGGCATTGCCCGTCTTGACGACCTGCAGTTTGCCTTGCGCGTCCTGCACCAACCAAGCCCAACCCGAGCCGAACTGGGTGGTCGCCGCCAGCTTGAAGGCCTCGACGAATTTGTCATATCCGCCGAAATCAGCGTCGATACGCGCGGCGATGGCGCCGGTCGCAGCTCCGCCGCCTTGTGCCTTCATGCAGTGCCAGTAAAAGGTGTGGTTCCAGACCTGCGCGGCATTGTTGAAGATGCCGATCCGCGAAGCGTCGCCGGCAACGGCGCGGATGATCTCTTCGAGCGTCTTACCCTCGAGATCCGTCCCCTTGATCAGATTGTTCAGGTTGACGACGTAGGCGTTGTGATGCTTGCCGTGATGGAAGTCCAACGTCTCAGCCGAGATGTGGGGCTCCAGGGCGTTCTTGTCATACGGAAGAGCGGGCAACTCGATAGCCATGATGATCCTCGTCCTCTGGGCTTATGGCAGGGTCAGCCAACCTGCCCTGCACACTCCCGATTATGCCCTGATCCATGCGACAATGAGAAGCCTTCTCATGCACGTCGCTCAATCATCGATGTCGTAGTCATAATCGCGCAGATCTCTTTGCAAGCGCCGCTCTTCGAGCCGCTCGTCGATGACACGGCGCTTGGCCAGGCTGTTCTTGACATGATTGGTCTTGGCAACGTCTTCGGCATCAAAGTCATGGTTACCACTGTCGTCGTCGACGAAGCCGTCTTCCAATTCAAAATCATCCGACTTACCATTTGACATGACGCTTCCCCAAGAGTATAGGCGCACGAGACAAGCCCGCCTATATACATCCAGACACCAAGCTTGTCAATAAAAATTTTCCAACCCTCCCCTGAAATGCAGGCTGTCGCGCCTATTCTCGCCATGACCGGCAAGAGGCTATAATTCCGCCCTTGTCATCATCGAATCTGGAAGATCTATGCGTAGTCACTACTGTGGAGAGCTCTCTGTCGAGCATGTCGGCGACAGCGTCGAACTTTGCGGCTGGGTCCACCGCCGCCGTGACCATGGTGGCGTCATCTTTCTAGATCTGCGCGATCGTTCCGGCTTGGTCCAAATCGTCATCGACCCTGATACACCGGAGGCTTTCGCCGAAGCCGACCGCTGCCGCAGCGAATTCGTCGTGCGCGTACAAGGTCGCGTGCGCGAGCGCTATGCCGGCACCGAGAACCCGGCCATGGCCACCGGCCGCATCGAGATCCTCGGCAAAGTCCTGCAGGTGATCGCCCGCGCCGAAACTCCGCCCTTCCCGCTCAATGATGAATTCGCCGCCGTCGGTGAGGAAGTGCGCCTGCACTATCGCTATCTCGATCTGCGTCGCCCCGACATGCTGCAACGCTTCCGCTTCCGCTCGCAGGTGACCAGCCGCATTCGCAGCTACCTCGATCGGCACGGCTTTATGGACGTCGAGACGCCGGTGCTGACGCGCGCCACGCCGGAAGGCGCGCGCGACTATCTGGTGCCCTCGCGTACGCAGCAGGGCTCTTTCTTTGCCCTGCCGCAGTCGCCACAGCTGTTCAAGCAATTGCTCATGGTCGCCGGCTTCGACCGCTACTACCAGATCGCCAAATGCTTCCGCGACGAGGATCTGCGCGCCGATCGCCAGCCCGAGTTCACGCAGATCGATATCGAGACCTCTTTTCTCAGTGACGAGCAGATCATGGACCTCGCCGAAGGCATGGTGCGCGAGCTGTTCAGCGAGCTGATGCAGATCGACTTCCCCGCCTTTCCGCGCATGAGCTACGACGAGGCCATGCGCCGCTTCGCTTCGGACAAGCCGGATCTGCGTATTCCGCTCGAACTGGTGGATATCGCCGATCTCGTCCAGAACGTCGAGTTCAAGGTCTTCTCCGGACCGGCGCGCGATGCGCGTGGTCGTGTCGTCGCCCTCAGGGTGCCCGGCGGCGCCGAGCGACTGACGCGCAGTCAGATCGATGAATACACGCAGTACGTCGGCATCTTCGGCGCTAAGGGCCTAGCCTATATCAAGGTCAATGATCTCGCCGCCGGCGTCGCCGGCCTGCAGTCGCCCATCGTCAAGCATATGGAAGGCGTGGTGATGCAGGTGCTCGAGCGCGTCGGCGCACAGAGCGGCGATCTCGTCTTTTTCGGCGCCGACAAGGCCAAGGTGGTCAATGACGCCATCGGTGCTCTACGCATTCGTCTGGGTCATGATCTGGCCCTGCTGACCGCGACCTGGGCGCCGCTGTGGGTCGTCGACTTTCCGATGTTCGAGGAGAGCGCGGACGGACAGTGGACTTCCTGCCATCACCCTTTCACCCTGCCTCGCGGCGACGTCGAAGCGATGATGGCCAACCCCGGCGCCGCCAAATCGGTCGCCTATGACATGGTGCTCAACGGCACCGAAGTCGGCGGCGGTTCACTGCGTATCTACGAGATGGAAATGCAAAAAGCGGTCTTCAAAGCGCTCGGTATCGGCGATGAGGAAGCTCGGGAAAAGTTCGGCTTTCTTCTCGACGCACTCAGCTTCGGCGCGCCGCCGCATGGTGGTCTCGCCTTCGGCCTCGACCGTCTGATCATGCTGATGACCGGCGCCAGCTCGATTCGCGACGTCATCGCCTTCCCCAAGACCAAAACGGCAGAGTGCCTGATGACCCAGGCCCCCGCCCCCGTCGACAACAAGCAGCTGCGCGAGCTCGGCATCCGCCTGCGCGAAAAAATGGAGTAGGCCATGGCAGGACACTCAAAATGGGCCAATATCAAACACCGTAAGGCCCGTCAGGATGCGGTCAAGGGCAAGGTCTTCACCAAGCTCATCCGTGAAATCACCGTCGCCGCCCGCATCGGCGGAGCGATCGAAGCCGACAATCCGCGTCTGCGCGCCATCGTCGCCAAGGCGCTCGCCGCCAACATGAGCCGCGACGTCATCCAGCGCGCCGTCGCGCGCGGCGCGCAGAGCGACGATGGCAAGGATCTGGCCGAGATCACCTACGAGGGTTATGGCATCCACGGCGTCGCTGTCCTGGTCGAGACCATGACCGACAACCTCAATCGCACCGTCGCCGAAGTGCGGCACGCCTTTTCCAAGACTGGTGGCAATCTCGGCACCAGCGGCTCGGTCGCCTACCTGTTCGCGCAGCGTTGCGAGATCGACATCGAGCATGCGGCAACGAACGAGGACCGACTCATGGAAATCGCTCTCGAGGCCGGCGCCGACGATGTGCAGAACGAAGATGACGTCTACACGATCATCGCTGCGCCGTCGGCCTTTGGCCCGATCATGGACGCCCTCGCCCAGGCAGGCATCCGCCACAGCCGCGCCGAACTGACCATGCACGCCAGCACCGTGGCCGACATCGATGACCTCGAGAGCGCCGAAAAAATCCTGAAAATGATCGATCTGCTAGAAGATCTCGATGATGTGCAAAACGTCTATACCAATGCCAATTTCTCACCCGCGGTCATGCAGGCACTGAACGGCTGACGACCATGAGCATCATCCTCGGCATCGACCCAGGCTCGCGCACCACCGGCTACGGCCTGGTCGCATCCGAGGGACGGCGTCTGGTCTACGTCGACAGCGGCTGCATCCGCACCGAAGGCGCCGCCATGCCACAGCGCCTGGGCATCATCTTTGCGGCGGTCGAGTCGATCATCGCCCAACATGGCCCGCGCTGGGCGGCGGTCGAGCAGGTGTTCATGGCGCGCAACCCCGACTCCGCCCTCAAGCTCGGTCAGGCGCGTGGCGCGGCGATCGCGGCGCTGGTGCATCACGATCTGGAGGTATCCGAATACACGGCGCGGCAGATCAAGCTGGCCGTGGTCGGCAGCGGCGCCGCCGCGAAATCACAGGTCCAGACCATGGTGATGCATCTGCTGCAACTGCCACGCGCGCCGCAGGCCGACGCCGCCGATGCCTTGGCGGCGGCAATCTGTCATATTCACCACGACGCCACCCTGTCACGCCAGACCCGGCAGCAGGCCGCAGAGAACGAGGTCCCACCGCGATGATCGCTCGACTACAAGGGACACTGCTGGAGAAGAACGCCGGCCCCATCCTCCTCGATGTGCGCGGGGTCGGCTATGAGCTGATCGTACCGCTCAGCACCCTCAGCCGCCTGCCCGGGCGCGGTGAAGAGGCCTGTCTATACACACACCTGCTCATCCGCGAAGATGGCCATCACCTTTACGGCTTTCTTTCCAGCACCGAACGCGATCTCTTTCGTGAACTGATCAAGGTCAATGGCATCGGCCCCAAGATCGCCCTGGCCTTGCTCTCCAGCCTCGACGGCGACGAGCTGCTCGACTGCCTGATCCAAGAACGCGTCAACACCCTCATCCGCATCCCCGGTGTCGGCCGCAAGACCGCCGAACGATTGATTCTCGAGTTGCGTGATCGCGCTGAAAAACTGGCGCGCGAGCTCTTGCCGTCGCCGTCAACGCGATCCGATCCCTCACTGCAGGTGCATAGCGACGCCGAGGCGGCGCTCATTCAGCTCGGCTACAAGCCCGCTGAAGCGCAGCGTGCCCTGCAGGCGGTCAGCGACGACCCCGACCAGGATACGGCGAGCCTGCTGCGTCGCGCCCTGAAATATCTCGCCGGAGCTCAGGCATGATCGAATCCGACCGCCTCGTCGCCGCCACCGCCCAAGGACGGGAAGAGCATATCGACCGCGCCATCCGCCCTATCCGTCTGGCCGATTACGTCGGACAGGCGCGGGTGCGCGAGCAGATGACCATCTTCATTCAGGCCGCCAAGGCGCGCCAAGAAGCCCTCGACCATACGCTGATCTTCGGCCCCCCAGGTCTTGGCAAGACAACGCTGGCGCATATCATCGCTCATGAGATGGGCAGTCAGCTGCGCTCCACTTCCGGGCCCGTCCTGGAAAAACCCGGCGACCTCGCCGCCTTGTTGACCAACCTCGAAGCGCATGACGTTCTGTTCATCGATGAGATCCATCGCCTCTCGCCGGCCATCGAGGAAATCCTCTACCCGGCGATGGAGGACTATCAACTCGACATCGTCATCGGCGACGGCCCCAGCGCCCGTTCCATCAAACTCGATCTGCCGCCCTTCACCCTGGTCGGTGCCACCACCCGTGCCGGCCTGCTCACCGCGCCGCTGCGCGATCGTTTTGGCATCACCCAGCGTCTGGAATTTTATGGCGTCGAGGATCTCACCTACATCGTCCAACGTTCAGCCCAGCTCAGTGGCATCGACTGCGCTCCCGCCGGCTGCGTCGAGATTGCGCGGCGCGCGCGCGGCACGCCGCGTATCGCCAATCGCTTGCTGCGCCGCGTGCGCGACTACGCCGAAGTGCGCGGCGATGGCCATATCGATGCCGACCTCGCCGCCGCCGCCCTCGACCTCCTGCAAGTCGATGCGCGCGGCCTCGACGCCATGGATCGCCGTTACCTACACCTCCTGCTGACGACACTGGCCGGCGGTCCGACCGGACTCGAGTCCCTGGCGGCGGCGCTGTCCGAAGACAGCGGCACGCTCGAAGACATGGTCGAGCCTTATCTCTTGCAACAAGGCTTGATCGCGCGCACAGCGCGCGGCCGTATCGCGACGCCGGCCGCCTGCCTCGCCCTCGGACTGCCCTTGCCCGCCGCGCTCGCGGAGGGACAGGCATGAGCGCGACCACCTCCTGGCCGGTGCGGGTCTACATCGAGGACACCGACGCAGGCGGCATCGTCTACTACGTCAACTACCTCAAGTTCATGGAGCGCGCGCGCACCGAGACCCTGCGCGCGCTCGGCCACGAGCACGCCCTCAACACCCTGACCGATGTGCAATTTGTCGTACGTCGCGCGGAAGTGCGCTATCATCGTCCTGCGCGTCTGGATGATGCCCTGATGGTGAGCGCGCGCCTCGTCCAGCTACGCCGAGCTTCCCTGCTGTTTCATCAGGAAGTCCGGCGTGGTGATGAGCTCCTGTGCGCCGCCACGATCGATGTCGCGTGCCTGCGTCACAGCGACCTGCGTCCACAGGCCCTCCCTGCCGACGTCCACGCATCTTTGACCTCTCTGCTGAATGAGTCCTGACCACCATGATGAACACGCAGTCCTCCACCGACATCCTTCAACTCATGTTGCACGCCTCGGCCGTCGTCCAGGGGGTGATCATCCTGCTGCTCGCTACCTCTTTGGCGAGTTGGACCATCATCTTCAGTCGCATCAGCTTTCTGCGCCGTTCGGAACGCAAGTCGGCGGCCTTTGAGAACGAGTTCTGGTCGGGAGGGCATCTCGGCCAGCTCTACAACAAGCTGCAACGCAGCCCTGACCTGGACGCGGCCGAGGAGAATCTTTTTCGTGAAGGATTCAAGGAATACACCCGTCTGCGCGAACAGCTCGATCCCGACGCGGTGATGCAGGGCGTGCAGCGCAGCCTGCGCGTCACCCTGATGCGCGAACAGGAACGCATCGAGGCGCATCTGCCCTTCCTCGCCAGCGTCGGCTCGACCAGCACCTATGTCGGCCTGTTCGGCACCGTCTGGGGTATCATGAATGCCTTCATCGGTCTCGCCCAGATGCATCAGGCGACGCTCGCCACGGTCGCTCCCGGCATCGCCGAGGCGCTGATCACCACCGCCGTCGGCTTGTTCGCCGCCATCCCCGCCGTACTCGCCTACAATCGCTTCAATGCCAGTGGCACACGCCTGCTCACCCGCTATGAAACTTTCGCCGATGAGTTTTCCGGCATCCTGCACCGTCAGGTGCACGCGGGGCATCGCTGATGGAACCGGGCTTTCGTCGCGAGCGGCAACGCCCCATGGCCGAGATGAACATCGTGCCCTACATCGACGTCATGCTCGTCCTGCTGGTCATCTTCATGGTCACCGCGCCCATGCTCACCCAGGGCCTGAAAGTGGACTTGCCCACCGCCGCCGCCGACCCTCTCGCGGTCAAAAGCCAGGCGCCCATCGTCATCACCCTCAAGGCCGACGGCTCCTTGTGGGTGCGCGGTGCCGACTCGCAAGAACAGCCGGTCAGCGCCGCCGCGCTCAGTCAGGTGGTGCACGGCATGCTGCAGCAACGCGATAAGGACACCCAGGTGCTGATCAATGGTGATCGCCACATCCGCTATGGCCGTGTCGTAGAGCTGATGTCGGCGCTGCAAAACGCCGGCATCCGTGACGTCGGCCTGCTCACCAGCATCGAGGCCCCGTCGCAGCCATGAACTGGCAAACCCGGGAACTGCGCTTTCCCCTTTATGCCCTGGCGGTGCATGTCGCCGTCGTCCTGCTTCTGCTCGTCAGCCCCCGGGTGAAGCCTGTCGACATCAGCACCAGCCGCAGTTTTCATAGCGTCATGCTGGCGCATCTGGCATCCCCGACGCGCCCCATGTCGGCCTTGCCACCGATCGCGCCAGCGCCAACGCCCGCTCCTGCCCCGCACCCGATCCCCACTGTTGTGACGCCGCCAGCGCCCATTCACGGCGCTACCGGACGGGTGCGCGAGAGTACGGCGGCGAGCCCGCACCCCGCCGACTACGCCAGCGCACCGGTACTCGGGCACAAGAGCAAAGACCGCGTCGTCATGCATCCGAAAGTGCGCGCCGGCGTTGCCATCGACCGGCGCCAGGCGGCGCAGGAGCTGAAAGAGATCGACCAAGAAGCCGCCAGCATCGATCAGCAGGCGCAAAAAGCGGCGCAGGACGCCCTCGAGCGCGCTCAGGCGGCGCAGATCGCCGCGCAAAAACAGGCCGACGAGAACCAGGCTCTGGTACAGCGTTATCAACAACGCATCATCGCCCTCATCCATGCCCACTGGCAGGAACCGCTGTGTGCCCACCCTGACATGGTCATCGTTTTGCGCCTGCAACTCTTGCCCGATGGCAGCATCGTCTCATCGCTCCCCCTGCAGCCCAATGCCTGCCTGAGTCTGTCGGTGCAATCGGCCCTCGGTAGCATCGATCGCCTGCCCGTTCCCCGCGATCCGGTGCTCTTTGAGCGCTACTTCCGCAGCTTCAAATTGCGCTTTACCCCCGACGACAGCCCGTGAACCAGCGTCATTATGAATAATGAAAAATTTTTTATGATAACAAGTGAAGGTCTCTGCTGGACTCTTGGCGAAATTACATGATAATGCAGCGCAGTGAAAGATCGAGGCGACTCATGGGTTTGCGTGGGCTTTTCTGTGGTTTGCTGCTCATCAGCAGCGCGCCTTTCGTTCGAGCGGATTTCACGCTCGATATCGTCGGCGGCTCAGACACGGCGACCCCGATCGCCGTCGTTCCTTTCGGCGGCCCCAATCTCGACGACAATCCCGGCTACATCATCAACAACGACCTCAAGTACAGCGGTGTCTTCAAAACCGTCGACGCGCTCAACTTTCCCTCCCATCCGGTGTCGAGCAATGAGGTCTTCTATCACGACTGGACACATGTCGGCAGCGATTATCTGGTCGTTGGCAATACCACAGAGGACGCCCTCGGCCTCTATGAAATGCACTATGAATTGCTCAGTATCCACAGCAAGAAGCGCATCCTCGGTGAGACCCTGACCCTCAATGCCAGTCAGTGGCGTGACGCCGCCCACCAGATCGCCGACCACATCTATCAGAAGATCACCGGCGTGCGCGGCGCTTTCGCCACCCGCATCGCCTACGTCGAGCGGCACGCCGACGCCAGTGGCCTGCACTATGCCCTGCGTATCGCCGACAGCGATGGTCACCGCGCCCAGACCATCCTCGCCTCGGACGCCTCGATCATCTCGCCGAGTTGGTCGCCCGACGCCGAAAAAATTGCCTACGTCTCCTTCGAAAGCGGACGCTCCGTCGTCTATATCCAGGATCTGCGCACGCGGGCGCGGCAGCGCGTCGCCGCCTTCGATGGCATCAACGGTGCCCCGTCCTGGTCGCCGGATGGCAAGACCCTGGCCCTGGCCTTGTCGCGCTCTGGCAACCCCGAGATCTGGTTGCTGGATCTCGCCAGCGGACACTACACGCAGCTGACGCACGACGCATCGATCAACACCGAACCGTGCTGGTATCCCGATGGTCAACACCTCGCTTTCACCTCTGACCGCGGTGGTTTTCCGCAGATCTATAAGGTCAGTCGACAGGGCGGCGATACCCAGCGCATCAGTTTTGATGGCAACTACAATGCTAGTTGTGTAATCAGCCCCGATGGGAGCAAAATGGCGGTGGTCCATCGCGAGAAGGGCCAGACCTTCCAGATCGCCATTCAGGATCTGGGGAGTGGCGAGATGAGCATTCTGTCACAGTCACGACTGGATCGCTCGCCCAGCTTCGCTCCCAATGGCAATATGCTGGTCTATGCGACCCTGCATCAGAATCAGGGGATGTTGGCCCTGATTTCACCCGATGGGCGGGTGAAGGTATTGCTGCCTGAGCAGCAAGGTGAAGCCGGCGAGCCCGCTTGGTCACCATTTTTGCACTGAGTCATCCAGAGAAGGAAAACATCATGTCCTTGAAGAAAACCTCGTTGATCGTCGCCATCGCCGCCGGTATGGCCCTCGCCGGCTGCGCCTCGCACAAGCCCCAACCGGCGCCCGCTCCCGCTCCGGCTCCGCAGCAGGCCCCCGCTCCAGCTCCAGCTCCAGCTCCGGCTCCGCAGGCTGCTGCTGTGGACAACTCGGCAGCGCTCAAGGCGCAGGCTGACGCCGACGCCGCCAAGCGTGCCCTGGAAGCGACCCTGGCCGTGCGTACCGTGCATTTCGCTTTCGACTCTTCGGAGTTGCAGGGCGCCGACCTGAACACGCTGAAGGCGCACGCCAAGTATCTGGCCGCGCATGGCGATGCCAAGGTGCGTGTCGAAGGCAACTGCGACGAGCGCGGTACGGCTGAATACAACCTCGCCCTCGGTGAGCGTCGTGCCAAGGCTGTCGCCTCCTTCCTCGAGAGCGAAGGCGTCAAGGCCGACCAGCTGAAGACGGTCAGCTATGGCAAGGAAAAGCCGGTCGATCCCGCCCATACCGAAGAAGCCTGGGCCAAGAATCGCCGCGCCGATCTGAACTACCTCGCCGGCCAGCCGTAAGCCTGTGAGGCCGCGACACCCAGCCCGTCTGGACTGGGTGTCGCTGCGCTTTTCCTCTCCATCCGCGACATTCTATTTCCTCTCGAAGCCATGCGGCATGCCGCGACCTGATGTGCATAAGTCCTCTATTCGCGTTAGAATGGCGTCTCGTTTCCCGTCCGAGATGAGCCCGCATGAACCGACCCAACCGCCTCCTTGCTGCGCTGACCTTGCTGTCTATCGTCGCTATCGCCCGCGCGGATGACGTCCAGGTCGAAGACCTCGCCCCAGCCGCAGTTCTGCCGGCCGCAACCGACACCGCCGCCGCCCCGCAGACGCCGCCGGCGACCGCGGCGACACCAGCCAGCTCGGACCACGAAGAGATCACCTGGCAGAAGCTGCAGTCCCTGCAGGAACAGTTGCGCCTGTTGCGCGGACAGCTCGAGGATCAGCAGCACCTCATCGATGAGTTGCGTCAGCAGGTCAAAACCCAGTACATGAACACCGATCAGCGCCTCTCGGCCATGGATGGGCGCATCGGTCAGCTGCTGCCGGCGAATGGCGCAGCGGCGAACACGCCCGCCGCGACGCCGACGAACAATCCGGCGGCGCCTGCGGTCACCGCGACGCCCACCAGCAGCGTCGATGCCGAGAAGAACGCCTATCTCGCCGCCTGGGAACTCTCCCGCCAGAAAGGCCCGGACCAGGCCATTCCGCGTATGCTCGCCTTCATCCAGCAGTATCCGCAGAGCGCCTTCATGCCGCACGCCCAGTACTGGCTCGGCGTTTTCTACATGAAAGCGACGCAGCCTGACTTGGACAAGGCCCGTCAATATTTCCAGAACGTGCTCAAGCAATACCCGCAGCACAGCAAAGCCTCGGCGGCGCTCTACCAACTGGCCGTCCTGCACGATCAAAAAGGCGAAGAAGGCGCGGCGCGCATCGATATGCGCCGCCTGCTCAAAGACTATCCGCAGAGCCCGGAAGTACAGCTCGCCACGTCCTGGCTGAAAAAGCATCCCCCCGGCAAGAAGAAAAAGCATACCCAGGCCAGCCTGAGTCCGGACACCCAGGCGACGCTGCATCCGATCGCGCAGGCTCTCGATCATATCGGTGAGTACGCTCCTTGAACGACGAGCGCCTGCGCATTCGCGAGATCTTCTACTCCCTGCAGGGAGAGGCGCGTGACAGCGGCCGGCCGACCGTCTTTATCCGACTGACCGGCTGTCCCCTGCGCTGCCGCTGGTGCGACACAGCCTACGCCTTCGCTGGCGGCGATCTGCTCAGCGTCACGGCGATCCTGGCTGAGGTCGCTCGCCATGGCACACCCTGGGTCTGTGTCACCGGCGGCGAGCCGCTGGCACAGCCGGCCGTGCACACCTTGCTGCAGGCTTTGTGCGCCGCGGATTACCGCGTCAGCCTCGAGACCAGTGGCGCGCTCCCCATCCACGCCGTCGACGCCCGCGTCAGCCGGGTGATGGATCTGAAAGCGCCCGACTCCGGCGAGTGTGAACGCAATCTTCTCGACAACATCACCGATCTGCGGCGTCACGATCAGGTCAAGTTCGTCATCGCCTCGCAGCGTGACTTTGCCTGGAGTGTAGCGATGACGCGCGAGCATGACCTCTGCCGCCGCGTCGATGACGTGCTCTTCTCGCCCGTGCACGCCGAGCTCGACGCCCGCCAGCTGGCGGAGTGGATCCTCGCCAGCCGCCTGCCGGTGCGCATGCAAATGCAGCTGCACAAGCTTCTTTGGAACGATGAGCCAGGACACTAGACCATGAGCACGAGCGCCGTCATTCTCCTCTCTGGAGGCATGGACTCCACGACTTGCCTCGCCTGGGCGCGCGCTCAGGGCATGACCTGCCATACCCTGGCCTTCGACTACGGCCAGCGACACCGCTCTGAACTGGCCGCCGCCGCCGCCATCTCGACCGCCTTGGGCGCCGCCAGCCATCGCGTCATCAGCATCGATCCGCATCAATTCGCCGGATCGGCCTTGACCGATGCGAACATCGCCATTCCACACGCTCCCGGCAACGGCATCCCGGTCACCTATGTACCGGCGCGCAACACCATCTTCCTGGCGATGGCCCTCGGTTATGCCGAAGTCCTGGCGGCGCAGTCCATCGTCATCGGCGTCAATGCCATCGACTACTCCGGCTATCCCGACTGTCGCCCCGCCTTCATCGCGGCATTTCGTCAGCTCGCCGCCCTGGCGACGCGCGCCGGCGTCGAGGGACAACCTATCGCCATCCTCGCCCCCCTGCAGGACCTGAGCAAGGCCGAGATCGTCGCCCTGGGCGAAAAACTCGGCGTCGACTTCGCGCGCACGGTCTCCTGCTATCAGGCCGATGAGCAGGGGCGCGCCTGCGGCCAGTGCGACGCCTGCCGCCTGCGCCATCAGGGATTTATCGACGCCGGACGGCCAGACGTCACCCGCTATGACTAGTGCAGTGCGTCGCTCGATGCTACACTGCCGTCATTTGTGAGATCGAGTGGCACATGGAACACTATCTGGTCATAGCGGCATTGGGAGAGGATCGTACCGGCATCGTCGATGAGCTTGCGAAAATCGCATCCGACGCACGCTGCAATATCGCAGATAGCCGCATGGTGGTCATGGGTCTCGAATTCACCCTGGTCATGATGGTCAGCGGCACCTGGGACGCCGTCGCCAAGCTCGAAGCCCAACTACCCGGCATCGGCAAAAAGCTCGGGCTCAACCTGATGAGCAAGCGCACCCAGCCCAAGCCCCTGCAAAAAGAGTCGATGCCCTATCATGTCAATGTCGTGGCCCTGGACAATCCCGGCATCGTGCACGAGATCGCTAACTTCTTTGCCAGCCAGGGCATCAACATTGAGGCGATGGAGACCAACACTTACTCTGCCCCCCACACCGGTTCGATGATGTTCGCCCTGAGCATGGCGGTCAACATTCCGGGGCGCATCCATCTCGCCAGCTTGCGCGAATCTTTCATGATTTTCTGTGATGACCGCAACTTGGACGCCATCATCGAGCCATTCAAGGCCTAACACTGCAGCTTTTAAGGAGGAATCGGGATGATTGCGACTGTAGGAAGCCAGGTGCCCGATTTCGAGTTACCTGCGCATGGCAATCGGGTGGTCCGTATGTCGGCGCTCAAAGGCTATATCGTGGTGCTCTATTTCTACCCCAAGGACGATACGCCGGGCTGCTCCATCGAGGCACAGGAGTTTCGCGACCATCTCGCCGAACTGCGCGCCGAACGCTGCACCGTCATCGGTGTTTCGCGCGACAGCCTAAGTTCGCACGAGCGCTTCGTCGAGAAGTTCAACATCAACTTCCCGCTGATCAGTGACCCGGACGGCGAGCTCTGCCATATTTTTGACGTCATCAAGACCAAGATGATGTATGGGCGCGAAACCCGCGGCATCGAACGCAGCACCTTCCTCATCGATCGCGAGGGCATCCTGCGCCAGGAATGGCGCAAGGTCAAGGCCGAAGGTCACGCCGAGCAAGTGCTGTTCGCGGTGCAGTCCCTGAACAAGGTACGCACGCCGCCGGCAGCGCCTCAGCCGCCTTCCGCCAGCATGCCCTGATAGCAGTAATTCGTCGCCGCCACGTAGCCCGGCACGCTGCCGCAGTCGAAACGGCGGCCGACGAAGCGGTAAGCGAGCACGCAACCACGCCGCGCCTGCTCGGCGAGGGCGTCGGTGATCTGCAGCTCACCGTTGCGCCCCACCGGGGTAGCGCGCAGGATGTCGAAGATGTCCGGGGTCAGGATGTAGCGCCCGATGATCGCCAGCCGACTCGGCTCTTCGCCGCGTGGCGGCTTCTCGACCATACGCTCGACGCGATAGAGATCATCGCGCAAGGCTTCGCCTGCGATCACGCCGTATTTGTGCGTCTCTTCGGCTGGAACTTCCTCGATGGCGACGATAGAGCAGCGAAACTGCCGATAGAGCTCGACCATCTGACTGAGCACCCCCGGCCCCTCGGTCAGACAAAGATCGTCGGCGAGCAGAACGGCAAAAGCTTCATCCCCGATCAGCGGCTCGCCGGTCAAGATGGCATCACCGAGACCGCGCATGGACTTCTGCCGGGTGTAGGTGAACGTCGCCTGCGCCATCACCGCCCGGATGTCGACCAGATAATCCTCTTTGTCCGTCCCGGCGATCTGCTGCTCGAGTTCGACGTTGAGGTCGAAGTGATCCTCGAGCGCGCGCTTGCCACGCCCGGTGACGATGGCCATCTCGCCGAGACCGGCGGCGAGCGCCTCCTCGACGCCGTATTGGATCAGCGGCTTGTTGACGATGGGCATCATCTCTTTCGGCATGGCCTTGGTGGCGGGCAAAAAGCGTGTACCGTAACCGGCCGCCGGGAACAGGCATTTGGAAATGGCGACTTGACTCATAAGCAGGCCTCAAGGGAAAGTGCGCTGGCCATCATAAGGGATCTTGTTCGACCTGCACAGGCCAGTACTGCGCCAGGACGCGCAAGACGACCGCCAGGGGAATGGCGAAAAAGACGCCCCAAAGTCCCCACCAGCCACCAAAAATGATGATGGCGACGATGATGACGATGGGGTGGAGGGCGACCGCCTCGGCGAACAGCAGCGGCACCAGCAGATTACCATCGATCAGCTGAATGAGCAGGTGCGCCATCAGCACGCGCCAGAACTCATCGCTCAGACCACCCCACTCGAAAAAGGCGACGAGAACCACCGGGATGGTGACGACGACGGCGCCGATATAAGGAATGATGACCGACAGTCCCACCGCCATGGCCAGCAGAAAAGCATAGGACAGCCCCGTCCAGACGAAGACGATATAGGTGGCGACAGTGACCAGGAGGACCTCGATCAGTTTACCGCGTATATAGCGGTAGAGCTGGCGATTGATCTCCTGCGCGATCTGGCTCAGCGCCGGATGATGGCGGGGAAGTCGGGCGGACATCCAGTCGTGAATCGGCTGCCGGTCTTTGAGCAAGAAAAAGACCAAGGTCGGAATCATCACGATGTAGATGCTGAAGGCGATCAAGTGCCCGAGCAGATAGGGCGACAAGGCGATCAATTTCTGCCCTATCCCACCCATCTGCGCCTGCAAGGCGAGAAGCCAGATACTGATGTCGTGCTGGCTCACCAAGTGCGGATAGAGGCGCGGCAAGCGGTAGAGGCTCTGCTGGCTGTGCAGCAACATCAGGGGCAGATTCGAGGTCAAAGCCACCGCCTGGTTCCACAGGAGCGGCAGCACGACCACGAGAAGGGCGCTCACCACGCCGAGAAACAGCAGATACACCGTCGGCATCGCCCACGACCGCGGCATACCAAACCGCATCAGCGCCTCCACCCCACCCTCGAGCAAAAAGGCCAGCACCATGGCCGCCAGCAAGGGAATGAGCATGCGTCCGAAGAGCACCACGAGCAAAGTGCTGCTGATGCACATCAACAGCAGGATGACGGCCTGCTCCTGCGAAACGTATTTGTGCCAGAAACGTCGCCACAGCGCCTGCATGTCAAGCCATCCTCTTGCGTAGATCGAAGCTCCAGACCTGGTCCTGGCAGGACATGGCGAGCAACTCATGTCCCGCTTGCGCGAGAAAGCGCGGAATGTCCTGGGCCGACCCCGGGTCACTGCTGAGCGCGATGACACGACTGCCCGCCGGCAATTGTGCCAACTGCATTTTCAACCGCAATAAAGGCAGTGGACAGCGCAAACCGCGAAGGTCGAGTTGCAGCGGTGCCGGCAAAGTCGTTGACATGGGGAAACATACAAGTCGTGCTGGTCCATGCTATGCTAACGCCACTTTCGGGCTTTGAATACCTCCGCCTCATGCGTCGTTCGCTCACAGGTCTGCTCATTGCGAGCATGCTGTCCATCCCCGCCCCTAGCCGGGCCGATCTGCCGACCCTGGGCGATCAGACAGCGGCGGTCAGCACCAGCGATGAATACGCCGCTGGCCGCGCCTATGAGAAAGAGTTTCGTGCCGCCGTTCCCACCCTGCTCGATCCTTTGATCCAGGACTATGTCGAACACCTGATCTACCGTCTCGCCTTTGCTACGCCTTTGTCCGATCTACACCTCAGCGTCCTCATCATCGATTCGACCGAGATCAATGCCTTCGCCGTCCCTGGCGGCGTCGTCGGCGTCAATGCCGGGATCTTTTTGTCGGCGCACAATGAGGCCGAAATGGCTTCGGTGCTGGCGCACGAACTCGGCCACTTGCGGCAGCGGCACTACGCCCGCATGATGATGGACAGCTCGCACGACATGCTCTGGTTTCTCGCCAGCGTCCTCGCCGCCGTGGCGCTGAGTGCGCGCGGACAGGGCGACGCCGGCGCCGCCGCCGTCGATTCGGCGCAAGCGGCGCTGGCGCAGCATCAGCTGCACTATAGTCGCGAGAACGAGCAGGAAGCCGATCGCATCGGCCTGCAGACCCTGGTCACGGCGGGCTATGATCCGGAAGCGATGCCGCGTTTTTTTGCCCGTCTGTACAAGACGATCTCAGGCAGCGGGGACATTCCCGAGTATCTGCAGGATCACCCGCTGACCCCCTCGCGCGTCGCCGACACCGCCGCTCGTGCCGCCCAGTTCCATGTGCACGGGATCGAAGACACCCTCGCCTTCGAACTGATGCGCGCACGCGTCAAGGCGCATTACGCCGCCGACCCGGAGACCAGCCTCAACTCCTTGCGCGAGATCATCGCCCATGGCGACCACAGCGACGAAGCCATGCTCGCCCGCTTCATGGCCTGCAATCTGCTCCTGCGCCTCGACCGCGGCGAGGAAGGTCTCGCCTATGCCCAGGACCTGTTACAACAAAGCCCGCACCGCATCGCCTATGTCGACATCATGGCCGATCTTCTGTTGCATGCCGGCCGCCACGCGCAAGCTCTGGCGCTGCTGCAAAGCGAGAGTCATATCAGTCCGACCAGCCTGCCCTTACGCCTGCTCCTCGTCCGGGCGCTGAGCGCCAGCGGCCAGGGACGCCAGGCCGAGAGCCTGGCGGAAGAACTGGTCAGTCAACGTGCTGACGACCCGAACGCATGGACCGCCATGATCGTCGCCTCACGCGCCGCTGCAGACCGTCTGGCCCTCTATCGCGCACGCGCCGAGCTCGACGATCTTTATGGACACAGCAAGGAAGCCCTGCAGCAACTGCGCCTGGGACTGCAGGCGGCCGGTAGCAACTATCCCGAGCACGCGCGCTTTGAGAGTCTCATCGAACGCGTCAGTCACGAACAGGCAGGACAGTGAATCGAGGCGAAATACCTGGCAGCGTCGATCACGGAGAGGGTGGCCCTCCTGCCAGCCCGACCCCGGCACACATCTAGCGACGACCGTTGCTTCCTTCCGGACCTGGCGGGGTTGATCGTTCAATGTTGCGGGAGAACCGACAGGAGAACCATAGAGGCGGCGATTCTACACGGCCACACTGCCGCCGGCAAGATACGAAGGCACAACAAGTTGCCGCCTGCCAGACTCTGGTCAGTGCTGACGCATCGGGTTAGGATAAGGCGCACAATAAGAAGCATTTTAGGCGGAGTTTTCACATGGCAGTGCGCGCATACGACCCGAGGATGGGGTCGTGGGCTGGTCTGATTCTCAGTGTCGCCCTGATCAGCGGTTGTGGTTCGAGCGGCGCCTCCTACAGTGGCGCCAATGGCAGCTATCAGTCCGGGCCCAACATCTATAACAGCGGTACCACGGTGCCCGCCAACTTGAGCTTCGCCGGCGCCTACAATGCTTTTCGCACGGTGACCATCGGCACCACCAACGTCACCGAGCAGGACTATCTCTACATCAGCTCCTCCGGCGTGATCAGCACCTTCATCTATCAGGACAACGGCACGGTCTCGCCTGCGCGCAACTGTTATCTGCCCGCCACCGGCAGCGAACCCAATGCCGCTTTGCAGGGCGCCCAGCTGAGCGCCACCACCGACAGCAGCGGCAACATCTACTATCACGTCACCATTCACGGCTACGACATCGGCTTTAGCGCACCGAGCAGTGGCGGTGCGCCGAACATCTATATCAATGGCGTGCAGCAGAGCAATATCAGCGGCGCGACGCTCTTCGTCGGCAATCAGGGCGATACCTTCATGCTCGGCGGCGGCCCCAACGTCAACATGACCCTGTCCTCCCTCGATATCTGCACCTAAGTCGCGACACGACAGGCCGCCAAGGCTCAGCGGAAGAAGCGACGCAGCCAGTCCGGCATCCAGCTGGTCGACGCGTCGACCTTGTTCTGCACATGACTGGTATCGAGGTGAGTGCCTGTGGCATAGCGCAGATGGACACCGCGGTCCGGATCGAGAATCTGCAGGTCGCCGTAGCGCACGTTGCCGGCGTGGGCATACAAGTCGAACGGCGCCCACACCGGGCTGCGGTGATAGTCAAAGAATTCCCCGGGCTCCTCCAACCTCGTCTTGGCGATCTCTGGAGCGGCCACCGCCTCACTGACCTGCTGCAGGGGGCCGGCGGACAGGAGTCCTGTTCTGTCGTCATAGACCGGACGACTGCTGGCGCCGGCGGACAGACGACTCTCGTCATAGCGGAAATAATAGGCCTTGCCACCGACGACACGAATGTGCGCCTCGAAGATGACCCTGACATTGAGGATGGAGACAGGGCGCTTGGCCATCAGATAATACTGGCCAGCCGGCAGCTCCATCCAGAAATAACCCTGCCCCTTGAGACCATAGACACGCTGTCCATTGACAAAGAAACTCGGCGTCTGCAGTTCATCATGGTTCCAGGTATTGAGCGGCCGATAGATGTAGACGATGGCGTCGCGCGAATCCAGGGGTTGCACCGCCTCAAAAGGCATACCACTGAGCGGCGCGATCCAGTCACCCGGGGTGGTGGCGTTGAGTACCGAACTGGAGAGATTTTTCTGCAGGGTGGCCTTGATGTCCATGAACCCGCCATTGTTGCTGCACCCGGCCAGCCACAACATCGCCAGCGCCACCCCAGAACGCATACGCATCGTCAGTCCCTCGTCGCAACACGTCGCCTGTCATCGGCGATTCTTGTCCTACTTATCATCATCCACAGCCGCCCGACATTATCAGCTTCACGGCGAGTTTGAACAGTGTGATTTGGTAAAGAAATCGATCCCTTGTCTATACTGAAAGCGAGCCCATCTGGAGACTTCGGTCATGAGCGAACCGCTGCGTATCGATCATCCCCTCTATGATCTGCTGCAGGAAGAGAATATTCCGGCATTCAACGCCGCGCGCGCGCGCGGCGAGAGCGTCGATCTGCGTGGCGCTTATCTACGCGGCCTCGACCTGCGCGGCATGGATGCGCACGGCCTCGATCTGAGCGACGCCTATTTACGCTCGGCCGATCTACGCGGCATCGACTTTCGTGAATGCCGTATCGAAGGCGCTAGCCTGCACGAAGCCAAGATCTCCGGCGTCTATTTTCCGGCCGAGATCAGCGCCCACGAGATCTTTCTCTCCGTCGACCGCGGCACCCGCCTGCGCGCACAGCGATGAACAGTGCCCGCTTGCTTCTGTTGCTCAGCTCCGCCTTTCTCGGCGCCTGTGGCTATGTGCGTTCGGAGCATTTTATCGCCGGCAGCGCGCATGACCAAGTCCGCATCGGTCAAGCGCTCAACAATGACAATCGCGTGATCGACGCACACGGCGGCTTGTACTTGCACGCACAGGCCTTGTTTTTGCAACTGCGCGACCTGCACGCCGACGCCGGCGCGCATCAGATGCACTGCCGCCTACAGGGGCCGCATGGCGACATCATCGACGAGCAGACGCAAAGCATCATCCTGGCGCCGGGCCAGAGCCGCTTGACCGGCATCTGCTATTTCCCTTTACGCGACGACCTCAGCACCGGCTTATGGCACTATGGCATCGATCTCGACGACACCCCGGTCGCCGCCGGCCCCCTGATCATGCGCCCCTGACACGGCGAAGACATCGACCTGCTGAGCTGCACGAGGCCTCTATGAAAACCATCCTGCTGGCGTCAGCACTCGCCAGTGGCGGCAGCGAACGCGGTTGCTGGCGCGCACCACGCGCACTGACACCGTGGAAGCCGCGTTTGCGCACCTATGAGCGCAGCGTTCAGCCGCGCCCCTGGCCCGATCAGGCGGCCATCGCCCTCAGCGCCGCCGGATCCTTACACCGCCGCGCCGCCCTGCTGCGCCGCAGCGGCGGTCGCCCCCTGCTCATCGGTGGCGACCACTCCGAAGCCATCGGTTTCTGGAGCGGCATCGCTGCCGTCTGCGGCCACAGCCTCGGCATGATCTGGATCGATGCGCATCTCGACAGCCACACTCCGGCCTCTTCCGCCAGCCAACGCTTGCACGGCATGCCCCTGGCCGTCCTTCTCGGCCAAGGCGACCAACGCTGGCGGCCTTTGCTCGGAGAACGCGCCATCTTTTCGCCGGCCCACACCACGATCATCGCCTATCGCAGCTATGAAGAGGCGGAATACACGCTGCTCACACGCCTCGGCGTCACCCTGATCAGCGCCGATGAGCTGCGCCGCCGCGGCTGGCCCGCCGTCTGGCGTGCGGCGCGACGACGCGCGCGCCAGGGCGATCGCGCTTATGGCGTCAGTCTCGACCTCGACGCCCTGTCACCACATTGCGCCCCTGGCGTCAGCGTCCCCGTTCCGGGCGGTCTCGATGTTGCCCACCTATGGCCGAGCTGGCGCCAACTAGGCCACGACCGGCACTGCAAGGGCCTGGAAATCGCCGAGTTCAACCCCGCTCACGACCGCCGCGGACGCACCCAGACCCTGCTGCGCCGATTGATCGCCGAACACGTTCCGCGCCGCCGGATGCACCGTGAGGACGCGCATGAACGGGCTTGCCTTTTACCGACATTCTGATATCCTTCGCGCCCTTGGGCGATTAACTCAGCGGTAGAGTGCCACCTTCACACGGTGGAAGTCACTGGTTCGATCCCAGTATCGCCCACCACCTCGACACACCAGCTGCCCTGCCCGGGCACTGATGTTCCGTCTCACTGGCAAGACTTCGGCCTGATGATCACTGATCGTAGGCATGCTTTTTAGGGGATCCACATGATGTGGGTCCTTTTTTTTATTCCACCCTGCCCTGCACCGAAATCAGCTGCTCGACGGCACAGGATTACCCATGACCTGAACGAGATCAGGCGGTTCTGGTACTTACTGAGGCAAGATGCGACACGATGTGCTGGCGACAGGGATGGGCCAGCGATGCATGAACGGCACGATCAAACCTCATACTGCCGTGTCGGAAATCCCCCCATGAAGCACAACGACGAGAGGACCCTACAAGGTGCTCGCTCCATGACACTGTAAACCATGCCCCCCCTTGAGCGATGATACGGGGGTCTCGTTGCCGATCACAACCACGTGTTCACGAATCGTCGACTGAAAAGGCTCGGCGCTTGAAAGACTTCGTGCCAACTGCGGAGCAGCATGGCAGGATATAGACGACCCGACGACCATCGATATCACGAAGAAGGACCCCGGTGAAGCGTTGCAAGAGGACGAGAAACTGCTCGCCATCTATGCCCCTGCGCAGACTAGAAAAGGAGGAGAACTCAATGGCAACGATCGAAGGATTCCGCGTCCAGAACTTTCGTGCTTTGCGCGATGTGTCGCTAGGCAAGCTGTCGGGTGAACAGGCCGGCGAGCCACTCACGCCCTTCACCGTGGTGATCGGCAAGAACGGGGCCGGCAAAAGCACCTTGTTCGATGCCTTCGGTTTTGTGGCGGATTGTCTTGCCACCGACGTGGAAACCGCCTGCGATATGAAGCAACGTGGTGGGTTCGAACGGATGCGGTCGAAGGGCATTTCCGAGCCGATTCAATTTGAAATCTACTATCGCGAGGCGCAAAACGAGCGCCCCATCACTTACGAGCTGGCGATTGATCTGGATGCCTATGGCCGCCCCTTCGTTCTTTCAGAGGTTTTGCGGCAGCGCCGTAAGAACCAGAAATATGGGCGCCCTTATCCATTTTTGCGTCTTGAGCATGGCAGGGGCACGGTATGGGCAGGCGAAGAAGCCATTGGCGACTCGGAAGAGGAAGACAGTTCAAGCAGCCATGTCGAGCTGACCGATCCGCGTGAATTGGGCATTTCAACCTTGGGAACATTGAAGGAGCATCCACGCATTCGCAAATTCAGGGACTTCCTCAAGGGTTGGTACCTTTCATATTTCTATCCAGATGCCGCCCGCAGCCTGCCAACGGCCGGGCCCCAGCGGCATTTGAACATTCATGGTGACAACATCGGTAACGTGGTTCAGTTCATGGAGCGTGAGCACAAGGATCGCTTCACGAACATTCTGGATCGCATCGCCAACAAAATTCCTGGCATCGCCAAGATCGACACCAAGGTGACCGATGATAAGCGCGTGTTGTTGCGCTTCAACGACGGCGCATTCGGCGATCCGTTTTTTGCTCAGCAGATGTCCGACGGTACACTGAAGATGTTTGCTTATCTGCTGCTGCTGGAAGATCCCGATCCACCTCCTTTCATTTGCATCGAGGAACCGGAAAACGGGCTGTATCACAAGCTCCTGGAGGCGCTGGCGCAGGAATTCCGACTGCACGCCACAGGTAGAAAGAATGCACCACAGGTTTTTGTGACGACGCACCAACCTTACTTTGTGGACGCCCTATCGCCTGAAGAGGTTTGGATTCTGGAAAAGGGACCGGACGGTTTTTCTGCCATCCGCCGCGCATCTGCGCTGGATGTGGTAAAGAACCTAGTCACTGAAGGTTTACCACTGGGTGGGTTGTGGTACAGCGACTATCTCGATGCGCGGTGAATCATGCATATCGAAATACTGGTCGAAGATGCTTCTGGTGCAAAGCTGCTCGAATCATTGTTGCCTAAGTTGTTCGGAGAACAAGGCGAGCCGCATACTTGGCGCGTTCATGGTTACAAAGGCATCGGGCGCATCCCCAAAAACTTGCATGCCGGAGGCAACCCTGCCCACCGGATTCTACTCGATCGATTGCCCAAGGCACTGCGTGGTTACGGCCAAACTCCGGGCATCGATGCCGTCGTCGTCGTACTGGACCTGGACCGACGCCATTGCGTGGATTTCTTGACTGAATTGGAAGCCTTGGCGAAGAACTGCAATTCTGTACCGATGACGATATTCCGTATTGCCATTGAGGAAATGGAGGCTTGGTACTTTGGCGACCGACAAGCACTGACGACGGCCTATCCGGAAGCCAAAATCGAGGTACTGCAACGCTACCAGCAGGATAGTGTTTGCGACACTTGGGAAAAACTGGCGGATGCGATCTACCCTGGTGGTTCAGCCGAGCTCAAGAGGGCCGGTTGGCCATTGCCAGGACAAGTCAAATATGAATGGGCGGAAAAGATCGGGCCGTTGCTTGATTTGGATCGAAATATTTCGCCTAGCTTCGGCAAACTACGCGATGGTTTGCGGCGCTTGATCACTGCCGCAGTTTGACTGCGGCCCGATCTTCACTTGCGCACAAGATGCTGAGGTCCCCGGCACAAGCTGTGCAGGATCGAAGGTGCCCTCAAAACGCACCGACACTTCCTGGCATCGCGGATGTGTCGAGCTTCCCCAGCCGCTGGGCAATCCATTATCATCGCCCGATCATCACCTGCTCCTGCCTGACTGGAAACCTGCCGATGCGTTATGGACGACTGATACTGCTGCTTCTGCTGGCCTGCTGCGTGACCTGGGCGCCGGCGCAGGTCGTGCGCGTCTACGCCCTCAGCCTCGACAGCACACCGCTCTATGGCCGCACCATGACCCACTTCGCCTACACCAACGCGCACGCCCCACAGGGTGGATCCTTGCGTCTGTCGGCCTTTGGCACCTTTGACAGCCTCAATCCCTTTCTCGACAAAGGCACCCCCGCCGAAGGCCTCGGCCAGGTGTTTGAAACCCTGGGTCAACGCTCTGAAGATGAGCCCTTCTCGGTCTATCCTCTCGTCGCTGCCGCTTTTGAATACGATCCGCAAGACCGCAGCTGGATGATCTTCGACATCGATCCACGCGCACGTTTCGCCAATGGCGAAAAGATTCAGGCCGCAGACATCGCTTACAGCTTTCACGCCATCATGACACAAGGCGATCCTGGCTATCGCGTCATGCTGGCCGGGGTGCGCGATGTGCAGGTCCTGTCGGCGCAGCGTATCCGTTTTGATTTCCGTTCGCGCCAGGATCGTTCGCTGCCTTTGCTGCTGGCCAGCCAATTACCCGTCCTCTCGGCCGACTACTACCGCCATCATGTCTTTGCCCACACCACCTTGACGCCGCCGCTGGGATCGGGGCCGTATCAGATCGAGCGCATCGATCCCGGCCATGCGATCGTCTATCGCCGCAATCGCAACTATTGGGGCGCACAGCTACCGGTCAATGTCGGTTGCTACAACATCGATCGTATCACCTACATCTACTACCGCGACGCCGTCGTCGCCGAAGAGGCCTTCAAAGCCGGGCAATATGACCTGCGCCTGGAAAACAAGGCCAAGAACTGGGCCAAGCTCTACAACTTTCCGGCCGCGCGCCAGGGCTGGGTGCGCAAGGAAGCCCTGCGTAACGGCAACCCTGCCGGCATGCAAGGCTTCGTCTTCAACATCCGCCGCCACCGCTTTCAGGATCGGCGGGTGCGCGAGGCGATCGCCCAGGCCTTCGATTTCGAGTGGAGCAATCGCTTTCTGTTCTACGGCGCCTATCGTCGCGACGATTCCTATTTCGCCAATTCTGAACTCGCCTGTCCGCCGGGCCCTCTGCAGCACGATGTCGCCATGCTGCTCGCCCCTTATCGCGCGCAACTGCCAGCGAGCGTCTTCACCGGGGTGCGCATACCGGTCAGCGACGGCCATGGCAGCGACCGCAACAATCTGATCTATGCCCAGTCCCTGCTCAAGCAGGCCGGTTATCGCGTCGTCAACGATCAGCTCATCGATGCGCAGGGGCGGAGCATGCGCTTTGAAATCCTCAACGCGCAGCCGGAAATGAACCGCATCATCGAGCCTTTCATGCGCAATCTCGAAAAACTCGGCATCCACGCCACCTTGCGCAATGTCGACGTGTCGCAATACATCAATCGCATGCGCCGCTTCGACTTCGACATGACCATCAGCTCCTTTGCGCAGACTCTGTCTCCCGGTGGCGAACAGCGCAACACCTGGAGCAGTGCGGCGGCGACGCATCCGGGTAGCCAGAACATCATCGGCATCCACGACCCGGTCGTCGATCACCTGATCGACCTCATCCTGCAGGCCAAAGACCGCCACCAGCTGATCACCGCCAGCCAAGCCCTCGATCGCGTCCTGATGGCACACTGGTACCTGATCCCGCAGTACTATGTCGACAGCTACCGTGTCGCCTACTGGAATTTCCTGCGCCATCCGGCCATCCTGCCACGCTACGCCTTCGACCTCAGCATCTGGTGGGTCGATGCCGCCGCCTGGCCCGCCGTGCGCGCGCACCAAGATGCCGGAGACTGAGATGTTGAACTACCTGCTGCGTCGCCTCCTGCTCGTCATTCCGACCCTGTTCGGCATCCTGCTGATCAACTTCGTCATCATCCAGTCGGCTCCCGGCGGACCGGTCGATCAGACCATCGCCCGCCTGCAGGGCCAGATGGGCAATGGCAGCCGCATCGGTGCCGCCGGACCGGAAGCGGGCGGCGCCGCCAGCAGCCGGGCCGAGGAAGACAGCCTCTACCGCGGAGCACAGGGTCTGAGTCCGGACCTCATCGCCCAAATCAAGAAACAGTACGGCTTCGATCAACCCGCCAGCACTCGCTTTTGGATCATGCTGCGCCATTATCTGCACTTTGATCTCGGCACCAGCTTCTATCGCGACACGCCGGTGACCCAGCTCATCCTGCAAAAAATGCCGGTCTCCATCTCGCTCGGCCTGTGGAGCACCCTGGTCATCTATCTCGTCTCCATTCCCCTCGGCATGGCCAAGGCTCTCTATCACGGGCATCGCTTCGACGTCTGGAGCAGCGCCTTGATCATCGTCGGCAACGCCATCCCGGGGTTTTTGTTCGCCATCGTGCTCATCGTCGTCTTCGCCGGCGGCACTTATCTGCAATGGTTTCCCATGCAGGGCCTGTTCTCGGCGCATTGGCAGCAGCTGCCCTGGTGGGACAAGATCACCGACTATCTGCATCACCTCATCCTGCCGGTCTTCTGCATGGTGATCGGTGGTTTCGCCTCGCTCACCCTGCTCACCAAGAACAGCTTTCTCGATGAGATCCACAAGCAATATGTGATGACGGCGCGCGCCAAAGGCCTCGACGAGCGCCAGGTGCTCTATGGCCACGTCTTTCGCAATGCCATGCTCATCGTCATCGCCGGGCTTCCTGCCACCCTGCTCGGCGTCTTTTTCACCAGTTCCCTGCTCATCGAGGTCATCTTCAATCTCGACGGCATGGGGCTGCTCAGCTTCGAATCGGCGGTCAACCGCGACTATCCGGTCATCTTCGGCATGCTCTTCATCTTTACCCTGTTCAGCCTATTGCTGAAGATTCTCTCCGATCTGACTTATACCCTGGTCGACCCACGTATCGATTTTGAGGAACGTTCATGACCTTGTCCCCGCTCACGCAAAGACGCCTGGCGGTTTTTCGCGCCCACCGCCGCGCCTGGTGGTCGCTGTGGATCTTTGTCACGCTGTTCACGCTCAGCCTCGGCGCCAACCTCCTCGCCAACGACCGCCCCTTGCTCATCGAGTTTCGTGGCCAGCTGTTCACCCCGCTGTGGCACGACTATCCGGAAACCCGCTTTGGCGGCAGCTTTCTCACCCAAGCCGATTACCGCGACCCCTATGTCCAAAAGCTGATCCAGGCGCATGGCTGGATGCTTTGGCCCCCCCTGCACTTCAGCTATCAAACCATCAACTACAATCTCGACGTCCCGACACCGGCACCGCCCTCAGCGGAGAACCTCCTCGGCACCGATGATCAGGGCCGCGACGTGCTGGTGCGTTTGATCTATGGCTTTCGCACCTCGGTCCTCTTCGCCCTCGTCCTGACCCTGTTCAGCTCGCTCATCGGCATCAGCGCCGGCGCCTTGATGGGCTATTACGGCGGCTGGGTCGATCTGTGCGGTCAGCGTTTCATGGAGGTCTGGTCGGGCCTGCCCATGCTCTATCTGCTGATCATCATGTCGAGCTTGTTCACCCCCAACTTCTGGTGGTTGCTCGGCATCATGCTGCTCTTTAGCTGGATGCATCTGGTCGATCTCGTCCGTGCCGAGTTCCTGCGTGGCCGCAATCTCGAATATGTGCGCGCGGCGCGGGCCCTTGGTTTGTCTGACCTGCGCATCATGTGGCGTCATGTATTGCCCAACGCCATGGTCTCGACCATGACCTTCCTGCCCTTTCTGATCACCGGCGCCATCGGCACCCTGACCTCGCTCGACTTTCTCGGCTTCGGACTGCCGCCCGGTTCGCCTTCACTCGGCGAACTGCTCGCGCAAGGCAAGGCCAATCTCGATGCGCCCTGGCTGGCCCTGACCGGCTTTTTCACCCTCGGACTGCTGCTCACCTTGCTGATCTTCATCGGCGAGGGTGTGCGCGACGCCTTCGACCCGAGAATCCAGCCATGAATCCCTTGCTCGAACTACGCCGACTGCATCTGAGCATCGCAGGTCAAGAGATTCTGTACGATCTCAACCTCAGCCTGCCGACCGGACGCACCACCGCCTTAGTCGGAGAATCCGGCTCCGGCAAGTCGATGACGGCCGCCGCCATCCTGCGCCTGCTGCCGCCACGCGCCCTTTGCCAGGGCGAGGTGCTGTGGCAGGGGGAGAATCTGCTGCAGTGCAGTGAACGCCGTCTGCGCGGTCTGCGTGGCGGCGAACTGGCGATGATCTACCAGGAGCCGCTGTCCGCCCTCAATCCCCTGCATCGTGTCGGCCGTCAGATCTGCGAAGGCATGATCGTGCATCGCGGACTGCGCCAGCAAGCCGCGGTGCAACGCGCCCGCACCCTGCTCGGCGAAGTCGGACTTTCTGCCGACCTGCTGGAACGTTATCCGCATGAACTCTCCGGTGGTCAACGCCAGCGCATCATGATCGCCATGGCTTTGGCCAATGAGCCGCGCCTGCTCATCGCCGATGAGCCGACCACCGCCCTCGACGTCACCTTGCAACGACAGATCCTCGATCTCTTGCACGACTTGCAGGAACGCCGCCAGTTGACCCTGCTTTTCATCACGCACGATCTCTCCCTCGTTCGCCACTATAGCGATCAGGTGGCGGTGATGCAGGCAGGTCGCATCATCGAGCAGGCCACCACGAGCGAGCTGTTCAGCGCAGCGCATCATCCTTACACCCAGACCTTGCTCGCCGCCGAGCCCAGTGGCGGACCGATTGCAGCCGTGACGACCGACGAAGCCTTGCTCGATGTGCGCGGGCTGTGCGTCGACTTTTCGCTACGCGGCGGCCTGCTCCGCCGTGTTCGCCGCAACATCAGCGCCCTGCACGACGTCCATCTGCAACTGCGCGCCGGTCAGACCTATGGCGTCGTCGGCGAATCGGGCTCGGGCAAGACCACCTTGGGGCTGGCCTTGTTGCGCCTGATCGCGGCACAAGGTCAGGTGCTGTTCATGGGACAGGATCTGATGCGTCTCGATCAAAGAGCCCTGCGTCCCTGGCGGCGACACCTGCAGATGGTCTTCCAGGACCCCTATGCCAGCTTGAGTCCACGCCAGAACGTCGCCCAGACCTTGACCGAAGGTCTCGCCATCCACGGCCTCGATCGCGCCGAGTGCCAGCGTCGCATCGACCAGGCCCTGCGCGACGTGCAACTCGATCCGGCGATGCAGGAGCGTTATCCGCATGAGTTCTCCGGTGGCCAGCGGCAGCGCATCGCCATCGCCCGCGCCCTCGTCTTGCAACCCCGGCTCATCATCCTCGATGAACCGACCTCGGCCCTCGATCGCAGCGTCCAAAAGCAGGTCGTCGACTTGCTGCGGCAACTGCAGGAGCGCTACCGTTTCGCGATGATCTTCATCAGTCATGACCTCAAGGTGGTCAAGGCGCTGAGCCATCATCTCCTGGTGCTGCGCGCCGGCCAGGTGATCGAACAAGGCGACGCCGCCAGCGTCTTTCGTCAACCGCAACAGGACTATACGCGCCTCCTGCTCTCAGCCGCCGGTCTCATCGACGGATGAGGAAGCCGGCGCGCTTGTGTATACTCGTGCGCTCTCGATCAAAAAGGAGATGATTCATGGGATTTCTCAGCGGCAAACGCGCACTCATCATCGGTGTCGCCAGCAAGTTGTCGATCGCCTATGGCATCGCCCAGGCGATGCATCGCGAAGGTGCCGAACTGGCCTTCTCCTATCAAAACGACAAACTCAAAGGACGCGTCGAAGAATTTGCCGCCAGCATGGGCTCATCGCTCACTTTTCCTTGTGACGTCGCTTCCGATGAACAGATCGATGACCTGTTCGGGCATCTGGCGCAGCACTGGGATGGCCTCGACATCGTCGTGCACGCCGTCGCTTTCGCGCCCGCCAGCGAACTCGAAGGTGACTACATCGATGTCAGCACGCGTGAGGGCTTTCGTATCGCCCACGAGATCAGCTCCTACAGCCTGACCGCCATCGCCCGCGCCGCCCGCCCCCTGCTGCAAGGTCGCGCCGGCGCCCTGCTCACCCTGAGCTATCTCGGCGCTGAACGGGTTCTGCCCAATTACAACGTCATGGGTTTGGCGAAAGCCAGCCTCGAGGCCAATGTGCGCTATCTCGCTTCCAGCCTCGGCCCGCAAGGCATCCGCATCAACGCCATCTCGGCCGGCCCCATCCGCACACTCGCCGCCAGTGGCATCAAGAGCTTCCGCAAGATGCTCGCCTATAACGAAGCTGCGACACCGCTGCGCCGCAATGTCAGCATCGAGGAAGTCGGCAATGCCGCCGCCTTTCTGTGCTCGGATCTTGCCTCCGGCATCCACGGCGAAGTCGTCTACGTCGACGGTGGCTTCCACAGCGTCGCCATGCCGCCGCTGGAACAGGTGCAGGCGCTGCAGAACGCCGATTAAAGGCGGCTTTAGGGGATCTGAAAAAGGCGGCGGGTGTTGGCCGTCAACGTCGCCGCCAGATCCTCGAGCGCAACGCCGCGCACCTGTGCCAAGCAGCGTGCGACGTCGACCACCCAGGCTGGGCGGTTGCTCTTGCCACGATGCGGCACCGGCGCCAGCCATGGGCTGTCGGTCTCGACGAGTAGCCGGTCGGCGGGCACGGCGCGCGCGACTTGGCGCAGATCCTCGGCGTTTTTGAAACTGATGATGCCGGAAAAAGAAATGTAGAAACCGAGATCGAGGGCCGCCTTGGCGGTCTCCCAATCTTCGGTGAAGCAATGCATGACGCCGGCGCGCTCACCGGCGTGGCGCAACAACGCCAGCGTCTCTGCAGCGGCCGCCCGCGTATGGATGATCAAAGGCTTGTCGAGTTCACACGCCAGGTCGATATGCAGGCGCAAACTCTCCTTCTGCAGCTCGGCGGCCTGTGGCTCGTGAAAATAGTCGAGCCCCGTCTCACCGATGGCGACGACGCGCGGATGCTGTGCCCAGGCGCGTAGCGCGGTGATATCGGGGAGCTGAGCGTCGAGATGGCAGGGATGAACACCGACACTGGCATAGACATCGGCGTGCGTTTCGGCCAGCGCCATGACCGCCGCCTGGCTGGCGAGATCGACACCGACGCAGATCATGCCGAGCACGCCGCCCTGACGCGCTTCGGCGACAGCCAGACTTGGCTCGGTCTCGAGCAGATTGAGATGGCAGTGCGAATCCCACATGGCGATCACATGGTCAAGGTCGGTCGATCACCGGCCTTATGACCTGCGATCAGCTTTTCGATACGCGCCCGCATGCGCTCGCCTTCCGCCCCGAGAAACTGCACGCCGATACCGGTCGGCCCCGCCATCGTATCGCGGCTGGCACCGCCGTCCGACGACAACCAGACCACCCGCGCCGGCACCGGCGAAGCGCGCTGGTCATCCCAGAGCTTGATCAGCAGGGAGACCTCGGCCGCCATCGGATACTTTTTCTTCGTCGGCACAAAGACGCCGCCGCCTTGCAGAAAGGGCATGTAATAGGCGTACAACATGTCCAAGCTGCTGATCGGCAGATTCAGCATATAGCTTTCAAAACCACTCATCGCAATCCTCCTCGACGCGACCAGCGCGCGATATCCAAAGCCAGGGTCTCGAGCAGCAGCTGCAGCTGCAGGTGACCGGCCAGATCGCGACGCACAGCGATCAGTCGCTGCCAGAACGCATGCAGGCGTTCCGCCTGGATACTCACCGACATGCTATCATAATCGGCCACGAGATCAGGATGGTGTAGGTCTTGTGTCAAACCGCGCTGACAGCGCATCAGATCCTCGACCCACTGCGCCAAGACGTCGCTGAGGGTGAGAGGGTCGCCCCAGGACTTCCAGGTCGCCGCCACGGCGATGGCGTCGCGACGCCCCTGATGCAAAGCTTGCACATCCGCCCACAGGGTCGACCGCCGCCGCGGCCAATCCGCCGCGAGCAAAGCCTGACCGCGCAAAGGCGCGGCGCGCGCCATCTGCAAGGCGATGGTCGTCCATTCGCCGCCACCTTGCGCCTGCAGCCACTCTTGCGCCTGCTCGCCGCTGGCGCGCGGCAGTATCCAGGTTTGGCAACGACTGCGCACCGTCGCCAGCAAGTCGCTCGGCCGCTCACTGAGCAACAACAGCAGCACCTGCTCTCCTGGCTCCTCCAGGGTTTTGAGCAGGGCATTGGCGGCCTGCACATTCATGCGTTCAGCCGGATCGATGAGCACCACCCGCCAGCCGCCGAACTGGGCGCGTTGCTGTAAAAAACCCACCACCTGACGGACGGCGTCGACCTTGATCGGGGCTTCCGCCTCTTCCGGCAGCAAGGTCAGAAAATCCGGATGCGTGCCGGCGAGAAAGAGCTGGCACGAGCGGCAATGCCCGCACGCCAGGGCCTCATCCTGGCGACACAGCTGCTGCATGGCGAGCGCGCGCGCCAACTGCTCGCCACCGTGCCCGGCCGCCGTCTGCAAGAGCAGGGCGTGCGCTGGGCGCTGCGCATGCGCCTGACGCAGACGTTCATAAAAAGACGTCTGCCAGGGCCACAAGAGCGCTTGCGTCATGGGCACACCGTCGCGACATGGCGCGCGAGTTGCCGCAGTAGATCGGCGCGCACGGCCGCCATGGGCTGCGCCGCATCGATCCGGTGATGGCTGGCATGTTGCCGGCACCGCTCGGCATAGACAGCCTGCACACGGCGCATGAAGTCCTCGGATTCCGAGCCGATGCGGTCGGCGGCTTCACTGCGTTGCGCTGCACGCGCCAGTCCGATCGCGATCGGCACGTCGAGCCAGAGAACGAGGCCGGGACGCAGGTCGCCCTGCACCCAGCGTTCGAGTTCCGCGATACGATCGCTGGCGATGCCGCGTCCGCCGCCCTGATAGGCATAACTGGCGTCACTGAAGCGGTCGAGGACCACCCAGGTGCCCGCCTGCAGACGCGGCAGCACCTCTTGCTGCAGATGCTGGGCGCGCGCAGCAAAGACCATGAACAGCTCACTCAGCGCCGTCACCGCTTCGTTGCGTGGCCGCAGAATGAGTTGCCGCAACTCCTCGCCGAGCTCGGTGCCCCCCGGCTCACGACTGCACCACAAGGGCAGACCGCGCGCATCGAACCAGTCGCGCACCGCTTGCAGGGCGCTGCTCTTGCCCGCCCCCTCGCCGCCTTCGAGGGTGATCAGTCGCTGCCCAAGCATCACAGATGGCTCCGGTAATCGGCGCGGCGATGCCGTTGATAGCGCTGCACCGCGGCATTTTGTGCCGGCAAAGTGGCGCTGAAGACGTGTCGTCCGTCGCCACGCGCGACAAAGTAGAGATCGTCGGTCGCCAGCGGGTGCACCGCGGCGAACAGGGCGGCGCGCCCCGGCATGGCGATCGGCGTCGGCGGCAGACCGACGATGCGATAGGTGTTGTAGGGGGTCGGCGTGCGCAGATCAACCGTCCGCAGGCGTCCCTGATAAGCCGATCCCAACCCATAGATGACACTGGGGTCGGTCTGCAGGCGCATGCCCAGCTGCAGGCGATGAACAAAGACCCCAGCGATGTGGCGACGCTCCTCGGGAGCGCCGGTCTCTTTTTCGATGAGCGAGGCCATGATCAAGACCTGATACGGCGTCTGATAAGGCAGGCCGGCATCGCGCTCGTCCCAGGCGGCAGCGAGAAGTTTTTGTTGCCGATGCAACATGCTGGTGAGGAGAATGCGCACGGGTAGGCCGGGGACATAACCATAAGTGTCGGGCGCCAGCCAGCCTTCGACCCGACCACCGGGGAGCGCCAGCGACGTCGCCCAGTCGACCGTAGCGGCCGGCCAGACGAGATCGGCCTGCTGGTGCAGGCGCAGCTCTAGCGCCTGCCAGGTCATGCCCTCGACCAGGGTGACGCGCTGCACATAGCGACCAGGACTATCGCTGAGCAGGCGCAGCAGTCCCCAACCATCGAGCCCCTTCTGCAAAGGATAGACACCGGCGACGAGACGCACGTCGCGCGCCCACAGATGCTCGTACAGGAGCAGCCCCCAGACGCCCGGCAGGATGCCGCGCTCGCCGAGACGATGGGTCAGGGCGTAGAGATTGTCACCATGGCGCACCTCGAGCTGCACACCGGCGCCGAGGCGCAAGGGGCGCGTGCCGCTCCAGGCGACCCAGACCGCCAGCACGAGGACGACGAGCAATAGCCTGCGCGCAGCCTTAAACATGCCGCAGAACCTGCGTCAGTTCCATCTGCAACTTGCTGGTGATGACTCCCGTACTCATGCTGCGCCCCAGAAGATCATGCACCGGCATGATGCCACGCACAGCATTGCAAAAAAAGACTTCGTCGGCGGCAAGAAAATCCGACACATCGAGGACACAGATGCGCGTCGGTATGCGCACCTTGCGGCAACGTTCGAGCACCCAGGCGCGCATGACCCCGGCGACGCCACACTCGTCGATGATCGGTGTATGCAGGACGTAGCGATGCACCATGAAAACATTGCTCGCCACCCCCTCGATGACGTGCCCGGCGATATCCTGCACCAGCGCCTCATCGCAAGAGGGGTGACCGTCGAGCTCGGCCTGCAAGAGCACCTGTTCAAGGCGATTGAGGTGCTTGAGTCCGGCGAGCATGGGGAGATGTCCGAGCCGCTGCTGCAAGAGCGTGGCGCGCAGTTCCTCGACGACGGGGGGCAAGGGACGCCAGTGGCTGATCAGGCGTACGGCGCTCCCCGCCAGCGGACGATAAGTGCCGCCCTGGCCACGGGTCAGGGTCAGGCGCAGGACACCGCTGTCCAATTGCGCCAGATGGCCAGCCAGATGATCTTCGATGTGCGCCATGCTGACGTCGAGACGCAGGCGATCGATCGCCTGCAGCAGGCGATCACGGTGCCAGGCCCACATGGGCAGACCGGCATCCTGGACGCGCATGGTCTCAAAGACACCATCGCCGAACAACAAACCGCGGTCCTGCCAGGCGACGTCGTCGTCGGCCCGTCCATCCACCCACTGTCGCACCTGCACGCTAGGGGACCTGGGAAAAGACGAGGGAACCGTTGGTGCCACCAAAACCGAAGGAATTGCTCAATACCACGCGCAGACGCGACTGCCGCGCCTGATGTGGCACATAGTCGAGGCGACATTCAGGATCGACGTGATCGAGATTGATCGTCGGCGGAATCACCGCATGCTGTATCGCCAGGATGCTGATGATCGCCTCAACGGCGCCTGCGGCACCGAGCAGATGGCCGGTCATCGACTTCGTCGAACTCACCGGTGTGCGCGCCGCCGCATCGCCGAAGACCGTCTCGATGGCGCGTGATTCGGCGATGTCACCGGCGCTGGTCGACGTCCCGTGGGCATTGATGTAGTCGACGTCGGTCGGTGACAGGCCGGCATCGCGCAAGGCGTGACGCATCGCCTGCGCCGCGCCGCGCCCATCTTCCGGCGGCGAGGTGACGTGAAAAGCATCATCGCTCATGCCAAAACCGATGAGTTCAGCATAGATCCTGGCGCCACGCGCGCGCGCGTGCTCGTACTCTTCGAGCACCAGAGCTCCGGCGCCATCGGCGAGGACGAAGCCGTCGCGATCGCGATCAAAAGGCCGACTGGCCGCTGCTGGATCGTCATTGCGCACCGACAGGGCGCGACAGGCATTGAAACCCGCGATACCAAGAGGCGTCGAGGCCTTCTCGGCACCACCGGCGAGCATGACGTCGGCGTCGCCGTAGGCGATGCAGCGCGCCGCCAAGCCAATGCTGTGCGTGCCGGTGGTGCAGGCCGTGGTCAAGGCCAGATTGGGGCCCTGCAAACCGAGGCGAATGGCGAGATTGCCGGCGATCATGTTGATCACCTGGCCGGCGACAAAAAAGGGCGAAATGCGCCGCGGGCCCTCGCTGAGCAGAGTTTGATGCCCCGCCTCGATGCCACTGATGCCGCCGATGCCCGAACCCATGCAGACGCCATGACGCTCGGCGTCTGCAGCGGCGACGTCGAGGCCGCTATCGGCCCAGGCTTGCAGACCCGCCACCAAGCCATAGACCATGAATTCGTCCATGCGCCGTGCTTCTTTCGCCGGCAACCAAGCGTCGCTGCTGAAATCCTGAAGAACGCCGGCAAACTGCGTTGCAAAGCCGGTCGTATCGAAATGCGTGATGTTGCGGATGCCGCTGCGCCCGGCACACAGGCCTTCCCAGGTCGATGCCACGGAATTGCCCAGACAGGTCAACATTCCCATCCCGGTCACCACCACTCGTCGGCGCGCCATGCTAGCCTCCCAGCTATCGGTCGAAACGAAAGCGCCCGAAAAAAAGCCGCAGTCTCACGAGCTGCGGCTTACGGGCGGGACGGTCGTCCCTGGCACCTAAAAGGACTTCAGTCCTTGCTATGTGCCACCACATAATCGATCGCCGCCTGGACGGTGGTGATCTTTTCAGCTTCTTCGTCAGGGATCTCGGTCTCGAACTCTTCTTCGAGGGCCATCACCAACTCGACGGTATCGAGCGAGTCGGCACCCAGATCATCGACAAACGATGCTTCATTGGTCACCTGCTCCGCCTTGACGCCGAGCTGCTCGGCAATGATCTTCTTCACTCGTTCTTCGATGCTGCTCACGCTATCTTCTCCTCTGTCTGGGTGTATCCCTACAGGACGGCGCTAGTTTATTGAAGCACCTCAAGACCTGCAAGCATCCCCGCTCAATGAATCCGTAAATAGATATATCCACTTAAATTTCAAGTGATTATATCTATGCCATATACATCCCACCGTTGACATGCAGGGTCTGACCGGTGATATAGGACGCCGCTTCGCTCGCCAGAAAGCCTACGGCGTGGGCGATATCCTCGGGTCGACCGAGCTCGCCAAGCGGAATCTGTGCCAGCAAACCTTGCCGCGCGTCCTCACTCAGAGCGTGCGTCATGTCGGTGGCGATGAAGCCCGGTGCGACCGAATTGACGGTGATATGACGCGAACCGAGCTCGCGCGCCAGAGCGCGGGTGAAGCCTTCGAGACCCGCCTTAGCAGCAGCATAGTTGACCTGCCCGGGATTGCCGGTATGGCCGACGACAGAACCGATGTTGATGATCCGCCCCCAACGCTCCTTCATCATGCCCTTGATACAGGCACGGCTCATCCTGAACAAGCTGGTGAGATTGGTGGTGATGACCTTGTCCCAGTCCTCATCTTTCATTCTCAGCATCAAAGTGTCGCGGGTGATACCGGCATTGTTGATCAACAGGGATGGCGTGCCAAAGTGCTGATTGATCTGCGCCAGTGCGTGTTCGATCGAAGCTGCGTCGGCGACATCGAGCACCATCCCGACACCCTGGCCACCGGCTTGCGCCAGCGTTTCCGAGATCTGACTGGCGCCGGCCTCGCTGGTCGCCGTCCCCACCACGATGCACCCCTGCGTCGCCAACTGCTGGGCGATGGCCCGGCCGATACCGCGTGAAGCACCCGTGACGAGTGCGATCCGATTGTGTAAAGACATGCCCTTCTCCCGATCCGTGCCCGTCTAACGACTGAACAAGCCGTTCTCGACGGCGGACATGGTAACCGATTCATCGCTCATGCACACCTCACGCGCCGCGTCATGACGCCGCCAGACGATCCGCCAAACGGCTGGCGGCGCGACAGGCCAGCGCCATGATCGTCACCTGCGGATTGACGCCGATCGATCCTGGCAGGATCGATCCGTCCATCACATACAGTCCTTGCCAGCCATAGACCTCGGCGTCGGACGACACCACCCCCTGCGCCGGCGAGGCGGCCATACGGCAGGTCGCCAGGGGATGATAGGCGGTGATCAAAAAATCGCGCACCGAACTTGTCGCCAGCCAGCGACACAAGTCCTGTTCGTGCGTGAAGCGATGCAGGCGCGTCCATGACGGCACCGACACCGAGCGCGCGCCCGCCGCCCAGTACATGCGCGCCAGCTCGAGAACCCCCTGCCGGAACAGTCGCAGATCGGCGCGATTCATCCAGTAGAGGATCCATGGCCAGTCGGCGTGCGGCCCGGGGAGGACCCGGCCGCGCGAACTGTCGCGGATCATAAAGCCAAAATAGGCGGTGTGCTGATACTGTTCCAGACTCTCGGTCCATGCCGGACCGACCTCGGGGCGCATGAGTGCGTGCAAGGCCAGGGGCGGCGTTCCGCCTTCGAAGACCAGCCCATCCTCCTGCCGATCATGCACGCCAAAACCCTGCGGGATGCAGCGCCCGTGATCCATGAAGCGGTCAGGAAACTCGGCCAGAACGACCCCCGCCGGGTGCAGGCTCAAACCCCGCCCGATCTGTTCATGCCGTATCCCCTGTTGCTGCAGGAAAACCGGCGTCAGCAAGCTGCCCATGGCGACGATCGTCGCCGCCGCGCGGATCGTCAACTGCCGCGCCTGACCTTGCTGATCGACAGCACTGGCGACGCAACCTAGGACCTGCTGTCCCTCCTGAAGCAAGGACTGCGCCTTCATGCCGGTCACCAGAACGGCACCCGCCTGCAGAGCGCGCGGGATGAAGCTGATCTGCGTCGATTGCTTCGCCGCCGTCGGGCAGCCGAACTGGCACTGCGCCTGGCCATCGCAGCCTGGTGCGTTGCGCCAGAGCGGACCATAGTGCTGATAGCCGCAGCGCGCTGCGCCTTCGGCCATGATGCGACCGATCTCGCCGACATAACGCGGGTCGGCCGGCGCCGATTGCAACACCGCCTGTACCCGCTCTACCCAGGGCGCCCAGTCCTCCTCACGCAAGTCTTGCAGTCCCTGCTGCCGCCATTCTGCCAGGCGCGCCGCCGATAGCGGCATGGCGGTGCCGGAATTGATGGTCGTCGTGCCGCCCACCGAACGACCGATCGGCACCGGAATGACGCTCTGGCCAAAAGCCATCGTCAGGCCGGAGGCGCGGTACAGCTGCGGCAGACGATGCAGGACATCACCGGCAAAATCCTGTCGCGTCATATAGTCGCCCTCTTCCAGCACGACGACGGCGAGACCACGCTCCGCCAACGTCGCGGCGGCAGCGGCACCGCCTGCGCCACTGCCGATGATGACGACATCGGCCTCCCAGGTCTCGACGGCCGCAAGGTCATCGGGGCGCCGTATCTGCTGCTGCCAGCGCTGCGCCGGTTCAGCCTGCGGCACGGGCGACGCCGGCGGCAAAGACAAAGCGACGGCGACTTCATCACGACGCGCTTGTTGCAGACGCAAGGGCAAGGTCAGGATGCGCTCCAACGGCCCCGCCGCGACCGGCAAAGACTGCAGAAATTGACGCCGCAAGGCCAGATCCGCCTGGCAAAACGACTGCCTATGGCGCAGTTGGAAGCCGATGCGCAGGCCCTGCAAAAACCAACGCAGGCCACGCAGCAGCCGCGGGTGCTCGGCCAGATCTTCGAGCAAGGCCGGCGGCAACAAGGACACATCGGCACCGGGAACCAAGTCTCCAGCCGGACAGTACGTCTCGAACAAAGCCGAGATGAGCTGCTGTTCTTGTGACGAGAATAGCGCCATCGATCACCCTCCTGTCCCTGACTGGTCCCATCCAATCATAAAATTGGATGGAGCCCCGCGCGCAAAAACGGGTGGTCCGACGCGTGGATACCCCATCGGCGTCGGCGATTGACAGACTCACGTCACCCGGATATTACTACAAAAAGATATATGATTTTTAGGGTGACATAATCTTCAGGGTGACATCAACAGAAAACAGGAGATAGGCCATGTTCGGTATTCGCGGACTGCTCATTCAGGAACACATGCGTGGCTGGATCCACTGGCGAGACGCCGCACAGCCCGAGCCCATGTCCCTGGATCTACGCGCTTTCAGCCGACAGGTGCTGCGCTTCGGTGGCGAACGTCAAGTCGAAGGACAGTTGCAGCTGCCCGGACACCCGCCCCTCGCCCTCAGCGGGACGCTGCGTCTGGCGCTAGGCGGCCCGCACTACCGCCTGCACGTCGAGCTACCCGGTCGCGGCCGTATCGATCTCATCGGCCACAAAACCTATCGACTATGCGGTCTGCGCGAATCCCTGATCACCTGTCCGATGACCGTGTATCAAGGCGATGCCATCCTCGCCCAAGCACAGATCCGCTATGAGCAGCCCCTCTATCAGTTTCCCCTGCAGTCCCTGCGTCTACTTCTGGAGCCGTGAACATGCGCAAGGCCAGTGCGGTGATGATGCGCACCAGTCGCGATGGGCTCTATGAGTCTTTTTATTTTCGCGCCACGTCGAGTGATGGCCGCTACGCCTTCTGGTTGAAGCACAATCTGTTGCGGCGATACGGCGAATCCGCCATGCAGCTCGACCTGGCCTTCATCCTCTTCGATCGCCAGAACGCCAGCGCCCAGGTCCTGCATCAGCAGCAGACGCTCAGCGCCGATGCCCTGCCCGGCGACTGGCAACAGGCTCGCCTCGGTCACGCTGACTCGGCCTACAGCCAGATCACGCCGACGCAGCTGCAGGGTTGCATCACTGAAAATGGGCAGACGGTGAGCTGGGACTGGACTTGCCAGGCGCAAGGGCAGACGCTCTACCACTTTCCGGCCCAGCTCTGGTATCACACGCCCTGGCCGAAGAAGAAAATTCTCACCGTGCAAAGCCGCCTCGTCCTGCAGGGCAGCCTGCGTTTCGGCGATCTTCTCTTGCACGGACGCTGGGTCGGCATGAACGGTCACAACTGGGGGCGCGAGCACGCCTACCGCTACGCCTACGCCAACTGTACTGAATTCGCCGCCGACGATGCTTATTTCGACGGCCTGAGCGCACACTTGGCCTTGGCCCGTCGACATATCATCACTCCGCCGCTGTCTCTGGCCTGTCTCCATCTGGCCGGACGCTGGCATCGTTTTGACAGTCTGCTGCGCGCACCGCGCCAGCGCGTCACGCGTCTCGATGACGAACATTGGCACGTCGATCTGGTCAATGACGAACACCGCTTGCGCGTCCGCGTCGACGCCGCCCCGCCCGGCGTCTGCGCCTGGGTCGGACTGCACTATGAGCATCCCGACGGCAGCCGCAGCGTCGTGCGCAACACCAAATTCGCCCAGCTTGAGCTCAACCTCTACACGCATGCAGGACGGCTGATCCGCCGCCTGCACAGCGACCGCTGCGAACTGGAGACGCTCTTGCCCGAGCACACGGCCGGCACCACGTACGAGGCCGAGATCATCGCCGCGCGCCCTTCACGCCGATAAAGCGGCGTGCGCTTCGGCGCGCGCGGAAGCGCCGTCCATGGGCAGAGCCTGCAGCCCGGCGATGCGCTTCATCAAACCGACCAGCACCTTGCCGGGACCGCACTCGAGAACCTGCGTCACCTCTCGGGCGCGCAGAGCCTCCCCGGTCGCGACCCATTGCACCGGCTGATGCAACTGACGCAGGAGGCGGTGTTGCAAGTCGGCGACATCGTCCGCCGGCGCCGCGTCGACATTGTGCAGCACGGTGATCCGTGGCCGTTGCAAATGACACGCGGCCAGAGGTATGGCGAGCCGTTCTGCCGCCGGCTGCATGAGGGAACTGTGCGCCGGCACACTCACCGCCAGCTCGAGCGCGCGCTTGGCACCCGCCTCCTTGCAAGCGTGCATGGCGAGTTCGACCGCAGCGCGGTGACCGGCGATGACGACCTGACCCGGCGCATTGAAATTGACCGCCTCGACGACACCGGAAGGCCCGCTCGCCGCGCGGCAGACCTCCACCACCTTGGTGTCCTCCAGTCCGAGGATGGCAGCCATCAGCCCAACCCCCGCCGGCACCGCCGACTGCATCAAGCGGCCACGCTCGCGCACCAGCGCCAGGGCTTCGACATAGTCGAGCGCGCCGGCGCAGACGAGGGCGCTGTACTCGCCCAGGCTGTGCCCGGCCATATAGTCCGGCTCCGCGCCGCCCTCCGCCCGCCACAGCCGATAGAGCGCGACGCTGGCGGCCAACAGGATGGGCTGCGTCCACTCCGTGCGATTGAGCTGTTCGATCGGGCCTTCCCGCATCAGAGCCGGCACGTCGGTGGCCAGAATCTCAGAGGCCTGCGCCAGGGTCGCGGCGACGACCGGGTGCGGCAGGGCATCGTCCAACATGCCGAGAGATTGCGAACCCTGACCAGGAAACACCATCGCCCACGCCATAGCTCATGCTCCTCGCGTTAGCATCACTGCGCCAGCTCGCGCAACATCAAGCCGGGAACATCATGCTCGACTTCCCGCAGAGCGACGGCGAGTGCGTTGTAAAAAGCCGCCTGTGATGCGCCGCCGTGGCTTTTCACGACCAGACCGCGCAAACCCACCAAGCTGGCACCGTTATAAAGAGCCGGATCCATCTGGCGCTTGAGTCCTTGCCAGATGGGCCAGGCCAGCCCACCGACCGCCTTGCGCCACCAGCTGCGGTCGATCTCGGCGCGGATGCGCTGCGCCAGCATGCGCGCCACCCCTTCCGAGACCTTGAGCGCGATGTTGCCGACAAAACCATCACAGACGACGACGTCAGCCTCGCCTTTGAAAATGCCATCGCCCTCGACATAGCCGATGTAGTGGAGCGGGCTCTCCTGCAACAGGCGATGCGCTTTTTTGATCACCTCATTGCCCTTGATGTCCTCTTCGCCGATGTTGAGCAAAGCGACACGCGGCCGCTCCTGGCCGGCCAGGCAACGCGCGACGATGTCACCCATACGGGCAAACTGCAGCAAATGCTCGGGTTGGGCATCGACATTGGCGCCGAGGTCGAGCATCTGACAGGAGCCTTGCTGCGTCGGCAAAGCCGTGAGAATGGCCGGTCGATCGATGGCAGGATGCGTTTTCAGAATGTTTTTGGCGAGCGCCATGAGGGCGCCGGTGTTGCCGGCGCTGACCGCCACGTGCGCTTGCGCCTGCTCGACCAGCTCAAGGGCCAGACGCATGGAGGAGCGCTTTTTCTTGCGCAGGGCGACGACGACCGAATCATCGGAAGTGACCACCTCCTCCGTGTGCAGGAGGCGCAGGCGCGGATCCTGACGCCACCGATAAGGCAGGAGGGCGTGCATGCTAGCCTCATCACCGACCAGGATGATGGAGCACTCGGGATAGGAACGCAGCAGTTCCAGGGACGCTGGAACCGTGACACCAGGGCCATGATCCCCGCCCATGGCATCAACGGCGAGGATGACAGCCGCCATGGTTATTCTTCGTCCTGAGCCACCGTGAACAACTGCCGGCCACGGTAGAAGCCGTCCTTGGTCACATGATGACGACGATGCGTCTCACCCGTCTCCTTGTCGACGCTCAGCGCCGGCCCGGTGAGGGCATCATGGGCACGACGCATGTCGCGACGGGAACGGGTCTTACGATTTTGTTGAACAGCCATGCTCTACTCCCGGGGAAAGCCCCTTCAAACTTCACGATCCTGATCGCGCTGCAGCGCATTGCGCAGATCAGCGAGGCCGGCAAAAGGCCTCTTTTTTTCTTCCACGACGGGGGCTTCGGCCGACACGAGCGGCATCGCCTCGTCACAATGCTCATGCTTGGCCACCAGGGGCAAGCACAGCAGCAACTCGTCTTCGACGACCTCGGGCAGATCTAGCTCTCCCTGTTCGTCGAGCACCACATAGTCCTCGTTCTCATCGAGCCGCGCCACATCGGCCTCGGCCTGCAGAAGATGCAGGCGCACCGACTCATCGACGACCAGATCCATCGTCTCCATACAGCGTTGGCACTGCACGGGCCAATGCCCCTGCATGCGCAACTCGAGGACGGCGTGACGACGCGGATCGCGCAGCCAGAACAGCTCCAACTGCACCCTCGCCTCCGTCTGCAGCGCTTGCTGCAGGCGCGGAAAGACCGACGCTGCAAGATCGAGCGACAGACGCATACCACGATCGGCCCACGACGCCGGATCGACCCTGTGAGGAAGCTGTGCGGTAGACATAGGGGCGCCATGATAGGGGCAGCTCAATCACTTGTCAAAGCCTGTGTCGCCATCGTCGACTGATAAACTGCGACACGATCACGCCCAGCCGCCTTGGCGGCGTAGAGGGCGGTATCGGCGCGATGCACCAAAAGCTCGTCATCGCCCTCCTGCGTCAACATCGCCGCCACCCCGAAACTCAAGCTGACCCGCCGCGCCGGGGCTGCCTCATGCTCGATCGCCAGCCCCTGAATCTGCTGCAACAGCTGCCGGGCGAGTACCGCGGCCTCCTCCTGCTGCGTGCCTGGCCACAACAGCAAAAACTCATCGCCACCCCAGCGCACCGCCAGATCCCCCGGGCGCCGCTGCGCTGTGCGCAAGACCTCGGCGACGCGCTGCAGCATGGCGTCGCCGGCGAGATGCCCATAGCGATCGTTGTATTGCTTGAAATAGTCGATATCGATCATCACCATGGCCACCGGGTAGCCATAGCGATGCGCCCGCCCCCACTCCTGGTCGAGACGCTCGAGCAGAGCACGCCGATTGTACAAGCCGGTCAGCGCGTCGTGCTCGCTCATATGCTGGAAACGATCGCGCATCTCGGTCAGACGCACCTGCCGATGCAGGACGTCGCGCTCGAGAAGAAAAGTCTGGCGCGCCTGATAGGCTCCGCCATAGGCGGCGAACAGACCGAGCAACATCAGCCCCTCGAGCATCACGAACTGCGCCATGCCGAGCGCCGGCACGCGCCAGAGCGCGTGCGCTGCCACATAGGTCTGCAGATGAACGAGAACGATCAGCAGAACGATACCAGGCAGGCGCAGGCGCAGAAAGACCAGCGCATAGAACAAGGCCATGGCCATGCCGAGCACGAACACCAGGCGCGCCTGTCCGGCCACCGCCGATGCCAGCAAAAGCAGGCCCAACTGCGCCAAAAAAGCCGTTAGCCAAAGAAAGACCTGTTGATGCCGCAAGAAGCTGGCGGAGAAGATGCCAGCGAGCAGCGCCAAGGCCGCCGGCAACATCACGCCATAGCGCCAGTACAGGAGCCGGGAAGCCTGCGTCGGGGATAAAAAGAGGGGATCGACGATGCCGGCCGCAAAAAAGACGACGACACCGGCGATGATGCCAAAGCGCAGCTGTACCTCATAACGCTGCATGAACCAGTCACGATACTGCTGTTCGAGCTCGGCAGGAAAATGCCAGCGCATCGGCCAAGCCGTGATCAGTCCACGCTCCGCCTGCCAGGGATTCAAGATTGCCCCCGCTCACTGTTCGTCTCAGAACAGTATAGAGGCTTCAGCCGATGACACACTGACGGACAAAGAGTGCATCACGGTCGCTGTCGCCTATTTCCTCGAATTCGACGCGATCGCGTCCCTGATGCTTGGCGCGGTAGAGCGCCGCATCCGCCGATTCGAACAGACGCCGCGGCCCGATCTCCGTATCCGGGACATGACAGGCGATACCGATGGAAACAGTGACCCGGCCACCGGGGGCTACCGGATGAACGATGGCCTGGTCGCGCACCGCCGCGCAGAGCCGCTCCGCTTCCTGCAGGAAGTCATCGAGGCGCGCCTGCGGCCACACCACGACGAATTCTTCGCCACCAAAGCGCGCCACGATATCCCCAGGCCGCCGCGCGGCGCAGGCGATGACATCGGCGACGCGACGCAGACACTGATCACCCGCGATATGGCCACAACTGTCGTTGTACTGCTTGAAGTGATCGACGTCGATGACCATGACGCCGAGCATCTGCCGGGCACGGAAACAACGCCGCCACTCGGCATCATAGCGATCCTCAAAACTGCGCCTGTTCTCCAGATTGGTGAGAGGATCGCGCGTCGACAGTTCCTCCAGACGTGCATTCACTTCCTGCAACTGAATGAAGTGCCGGTGGGCGCGCTGCATCTCCTGACGCATCAGGGTCTGCGTGCGCGCCATCAGATAGGCGGCGTAGGCGATCATGCTGGCGCCGACGATCATGCAGGCATCATCGAGAAAAGCCTGGCGCAGCGGCTGTTCATGCAAGATGCCGACAAAATTATGCAGGAGAAAGGCGAAAGCCATCATCGGCCACATCCAGCGCAAGCTCAACTGCATGAGCAAGGCGGTGAAGACCCAGGATAGAAGAAGTCCGACCAAGTAGAGCTCATGCAGGGAAGCCGGCGCCAGCGCCGACGCATACTCGATGGTCAAGGCCGCCGTGATGCTGAGCAGACACTGCAGACGATCAAAGACCTCCTGACGTCGTACATCGCGGGCATAACGCCAGAGGGCAAAAAGCAAGAGGGCCGCCACCGAACTCCGCAGGAGCGCGGCATAAGGCACGGAGCGCTCCAAGCAGAAATAGTCGAGAGCGGAGAAGAAAATATAAAGGACGACGCCAACGGTCAGCGCCCGAGCGCGATCTTCCGTCAGGAATGGCGCGTCAGCAGCGAGCGGCTGCAGGAGAGGCGCGATTTTTTGTTGTTCTTGCTGAGCCTCGACCTGCACGAAGGACCATCTCCTTGGCTTGCGTACAATCGGATAGTTCAGACTAACACCGTCATCGCGATTTGACCAGCGTCATTTTCTCGACGGCCATCACGCTGACCCGCCTGACCAAGCTCAGTGCGACAAAGCCCTACGTTTGGGATGCAGATTGAGGGACACCGAGACGCCGACGAGAAACGACGGCGTCGCCTGCACGGCCGAAGTACCCTGTGACTCCTGCCGATCGATGCCAAGGCCGCCGAAGAGTTCTTCCTTGACGTAGGGACTGACCCACTGATAACCCATCTCGAAACCGGCGCCGGTACGACTCACGAGGTTGCTACCGACCTGGATCACATCCACCTGACCGACATAGCCACCGACATAGAAACCATCGACATTGGCGTCCTGCTCGATGTAGCGACGAACGCTCATGTTGAAATTCCAGCCCCCACCCATCTGACGGAATTGCCCTGCCCGCAGCTCGATGTTGCCGTATTTGTTGCCGATCTGATAATCGCCGAAAAGTCCGTTATTGAAGGAGCCAACGCCGACGTACTGGTCCACGCCATCTGCACTGTCCGCCAAGACAGGCAGCGCCAGCGCCCCCATCAGAGCCATGAAAAAGAAACGAGGCATGCCAACTTCCCTATCGTTTTGTCTTTATTGTGCGGCAAGCGCAGCTGCTGGTGCAGTTTACCCGCCTGTTGCCGAACTCATCAAGAGAGCGGTGGACCGACCTGCATCCCGAGCTGTCGCAAAATCGTTGCCGCCTCGTGATCCGATGTATCCAGGCGATAGGCCGAGGCTTCATGTCGCCAGGGATAATGGCGGCGCAAAGCGTCGAAACCGGCACCGTCACCCGCCGCCAGGCGACGCAAGGCCGCATCATCGCGCAACAGAGGAACGATGCGCAGCATGACCCGCGGCAGGACATCGGCGCCTTGCACCTCGCCGAGATCGATACAGGGCGAAAGCGGCATCTGCAGGGGGCAAGCTTCGCCAAGCGACTGAAAGAGCGCCTGCAGGACCTGCAAGCTGCCGCGCCACTTGCCTTCCTGACTGTAACCGGCGACATGCGGCGTCGCCACGCTGGCTTGCGCCAGAGTTCGCGGATCGATGACCGGCTCGCCCTCCCAAACGTCGAGAACGGCGTGCGCCAGATGACCGCAAGCGAGGGCGGCGCGCAGCGCCGATTCATCGACGACACCACCGCGACAGGTCGAAATCAGGACGCCGCCGGGCGGCAGACGCGCCAACGCGGCAGCATCGATCATTCGCCAAGTGGCATGCTCACCGCTACGCGTCAGCGGCACATGCAAACTGAGCACCTGCGTCTGCGCCAAGAGGTCGGGCAGAGTCAGGCGCGGCCAGCGCTGATCGTTGACCGCCGGGTCGCAGTAGATCACCCGGCAGCCCAGCGCCGTCGCCATCTCGGCGACGCGGCACCCGACCTGCCCCAAGCCCACGATACCCAAAGTCTGTCGCCGCCAATCGACCGCATGCACGGTCTGCAACAGTCCGACGGCGGCGAGGACGTATTCGAGCACCGCCTGGGCATTGCAGCCTGGCGCCGACGCCACCTGCACGCCCAGCTGGTGCAAAAGCGCTTCATCGAGATGATCGCGCCCTATGGTCGCCGTCCCGACAAAACGCAGGCGCCCTCCGTTACGCGCCAGCAGCGCCGCGTCGACACGCGTCACCGAACGCACCAGCAGAACGTCGGCGTCGGCGAGCATATCGGCGTCGATCTGCCGACCGGGGCAGCGGCGCAGGATGAAACGCCCTCCGCCAAGGGCTTCTTCGAGCCCCGGCATATTCTCATCGGCGACGATGATCATGGCGAACAATTACAAAAATACAAAATGACAACGCCTCCCTCTTCCGGCTAGGGCTTTGACTGGATCAAGACGATATGCGTTAATTGAGGGCCTGCCTCCGACCTGCGTCGGACGCAGCCCAGATCAAGAATAACGCAAATCATAATGGACCGGGATGGCATGATGACGGCATTGAAGCTGTTGCTGATCGTACTGACGATCAGCTGGGGAACGCTGGCAAAGGCTGAGGACAGTGCCGCGAGCACCGCCTCCACCGACTTGCAGACACTCAAGGAAAACGTCCTCAATCTGAACAGCGAACTGAGCCAGCTCGAAGATGAGCTGCTTTATCCGAGTTCGCAGTCAGCTCTTTATGTCTCCCTCGAAGTCGGCTCGAGCGTGCGCTTGGTCGATATCAACGTCAGCCTCGATGGCAAGAACGTCGCTTACCACTTTTATACCGCGCAGGAGTATGCCGCGCTCACCAAAGGCGGCATGGACCGCGTCTTCAACGGCAACATCAGCACCGGCTCGCATGAGTTCAAGGTCATCGTCACCGGCTATGACCCGCACGGCAAGAGCTTTCAGCGCGTTCTGACCTATGACTTCGTCAAGGGCGACGCGCGCAAATACATCGAGTTGCACGCTTCCGACGACGCCAACAAATCCATGGCCGAGTTCCAGTTTCACGATTGGGACATCAAACAATAAAACGAGGATGCCGCCAGCACTCCCCTGCCTCTATTATTAGAAGAATGCCATGAAACGACCCGTCCGGTTTCTGCCTTCGACCTTGGCCCTGACGCTCGCCATCACCTTCGCCCCTTGGCCTGCACAGGCCGACCAGGCGCTCGGCGGCGGCGACGACATCATCCCGGACCAGGACACCAGTCTGGCCGACAATCAGGCCGACATCCGTCAGTTCCTCTATGGCTCGATCCTGTTTGACTACTACTCCGGACGCTACTATGCCGCCATCAACGGCATCCTCTCCGGCAAGGCTCAAAACCACTTCAACGACCATACCGGCGAAACCGAACTGCTGCTCGGCAACATCTATAGCCGTATCGACATGCCGCGCTACGCTGACGCCGTCTACTCACGTATCATCCAGCAAGACACTCTGAGCTCGATCAAGCAGCAGACTTGGCTGAGCAAGGGCGAGCTCTACATGCACCGCGGCCAGCTCGATGAAGCCGAAAAGATCCTTTCGGTGCCGCGCGACGCCCTCACCCGCGATCAGGACGTCGAACGACGCGTTCTGCTGTCGAACATCTATTTCGACAAAGGCCAATACGAGCAGGCGAGCAAAATGCTCGACCGCATCCCCCTCGACACGCACTATTCCGCCTATGCCTACTACAACGCCGGGGTCGACGATCTACGCGCCGGACAACACGCGCAAGGACAACGCGAACTCGAAAAAGTCGTGCAGATGCCGGTGGGTGACGAAGAGGTCGACGCCATCAAGGACCGTGCCTCCCTGGCCATCGCTTACGATGAACTCAATCAGAAGCACACCCAGGCGGCGCGCCAGGCTCTGCTCAATGTCCGCATCGACGGCCCCTTCAGCAACCCGGCCTTGCTCGCCATGGGCTATGTCCACTACGCCGAAGGCGACTACAAGAAGGCGCTGTCTTTCTGGCTGGAACTCCTCAAGCGCAATCCCGCCGATCCTTCTGTCCTCGAAGCGATGATGCTGGCGCCGCGCGCCTACGAAGAGCTCAAGGCTTATCCACAAGCCCTCTTCGGTTACGAGATGGCCGCCAAGACCTTCCGCGCCGAACTCGTACGCCTGGAAACGATCAGTTATCAAAGTCATCAGCCGGGCTGGCTGGAGAGCCTCGACGTCAATGCCCGCGACGTCTCGCGCGATCCTTTTGCCACCGTCGATACCGTCTCTTCGCACCCCGGCCCAGCCGCCGTCTTTCTCTACAAACTTTTCTCGCAGCCGAGCTTCGATCTGCGTTACCAGGACTATCTGCAGCTGGGTCAGCTGTCGCACGAAATGGATCGCCAGCAACAGACCATCCAGGCCCTAGGCGAGGTCGCCACCATCCACCGCGAGCACATCGCCGCGCACCAACACGAATGGCATCTCATGCTGCAGCGCCTGAGCCAGCGCAACGATCTCCTGCAACAGCAATACCAGGACCTGCAGGAGCGCATTCAGAGCTTGGGCGAGCAATCCTCCTTCACCGACAGCGCCACCTACGCCGACGTCAGCCGTTTACACCGTCTGCAACGCCTTGAGAACAGCATCGCCCAACTGCCCGATACCGCACAGGCGCGCGACCTGCGCGAACGTCTGCGGCGTGTACGCGGCGTCGTTCTGTGGAATATCGCGCACAATGCGCCTCTGGCCATCGAACAGGCGCGTATCGACATCGCCGAGATGCGCCAATCGATGCGCGTGCTCAATGCGCGTATCGCCGGCATCCGCCAACTGCTCGCCGACTCCGACGCTTTTGAGAAGAGCCATACGCAGGAGAAGCTCTTGCACATCGCGGCACACATGACGCTCTCCCGTCAGCTCATCGTCGCCGCCCGGCAACGCGACGCCCAGCAATTGCTGGTCATGACCGATCAGGCACTCGGCAAAGAGAGAACCTTGCTGAAAGATCAACTGGCTTCGGCCTTGCTGGCGAGTGCACGTCTGCAAGACAGCGCCTCCTCGGCCACGACGACCGACACACCCTCCAGCGCAGGCCAGCAACCATGAGTCATGCCTCCCGATGCGTCCTCCGCCCCTTGACCTTGGCCATCAGTGGTCTATTGCTGGCCGCCTGCACCAGCACTTCGCAACAGAAGATCGCGCCTCTGGCGCATCATGATCAGGCGCAGGGAACCCTGGCTGATCTGGAAAACCGCGACATCGTCATCAACGCCCAGGATCTCAAGCAGGCGAGCGTCGAAGACGCTCTTGGCAACTACAAGGACGCCACCGCGCAGATGCCGAACGATCAATCCAAGGTCGACACGCTCAAGCGCATGGCGGATCTCACTGCGAAAGCCTCGGAAGCGCGCGATCTCAAGCTCAACAGCGTGCCCAACAGCGCGGCAGCGACGACGACGGCTGAGCGCAAGAAGATCAATCAAAATATCGACACCATGCTCTACAGCAACTTCATGCAGGGCATGGCCACCGCCAACTCCAAGGAGAAGGCCGCAGCCTACCTCGATCTTGCCAGTTCGGTCTCGGGCGATGTCGACAAACAGAAGGTGAAAGTCGACTACGACCAGGCCATCCATCTCTACGAGGAGGTTCTGGCCAATTCGCGCAATCCAAAGGAGCGCCAAGAGACTTATTACAAACTCGCCCGCCTCTACGACATCGCCGGGCGCAACCAGGACTCGATCGCCACCTTGGGCCACCTCGTTCACGAGTATCCGAGCGGTCCTTACTATGTCGAAGCCGAATTCCGCCGTGGCGAAGCCTACTTCAAATTAGGCGATGACCTGTCAGCGATCACCGCCTATGAAAAGGTCATCGCCTCGCCCCGCGCCGGCCATTACCGCCAGCAGGCGCGTTACAAATTGGGCTGGGCCTATTTTAAAAGCGCCGACTACGCCAGAGCGCTCGACACCTTTTTCCAGGTCGACGATGGTCTGCGCCACGACATCGCCAGCAGCAGAGGTCCTCGCCAGCAGACCTTTGGCAAGCTGCTCAGCGACACCCAGCGGGTGATCAGCCTGTGCTTCATGCAGGAAGACGGCCCGAGCTCGGCCACCGCCTGGTTCAAGGAACACGGCAGCAAACCGTATGAAGCCGACATCTACCAAGCCCTCGGCAAAGAGTATCTCATCCATAACCGCTTTCAGGACGCTGCCGACGCCTATCAGGCCTTCGTCGACAGCCATCCCATGGATTCGCATGCACCCGCCTTCAGTTCGAACGTGATCAAGGCTTACGAAGACGGCGGTTTTCCCGATCTCATCCTGCCCGCCAAAGAGGCCTTCATCCAGCACTACGGCATCGGCAGCGCTTACTGGCAACAGGCCCCCATCAGCGAGCACGACAAGCTGATGCCACTCCTGCGCAAGCATATGCTTGACCTCGCCCAGCATGACCACGCTGAGGCACAAAAGACGCACCAGACAGCGCTCTACCTGAGTGCCGTCGGCTGGTATCAGCAATACCTGGCGACCGACCCGGCGCCGGACCAGGCCATGCACAACCGCGAACTGATGGCAGAGGCGCTCTACGCCGCCGGCCACTATGAGGAGGCGATCAAGGAGTTCGACAAGACCGCTTATGGCTATAACAACAATCCACATGCCATCGACGCCGCCCACTTCGAGCTCACCTGTTATGAGGCCCTGCTCGAGGAGCACAAGGGGCAGCCCGACAGCGATGCCATCTGGGCACGCTCGGTGCAAGCCTCCTTGCACTACGCGCAAGCCTTCCCGGCCGACCCGCACGCTGCCAGCATCCTGGCCGACGTCACCGACGCACAGCTGGCGCGCAAGGATACGCCGGCAGCGGTCAAGACAGCGCGCTTGATCGTGCAATTGCAACCACCGCCACAACCACGACAAATGCTCGCCGCTTGGGAAGTGATCGCCAATGGCGAGTTCGACCTCGATCAGGCGCAGGCTGCCGAACACGACTATGCCCGGGTGCTCGCCTTCGACAGTCCGTTGCTCAGCGACAGCGATCGTGCCATGTATCAGGAACGGCAGGCTGCGGCGATCTACAAGCAGGCGGAGAACCTGCGCGACCAGCATGACGTCGAGCGCGCCGTGCAGGCCTTCATGCGCGTCGGCGAAGTCGTACCGAATTCGCGCCTCCACCCCATCGCCGAGTTCGACGCCGCCACCTTGTTGCTCAACACGCAGCAGTACACCCGCGCCATCGACATCCTCGAAGCTTTCGCTCGTCAATTCCCGAACCATCCGCTCAACCAGACCCTGCCCGAAAAGCTTGGTCTAGCCTATGAGAAGACGGGTCATAACCAGGCCGCCTCGGTCCAGTTCGAGCTCATCGCCAACCGCCAGATGAACAGCGATCCCGCTCTGGCGCGTGAGGCTCTGGCGCACGCCGCCAATCTCGCTGACAAAGCCCATGAGGCCGATCGTTCGGCACAACTGAACGAGAAGTTCCTGCGCCATTTCCAAAGCCCGGTCGCCGACGTCGCCGAAGTGCAATATCACCTGCTGCAGTATTACCAGCAGAGGCTGGATGCGACACAGAGCGACCGCCTCTTGCACGACCTCATCGAAACCGATGCGCACGCCGGCGCGGAACGCTCGGCGCGCACGCGTTATCTCGCCGCCATGGCCACTTTCCAACTGGCACAACCGGATTTCGACGCTTTCGTCAACATCCCGCTCAAGCAGCCGCTCAATGTTGCGCTGACCGACAAGAAGGCGCACATGCAAAAAGCCCTGGATGACTACAAGCAGGTACTGAGCTACAACATCGCCGAATACACCTCGGCCGCCAACTACCAGATCGCCACCATCTATCACCAGTTGGCGAGCGACCTGATGGCCAGTGAACGCCCCGCCAACCTGAGCAGCCTCGAACTCGAACAGTACAACATCCTGCTCGAAGAACAGGCTGATCCTTTCGATGACAAAGCCATCAGCCTCTATGTCGCCAACACCGACCTGGTGAAGCAAAACATCTACGACGCATGGGTGCAGAAAAGCTTCAGCGCCCTGGCCAAACTGTCACCGGGTCGCTATGACCGCCACGAGCAGCTCGAACCCGTGCTGACGTCGGTTTTTTGAGGTGCGCACCATGCCATCGACTCGATCGCTTCTTCTCCTGCTGGCTCTGGCCCTGGCCGCTTGCAGCAGCGCGCCACCGGCGGCAAAAACTGGTGCGCCCGCCGCCTCTGCCGGTGCTGCCGGCACACCGCAATCACCCTTCCTGATGGATGCTCTGCGTGCGCGCATGCAGGCGCCGCATGCCGTCAGCAAGACTCAACCGACGCTCGCGCAAGGCACCAGCGTGAGCCAGCACGAGCCGGTGGTACCACCGAGCGCCGCCTTGATGGCCTCCTTGCAGCCCGACGCCGGAGATAACGAACGCGCCGCCATGCTCACCCAGGCGGCACATGCCGAGGACGCCCAACGCGCCCCTCTTCAGCCCGTGGTACCGCCAGCCTTCAGCGATGCCTACGACCGCGCCATCGAAGCGGCACGACAAGGCCAGTACCCACAGGCCTTGCAGGGGTTCGAGAACCTCGCCGCCCATCAGCCCTTCTATTCCGGCCCCTGGGTCAATGAGGGCCTGATCTATCTGCATCAGAAACGCTATGACGAAGCACAGAAAGTGCTGCACACGGCGATCTCGATCAATGACGCCAACCCCTACGCCTGGGACGCCCTCGGCACCGCCTTGCGTCATCTCGGACATTTCGAGGAAGCGCGCCATGCCTATCAGCGCGCCCTGCAGCTCGATAACAACTATGCCCGCGCCCACTTCAACTACGCCGTACTCGCTGAACTCTATCTGCAGGATCTGCCCCTGGCCCTGCGCCACTACATGCGTTACCAGGCCCTGCAGATTCAGCCAGATCCGGCGGTAGCACGCTGGATCGTGGACCTCAAGCGCCGTACCGGCTATAAAGAAAGTACACCTACAGCGACGCCAGCCGGCGCCGCCACTACTCCGGTGCAAGGAGCCAGCTCATGATACGACGCATCATGTTTCTATCGCTCGTGTTGCTCGCGCAGTTCGCCGGTGCCGATAGCACGCCACCGGCGTCGGCGCCGGCTCCAGCCCAAGCGGCCGGTGCTGCGGCTGACAACGAGAATAATGGCGGTAAAACCACCATCGTCGGCAATCTTGAAGCCCCGGAAGTGTCGAATGTGCTACCCTGGCAGACCCTCAGCGAGAGCAAACTGAGCAAGGAAGCTGTCACTGCCTCGGTATTACAAGAATCCCTCGATCCTCTCGATCCAGATACTCTGCGACGGGAACTCGAGTTTCATAAAGCCCTGGATGGCACCTCAGAATAAATCGGCCGCCACGGCCTTCATTAAGCGGGAGAAAAAACGATGGGTATGTTTCAAAGCATGATCAAATTCATCCAGGCTGGCGAGATCTGGGTCTATCCCATTCTCATCGCCATGGTCTCGGGGCTGGCGATCTGCCTTGAACGCTGGCTCTTCCTGCGTCAGGTGACGCGCAACAACAGCCAGCTCTGGGAAGAGGTCTACCCGATGCTCGGCAAAGGTCAACTCAAAGCAGCACTCGAACGCGTCCGCGATTCGGACATGCCCATAGCGCGCATCCTCAACCAGGGCATCACCCGCGCCCTGTCGGCGCGCCGCCCGGAAGACGTCGAGCTCGCTCTCGAAGAAGGCCTGATGGAAGCCATGCCGCGCATCGAGAAACGCACCAACTACATCTCGACCATCGCCAACATCTCCACCCTGCTCGGCCTGCTCGGCACGATCATGGGTCTGATCGACGCTTTCGCCGCCGTGGCCAGCGCTGACCCGGCGCAGAAGGCCGATCTGCTGTCGAAATCGGTCTCGGTGGCGATGAACACCACTGCCCTCGGCCTGATCTCGGCCATCCCCCTGATGCTGCTTTACTCCTATCTGCAATCGAAGACCAATGAGGTCATCGAAAGCCTGGAGATGGTGAACGTCAAGTTCATGAATATCCTGCGTCAGCTCAGTCAGCAAAAGAGCGAATGAGACCCTGCGACCATGCGCATTCGTCACCGCGAAACCGAATTTGAGCTCGACCTGACCACCTTCATCAATCTGATGGTGGTTCTGCTCTCTTTTCTCCTGATCAGCTCAGTCGTGCGAGAAGTGTCGGTATTGAAGGTCAATCTCCCCGCCGCCGCTTCCGCCTCGGCCTCGCCGCCAGCGCACAAACCTCTGATTCTCGAAGTGATGATTCTGAATGATCAACTGCTGGTGAGCGATCGTCAAAGCGGTCCACTAAAGAGCATTCCCGATCGTCAAGGGCAGCATGATTACGCCGCCTTGAACACTTATCTGCGCACGATCAAGGCGCAGTATCCGGGCTTGACCGAAGCGACTCTGCTCATGCAGGCGACGACGCCTTACAACGATCTCATCCATACCATGGATGCCGTGCGCTATCAGGTCGAGGATATCGGCGGACAGGACATCCATATGGCCCTGTTCCCCGACATCGCCCTCGGTGATGCCCCGGCTCAGTCCTCTGGAGCGCCGCATGTCCCATAAAAATGCCGCCAAACTACGCCTGATCAGACGCCACAAACGCAATAAACCGGCGACGATCATGCTCACCTCGATGATCGACATCTTCACCGTGCTGGTGTTCTTTCTCATCGTGAACTCGCAATATCAGGTGCATCTGCCCAACAACAAGTCGATGCATCTACCGAAATCCGTCGCGCAGGATTTTCCCAAGGAAAAACTGTCGGTGATGGTGACGCCGCAGGACATCTATGTCGATGACCGCAAGATCATCTCGGTGCAGCAGGTGCTGGCCAGCCCGGATTCCAGCATTCCGGCCCTGGCGCAGGAGTTGCAGTATCGCAGCAGCCGCATGCCGGCAGAGCGCGATGAACAGGGGCATATTTCACGCGAGATCTATATTCTCGGCGATCGCAGGATACCCTACGCCTTGTTGCGCAAGATCATGGTGACCTGCTCGATGACCGACTTCTCGCGCATCTCTTTCGCCGTTGAACGCCAGAAGGGGGCTTCGGCATGAACGAGTTTCAGCCTCTATCCGCTGACGCCATGCTGCCCTGGAACAGCCTCCCCAGCGATGAGCGCCGCTTCCACCGCATCTTTTATACTTCCGTCGGATTGGCGGTGGTGCTCTGCCTGATCATTCCGCATATTCCCGTGCCCGCCATGACGCGCGCGCAACGCGACGCCCTGGCCGATGAATCACGCATCGTGCACATCGCCCGCAGCACCCACTTTGCCCCCTTGCCCGCAGAAGTGACGGCGCAACCCAAGCAAGCGCAGACCAAGCCGAAACTCAGCAAGGCGCCAGAGAAGACGCCGCCTAAGGCGAACGAAAGCGTCAAAAAAGAGGCTCCCCCGGCCAAGCCTGTCGAGCACCCTGTCAGCGAGGAAAACCACGCCACCAGTCACATCGAGGTCGATCAGGCGCGCGCCAAGGCCGCCAACCTGATGAAAGAGCAGGGCTTCGATCAACTCGCCGCCCTGCGCGACATGGTGCCGCAGGCCGGTGGTACGGGCGGTGATGGCACCTTGACGCGCGGCGCTGGCGAGGAGACCGGCACCAGCCGGGCACTAATCACCTCGCGCGCCGGCTCCGGCAGTGGCGGACTGGCTTCCGCCGGCTACTCCGGTCCGGTCAGCTCAGGCTATGGTGGTGGCAAGGCCGGTGGTCGCGGTAGCCGCGGAGCGCATGAACTGGCCCACGCCGTACGCGAAGAGCACGTGGTGAGCCAGCTCACCGCTGCCGATCGCAAGAGCGACGACCAGGGCAAGCTCAAGCGTTCACGTGACGAGTTGCAGCGCAATTTTGACAAGAACAATGGCGCCCTGCAGGCCTTGTATCAGCACGCCCTGCGCGACAACCCCGCTTTGCAGGGTCTCCTCGTGCTGCGCCTGACCATCTCGCCCGACGGCAACGTCACCGACTGTCAGGTGGCCTCCAGCCAGCTCGGCGATCCCAGCCTCGAACAGAAGATCGCTCTACGCGTGCGCATGTTCCACTTCGAGCCCATCCACGGCGACACCTGGACTGGCGAATATACGCTGAATTTCCAGCCGCCCAACAACTGAGCCCAGAGGCGCCGGCCGCGGCCGGCGCCTCTATTGCAGGGCTAGATTGCCTCAAGTTTACGCCGCCCGCGTCGATACCAAAGTATGGATATAGCCGGAGCATAGACCATGGGGCGTCAGGCGGACAACATTCTGTCCTTGCAGGACTACCGCAATCGCAAGCAGCCACGACTGTTGCGCATCGCACCCGAGCTCGACGGCCTGGAGATGCTCTACAGCAATGACAGCGCGCGCGAGCGCAGTTTCAGTGTCCGCATCCTGTTCTGGGGATTGCGCGAAGATGGCTGCACCGTCGGCCTGATTCCCTGGTTACGCTCGATGCTCGAATGCCCATCACTGCACGACCCTCTCAACGGTCACTTCGTCGGCTATCACGATCCTGGCATCGATCGCATCTTTCACGAAGCACCGGCGCACAAGGTCGCTGAACTGCGGGCGGCGGCGGACTATTTCCGCTATGAGGCGCAACCTCCGAGCGCCATCATCCAGGAGTTACCCGACGTCCTCGGTACCCACGCTGCCCTCACCCATGACGGCTTTCGCAGTTTTTTACTGTGTGAGGTGGTGAGCTGGCGGCTGCTCGCCGATGGTCAATTGCAAGGTATGCTCATCGACCAGTCGCGCCTGCGCAGTACACCGGTGCTGCCGGGCGACGCCTGTCTCTATCCGGCGGAGAGCAACCCCGATTTTCGCTACTTCTTCCAGCATCGCGTCGCCAACAAGATCAAGCAGCGCGATCCCGACACTCTCGCCGCCATCTATACCCTGATCGAGTGATCAGCCACCCTTGCGCAGACGATAAACAAAAGTCTCGCCTTGCTTCACGTGCAGCACCAGTTCGTGTCCGAGGAAAGTGCAGAATTTCGGTATATCGCGCTCGGTCGAAGGGTCGCTGGCGAGCACTTCGATCATCTCGCCAGGCTGCAGCTTGCGCACCGCGCCGTGCAGGAGCATCACCGGCTCCGGACAACGCAACCCGCGCGTATCGAGGCGCGTCACGACCACCCCATCACCCTCCGCCGCCTCTTTCACGCTCGCGCCGCCCTTGCCGTCGAAAAGACCATCAATGAAAGCCTATTGTATGGCATGATCTCGACTTTCCACCAGTCAGGATGACGTCATGTGGCATCTGTGGCTCGCGCTGCGCCAAAACCCCACCTTCTGGAGCATCGTCAGCATTCCCCTCGTCGCCGCCATCATCACCTGGGTGCATGTCTGGCTGGCGATGAAAATGGTCTTCTACCCCATCGAGTTCATCGGACTACATCCACCCTATCTTGGCTGGCAGGGTATCATTCCGCGCAAGGCCGGGCGTATGGCCGGCATCATCGTCGACAACGCCTTGAGCAAACTCGGCTCGGTCGAAGAATTTTTTCGTGAATGCCAACCCGAGCAGGTCGCCGAACAGATCGCCGAACACGTCCACGATCACGCCGAGGACATCGCCGACGAGCTGATGCTGCAGAACAACCGCGTGTTCTGGGAGAATCTGCCGCGCGACCTGCGGGCGGTCCTGGTGCAGGCACTGCGCCGGCATGCGCGCCCCATCGCGCACAACATCCTCGCCGATCTGCAGGACAAGGTCAGCGACTACATCGACCTGCGCGCCATGGTCGTGCGCCGCATGAGCGAGGATCGCCCCTTGCTGGTCGCCATGTTTCAGCAGGTCGGCGCCAACGAGATCCGCTTTATCGTCAACAGCAGTTTCTGGATCGGGCTCTTCTTCGGCTTCGTGCAGATGGCCTTATGGATCGCCCTCCCCTATGGCTGGGGCCTCCCCATCTACGGCGCCGCTCTCGGTTATCTCACCAACTGGGTGGCTCTGACCCTGGTCTTCGAACCGACCCAGGCTTACCGAATCGGTGGACAACGCTATGGCATCACTTTGCAGGGACTGTTCCTGCGCCGCCAGGCCGAGGTCTCGGCGATGTTCGCCGAGCTGACCGCCAGCGAGGTGCTCAATATCCATAATTTTATGCAGGAGATCTTTAAGGGGCCACGCCAGGAGCGCACTCGCGCCCTCATCCTGCGCCACATCCGCCCCGTCCTCGATCGGCTCAGCGTGCGCACGGCGGCCTTGCTGACCATCGGCCCTCGTGCTTATGCCGACCTCAAGCTGCAGGTCGTCGACACCATGATCGAGAGCACCTTGCGCCCTCTCGCCGATCCCGCCCTCAACCGTCGACACGGCGCTCTGCTCAGACAGAGCCTGGAAGTGCGCATGCAGCAGATGAGCAGTGAAGAGTTTCAAGGCTTGCTGCGTCCGGCCTTTCAGGAAGACGAATGGATCCTGATCGGCATGGGCGCCGTCATGGGGCTGATCGCCGGCAGCCTACAGTTGCTGCTCGGCTTTCATTGAAAGCTGTGCCTCAATCGAAGACGATGGTCTTGTGCCCATGCACGATGATGCGGTCTTCGAGATGCCAGCGCACGGCGCGCGCCAGCACCTGGCGCTCGAGATCCTGACCGAGGTTGCGCAGGCTCTCGACATCATCGCGGTGTGAGACACGCGCCACGCCCTGCTCGATGATGGGTCCTTGATCGAGCTCGGCGGTGACGTAATGCGCCGTCGCTCCGATCAGCTTGACGCCCTTGTCATAGGCCTGCTGGTAGGGGTTGGCACCGACGAAGGCCGGCAAGAAGGAATGGTGTATGTTGATGATCTTGTGCGGCCAGGCGGCCACCCACGTCGGACTGAGGATCTGCATATAGCGCGCCAGGACGACGAGGTCGGCCCCCGCGGCGATCTCCTGCATGCGCGCCTCGGCTTCATCACGCCGCTCGGCACTGACCGGAACGTGATGAAAAAGCACGCCAAAACGTTGGACGTCCTCGGCCAGATCGACATGATTGCTGATCACCGCCTGCAGATCACAAGGCAGAGCCTGGCGCGACCAGCGCCAAAGCAGTTCGAGCATGGCGTGATCGTATTTGGACACCATGATCACCACCCGCTTGCGGTCGGCGGCATAGCTGATCTGCCATTGCATCTCGTAGCGGGCCGCCACCGCATCAGCAAAGGTCTGCGCCAAGACCTGGCGTGACAGATCGAGATGCGGTGTCTGAAACTCAAGACGCATGAAATAGGTGCCGCCCTCAGCAGCAGTGGCGTATTGATCGAGGGCGGTGATGTTGGCGCCATGATTGAAGAGAAAACTGGAAACGGCATGGACGATACCCGGGCGATCCGGGCAAGTGATCAAAAGACGCGCTGTCGTGTGTTGATTCATGGCCTCAGCGAGATTCCCGGTCACCGCCGGGTGGGACGGCGCGCCCCTCGTCAGCGGCGCGATCTCGCATCTCCCAGCTCGTCGCCGTCCCTTGCGAGAAAAGTTCATCACGCCCCTCGGCGCGCATACCCAGGCCCATCATCGCCGAAAACACCCGGACTGACCAGCTCGACGCACGTTTGATGAACTACTCCAACCAAGTCGCTAAGCGATTGGATGGAGTTTCGCAGGGCGTAAGCTCTGCCACCGTCAGTTCCTGACGTGATTGGGGCGCGGTTGGCGTGCCGAACAGTGCCCAATTCAAAACCACACGCGCTCATGCAGTTTCTATAGTGGTCCCCGAATTTGAGACAAGAGTTTAAGCTGTCATCCACGAGAGGGTGATCGACAGATGAGCGAGAGCAAGAAGCGCAAGAGCTACAGCGCCGAGTTCAAGGCGAAAGTGGCGCTGGAAGCCGTACGCGGGGTCAAGACAATCAACGAGATCGGACAGGCCTACGAGGTGCACCCGGTGATGGTCGGGCAGTGGAAGAAGGAGATGCTGGAGGGAGCGAGCAGCCTGTTCGAGGGCAAGCGCGGACCGAAGCCGCAAGGGGCCGCGCAGGACGACGCCGATTTGCCCGCCGACGAACGCATCAACCACGCCTACGCCCACACCGCACTCAAGCCGCTACTGCCCCTGCTTCTACGGGGTGGCGCGATCGGCAGAAAGCTAGGCTCCTTAGCCGCGCAACCTGCTCGCCCGGATCGCCAGACGAACTTACCGCCACCGGGAAAAACTTTCAAAACCTCGCGCTCCTCAGCAAAAACCTCATAAATCCATGACGCAGAAAAACTGTTGAAAACCTTAACTTGGGTGGATTGGTGTGCACCCTGCGTTTCTTGCCTTCGCTCATTTGCCATCATCTTTTCAAGAGCGACAGCTTAAACCACCGTCTCAGATTCGGGGTCCACTATAGGCTACAAGAAATCGGTGGTGGCCTTGGCGCATAAGATGTTGCGCATCATCGATACCATGTTGAGCAAGAACCAGCCCTACCGCGATGCCAGTGTCAATTACGAAGAGCTCATGGTCGAACGCAATGCCCCACGCTGGCTCAAGATGCTGGGCAAGTACGGCTATCTGGCGCCTCAACAAGCCTGATCGCATCAGGCGTCATGACAAGACGCAGGCCTATGGACTGATCAGGAGTCCACGGGCGGTATTGCTCTGAGGTCCGTGGTGTTTTCTCGGTAACTTGGGTGGATTGGCTATCCCCCTCCATCCAATCATAAAATTGGATGGAGCCCCTCGCGCAAAAACGGGTGGACAGACACGCCGCCCCGGGGACATGATCGAGTCACGCTAAAGAACCTGGAGTTTCTCACCGTCCTGTTGCCGAAAAGCCCCCGGCGGCATGCCCGTCCAGCGTCGGAAGGCGCGGTGAAAGGCGCTGACCTCGGAGAAACCCATGAGCGTACTGATCTCCTGCAAACCGAGATCGGGGCGACGCAGATAAAAAATCGCCGTGTGCTTGCGCCAATCGTCACGCACCTGCTGAAAGCTGCTACCGGCCTCGCGCAACAGGCGCCGCAGCGTCGACTCGCTGAGACCGAGACCGCGACTGACCTCGGCGAACTCGGGCAGGCGGTTGACCTCAGCGTGGCGCAGGAGAGCGCGCAACTGCTGCACGATGTCGGGTGGCGGTCCGGCGCCTTCGATCAGCGTGCTCAGCGAATTACGCAAGAAATGCGACAAGGTCTGCGGCGTTTGCAGCAAGGGCCGGTCGAGCAGGGCAGCGTCGAGGGCGATGGCATTGCGCGCGGCGGCAAAATGCAGAGGGCAGTCGAACAACACGGCGAATTCCCCTGCCTCCTGCGGTGCCACGAAGTCGAAATCGAGGGCGCGCGCCTTGACCTCCTGTCCGAGCAACCAGGACCAAAAGCGCAGGGCGAGGAACATGACGGCCTCGATCATGACGTCGCGATGCGCGGTCACTGGCATCTCTATCTGAAAGATGGCGAGTTCATCCTGACGTTGCAGACGCATGCCCCCCGGCCAGTCGAACATGGCGTAGAAGGCGGCGCTACGCTCGATGGCCTTGCCGAGATTGCGACAATGGATGACGGCGTGCGCCATCATGGCAAAGGTTCCCGGACGCGAACGCGTCGAATGGCCAAGACCGAGAAATTCATCGCCGGTGCGCTGCATGGCCTCCTGCAGGAGCTCGGCAAAGACGCGTTGCCCAAGCCGGGCGCGCGGCTGCGACAGGAGATCCGGATCGAGAGCCCGCGCCACCAGCAGATCCTCCAGGCTCACTCCCTGACGGGTGACACCGGCGAGGATTTTGCTGACGTAGGCGAGTGACAGACTATTTTCCATGTCGGCAACATCTCACGGCTGCACAGGTCGGACGGCTTGAGCTTATCATAGGCCTCCTATTTCGCCCGAGCCATCTCGATGCCATACTCACCGACGCAGCGCGGCGTCGCGTACCTCGCCTTGTCTTCTTTGCTCTTTGCCAGCATGGGCGTCCTCATTCGGCTGGCCTCGCGACATGCCGATAACCAGACCATCGTCTTTGCCCGCAATCTCACCGGTGCTTTGCTCATGGCTCCGTGGATGCTGCGCCACGGCCTGGGCGATTTTCGCACACCACGACTGCCCCTGCACATCGCCCGTTCGATCGCCGGCCTCGGCTCGATGTATGGATTTTTCTACGCCCTGGCGCACATGCCCCTGGCCAACGCCATGGTCTTCACCTACTCGGCGCCGGTCTTCATTCCGCTCATCGCCTGGCTGCTCCTCAGCGAACGCATCACCACCAGCATCGTCCTCGCCACCAGCCTCGGCTTTGTCGGCGTCATCCTCGTTAGCCACCCGCAGGGGGCGCTGCTGTTCAACCGCTACACCCTGATCGGTCTGGCTTCCGCCCTGCTCGCCGCCGTCGCCTTCGTCGCCGTCCGCGCGCTCAGCAGCAGCGAATCCCCGAGTCGCATCGTTTTTCTCTTCGCTTGCATCAGCAGCCTGATCTCCGGGGTGCTCCTGATCGGCCACCACCCCCTGCCGCCGTTACGCACCGGTGCCGAGCTCCTCGCTGTCGGCCTGCTCGCCACCGCCAGCCAACTCTGCCTATCGCGCGCTTACGCCCTGGCCGCGGCTTCGCGCATAGGGCCGGTCAATTACCTGAGCATCGTCATCGCCGGCTTTTATGGCTGGCTGCTCTGGGGCGAGCGACCACAACCGGCGGCCCTGTTCGGCGTACTGCTCATCCTGCTGGCGACGCTGCTGTGTTTCAGCGCCCGCCGCCCGGTCCCTTGGCGCCCGGCAAAAGGGGCATCTTGAGCCCCGGCAGACCGCCGGGCATCGCGGTTCCACCGGCCAAACCCGGCAGACCGCCGCCTTGCTGCATCCCACGCATCATCTTGAGCATACCGCCTGGCGAAGCGATCTTCTTCATCATCTTTTCCATCTGCGCGTGCTGCTTGAGGACTCGGTTGACGTCCTGGATCTGCATCCCCGAGCCTTGCGCGATGCGGCGTTTGCGCGAACCATTGATGAGATCGGGACGCCGACGCTCGACCATGGTCATCGACTGGATGATGGCGCGCGTCTGTCGCATCGCCTTCTGCGGCCCCTGATCCGACTGCAACTGCTGTAGCATCGAGGCATTGACGCCGGGCAACTTGTCGAGCATGCCCATCGGGCCGCCGAGAGCGTCCATCTGCTCAAACTGATCGAGCATGTCCTGCAGATCGAAACCCTTGCCTTTCTTCAGCTTCTTCGCCAGCTTTTCGGCTTTTTCCTTGTCGAGCTTGCGTTCCGCCTCTTCGACCAGGGTGAGCACGTCCCCCATGCCGAGGATGCGCGAGGCCATGCGCTCGGGATGAAAAGCCTCGAGCGCATCGCTCTTCTCGCCGGCGCCGAGAAACTTGATCGGTTTGCCGGTGATGGCGCGCACCGAGAGCGCTGCGCCACCGCGCGCGTCGCCATCGACCTTGGTCAGGATCACCCCGGTCAGCGGCAAGGCCGCATTGAAGGCCTGCGCCGTATTGGCTGCGTCCTGGCCGGTCATGGCATCGACGACGAACAGGGTCTCCGTCGGCTTGAGCGCGGCGTGCAGGTCCTGGATCTCGCCCATCATCTCGACGTCGATATGCAGGCGCCCGGCGGTGTCGACGATGAGCACATCCACCGCCTGCACCCGCGCCGCCTGCACCGCGGCGCGCGCGATGTTGAGCGGATCCTGGTCGTTCTGCGCCGGAAAGAAGGCGACGTCGACCTCGCGCGCCAGGGTCTGCAACTGCAAGATGGCGGCCGGACGATAGACGTCGACCGACACCACCATGACCGACTTCTTGCGTTCCTTGAGGTGGCGGGCGAGCTTGGCGACCGTGGTCGTCTTACCGGCGCCTTGCAGACCGGCCATGAGCACGACAGCCGGCGGCGTGGCAGTAAAGTCGAGGCCGGCGTGCGCCTCGCCCATCAGCCGCACCAGTTCATCATGCACGATCTTGACGAAAGCCTGCCCCGGCGCCAGAGATTTCATGATCTCCTGGCCGAGCGCCGCCGAACGAATATGATCGACAAAATCCTTGACCACCGGCAAAGCGACATCGGCCTCGAGCAAGGCCATGCGCACTTCCCGCAAGGTGTCTTTGATATTGTCTTCATTGAGCCGGCCACCCCCGGTGGCCTGACGCAAGGCGTGAGTCAATCGATCCGTCAGGTTGTCGAACATGAGACGCTTCATCCGGTTATGACAAAACGCCATTATAGCCTCGCCACTCCGGCAATGACACCCGCCAAGGTTGTACCTAGCGGGTGCCTATGAGACACTGCAGTCCACCATCACCAGGAGGGAACGAGGGACGTGTACACCTTCTTGAGCCTGGCTGCTGCCATGCTGTATCTGGCAGGCAGTTACCAGGTTGGACGCGCGCTATGGCAGACGCAGGCCATGAATACGGCACAGGTCATGGCCCTGGGGACCGCGGCCATCCTCTTGCACCTGCTCGCCCTGGTACCACAGATCCATAGCGCTGAAGGCCTCGACCTGAGCTTATTCCATGTCTTCAGCCTGCTCAGCTGGCTGGTCGCTGTCCTCACCCTGCTGCTCTCGCTCTATCGCCCGATGATCTCGCTGGCAGCGCTCGCCTTTCCGCTCGCCGCCGTAGCGCTCCTCGGCTCGCAGTTCATCATCATCGGCTATCATCCCATCGCGCACCTCTCGCGCGCCGATGAAGCTCATATCCTGCTCTCGATTCTCGCTTACGGACTGCTCTCGCTGGCGGCGGCGATGGCGGTGGTTCTGCACTATCAGAATCTGCGCCTCAAGCAGCGCCAACCGCTGCCCATGGGACGCCTGCTGCCCCCCTTGCAGACCCTTGAGGATCTGCTTTTTGACGTCGTTTTCGCCGGCTGGGTTCTGCTCACCGTCGCCATCAGCGTCGGTCTGTCGCTGGCGACCAATCTGCGCGCCCAGCATCTGCTGCACAAAACCGTCTTCTCCATCGCCGCTTGGCTGCTCTTCGCCTTTCTGCTCGCCGGACGTCATCACTTGGGATGGCGCGGACCACGTTCGATCCGTCTGACCCTGATCGGTTTCACCCTGCTCATCGTCGGTTTCTTTGGCTCCAAAGCCGTCCTGGAGATCGTGTTCCATGTCAACTGAGCGTCCATCACCATGGTCTCTCTAGGCGCCATCAGCCACTCCCTGACGACCATGCTGTTCTGCATCGTCGGCTCCGCCTTCTTTTCGGCGGCAGAGACCGGCATCATGACCGCCAACCGTTATCGCCTGCGTCATCAGGCCAATCTCGGCAACCGTTCGGCGCAGCGTATTCTCGACCTGCTCAGCGCCCCTGACCGCCTGCTCAGCCTGATCCTGATCGGCAACGCCGTGATGAATGTGATGGCCGGCTCGGCCGCGACCCTGCTCGGTCTGAAGCTGTCCGGCGATGCCGGGGTCGCCCTGTTCACCGGCGGCCTCACCCTCGTCCTGCTCATCTTCGGCGAGGTCGGACCGAAGACCTATGCCGCCGCGCATCCCGAGCGCATCGCTTATCCCGCCGCTTGGCTGCTCAGTCTGCTGCTGCCGCTGACACGCCCCCTCGTCGACGCCGTACAGGCGACGTCGGGCCTGCTCTTTCACTTCAAAAAATCCCCTCCCGCCGCGCGCGAAGAGCTGAACAGCGAGGAGCTGCGCACCCTGGTGCATGAATCCGACATCCTGCCCAACCAGCGCCGTGGCATGCTGCTCGGCGTCCTCGACCTCGCCAGCATCCGCGTCAATGACATCATGATCCCGCGCCAGGAGGTCATCGGCATCGACATCAATGCCGAAGTCGACAGCATCGTCGAGCAACTGCGCTCGGTGCAGCACACCCGCCTCCCCGTCTACAAAGGCGAGCTCAACAACTGCATCGGCGTCCTGCACGTCCGCCACGCCACGCGTTTTCTCAATTCCGAGCACCTGACCCGCGCCGAGATTCTGCAGCACGTGCGCGAGCCCTACTACGTTCCGGAAGGCACCTCTTTGCCGGCGCAGCTGCGCAACTTCCAAAAACGCAAACAGCGCCTCGGCCTCGTCGTCGATGAGTACGGCGACATCCAGGGCCTGGTGACGCTCGAGGACATCCTCGAGGAGATCGTCGGCGATTTCACCACCGACGGCAGTCCGACGCCGTCATTTCAGGCGCAGGCGGACGGATCCTATCTGCTCGAAGGCAGCCTTCCCGTGCGCGAGCTCAATCGCCGCCTGCAGTGGCAGCTGCCGGTCGATGGCGCACGCACCCTCAGCGGCCTCATCATCGAGCACCTCGACATCATTCCGGAATTCCCCGTTTCCTTGCGCATCGGCACTTATATCATCGAAGTGGTGCAGGTGCGCGACAACACCGTCCGCAGCGTGCGCGTCTATCCGCTCATGGAGTCCACCGCATGACCGATCCCACCCTTGCGCTCACTCTCGAGCTCCTGCGCCGCCCTTCGCTCACCCCCGAGGACGCCGGCTGCCAGGAAATCCTGCTCGATCGCCTGCAAAAAATCGGCTTCGTCGGCGAACACATGCCCTTCGGCGCCGTCAGCAATCTCTGGGCACGACGCGGCCTGAACGGTCCCCTGCTGGTCTTCGCCGGTCACACCGACGTCGTCCCCACCGGTCCTCTCGACGCCTGGCAGAGTCCCCCCTTCGCACCTTGCGTGCACGAGGGTCGCCTGTACGGGCGCGGCGCGGCGGACATGAAAGGCTCCCTGGCGGCGATGGTCGTCGCCTGCGAACGCTTCTACGCCCGCCATCCACAGGCACGCGGCAGCGTCGCCTTTCTTATCACCAGCGATGAGGAAGGTCAGGCCGTCGACGGCACCGTACGCGTCGTCGAACAGCTGCGCCAGCGTCAGATCACGCCCGATTGGTGCATCGTCGGTGAGCCTTCGAGCGATCAGCGCCTCGGCGATACCATCAAGGTCGGCCGCCGCGGCTCGCTCAACGGCGTGCTCAAAGTCCTCGGTCGCCAGGGTCACGTCGCCTATCCACAGCGCGCCGACAACCCCATTCACCGCGCCCTGCCGGCGCTGACTGAGCTCACCCAGGAGGTCTGGGATCACGGCAATGCCGACTTCCCCGCCACCAGCTTGCAGATCTCCAATCTGCACGCCGGCACCGGTGCCAACAACGTCATTCCAGGCGCGATCGACGTCGTGTTCAACTTCCGCTTCAGCACCGAGATCGACGCTGACCGCCTGCGCCAGCGCACCGAGGCGATCCTCGATCGCCACGGCCTGCGCTATGAACTGCAATGGAGTCTGAGTGGTCTACCTTTTCTGACCAGCGCCGGTCCGTTGCGGCAGGCGGTCATCGACAGCGTCGTCGCCTGCCTCGGAGAAGCGCCGCTCTGTTCGACCGCGGGCGGCACCTCCGATGGCCGTTTCATCGCCACCCTCGGCACCCAGGTCGTCGAACTCGGACCGGTGAATCACAGCATCCATCAGATCGATGAACACGTCACCGTCGCCGATCTCGACGCCCTCGCCCGCGTCTATGAGGATATTCTGCAACGCCTCATCGCCTGACGCTCAGTACTTTTCACCCACCTCGCGCAAGCGCATCAACCCTTCCTGGGCGACCGTGGCGACGAGGCTTCCCTGCTGGCTGAAAATCTTGCCCCGATTGATGCCGCGACCACCGGCGGCGCTCGGAGAATCCATCTGGTAGAGAAGCCAGTCATCCATACGAAAATCGCGATGAAACCACATCGCGTGATCGAGGCTCGCCGCCTGAATATTGGGCTGCATGAAAGAGACCCCATGCGGCAGCATGGCCGTCCCCATGAGGGCAAAATCCGAAGCAAAAGCCAACATGCTCTGGTGCAGCAAAGTGTCGTCGGGAAGCTCCGCCTGCGCCCGCATCCAGTGGTAACGCTGCGCCGGCTGCGGCTGCGGTGCGAAGGGATTGACCGGATCGATGGGACGGATCTCGATCGGTCTTTCGCGCGCGAAAGCCTCGCGGATCTTCTCCGGCAGGAGGTGAGCGATGCGCGCGCGTAGTTCGGTCTCATTGACCAGTCCTTCCGGCGGCGGCACTTCCGGCATGCTCTCCTGATGATCGAGGCCGTCTTCGGCGACGACAAAAGAAGCGGTCATGGTGAAGATGGGCTGGCCGTGCTGGATGGCCTTCACCTGCCGCGTCGCAAAACTACGACCATCGCGCAGGCGCTCGACGAGATAGACGATGGGCGCATGGATGTCGCCCGCGCGCAGAAAATAAGCGTGCAAGGAGTGCGCCCGCCGCCCCTCGAGGGTGCGGCCGGCGGCCATCAAGGCCTGACCGAGCACCTGGCCGCCAAAGACATTTCTGCCGACGATATTGCGGCTGGGGCCGCGGTAGATGCCTTCTTCCAGACACTCCAGATTCAACAGCTGCAGCAATTCCCGCATGACCAAGGACACCATCGCTTCTCCTCTTGCGCAGCCGCTCAGGCGGCCGTCTCCCGACAAGCATACCGCATGACAGGAGACGGTGGCAGAGTGTGTGGCTCTCCATCAACGTTGCAGATCGATGCGCCACACCTGGCCATCGACGGCGGCCAAGCTCAGGACATAGTGCCCCTGCGGCAGAGGCTGATCGAGATGACCGGGCAACCGGATCCAGGCCTTGGCGCCCACCGGGCCGGTGATCCCGAAAGGCCCACGATGGATCTTCTGATAAGCATAGTCATTGACGTAAGACGACGCCGGCAAATGCGCCAGTTCATCGCCAGACCAGACCTCGCATAGGCGTCCGCTGGCATCGCGCAGACGGATACGCAGAACTTGTGACGCCGCCTCCGGTGTGCCGGCGTCGACATAGGCATGAAAGCGCACCGCGCCGTCGCTCGCCAGCTGCGCCGAACGTAGCGACCAGTGATGATGGGTCGGACTCACCGGACCTGGATGAAAAGCGGAATAGACGGAGCCGCGATAATGATCATAGGTGCCAACGACGAAGAGCACGGTGAGCGCCGTGGCGAAGAGCGCCAGACGCCGCAAGGGCTGCTCGGCCAGGGGCAGGCTACGGTCGCCCAAGCACCAATCATAAGCGGGGTGGGCGCTCATCGACGGCCGTCGTTGGCGCCACAGCGCATCGCAGGAATAGGCACCACCGCCGGCGAAGAAGAGGGCCATGCCCATGGCAAAATTGCACGCCGCCATCGTCCATTCATCGATGCAAGTGGCTCCCTGCCAACCGAACATCAACATCAATACGAAGGACAGTGCGATCGACCCGAGGGCGGCGAGACGCGTCGCTAGGCCAGCGATGAGCATGAGGCCGACGACGAGTTCAAACAGGCTGAACAGGATGACGCCGCCATAGAGCAGGGCGAAGTGCTGCAGCATGTAGGAAATGACATGATCGAGACCGAAAAGGGCGCCTGGCATCGCCGTCTGAAACTTGTACGCCATCCAGTGACCACCACCCCAGGCATTGAGCTTGGCGGGCGCGTAGATGAAACGCCGGCTGCCTCCCCCCCAATAGATCCAGCCTTGCACAAAGCGCAGGGGCAACATCCCCCAGGCCCAGGCGGGCGTCGTCGCGACGCCCGTATGACCCCCTTGAGTTCGTGCCATCAGTGACTCCCTGTAGCGCTGGGCGGTTGTGGCAACGCCGGACCAAAGCCATAGCGCGCGAGAATCTTCTGCGCCTGTGGCGAGGCCAAAAACTCGACCCAGGCGCGCGCCGCTGCCGGATGGGGCGCACCATGAACGACGGCAGCGGCATAGGTCGCTCGCACATTGTCCGCCTCAGGAATATCGACATGGCTGATCGGATGTCCGATGCTCTCCTGAAAAATGGCCTCGGAGCGCCAGGTGACGCCGACGTCGGCCCGCCCCTGCATCAACTTCATCGGCGTCTGACGATGGTGGATCTCGGTGAGTATCGCCTCACCGCTACGGACCTTGTCGTCATAAACGCTGCGCTCCAGCACTCTCCCCCCGGCGTGCACGAGCGACTGCTGGACCTGTCGCGCGACGCCTTCCCAGCGCGGATTCGGCAACAGGACGCGCAGACCAGGCCGCGCCAGATCGTGCAAGCCGGTGACATTGGCAGGATTGCCGGCGGCGACCATGAGGGTGAGGGTGTTGCTGGCATAAGGCTGTAGCGGCGCCAGCAACAGTCCCTCATCGAGAGCGATCTGCAGTTTCTTCAGACCGGCGGCATAGACATCGGCGTGCACGATCCAGCTCATGTTGCCGACGGTGATGCGGCCACCGGCACGGATCTGCTGCAACAGCCGTCCGGGGGGCAGGGTCTCGTAATAGATGCGTCCACGCAGATCAGGATGCAGATCGGTGAAGGCAGCGACGAGAGGCGCCATGGCGAAGAAGTAATTGCCGCCGACGAAGATGCTCAAGCCCGGATCGATGGGATCGCCATGAAAATCCGGCATATTGTCGACTTCATCGACACTGAACTCGAGACCCCGCTCCGGCACCGGATCGTTGGCAGCGCCCTGCCAAGGAGGAAACACCATACTGGCCGGCGCCGGAATGGTCGCCGCCGTCGGAGAAGGGGTCGCCGCCATGACCGGCAGACAGACGAGCGCGAACAGGCAGGCTAGGCCTTTATTAGCGAACATATTGGAACCCCGCCTGTTGCAGCTCGGGCAGAGTACCGACCACCCCCGGCGACAAGACGACATCCGGGATCAGATGATTGGTCAACTCGGCCGCCAGCTGCTCATGTCCGAGACCATCCGGGTTGATGCCCTTGGCGAGCAAGGCACCACTGAGCTCCCAGATGCCATTGTGACAGGCGATGAACACGACGCCGCGCGCCTGCAGCGCCGGAATGCTGTTGTCGGCCGGCGCATACACGCCATCGGCGGCCTCGATCGCGTGCGGATCGGCGTGCAGGGCGGCGCCCGCCTTGATCCAGGTATTCGTCGCCAGTTCCGGGGCGAGATGCGACAGATACTTGTCCCACACCCAGGCGTCGTAAAGCGCCCAGTGCGCCGTTCCATGCGTCGCCGAGACACAGAGAAAATCAGGGTGTTTGAACGAGAAGACCTGTACATTGAGGCTGTTGCGCATGAGATTGAGCCACGGCCCCTTGAGATCGGTATGATCCCAGACCTGCTTGTGGGCACCGGCATAGGTCAAGAGCTCGTGCAGCGCCTGCTGATCCCAGTCAGCGGCATCCTGAAGGATCATCGGCACTTTCTTGAAATCGCGCCGCCGCGGCGTCGCCCGCAAGCGCCGACACAGATCGGCCAAGCTCGTCGCACCCGCCGGCAACAGGGTGCCGATGCCGTCCACTCCAGCTTCTTTGGCGCCGCCCGCCCGAGCCTGACCGGCGCCAAGCGCCATCAGGGCACCCGCCCCCCAAAGCGCCTGCTTGAACACCTCACGCCGACCGCCATCCTGCACATGCTGATCCATGGGAATCTCCTCGACCTGAACGTGGTGGGTACCCCCACGGGTACACCCTCTCCTCCATCTTAGTCAAAGATCGTCGCCACACCATGAATTTTGCATTAGTCAAAGATCGCCGTCACCCCTTAACTGCCATGAGGGCAGGCCGACGCCCCCGAGTATGAAAACGGTGTCACTCTGCTGCGCAGTGGGCGCATCGACGGTAAGGTTGAAGGGCAGGTCGCCGGTGGCTGAAGGTCGAATTATCTTTCGATGGCGACGACCGCGATTCTTAACTTGACCCGCCACGGTCCACTCATACCCCAGACTGCCTGACCTTGCGCAAGCTAAGGACAGCCCACGGTCAATAGAGCCACCATGCAAGGCATGGATAGGCCGTTGCACCGGGAGTCACCGGCGACCTGCATCCTCAGCGTATCAGGAGAACAGGCAATGAGCGACGATCTTCCTTGCATCACAGCGTGATCGGCCTGGACGTGCATCAGGCCAAAATCAACGCCTGCTGGATCCACCAGAACGCGCAGGGGGAGAAGACGCAGGCCTATGGACTGATCAGGAGTCCACGGGCGGTGTTGCTCTGAGGTCCGTGGTGTTTTCACGGTAACCCCGCTACGCGCCGGCAGCGCTCAGCTGCACGTCGCCGCCTGTAGCTCGGTCAGGGTCGGCGTCGTCAGTACCGTACCGCCAAAAGCGTAGTTATAGCCATCGACGGTTTGCAGTTGGGAGCCGCCCGGAGCATAGAGCGTCGTTCCGTGTGCCGGCGAGACGAACCAGGACAGCGGCTGCGAAGAGCTCGCCACCGGCAAGAGCACGCCAAAAGTATCACCGTTGCTCAGCGTGACCTGGAGGTCAGATGCCCCCGACGGCGCCGATCCTTGCGCGAGGACGAGGTTCTGCAAGAGACCATCGACCTGCTGTCCACTCGCCAGCAGATAGCAGTTCCGCCCGGGAGTGACCGTGCCATCGTCCTGCGACAAAAAGACATTGACCAGGCCATTGGGAGCGATATAGATATAATCTTGTGTCGTCACCGCTGTGCCATTGATGGTGGTCGTGTAAGAAGCGCTGTACATGCCAGCGATGGTGACCGTCGTCGCCGTCGCCACAGTGATCACTGGCGCCACCGTGTTCGAGACCGTTCCGCGCCCACCATTGCTCATATTGCAACCCGCGAGGGCAGCCCCGCAACACAGCAGGGCCGACAAACGCAGCGTCCTCATGCTCCCCTCCTTAGGCGACCGACTCCACGATCGGCATTTTTCTTCATTGTTATGTCATCGACACGACGGCCGATCAGGCATGCTAACACAAAGGCGCGAATCCGCTCGTCCAGACACACAATGCGAACACAAGCCCAACTCGCCGCCCGTTCAGGGCGGACCCGATCCCTGGCGCAGATCCGGCCACGCTGCGCGCAGATAGAGCAGCATCGACCACAAGGTCAGAATCACCGCCGCATAAAGGAGGAGATAGGAGGACCAGCCCCAGGCGTCGAGCTGAAGGCGTCCGGCGGCGTCATGCACCGGCGGCTCACCGAGCAGCAGGGTGATGGCCATCATCTGGGCGGCGGTCTTCAATTTGCCGATATAGCTGACCGCGACACTGGCGCGCTTGCCGATCTCCGCCATCCACTCACGCAAAGCGGAAATGGTGATCTCACGCGCCACGATGACGATCGCCGGAATGGCCAGTAGCACGGAATGCTGTCCATCGACGAGAACGATGAGGGCCGCCGCCACCATCAACTTGTCAGCGACAGGATCAAGAAAACGCCCGAAGGCCGACGTCTGCTGCAAGGCACGGGCGAGATAGCCATCCAGCCAATCGGTCAGTGCTGCCAGGGCAAAAATGACGGCGCTGAGCCCGAAGCGGTGCGGCCATCCTGAATAGACGACGAGCACGAGCACAGGGATACAGGCGACCCGCAGCAAAGTCAGAATGTTGGGGATGTTCCATAGCGAGCGCCGCACCCTTAACCCTCCTCCGGGTGGCCGCGCAAAGCGGCGTAAATCTGTGCAGCCAATCTTACACTGATTCCCGGCGTCATACTCAACTCACGCTCGGAAGCGCGCTGTATTTCCTGCCAGCCCCCCCAGTAGGCGAGCAGCTGCTGCCGACGCCTTGGTCCGATGCCGGGGATATCCTCAAGCGCCGAAGTCTGCCGGTTCTTGCGCCGCCGTTGCCGATGCCCCTGAATGGCGAAGCGATGCGCCTCGTCACGCACCTGCTGCACGAGGAGAAAGGCGCGATCATCAAAGGGCAATTGCACTTGCCGTCCATCGACAAAATGCAGGGTCTCGAGACCGGGTTTGCGCCCTTCACCTTTGGCGACACCGACGATCAGGATGTCACTGTCGGCAAAATCGCGCAACACCTTGGCCGCCTGCGCCAACTGCCCCGGCCCGCCATCGATCAGCAACAGCTGCGGAGGCTCGGCCTGGGTGTTGGCAAAACGACGCTGCAGCGCCTGATGCATGGCGGCGAAGTCATCGCCGGGGGTGATGCCAGTGATATTGAAGCGACGATAGTCCTTCTTCACCGCCCCCTGAGCGTCGAACACGACACAAGAGGCGGTGGTCGCCTCCCCCTGCGTGTGGCTGATGTCGAAGCACTCGATCCGCTGCAGATCCGGCCGTCCAAGGCGCTCTCCCAGATCGCGCAGACGATCGCGCTGACGCAGACGATTCGACAGCCGCGCCTTGAGCGCCTCCTCGGCGTTGAGGCGGGCGAGGTCGCGCCAGGCGGCGCGATCTTCGCGCACGCGATCACGCAGAACAAGGCGATGGCCGGTCGCCTGATGCACCGCCTGCGCGAGGAGATCGGCGTCCTCGAAAACCTCCTCGAGGATGACCTCATCGGGCAGGTCGTCGCCGCCTTGCGAATGCAGATAGTATTGCGGCAGGAAATCCTGCAGAACTTGGGTCAGCGTGTCCTCACCACAGCGCTGCGGAAAGTAATGCCGACTGCCGAGAACGCGCCCACCGCGCACCGCCAAGACGGCGATGCAGACGACAGCCGCCGCTGCCGTGGCGACGACAACGTCGACCGAACCACTTTGGCGATAGACCGCCTGCTCCTCCTGCAACACGCGCAGGGACTGAATCTGATCGCGGTATTGCGCCGCCCGCTCGTAATCGAGACGCGCTGCTGCCGCCGCCATGCTCTGCATCAGTCGCTGCAGCACGACATCGCTGCGCCCTTCGAGAAAGAGACGCGTCATCTGCACGTCTTCGGCGTAGTCCTCCTCGCTCACGGCGCCCACACACGGCGCCCGGCAACGACCGATCTGCGCCTGCAGGCATGGCCGTTCGCGATGCCGGAAGAAGGCGTCCTCACACTGCCGCACACGAAATAGCTTCTGCAGGATCTGCAGGCTCTCGCGCACCGCATGCGCGCTCGGATAAGGGCCAAAGTAATGCCCCTGGGCACGCCGCGCACCGCGATGCAAGGCCAAGCGGGGATAAGGCTCCGCCGTCGACAAAAAGACCCCGGGGTAGGACTTGTCGTCACGCAAAAGGATGTTGTAAGGCGGACTCAGTCCCTTGATCAGGGTCTGCTCGAGCAGCAGAGCCTCGGTCTCGGTCGCCGTCACCGTCACTTCGATGTCGACGATGCGCTCGACCAGCGCCTGGGTCTTGGCGGCGAGTGCGAGCTGTTTTTGGAAATAGGAAGCGACGCGCTGTCGTAACTGTCGCGCCTTGCCGACATAGAGGACGCTGCCATCCACCGCGAGCATGCGATAGACCCCGGGCCGTACCGGCAAAGCTGCCACCAGAGCTGCGAGATGTTCACGCCGCGACTCAGGTGACAGTGGACTAACCGGCGTTGACACCACTCAATCCATGCTTGACCGCGAGCAGAGCCAACTGCACGTCACCCTCGACGCCGAGCTTCTCAAAGATGCGATAACGGTAGGTATTGACCGTCTTGGGACTGAGGCAGAGCTTGTCGGAGATGTCCTGGATGCGCTCACCATGCACGATCATCAAGGTCACCTGCATCTCGCGCTCCGACAACTGATCAAAAGGGGACTGCGCCACATCGCCATCGAAAGCGCGCAGCGCCAGACGCTGCGCCACTTCCGGACTGAGATAACGCTGGCCGTCAGCGGCTTGGCGTATCGCCCGCACCATTTCCTCGAGACAGGCCCCCTTGGTCAAGTAACCGGCGGCGCCCGCCTGCAACAATCGCGCTGGGAAAGGGTCTTCGTCGCAGATGGTCACCGCAACGATACGCAAGGCCGGGTTTTGGCGCAAAAGCTTGCGCGTCGCCTCGAGTCCGCCCATGCCCGGCATGCGCACATCCATCAAGATGACATCCGGCGTCACCTGTCGCACCAGAGTCAGCGCTTCCTCACCTGAGGCCGACTCCCCAACCACCCGTATATCCGGGATATCTGCCAACATACGGGCAATCCCCGTACGCACCAGTTCGTGATCATCAACGACCAGCACCTTGATCAACGCCGACACCCCACGACAAGAACCTATCGAGCGCCTTCCTGACCCCTGCTCACCCTCCTGGGTCTCCCATCAAGATACTCCGATGGGCTCTATGGCGCAAGAAATCCACCATCCGGCGCCACGGCAAGGGGAGACGAGTGTATCCTGCGAAGTCGATGTTTTCACGGAAAATTTTACACAATCGACGGCTTTCGGTCTTTTCAAGTCGACAAAATTCTCCCAGAATGAAGGTATGACCTCGATGATGCGCCCAGCGCTCGCGCAGGGCCTCGCACCGTTCGGCCACGCGCCAGAATCGGTGTTTTGCCTTTTGTTATGGAGTGGGTATGAACGTTCGCAACTTTTCTGTGCTACTCGGCACTTTGACCATGGCTTGCAGCCTGATGGTCACATCGGTGCAGGCCGACCCGGGCGATGAGACTCCGGTGACGCCGCAGCACGTCCATCACGCGCACCATACACGCCTCCATCATCACCATCGCCTCAGCCGTCACCACGCCCGCCATCAGCACAAACACATGGTCGCGGCACGGCACGGCCTGCACTTGCAATCCGATGCGGTGATGGTGCTCGACGCGCGCACTGGCAAAATGCTCTACAGCAAGAACGAAGACAAGAGCATCCCCATCGCCTCGATCAGCAAGTTGATGACCGCCATGGTCGTGCTCGACGCGCACCAGGACATGAACGAGACGCTGCGCGTCGAACCGGCCGATGTCGACACCCTGCGCCATTCGAGCTCGCGCCTGCCGGTCGGTACCGAGCTGTCGCGCCGCCGCCTCCTGCTGCTCGCCCTCATGGCATCGGAGAATCGCGCCGCCGCTGCCCTGGCTCGCAACTATCCGGGCGGCACCGTCGCCGCCGTCGCGGCGATGAACAACAAAGCGCGTGAGCTCGGCATGATGCATACGCATTTCATCGACCCCACCGGGCTGCACACCGAGAACCAGTCGACACCTTCAGACTTGGCGCGCATGGTGGAAGCCGCGCATCGCTATGCCGATATTCGCACCGACACCACCACCCACGCCTGGGACCTCGACACCGGACACCGCCTGATCAGTTTTCACAATACCAACCCCCTGATCAAGAGCCAGAGCTGGGATATCGGCCTGACCAAGACCGGCTTCATCAATGAATCGGGCAAGTGTCTGGTCATGCAGGCGCGCATCGATGCCGAGCCCATCGTCATCGTCTTGATGCACTCCTGGGGCCGCTACGCTCGCTTCGGCGACGCTAACCGCGTACGCGACTGGTTGCGGACGACCCTGCATCGCCCCTTACAGCTGAGCGGCACCGAGTAAAAACGCGCGGTGATCGCCCTCCTCCTCCTCGCCTTGCTGCAGTCGGTGCTGATCCTCGAGCTCAACCGCAATCGCCTGCGCAAAAAGGAGGACATCAGCCTGCTGCAGGCGCGACAGCGCATGCTCGAGGAAAGATTGCGCGACCGTACGGAGAAATGGCGAGCGGCGAGCGAGACTCATGAACTCGCCAGCCGACGCCATGAGCAGACCACGGCCTTGCTCAATGAGACCAAGGAATACCTCAACAGCATCATCCACTCCATGCCCTCGATGCTGATCGGCGTCACGCCGAGCGGCTACGTCACACACTGGAATCGCGCCACCGAACTGGCGACACAGCGCCGCGAAGCGGAAGTCCTCGGACATCGTGTCGATGAGGCCTATCCGCAGCTGCCGCACGTCCTCGACTGGATCCATCACGCCATCGAACAGGAGCTGCCGCTGACGCATGAAAACCTGCGCATGCCCGGCGAAGCGCGCGGCGAAGAGCACTATTACGACATCACCGTCTTTCCCCTGGTGTTCTCCAACAACTCCGGAGCGGTCATTCGCATCGACGACGTCTCCTTGCGCGTGCGCCTGGAAAATATGATGGTGCAGAGTGAGAAAATGCTCTCCCTCGGCGGTCTCGCCGCCGGTATGGCACACGAGATCAACAATCCGCTGGCGGCCATCGTGCAGAGCGTGCAGAACATCCAGCGCCGGCTCGACCCGGACAACCCGCACAACATCGAACAGGCGAAACGCATCGACCTCGACCTGCAGCGTGTCCGCACCTATCTGCAACAGCGCGACATCCTGCGCTTCCTGCAGGGCATCCAGGAGGCCGGCTCGCGCGCTGCCGGCATCGTCAACAACATGCTCGAGTTCTCGCGCGGCTCCTCGCGCATCGAACCTGCCGTCGACCTGCAGGCCGTGCTACGGCATGCGACCGATTTCTTCATGAATTCTCTGAAGATGAGTCATCCCGAACAGGCGCATGGCCTCAAGATCGAACTGCAGCAACCGGCGATGCCTCTCCCCCTCATCCCCTGCAACAGCTCAGAGATCCAGCAAGTCATCGTCAATCTCTTGAAGAACTCCAGCGACGCTAGCCTCAACCTGCCCGAGGCGCGTCGGCACATCCACCTCAGCACCCATCTGCTCGACCATATGGTGCGCATCCAGATTCAGGATCACGGCCAGGGTATGAGCGAAGAGGTGCGCCGTCACATCTTCGATCCTTTTTACACCACCAAGGACATCGGCCAAGGAACCGGCCTTGGACTGTCGATCAGCTATTTCATCATCACCGAGCGCCATCAGGGCCAGATCGAGGTGAAAAGCCGGCCTGGCCTGGGAACCCTGTTCAACATCGATCTGCCGCTGCGCCGCGATGATGACCCGAAGGACTGATCACCAGCAGGACAGAGCTGCGCGTGCCCGCGCCGTGAGACGCTGACGATGTTGCTCATAATCCGGCATGCAACTGTGCAGGAGCGACCAGAATTGCGGTCCATGGTTGAAGACATGCAGATGGCAGAGTTCGTGCAAAATGACATAGTCACTCAGCTCCGGCTCGAAACGCATCAGCTCGTTGTTGAGCGTGATGTCGCCCTGGCGCGAACAACTTCCCCAACGTGAACGCATCGTCCGCAACCTGAGGCGGCGAAGCGGCGCCGCCAGCGTCGGATGCCGGTGGCTGCAGTCGGCGACCCGTGCCGGCAAGGACTGTTGCGCCAAGCCGCTTCGCCACTGCCGGATCAGGCGCTCGCCCTGCGTCAGGTCCTCCGGTTGCGGCAGGAAAAGATGCAGCTCGTCACCCTCCTGCTGCAGTCTGGCGGCGCCACGTTGCAACTGCAGGCGCAGGATTCGGCCGGCGTGCAGGACGGGAGCGCCCGAACACCATGGCGGTGCGAGACCTTGCTGGCGCTGCATCTCGGCGATCAAGGCGGCGCGATGGGGCTGCAAAAAGCCCTCGACCTCGCGACCCGACACGGACCACGGTACGCGCACCTGCACTACCCCGCCTTTGACCGCGACCTGCAAACTCTTGCGTGCACTGCGATACAGTGTGTAAGGCAGGGGCGGATCACCCGGCAGGGACAAGGACTGTAACGAAGCTCTCATATTTGGCCCTCTACGCGCGCTTGCTGTTAAAATACTCGCAAATCTTTGCGGAGCTTTGCCGACGATGAATCCTCTCGATGGCCTCGACGAAACCGATATCAGCCGCCTCGAACACTTCTTCGACGACGAAGCTGATGACGACTGCCTCGACTTCATCGGCGCCCACGGCTTTCTCAGCGCGCTCGCCGTCGAACCCTCGCCGCCGCCGAGCGCCGTCTGGCTACCCGTCCTGCTCGGTGAAAGCGCGCCACCCAAAGATGTCCCGCCCTTGCTCGAACGCTGGCTCACCTGCATGTGCCAGCAGCGCTACCATGACGATCCCCTCGTTCTGCCTTGCGCCCTCGACCCCCAGGACGAGGCGCTGACCAACTGGTGCAGCGGCTTCATGGAAGTCGTCTTCTGGCACGAGGACCTCTGGCACGACAACGCTGAAGCCGAGCTGGTTGAACTCACCCTGCCCATGCTGACCTTCTCCGGCCTGATCGACGACCCCGAGCTCTTGCGCCTACGCCGCGACCGCCGCATCAGCCGACAGATGGCCGAACGCATCCCCGACGTCATCAGCGAGATCTATCTCTTCTTCCACCCCGTCAAAGGTGACGCCGCCTGAGATCACTGCCGTATCATCAGCTGTGCGATGGCCGTCTCCATCTGCTCGATGGTGAAGGGTTTTTGCAAGGTGACGTCGGCGCCGAGTGCCCGCACCAGCTGCAGGGAATCGACGTCGAGATCGTTACGGCTACGCCCCGACATGGCGATGATACGCACCCGCGGATGATGCCGCTTGGTCTGGGCGATGAGCGAGACGCCGTCGCATTGCGGCATGACCAAGTCGGTCACCAGGATATCCAGCGTCGTTGACTGCAGGCATTGCAAGGCCTCCTCGCCATGACTGGCAGCGAGCACTTCATAACCGCCCGCACGCAGAATTTCGAGAAGAAACTCGCGCAACAGATCGTCATCTTCGACGACGAGTATCCTCATGCTCGATCCTCTCGCCAGCCCAGCTGCATCCCCACCGGCAAGACCAGGCGGGAAGCGTCGAAAGCGGGCCCCGGATCGGTTTTACGACCCGGAGCGATGTCGCTATGACGGACCACTTCGCGCAGCTGCGGCGCGGCGTCGTGCAGCGCCTGCAACAGGTGCTGCAAGCGCTCATACTGGCGATCGTCATAAGCTTGCTGATCGCAGCCTTCGAGCTCGATGCCGACGGAAAAGTCATTGCACGCCGTGCGTCCCCACCAGCTCGACACTCCGGCGTGCCAAGCGCGCAGATGCGGGGGGACGTACTGCACGATCTGACCGTCACGACGGATCAAAAAATGGGCACTGACACGCAGACCGACGAGCGCACACAACTGCGCATGCGCCTGCAACTCCGACCAGCGCCCCATGAACAGCGCATCGACCCAAGGCCCCCCAAACTCCCCCGCCGGCAGACTGATGCCATGCAGGACGACGAGCTCGGCGACACAGCCGGGGGGACGTTCATCATGATGCGGTGAGAGTCGCTGCAGCCCATCTTCGCCAAGAAACGCCACCCTCAAGCCGCCCGGGTCTGGCGGCGACGCAAAGCGCCGACCACGGTGTCGAGGGCACGATCGAAGACGCGTCCCTGCTTGTCGAGCAGACGCCAGCGCCCGGCGCGCACTTGCGCCGCCAGATCGGCACTGGTGATCTCGATGGCTTTGATGCCGCGCTGGTTGGTAAACACCAGTTTGTCGACAAGACGGATGCGCGCCACCAGCTTGCAGCGATCGGCAGGGTCCTGCTCGAGTCGTTCCACCCAAGCGCCGACCGGCAAGGCCTCGACCAGATCATTGAATGCGTCACGCTCGACGGCGACTACCGGTGCTGGCTCTTCGACGGCGATCTCAGCTACGGTGGTGGCCCAGCCGCTGTCCTCGCGACTTTGCTGAAGGATGCCGCGCGTAAGCTCGTCCATCCATGCCTGCACCTTCTGCGGCTCGACGGCGGCACTTTGCAAACCCTTGCGCAAACTGGCCAGAATACGATCCTGCAGGGCGATGGCGCGTTCACGCCAGCTGGCATCGCCAGGTTGCGCCAGCCAGATCAGGGCATCGGCGACCTTGGTCGCCTGCTTCCAGGCGTCGGAGTCGACCCCCTGCCGCAGGCAGGCGAGATAGAGCACCTGCGTCCAGCCGTCCTGCAGCACCTGCAGGACGATGGCCGGCAGTGGGCGTCCACGCAAGCGCCGCGCCAGGGTCTGCTGCACCATGGCGCGCGCCATCTCGGCACGCGCCCGCCCTTCTTCCGCCTCACGCGTGCGTTTTTCCACCAGATCCTGGCGGTGCTGCTGCTGTTTGTAAAACTCGGAGAAGTCGTGCAGCAACTCCTCGAACAGGCGCACATCGTCATGGAATTCATTGATGATACGAAAGACCACCTGCTCGATGCGCTGATAGAGCCGATTGTCCTGCTCGCCGACATCGCTCCACCCCATGCCGGCGCGCGCCAGCATGTTGAGCAGAGAACGCGCTGGATGCTCATCCGGCGAGAAAAACCGTTCATCGAGCATGGCCACCTTGAGCAGAGGAATCTGCAGACGTCCGAGCAGAGCCTTCATCGGCGTCGGCAGTTCTTCGTCATCGAGGATGAAATCGAAGATCATCGACACCAGGTTGATGACTTCCTCGTCAGCTCGCCTGACCGTCTGCACTTCCTGATCGTCCTGGCGCAACTGCGAACGCAAGGCGGTACGCACGTCACTGACCGAAGGCGAACTGGCGTCCTGCGCCAGCGATCGTGTCGATGTGTCCTGCTGCAAACGCGACAGCATCGCCAATACTTCGCGCGCGCTGACCGTCGTCCGCTCGGCGCCGGCAGGGATGACCTCAGGCGCCAGCGGCACGGCGCTGAGCGAGCGGCCGATCACGCGACCGTCAGCCTCGACCGGCGTGACACTGCCAGGGGCCAGCTGCAGCACCGCCTGCAGACGGTGCACATCCTCTTCCGCCAGCATCGCCGGCTTAGCGCTCGCCTCTTTGCGGCGTACCGGTCCCGGCGAGACCCCCTTGATGATCTGGCGCCGCGGCAGCTCGGGCAAGACGCCTTGCTCCGCCAGAGATTCATTGGCCGCCTCGAGCAACAGCGCGAGGTCGTCGAGCACGCGTTTGTCGAACCAGAACAGCAGATCGATCTTGTCCTGAGCGCTCAGGTTCTCCGGGTGCAGGGACTGGCGCAAGGCGAGCATGAGCTGGGCTGGATCGAGGGGCATCTTGCGCTCCAGCCCCTCACTGCGCGGCAACAGATGCTGCAGACGCTGCGCGAGCGCCTGCAAAGCGGCGGCCTCGCGCTGCCGCAGACGGACGGCGATCGTCTGCATCTGCATATTCCATTCCATCTCCTGCTCATCGAGCAGACCGAGATCGCCATTGGCCGACCAGTTGCGCGTTTGCTGCATCTGCATGAACTGAGCAGAAATCGCCTCAAAAAACCGCCCCTGCACGCCATCGGCATGATTTTTCAGCGTCTGCACGAGGGACAGCAAGCGATCTTGCTCGGCGGCATCGCCTTCGCTCAGATGCACCTGAAAAGCGCGGTGCAGATCCTCGAACCAGGCTTCCATCTGGCTGCGCAACAAAGGCAGCAGACTCTGTCGCAAGACGTCGAGTTCTTGCGGCAACTGCAAGGTGCTGCGCTCGCTGTCATGCGCGACGACGCTGGCCACCTCGGCGACCGCCAGAAGGCCCGTCGCCTGCAGATCAGCGATCATACGCGGCAGCAAAGTACGCAAGGTGGCGACGACGCTGCGCGCCCATATCGGCAACAAGCGCCGCCGCGCCGGTGCGTCGATCGGCAGACGCCGCAAAAGCTCCAGACCGTGCAGCATGACGGTGTCAGGATCGAAGGCGAGAGCACGGCTACCCGGCCACTGCCGTTCCTGCCATTCGGCGAGCAGGACTTCGCGCCATTGCTGCAGGGGAGTCGCCAGCTCGATGCGCCAACGGCTGACCAGGGAATGGGCGACGACCTCCTCCTCCATATCCTGCTGATCGAGCAACTGCATCGAATCGGCGTCGAGCCCTGGCGTCGAGTGCTGCCGCGGCGGCGAAAGATCATCGGCCAAACGCTGCCGCAAGGACACCTGCAGATTCTGCGCATGGGCGAGCAGCAGATCATGCAGCGGCACATCGCCCTCCTGAACGCCGCCTTCCTCGGCGAGGAGGGCGAGCGAAGCCGTGATCATCGCCTGCACGGCGGCGAGCAGAGGCTCACTCCAGGCGTCCACCCAGGGTTGCAGTCGTTCCGGCAAGGCATGAGGCGATGAAAGCATGGCTCAGAACTAGCTCCTGGCTCGATCATGTTATCCTATAAGACTAAACCATTCTCGACCTCGACGGGAGGTCTCCTTCACTCGCAATGAGGATCGCCATAGCATGATCGACCGGGAAATACTCAGACACAGCGTCATCGGCAATGTTTTTCAGGCGCTGCGCGAAGATCTCGGTGACGGCGACATCAGCGCCCGCCTGATTCCAGCCGAACGGATGGCGCAGGCGCGCGTCATCAGTCGCGAAGACATGGTGCTTTGCGGCCAGGATTGGGTCGCCGAGACATTTCGCCAGCTCGATCCCGAAGTTACTCTGCACTGGTCGGTCGCCGACGGCATGGCGGTGCGCGCCGGCGCCACCTTGCTGGAGCTGCACGGACGCGCGCGCAGCCTGCTCAGCGGCGAACGCACGGCGTTGAATTTCTTACAGACCTTGTCGGCCACCGCCACCGCCGTGCAGTCCTGCGTGCAGGCGCTGGCCGGGCTGTCGACACGCCTGCTCGACACGCGCAAGACCTTGCCAGGCTTACGCATCGCACAAAAGTATGCCGTCTTGTGTGGTGGCGGAGAAAACCATCGCCTCGGTCTCTATGACGCTTTTCTCATCAAGGAAAACCACATCCTCGCCTGCGGCAGCATCAGCGCCGCCGTCGCTCAGGCACGCCAGCTGGCGGCCGGCAAACCGGTCGAGGTCGAAGTCGAAACACTGGCGGAATTGCAGGAGGCGATCAGCGCCGGCAGCGACATCGTCATGCTCGACAACTTCGATCGCGCCGGCATGATCGAAGCCGTGCGCTACACCGCCGGCCGGGTCAAGCTCGAAGCCTCCGGCGGTATCGACCGCGCCGAGCTACGCGCCATCGCCGAGACCGGCGTCGACTTCATCTCCATGGGCAGCATTACCAAGCATATCCACGCCTGCGATCTATCGATGCGGCTTCTCTGATCGCGGCAACGGATCTGCGGCGAGCCTGATACTGCCTTGCAGGCGCTCCTGCTTATCGAAGACGAGCAGGGCCTTGCCGTAGCGCCCCTGGAACCAGGCATAATCGTGCGCAGCCAGGGGCGCCCCGAAACGCTTCTGCAGTTCCGCCGCGACCGGCTGGCCTGCGTGCTGCAACCAGGACAGACAAGCTGCCCGCCCCAGCACCAGAGGATCATCAGGCTGGCCGGCGAGCGCTTGCCAGAGCTCGGTTTGCGTATAGATCGGCAGACCCTCGACCATGACCACATGTACGACATGCCGCAGTGCTTTGCCTTGTCCTAGACGCAGATAGAGCAAGGGCGGATCCTGCACTGAGAAACGCCGCAGGCGCGCAGGGTCGACACCATGACGCTGGTAATCGGCGGCGACGGTGGGATAGAAAGCGTCGAGCATGTAGACATCGGCGACCGGACGCTGGCTGTACACCCGCCAGATGCCCCAGACCATGGCAGCGATCTGCACGCAGATCAGCAAAGCGAGATCGAGGAGCAAGAGGCGCGCCGGCTTGTGCGGCCGATAGACGACGAGAAAGAGGACGGGGCCGAGGATGAAATCGACCAGGCTGACCATGCGCAAGCCTTGCAATCCACCATCGATACGATAGTGCACGCCGGGAAACCAGAACCAGGTGGCGACACCGGTCAGGGTCGCCGATAACAGCCACAGGGCCAAGCTCCAGCGCGCCGCGCGCCAGCGTGTTCGCCACATTGACTCAGGGGCGGTCATCGATGGCTCCGCGCCGGCTGACGACGAAATCCTCCTTCGACAGACCCATGCTCAGTGCGTAAGAGGTGGCGATATAGATCGACGAATAAGTACCGACAAAAATACCGATGAGCATGGCGACGGCGAACCAGTGCAAGGCCGAACCACCGAGGATGAGCAGGGCCAGCACCACCAGCAGAACGGTGGTGATGGTCTTGAGGGTGCGGCGCAAGGTCTCGGTGAGGGAGATATTGACCACCTCGATCGGATCGGCCTTGCGCAATTTGCGGAAGTTCTCGCGGATACGATCGAATTCGACGATGGCTTCATTGAGCGAATAGCCTATGAGCGCCAGAACAGCGGCGAGGACGGTGAGATCGAAGGGCAGCTGGAAGATGGAAAAGATGCCGACCGTGAAGAGCACGTCGTGACTGAGAGCGATGAGGGCACCGAAGGCAAAATTGAACTTGAAGCGGAAAGCGACGAAGATCGCCATCAAACCGAGCGCCAGCAGGACTGCCAGCACCGACTGCTGATACAACTCACTGCCGACTTCGCTGCCGACGCTGTCGACCGATTTCAGAACCGCCGGATTATCCTGGCTCTGCAGGGCGGAGAGAGCCGCCTGGCCGATGTTGGCGTAGCTGGTCTTCTGTGGCGGCAGGCGCAGCAGGATCTGGTTGGCGCGACCGAGGTGCTGCACGACGACGTCCTTGAAGCCCGCCTGGGCCAAGTGCCCGAGCACCTGCTCCTGCGAGATGGCGTTATGGAAGTCGATTTCCATCGATGTCCCGCCGGTAAAATCGAGGCCGAGGTTGAGGCCGCGAAAAATGATCGACAACAGACAGATCAGCACCACCACCCCGGACACCAACGCCAGGGGCTTGCGGTAGCGCATGAAATTGATCACTTTGGTTGCTTGACTCATGACGGTCCTTCCTCAGATGGACAGCCGGGAAATCCGGCGTCCACCATAAATCGCGTTGATGATGGTACGGGTCACCGTGATGGCGGTGAACATCGACGCCAGAATGCCGATCGCCAGGGTCACGGCAAAGCCCTTCACCGGACCTGCACCCATGGCGATGAGGATGCTGGCGACGATGAGGATGGAGAGGTTGGAGTCGAGAATGGTGGTGAAGGCGCGGTCATAGCCGGCGCTGATCGCCGCCTGCGGTGACAGTCCGCGCCACAGCTCTTCGCGGATGCGCTCGAAGATGAGCACATTGGCGTCGACCGACATGCCCACCGAAAGCACGATGCCGGCGATGCCGGGCAAGGACAAGGTGGCGCCAAAGGCCCCCATGAGCGACATCAGAATGGCGACGTTGAGCAGCATGGCGGCATTGGCGACGAGGCCGAAGACCTTGTAGTTGGCGACCATGAAGATGACCACCAACAGCAAGCCCAGCAGGGTCGAACGCACGCCCTTGTCAATATTCTCCTGTCCCAGGCTCGGGCCCACCGTGCGCTCTTCAACGAAGTACATCGGCGCCGCCAACGCGCCAGCGCGCAGCAACAGCGCCAACTCCGACGCTTCAGCCGGCGAATCGAGGCCGGTGATACGGAATTGCGAACCGAGCACCGACTGCACGGTGGCGACATTGATCACCTGCTTGACCGTGTAGGGCTGGCGCGTCTCGACGTCCTGACCGGCGGCGTTCTTGCTGTAGAGGGTGCGCATCTTCTGTTCGACGAAGAGCACCGCCATCGGCCGCAGGAGGTTGTTGCGCGTCGCTTCGGTCATGCGCCGACCACCGAGGGTGTCGAGATCGATGCTCACCTGAGGTTGCGAATTCTCATCAAAATCAGCGTGCGCGCCGGAGACGTGCTCACCGGTGACGATGACCTGCTTCTGCAGGAGCACCGGTGGCCGCTGATGGCCCTTGAAGGGATACCATTCAGCGCCAGGCGGTGCTGGCAGCGACGGGTCGGCGCCTTCATGCTGCCAGTCGACAAAACGGAATTCCAGGGTCGCGGTCCGCCCGATCACACGTTTTGCCTCGGCCGTGTCCTGCACCCCCGGCAGTTCGACGACGATGCGATTGGCGCCTTGCCGCTGCACCATGGCGTCGGCGACGCCGAGTTCGTTGACGCGATTGCGCAAAGTCGTCAGATTCTGGCTGACAGCCTCATCGCTGATCTCCTTGAGGCGCCCCGGGATCAGGCTCAGATCGAGGTAGAATACTCCGGGCTGATCCTCTTGGCTCTGGAGAAACTCAGGAAAGGCGCTCTTGATCAGATCACTGCCCTGTTGCCGATCGCGGCTCGTGTCGAACTTCACCTGCAGATGGTCGGCGACGACGCTGATGCCGCGATAAGTGACCTTGCCTTCGCGCAGATGCGTGCGCAGATCCTCGATGGACGACTCAAGACGCGCGGCGATCGCTTTTTGCAGATCGACTTCGAGCAGGAAATGGACGCCGCCGCGCAGATCGAGACCGAGTTTCATCGGTGAGGCATCGAGGGCGTGCAGCCATGCCGGCGTCGTCGGCGCCAAGTTCAAAGCCACGACATAAGCGTCGCCGAGCGCGCGGCGCACGGCGTCTTGCGCCTTCAGCTGATCTTCAGCATTGTGCACGCGGATCAGCACACCTTTGGCCCCCACCTCCGGTGCCTGCGCCGACACACCGACCGCCTGGATGGCCTGCTCGGCGCTGGCGATGGCCGTCACCGGCACGCGATCGCCCGCCGAGGCGCCAGTGATCTGGATGGCCGGCTGATCGGGATAAAGATTGGGCAGGGAGTAGATGACGCTGACGATCACCACCAGGATGATCAATACATTCTTCCACACGGCGTTACGCATAAACGGCTTCCATACCCCAGCGGGGTGCCAAACTCACTCGATAGATTTCAGGGTACCCTTGGGCAGGGTCGCAACGATGCTCTGCCGCTGCACACGCAGTTGGGTGCCACCCGCGACTTCGATCACGGCATAGTCACCGTTCAAACGCGTGACTCGCCCCATCAAGCCGCCGGCAAAAACGACCTCATCCCCCTGCGCCAGGGCGTCGAGCATCTGACGCAGCTGCTTTTGCCGCTTCTGCTGCGGACGAATGGAGATGAAGTACATCAGGACGAAAACGCCGATCATGGTCAGGAAGAACGGCCAAGGCGTTCCTGCACCGGCGCCGACCGGATTGATGACATCAGCTTGGGCTTGTCCTATCAGCAAGTTCATCGACATCTACTCCCCATTGAATTCAGGTTCAGGCGGCATGGCCTGGGCACGCAAGGCATAAAAGCCAGCGACGAAGGCCTGCAATGTACCCTGTTCGATCGCCTGACGCAAACCAGCCATGAGTTCCTGATAATAATGCAGATTGTGCACCGTATTGAGCATGGCGCCGAGCATTTCACCGCTGCGATCGAGGTGGTGCAGATAGGCGCGCGAAAAATGCTGGCAGGCATAGCAGGCGCACGCCTCATCGACCGGACGTTCATCACGTTTGTGCACGGCATTGCGCAGGCGCAGCACGCCATGCCGGGTAAAAAGATGGGCATTGCGGGCATTGCGCGTCGGCATGACGCAATCGAACATGTCGATGCCACGGCGCACCGCCTCGACGAGATCTTCCGGCCGCCCCACCCCCATCAGGTAACGTGGCTTGTCCACCGGCATGTGCGGCGCGACGGCGGCGAGGATGCGCAACATCTCAGCGTGCGGCTCGCCCACCGAAAGGCCGCCGAGGGCGTAGCCATCGAAGCCGATCTCCTGCAAACCCTGCAAGGAACGCCGACGCAGATCGGTATACATGCCGCCCTGCACGATGCCAAACAAGGCACGCGGATGGTCGGCGTGCGCCTGACGCGAACGCTGCGCCCAACGCAAACTCAGCTCCATCGACGCCTCCGCCTGGGCGTGGGTCGCCGGATAGGGCGTGCACTCATCGAAGATCATCACGATGTCCGAGCCCAGGGCGCGCTGGATCTGCATCGACAGTTCCGGGCTGAGAAAAACCGTAGCGCCATCGATGGGCGAGCGAAAACGCACCCCCTCTTCGGTGATCTTGCGCATCGCGCCGAGACTGAACACCTGAAAGCCACCGGAATCGGTGAGTATGGGCTGCTGCCACTGCATGAAATCGTGCAGATCGCCGTGCCGAGCGATGACTTCGACGCCGGGGCGCAACCAGAGGTGAAAGGTGTTGCCAAGGATGATCTGCGCGCCGAGGGCAGCGACGTCGCGCGGCAGCATGCCCTTGACAGCGCCATAGGTGCCAACTGGCATAAAGGCCGGTGTATCGACCTCGCCGCGCGGAAAGCTCATGCGACCACGACGCGCTCGCCCGTCCTGCGCCAGCAACTGAAACTGCATCTCACTCATCGTCACTCACGCTCCAACCACATGGCGTCGCCATAGCTGAAAAACCGATATTCCTGCGCGACGGCGGCCTGGTAGGCGGCCAGAACACGCTCGCGCCCGGCCAGCGCTGCCACCAGCATGAGCAAGGTCGAACGCGGCAGATGAAAATTGGTGAACAAGGCGTCGACCACTTGAAACCGATACGGCGGATGAATGAAGAGCTGCGTTTCACCGACATAGGGGCGCAGGCTGCCGGAGGCCGCGGCCGTCTCCAGTGCGCGCGTCGCCGTGGTGCCGACGGCGACCACCCGGCCACCACGGGCGCGCGCCGCCATGACCGCATCGACGACATCCTGACCGAGTTCCAGCCATTCGCTGTGCATCACATGCTGATCGAGGTTCTCCACCCGCACCGGCTGAAAGGTGCCGGCACCGACGTGCAAAGTCACTTCGGCCGTGGCCACGCTACGCTCGCGCAAGGCCTGCAACAGTGCGGCATCGAAATGCAAGCCCGCCGTCGGCGCCGCCACCGACCCCTCATGTCGCGCATAGACCGTCTGATAACGCTCACGGTCGGCGCTTTCATCCGGACGATCGAGATAAGGTGGCAGGGGCACTTCACCGAGGCGCTCGAGAACAGCGCGCACCGGTTCAGGAAAATCGAGGACGTACAAGGCATCACTGCGGCCACCGACGCAAAGGCGCGTCGCGTCAGCGAGGATGATCTCACTGCCGGCGCGCGGCGGTTTGCTGGCACGCAGGTGCACACGCGCTCGCGTCGGTGCCGTGATACGCTCGATCAGCATCTCGACCTGGCCACCGGAATCCTTACGCCCATGCAGACGCGCCGGAATCACCCGCGTGTTATTGAACACCATGAGATCGCCCGGCCGCAGCAATTGCGGCAGATCGCGCACACGGCGATGCTCGAGCTCCTCGCCGCGCAGGACGAGCAGACGCGAGGCGCTGCGTTCGGGCAGGGGATAGCGTGCGATCAGGCGATCGGGCAGCTCGTAATCGAATTCTTGGATAGACATGTCATCGGTTCCGCCGTGGCGGCGATTGTAACAGAAAGCGGCACACTGCGTGGTCAAGGATTGACTCGGCGCTCGCCATCCCTATAATGGGCAACCTTCCACGCCCGAGTGGTGGAATTGGTAGACGCAGAGGACTCAGACACAATTTGAGCCCTCCGGAGGAAACTCCAGAGGTGAAGCCCGTCAAACTCGGTGAAGGCCCTGAACGCAAGTTCGAGCTAATGCCGAGCCAAGCCCGGATCGCAAGACCCGGGAAGGTGTAGAGAGCAGACGGCGGGCACCTACGGCCGATTATGGCTATGGTGAAGGCGTGCTCCAGACCACGAACGTCCAGCCCTGTGCTGGACGGCGGCGAAAGCCGAAGTGGGAAGAAAATCCTCCGCCGCAAGGCTTGTCGGTTCGAGTCCGACCTCGGGCACCATTTACATCAAAGACCGTCCCCAAAAGACTGTCCCCCAACAATCCAAAATCACCGCACAGCCGCGCCAATGCCGCATCCAGCAGCCGAGGCGCTCCCGTAGCGTCTATTGCAATCCACGCGCAGTCGATATAGAAGTATAGAAAGTGGTCCATCTCTTCCTGAGTCACATGGTGGCTCTATTGACCGTGGCAGATCATTGAACCATCGCGGCCGTAGCCATCGAAAGATCATCCGACCTTCAATCACCAGCGACCATCACAGGGCTGGCGATGCTCAAAATACTCCTGGCCGCAAAAATACTGCCAGGCCGGACTCTCTGCGTAGCGCGCACAGACACCTTCGTCGGATTCGTCGTAGGCATGCTTGAGGTACAGCAAGCCCACCATCAGGCGAATCGGCAAGCACCATCAAAGGATGCCGACCATCCAGCATCGTAGCCAATCGATTACGAAAGAAATCAGGCGTATCCATGGCCTTGCACCTTCGAAAACGCCCAGAAAGTGATGGATATTAAATCAAAATCAGGGGGGGGGAACTGCCAGAAAAAAC
>JAJZBU010000004.1 GCA_021851865.1 Pseudomonadota bacterium | reverse complement strand
CACCATCTCGCTGATGACCCTGAGCATCGGTTTTAGCATAGCGCGAGTGATGCACGCCACGGCAATGCTTGGCTCCTTCTTCCAGCTACGGCGCATCGCTGCCCTGCTGACTTATCTCTTCGAAGCGCTCGGCGTGATCGCGATCCCGGTCTACAGCCATTGGTTCTAGATCTTGCTCGAACGAGCTCGTTCGAAGTAGCGCTGATGCCGCTGCGGCGACACCGCCGTCGGTACAGCGACGATGAGGATTTCGATACGATTCAAACTGGCGCGCCCGGCGGGATTCGAACCCACGACCCCTGGCTTCGGAGGCCAGTACTCTATCCAGCTGAGCTACGGGCGCTGGAGGGGCGCCCATTCTAGCTTCTTCCAGCGCTGACGTCCATGCGCCGACGAACAAGCTTTCACATACGCAGACGCGATCTTTGCGGTTATACTTGGGCCGCATGGGGTTTTTCGTTTGTTACCTGTGAGGATGCTATGTTGAAAAGATTGGCCATGATGTTACTCGTTATCGGTTGCGCCCAAGCTTGGGCTGGAGACGCGATGGATGCACAGGCGGTCGCCGCGCGCATCGCCCCGGTTGGGAAGGACTGTGTCGAAGGCAAGCCTTGTGCTGCGGCCACGGCCGTCGCTGCGGCAGCAGCGACGCCAGCGCCGGCAGCCGCCGCTGCGACACGCACACCGGAACAACTGGTGCAGCAGGTCTGTTCCGGCTGTCACGGCGCTGGCGTCATGGGCGCTCCCAAGATCGGAAACAAGGCCGACTGGGCGCCGCGTATCGCCAAGGGCATGCCCACCCTGCTCGATCACGCTCTGCACGGCTTCAACAACAAGATGCCGCCGCGCGGCACCTGCACCACCTGTACGGATGACGAGATCAAAGGCGCCATCCAGTACATGATCAGCAAGAGCAGCTAATCGTCACCGAGCAACTGGTGCAGGTGATTCAAATGCGCCCGCGCCAGTTGCCGGCTCTCCTCAGGACTGCGATGGTTGCTCACGCCCTCGCGATCCAAGTCATCCTGGGGAAGCTCATCGATGAATCGCGATACCGTCGTCGGGCGATTGTCGCCGGCGCTACGGCGTGATTGCGCATAGCTCAGGGTCAGAACTTCGCGAGCACGCGTGATGCCGACGTACATCAGGCGTCTCTCTTCCTCGATAGCACCGCTGTCGATGCTGTTGCGATGCGGCAGCAGATCCTCTTCCATCCCGATCATGTAGACATAGGGAAACTCCAAACCCTTGGCAGCGTGCAGCGTCATCAGTTGCACCCGATCGAGATCCTCTTCCTGGGACTGGTTCTCCAGCATATCGCGCAGCACCATGCGTCTGATGATCGCTTCCAGCGCCTTGTCCGCTTCCTGTTCAGCCTTGTCCTGCATCGCGCTCAGACTGGCGATGAATTGCTGAACATTCTCCAGCCGACGCTCGGCCTGCGCCGGGCTGGCGCTGCCCTGCTGCAACCAGTCCTCGTAATCGATGTCGATCAGCATCTGCCGAATCTCGGCGACGTCGTTGCTCTCCAGGATCCTCTCGGCGCTCGCCATCACCCACTGGTGAAAGTTGCGTACGACGCCGAGCTGGCGTTCCGGCAGCTGCCGTTCCAGCCCCATTTCGTCACAAGCCGCCAGCATGGAGACCCCGCGTTGCTGCGCGTAGGAGCCGAGACGCTCGAGGGTGGCCGGACCGATCTCACGCCGTGGGGTATTGACGATGCGCAAGAACGCATTGTCGTCCTCCGGATTGAGGAACAGGCGCAAATAGGCCATGAGATCCTTGATCTCCGGGCGCGAAAAGAAAGAAGTCCCCCCCGATACCTTGTAGGGAATCTGCAGCTTCTGCAGCTCGATCTCGAGGGCGCGCGACTGAAAATTACCGCGATAAAGCACAGCATAGTCGCGATATTCGGCCCTTTTTACCAAACGATGCTGAAAGATTTCCAGTGCGACGCGCTCGCACTCGGCCTGTTCATGCGCGTTGGCCAACACCCGGATACGCTCACCGACGCCGTGCTCACTCCACAGTGACTTCTCGAAAACGTGCGGATTGTTGGCGATGACTTGGTTGGCGGCACGCAGAATGCGCGCTGTCGAACGATAGTTCTGCTCCAGCTTGACGACTTTGAGGCCCGGATAGTCGGTCAAGAGCTGGGCCATGTTTTCCGGTCGCGCGCCACGCCAGGCGTAGATGCTCTGATCGTCGTCGCCGACAGCGGTGAAATTGGCCTGCAGACCGACGAGCAGCTTGACCATCTCGTACTGCGTCAAATTGGTGTCCTGGTATTCATCGACGAGCAGATAACGCACCTTGTGCTGCCAGCGCTGGCGCAAGTCGGCGTCATCGCGCAGGAGCAAGGTCGGACGCAGGATGAGATCATCAAAATCGACAGCATTGTAAGCGCGCAAATGACGATCGTATTCGAGATAAACCTGCGCCGACAGCGCTTCTTCCTGCGTCTGCGCCGCGGCCAGAGCTGCTTCCGCCGACAGAAGCCGGTTCTTGAAATCCGAAATATGATGCCGCACGAGATCGATGCGATCAGCCGCGGAAGCCAGTTCCCGGTGCATCAGCTCGGCGAGCAAGGCGCGTGCATCGTCAGCATCGAAGATGGAGAAATTGCTTTTCAGGCCCGCAGCGGCGCTCTCCTTGCGCAGAATCTCAAGGCCAAGAGCATGAAAAGTGGAAACCGACAAACCGCGTGCGGCGCTGCCTTGCAGCAGACGCCCGACGCGCTCGCGCATCTCGCGCGCCGCCTTGTTGGTGAAGGTGACGGCGACGATGCGCGTCGCCGGAATGCCACAGTTCTCGATCAAATGCACCATCTTGTGCGTGATCACCGACGTCTTGCCGGAGCCGGCGCCGGCGAGCACCAGCACCGGCCCGGAGATCGCCTGCACGGCTTCTTGCTGACGCGGGTTGAGCGAGGACATGGATACCTTCTTCATCTTTGCGCGGGCGGCAAGTCTAGCAATTAGAACACGAGTTCGGCACACTGATCGCGACTCCGCAGATAACATGGCTTGCTCATGATGCCCAAGACGCCGCGCTTCCTTGGTCTTTCCGTCCTGACCCTTGGCATACTGGCCTTGCTCTATCAGCTCACCCTCGGTTGGTTCCTGCCGCGCTATCTGCAAAGCCACCTACCCGGCTTGGTGCAGGACAAGCTGCACCTGCAGCTGCGCCTGCGGCATCTGGCCATCCATCCCTGGTCGCTGCGTGTGCAGATCGACGATCTCGACCTGCAGCAGCAGGGGGCCTCTCTGCTCGAATTTCGGCAACTGAGTCTGCGCCCCAAGCTCTGGGCCAGTCTTTGGCAGCGTGCGCCGGTGATCGACCGCATCGTCCTCGTCCAACCCAAGATCCATCTGCGCATCGACGCCCAGGGACGCGTCAATCTGCTCGCCCTAAGCCTACCGGCGAGCCCCCCATCCAAGACTCCAGCCGCATCCTCGAGCATGGCATGGCGCATCGATCATCTCGATCTCGTGCAAGGCAGCGTCAGTCTGGCGGACGCGCGCATACAGCCGACGCTGCACAGCCTATTCAGCCCCATCGACCTCCATCTGCATGATCTTGGCACCTTGCCACACAGCCCGGGCAGCCATCTTCTCTACTTGGCGACCAGTGATGGCGCGACGCTGACTTGGCAAGGTCGCGTCCACCTCGCGCCTCTGGCGATCCGCGGACATCTGCGCGTGCAGGGTCTCGATCTGCCCTTCTGGGCGCGCCTCAGTCCACAAGCCTTACCGGTCAAACTGATGCAAGGTCGCCTCGGTCTGCAAGGCGACATCGATCTGCCAGCCGGCAGCCGCCTGCCCGACATCACGCATGGGCAGCTCGATGTCGCACAACTACAAGTGCAGGACACGCGGGGCCATCCTCTGCTCACCCTGCCCTCCGCCCGCCTCGCGGACTTCAGCCTGCAGCCAGCGCAGCATCAGATCCACATCGCCTCCCTGATCCTGCAAGGCGGTCAACTCAAACTGCTGCGCGATGCACACGGCCGTCTGCAGGCCTTGCCGGTCGCCAGCAAGGCGCCAGCCGCCGTGGCCACGACCGCGCCACCACCGTCGGCCGAGCCGCCCGCTGCGGCCTGGAACTGGCAGCTCGGCCTGTTCGCCTGGCGCCAGGGCAGCGTCGATCTGACCGATCGCAGTTTGCCCTTGCAGACCTCTTTGCACGACATCGATTTCGAGCTGCAAGGCCTCAACCAGGATCCCGCTCAGGCCCTCAATCTGCAACTGCACACGGGCCTCGGACAAGGATCGATCGCCGTGCAGGGCAGCGTCCAGCGCCAACCCTTGCAGTCCGACTTGCAGCTACAGTTCAATCGTGTCGACATCCGCCCGGTGCAAGGCCTTCTGGCACGCCGTACTTGGCTGCGTCTCGATCAGGGCCTAGTCAGCGGCCAGGGGCAACTACACGTCGCCGGTGGCGCCAGTACCGCTGTAAACTTTCATGGAGGAATGAAGGTCGATCATCTCAGCCTGCAGGATGTGCGTGACCATCAGCCCTTGCTGTCCTGGAACCAGGTGAGCCTGCCGCAGATCGATTTTGCGACGCGTCCAGCCCATCTCCTGATCCCCAAAGTGATCATCGCCGATCCCTACGCACGCATCATGATCGATCGCCAGCGCGTCGCCAATGTCGCAACCTTGCTGCGTACGCCGAACGTCAGCGCACACCCGGCGCAGGCCCAGCACTTGGCGCAGAACAGTCATCACCCCCATCACCACGACCAGGCGCCATGGCCAGTGCGCATCAGCGAAGTCGACATCCACAATGGCGCCATCGCCTTCTCCGACCTCAGCCTTGGCACTCCCTTTGCCGCCGGCATCAACGATCTCAATGGCCCCATCCGGCACCTCGACAGCAATGCCTCGCGACGCGCCTCGGTCGATCTCCAGGGGCTGGTCAATCATTACGGCCACGTCAGCATCGCCGGCCAGATCAACCCCCTGGCACAGAACATCTTTCTCGACATGGGCCTGCACTTCAGCAATGTCGAGCTCAGCACCCTCACGCCCTACTCGGCCGAATTTGCCGGTTATCGCATCAACCAGGGCAAGCTCGACATGAATCTGCACTACCACATCGATCACCGCCAGCTGCAGGCGGAGAATCAGGTGCAGCTCGATCAAATGCGCCTCGGCGAACGTGTCGACTCACCGGAAGCCGTGCATCTGCCGCTCAAGCTCGCCCTGGCCTTGCTGCGCGATGCGGATGGCAATATCAATATCGATCTGCCGATCAGCGGCAGCCTCGACAACCCCGATTTTCAGTATGGCAAGCTGCTCTGGAAGGCTGTGCTCAATCTCCTCGAGAAGGCGGTGACCTCGCCCTTCCGGCTGCTGTCCAGCCTCATCCATGCGCCCGACCCCGACGCCTTGAAACACGTCGATTTCCTGCCGGGCAGCGCGAACGTCGACGCCTCACAGCAGCAAAAGCTTGTGCAGCTCGGGCAAGCACTGGCACAACGTCCGAGTCTGATCCTGCGCATCCTGCCGATGACCGCCGATCAAGCGGATACCTACGGCTTGCAGACGCAAGCCTTCTCGGCCGAATTCGCGCAACGTCGGGCGCAGTCGCGTGATGACATCAAGGTACTCACCACCTGGCTCGGTGAACTCGCCGGCAGCGCCCAGGTCGCCATCTTGAAACAGCTCTCGATGGTGCCCGATCCAGCATCGACGGCCACCCAGCCACGCCTGATCCTGAACCAGGCGGACTATCGTCAACGGCTGCAGACGCGCATCACGCAGCTGCTTCCCCTGGGACCTGGTGCCCTGCGTGAACTGGCTCTGGCGCGCGCCGCGGCGATCAAGGCCATCCTCATCGGACAGGCCCATGTCGCTGATCAGCGCCTCTACCTCGTCGATCCCGGGCACACCCAAGTCAGCGCCGCTGACCACATCGCCAGCCGACTCAAGATCGACGCCTTGTAGGCGTCAAAACTCCTCCGGGGCGTGCACCGGCAGAATTATCTGAAAGTGCGCACCCTGTCCGGGTTGCGACTGGACGCTGACGCTGCCGCCGAGAAGATCGGTGACGATGGTGTGGACGATGTGCAGGCCTAGGCCGCTGCCGCCTTTGCCCAGCTTGGTGGTAAAAAACGGATCGAAAATGTGCGCCATGTGCTCTGCTGGAATCCCCATGCCATCATCCTCGAAGAGCAAGCGCACTCGCTCTTCTCCCTGGCGCTCATAAAACAGGCGCAGGTGGCCGTGCTGCCCCTGCTCATAAGCGTGGGCTATGGCATTGGTCACCAGGTTGGTGATGACCTGACCGAGAGCACCGGGAAAGCTGTCCATCGGTATCGCGCCGTCGCCTTCAAGCTGAATATCATGTCCCTCGGGCTTGAGCAGAACCCGCACCGTCTCCACCACTTCGTGCAATACCTGCGCGAGATCGAAGTCGCGCCGCGCCTCGCCCGCCTGATCGACGGAGACCTGCTTGAAATTGCCGATCAGATCGATGGCGCGCAGCAAACTCTTCTCGATCAGGCCAGTCGCCTTGCGCTGCTGTTCGAGCAGATCCTGCAGGGTCTGCCGGCTCAGGCTGCTACCTGCGGCGACGGTCTGTAGCTGACGCAGACCATGGGTGAGGTGGGTGCTGGCGGTCAGGGCGACACCGATCGGCGTATTGAGTTCATGCGCCACCCCCGCCACCAAGCGTCCGAGCCCGCTCAGTCGCTCATTGCGCTGCATCAACTCGCGCATCTGCATGGTCTCGGTGATGTCGCTGATGATGACGATACGACTGCCATCGGTGATGCTCAGGCGGCTGTATTCAACGATGCGTCCGGCATTTGAGCGCTTGACGATGGTGCTGTCATCCCAGTGATCCCAGGTGCTGAAAGGTATCACCTCAGCTCCGGTCTCGATCAGGCGGCGGCGATACTCATCGTGATCGATGCCCTGCTGCAGCCACTCTGCGCGTTGCGGGAACATCCGCACCAAAGACTGGTTCCATAAGCGCAGGCGATGATCCGGCCCCCAGACGATGATGGCGCTGTCGAGCGCGTCGAGCACCTCGCGCAGATAAGCACTCAACGTCGAAGACTCCTGCCGCGCCTTCTGTTCGGTCTCGATATGATGGCGCAACTCCTGCAGAGTCTCATCCTGTCGGATGCGCAGACGCAGTACCGAGTGGCCATAGGCGAAGTCATCGACCAATTCCTGCAGGAGAGCGACTTCGCCGTCGGGGAATCCATGCGCCTGGCCGGCGTAGATGGAAAAGACCCCCTGTTGGCCATCCTCAAGTTGAAAAGGCAGGCCGATCGACGATAAAAACCCGTGCGCCAGAGCCATTTCACGCCAAGGAAGGTAGCCCGGATCCTGATCCGCATCAGACACCACCGGCCGCCCTTCGCGCAAAGATCTTCCGGCTGGACCGCGACCATAGAGGTTGTCGCCCCAACTCAGCCGGATCTTCTGCAGATAATCGACGCCTTCCCCAGCCCAGGCCGTGGGTCGCAGGCTCTGCGCCTCATCCTGGATGACATAAGAGACGGTGGCCATGCGATGGCCGCACTCCTCAACGAGGATGCGACAGACCTCATTCTGCAGTGCGTGCTCGTCGACGGCACGGATGAGGGCCTGCGAACTGCGCGAACGCGCGCGCAACAGGCGGGCTTGCCGCTGCAACTGCTCATTGGCCTGATGCAGTTCCTGGGTCTTGGCCTGAACGAGGCTCTCCAGATGGGTGCGGTGCAGCCTCAGTTCATCTTCCAGGCTCTTGCGCCGGCTGATGTCATGCAGCAGGACGACGAAGTGACCCAAATTCCCATCGGCATCCTTGCGACTGCCGATCAGGAGTTCGAAACAACGCTGCTGTGCCGCCAATTCGAGGTAGACGACGCGGCCACGCGACCACCCCCGTTGCCGCGTTTCGGCGAGAGCTTGCGAAAAAACATCGGCCGACGCCGCCGACCAGAGACTACCGATAGAGTGGCCGACCGCTTGCATAAAGACCTCGGCACCGGCGAGGACGTCGTGTTGCGGCAAGCGACAGCTCAGACAACGGCCGTCGACGTCGATCTCGAGCAGAACGTCCGGTATCGCATCGATCAATGCCTCAAGCCCCTTGCGACTGTCGTCGGCGCGCGAACGCGCCTCGCGCACCGCCTGCAGCGCACGGCGCAGAGCGCGTGTACGCGCCAGCACGCGCAAACGCAAGGTCTGCCCCCATATCAGCAACATCAGAATGGCCAGCGCAGCCACCCCGACCAGGATGATCAGTGACCGGTGTTGCTTGCGCCAGGAGGCCGCTGGCAGTTCCTCGCCCTGCCATTTTCGCTCAATACTGAGCACGTCCTGCGCCGGCAAGCGAGCAAAACCACGTTGCACCTCGCCATAGAGCTCCGGCCGCGAACGCACGACAGCCCAAGCGAGGGAGCCCTCACTGATCGCCGCTGTCGAACGGAACTGTTGCAGCAAGCCGCGATGCGCCAGCAGATAGACCGCGGCGGACTGATCCATGCAGAAGACCGAGACCTGGTGCTGCTGCGCCGCGTCGATGATGGCGTCGTAACTGACATAGGTGCGCATCTGATGCAGCCCGACTTCCGTCAAGGTGTGCAGACAGGCATCGCCATTTTTGGCGGCGATGGTGAACGCGCCCAGGGAATGAATGTCACCGACTCCGGTCAGCTGTCGGGCAAAATAGAGACGCACAGGAATCCGGGCATAGGGGGGCGAGAAGCGATAGTTGGCCCGGCGTTCCGGCGTCACAAAGAGAGTATCGAGAACATCACCCTGGCCGGCCAGCAAGGCCGCCTTGGCCTGGCCCCAGGGCAGGCCGATGACCTGCACAGAGGTCTTGTTGACCGCCGCCCACGCCTTCCAGACGTCGATGCGCTCGCCCTGCAGAACGCCGCGCGCGTCATGAAAACTGTAAGGCGGGTAATCGTCATCGATGAGCACCCGCAGAGGCGGCTGCGCCCAGGCCGACAGGACGATGAATCCCGGCAGGAGAACACACCACCAACACCTGCCCAGCATCGCTCGCCGCCTCCTACCGGATCAGCTCCCGGCTACAGCTGGCATCTGTAGATGCCCATCGCTCCATGCGGAATGAAGCCCATGGCCCTGAGTATAGACGCCAGCGCCGCGTCGTCGACTTGAAATCCCGTCACCAAGTGGCCCGGACCACGCTCCAGCTCCTGTTGCCGAATCTCCTCCACGAGCCGCTCGGCGACACCCCGACCACGCGTAGCTGGATGCACGGCGAGATAGCGCATGATGCGATCCTCTCCCTGATCGCCGACGAGCGCTCCGCAGATCCAGTGTCCATTGAAGCGTCCGGCATAATAGCGATCCCCGTCTTCGCGCAGGCGTCGTTGCAGATCCGCCAGCACCGTCTGCGCGTCGGCATACCCCGGGGTATCGATGTAAATACGCCGCAGATCCTCGGCGATCGCCGTGGGCAGCTCTTTCTGATAGACCTCGACTTCCACAGGCATGAAGATATCTCCAAAATAGGGTGCCCCCCAGTATAATGATCTGTACCGGCTTTTCACCACGGTGATCGCGAGCATGCGTATAATGTCGACGTTTCATCACGAAGGTCTATCATGAGCGTACGATCTGCAAGCATCGTCAGAAACACCCAGGAGACGCGCATCCGTGCCGAGATCTGTCTCGATGGCAGCGGCCAGGGCGACGTTCATACCGGCATGCCCTTTCTCGATCACATGATCGACCAGATCGTACGCCACGGCCTGATCGATATTCGTCTGCACTGCGACGGCGATCTACGCGTCGATGATCATCATAGCGCCGAGGACTGTGGCATCGTCCTCGGTCAGGCGCTCGCCGCCGCGCTCGGCGACAAACGCGGCATCCGCCGTTATGGCCACGCTTACGTCCCGCTCGACGAGTCCCTGTCGCGCGTCGTCGTCGACCTCTCCGGACGCCCCGGCCTGTTCTATCACATCGACTTCAGTCGCGCCCGCATCGGCTCATTTGACGTCGACCTGTTCCGCGAATTTTTCCAGGGCCTGGTCAACCACGCGCAGATGACCGTGCATATCGACAATCTGCGCGGATTGAACGCGCACCACCAGATCGAGTCGGTGTTCAAGTCCTTCGCCCGTGCTCTGCGTCAGGCGGTCGAGGCCGATCCCGGCATGCAGGGCGTCACGCCATCGACCAAGGGCCAGCTATGACCCGGGTCGCCTTGCTCGACTACGGCATGGGCAACCTGCACTCGGTCGCCAAAGCGCTCGAACATGTCGGTGCCCGCCGCGTCGACATCACCCGCGACGCCGCCCTCATCGCCCAGGCCGATCGCATCGTCCTGCCCGGCCAAGGCGCCATGCGTGAATGCATGAACGCCATGCGCGCAGGCGGCATCGATGTTCTGGTGCGCGAACTGATCGGCCGCAAACCCCTGCTCGGCATCTGCGTCGGCATGCAGGCCCTCCTCAGCCATTCCGAGGAAAATGCCGGCGTCGATGGCCTCGACATCTATCCCGGCCAGGTGCGCTTCTTTGGCCATGACCTGCAAGAGCAGGGAAGACGCCTGAAGATTCCGCATATGGGCTGGAATGAGGTCTGGCAGCAGGGTCCGCACCCTCTGTGGCAGGGCATCGAGGATGGCAGCCGTTTCTACTTCGTGCACAGTTATTACTGCCACCCCGACTCTGCGGCGCTCTGCCGAGCCCATAGCGACTACGGCCTGCGCTTCTGCTCGGCGCTCGGCCATGAGTCGGTCTTTGCCGTCCAGTTCCATCCCGAGAAGAGTCAGCGCGCCGGTCTGACCCTGCTCCGTAATTTTCTCAACTGGCACCCCTGAGAACGCTCGAGAAATGCCATGCTGATCATTCCTGCCATAGACCTCAAGGATGGAGCTTGTGTCCGTTTGCGCCAGGGGCGCATGGATGACAACACCGTCTTCTCCGATGACCCCGTCGCCATGGCCCGTCACTGGCAGATGCAAGGCGCGCGTCGCCTACATCTGGTCGATCTCAACGGCGCCTTCGCCGGCGCGCCGGTGCACGCCGAAGTGGTGACCGCCATCCATCGCGCCCTGCCGCAGCTGCCGCTGCAGATCGGCGGTGGTATTCGCGACATGGCGACCATCGATCGCTATCTGCAGGCCGGCGTACAGTGGGTCATCCTGGGAACCTCCGCCTTACGCCAGCCCGATCTCGTCGACGCCGCCTGCGCCCGTCACCCCGGCCGCATCATCGTCGGCATCGACGCCCGCGATGGCCTGGTCGCCAGCGAAGGCTGGGCTGAGCTCAGCCAGACATCGGCGCTCGAACTGGCCCAGCGCTTCCGGACGGCGGGCATCGCCGCCATCATCTACACCGACATCCGTCGTGACGGCATGATGCAGGGCGTCAACGTCCAGGCCACCGCCGAACTGGCGCGCCAGAGCGGCCTGCCGATCATCGCCTCGGGCGGCATCAGCCGTATCGATGACATCGTGGCGCTGCGTGCCAGCGGCGAAAAGGGCATCATCGGCGCCATCAGCGGCCGTGCGCTCTACGAAGGACATCTCGTCCTGGCCGAAGCACAGGCTCTGGCAGATCAAGCATGAGCCTGGCCAAACGCATCATCCCCTGCCTCGACGTCGACAAGGGGCGCGTCGTCAAGGGCGTGCAGTTCGTCGACATTCGCGACGCCGGCGACCCCGTCGAAGTGGCGCGTCGTTACGACGCCGAAGGCGCCGATGAGATCACCTTTCTTGACATCAGCGCCAGCCATGAGGGCCGCGATACCACACTCGAGACGGTGCGCCGTATGGCGAGCGAAGTCTTCGTACCGCTCACCGTCGGCGGCGGTATTCGCAGCATCGCCGATATTCGCGCCCTGCTCAACGCCGGCGCCGACAAAGTCAGCATCAACTCAGCGGCCATCGCCGACCCCGACCTGATCAAGGCCGCCGCCGATCACTTCGGCGCCCAATGCTTGGTCATCGCCGTCGACGCCAAGCAGGTGGCAGCCGGGCGCTGGGAGATCTTCACGCACGGTGGTCGCCGTCCAACCGGACTCGACGCCATCGAATGGGCGGTGCGCATGACCGAAGATGGCGCGGGTGAAGTCCTACTCACCAGCATGGACGCTGACGGCACCCGTCAGGGTTATGACCTCGCCCTGACGCGCGCGGTGAGCGAGGCGGTGCAGGTGCCGGTCATCGCCTCGGGCGGCGTCGGCAGCCTCGAACACCTGGCGCAGGGCTTCATCGCCGGAGGCGCCGATGCCGTCCTCGCCGCCAGCATCTTCCACTTCGGCCAGCACAGCATCGGTGAAGCGAAACGCTATCTCAGTGCCCAGGGCCTGACGATGCGACTGGATGCATGAGGTCCTGCGCCCGCAGGATGCTCAGCGCCTGGTAAAGCTGGAAATCACGCGCCAAGAGCTGATCATCGTCAGATGACGCATGTTCGTCGCTGGACTTTTGCTGATTGCCGAGGTGCCCCGCCAGATCCGCCTCGTGATAGAACTGATCACTATCATCGGTCACCTTGACGTCGGCTTGATGCACGGTCAGGTCGGGGATGATGCCGTGCGCCTGGATAGAGCGACCGCTCGGCGTGTAGTAGCGCGCCGTCGTCAGCTTGATGCCGCGCTCACCACGCAAGGGCAGCACCGACTGTACCGAGCCTTTCCCAAAACTGGTCGTGCCGAGGAGCAAAGCGCGGTGGTTATCCTGCAGGGCACCGGCGACGATTTCAGCCGCCGACGCCGTACCGCCATTGATCAGCACCACCACCGGCACGGCGCTGAACAGCTGGCCGGGCGTGGCGACAAAGCGCTGGTCGGCGTCCTTGATGCGGCCACGCGTGCTGACGATGACACCCTGATCGAGAAACTCATCGGCGACATCCACCGCACCGGTGAGGACGCCGCCGGGGTTGTTGCGCAGATCGAGGACGACGCCACGAATGGTCCCGGTCGCGCGCAGCTTGCGCGTTTGCTCCTCGAGATCCTGCCCCGTTCTCTCGGTGAACATGCTGATGCGCAGCAACGCCTCGCCCGGGGTGATCCAGCTGCCCTGCACGGCACTGACCGCGATATGGGCGCGCTGCATGGCGATATCCCGCAACGGGCCATCACCTCTTTGTATGGTGATGACGATGCGGCTACCGGGCGCACCATTCATCTGCGCGATCAGCGCCTGCATGCTCTGGCCATGCACCAACTGACCATTCAACTTGATGATGACGTCGCCAGCGCGAATGCCGGCCTTCTGCGCTGGTGATCCATCGATGGGCGCGACCACCTTGAGCTGGTCATTGTCCATATTGAGCTCGAGCCCGACACCGTCGAAGGAGCCACTGGTGTCTTCACGCAAGGTGCGGTAATCCTTGCGATCGAGGTACTCCGAGTGCGGATCGAGAGACTCGAGCATGCCGCGCACGGCGTCGACCCAGAGCGTGTGGTCCTGCACCGGCTCGACGTAGGACGCCCGAATCTGATCCATGACCTCGACGAACATGCGCAAATCCTCGACATCCATCGCCGCCACGCCCGCCGGAGCAGGGGCCGAAGCAGAAGCAGGGGCCGCGGGCGCGACCGGAGCGGCCGTATTCTGCGGCGCCTGCGCGCGGGAAGAAGAGACCGCGACGAGAATCATGGTAAGAACAAGACGGCGCATCGGGACATCCCCTGGCTAATATGAGCGGATTATATGACGGCTATTTCTCATGACACCAGCGCGCCGGATCTTCCGGATGGCCATGTCGCCTGACCTCGAAATAAACACCCTGCGAACTGGCATCACCGGTATCACCCGCCTCGGCGATGACCTCACCGGCCTGTATCGTATCACCAGCGCGTTTGCGCAGGCTGCGGTTCTGACCATAGATGCTGAGCAAGCCCTGGCCGTGATCGACGATGATGAGCAGACCATAACCGCGCACGTAGGCGGCGTAAACGACGTGTCCGGCGGCGACAGCATGCACCGGCGTACCACTCGGGACCGCGATCACCACACCATTCCAACGCAGCCCCCCCATGCGCTCGGCGGCGAACTGGTTGCGCAGCCCACCGCTGGCGGGCAGGGCGCAGGCCCCAGCGGGCGCTGGCATCAAAGCCCCACCCGGCGCGGTTGGATGCACGCCTGGGGTGGGCCGACTCAGACGCGCGAGCAGATCGCTGAGGCGGCGCTCGCTATGCTGCAAGCGCTCCAGCTTCTGTCCGTCCGACTCTTCGCGACGCCGCAGCATCGCCAAAGCTCTCTGCCGCCGTTTTTGCGCCGACGACAATTCCTGATGCCGCTGTTGCAGCCCTTGCTGCAATTGCGCCAAGCGGTCGCGCTCGCGCTCGGTCTGCTGCCGGCTCTGCGCCAGTTCCGCGACATTGCGGCGCAAGGCTTGCAGGCGATGATCGCGATCGGCGTTGAGAATGCGAAAATCGTGCAGCACGCGCGCCAGCTTTTCGGGGTGTTGCTGGTTGAGCAGCAGACGAAAATAGTCGTGCCGCACATTCTGCCAGACCAGCCTGTCCTCGCGCATCAAAGCCTGGGTCTGCGTCTGATCCTCCTGCTCGAGCTGCTGCTGACGCTGTTGCAGGGCCAGGAGCTGGCGGTTGACCCCCGCCACCTGTGCGTCGAGACCACGCATCTGCTCAACCAGACGACCGATGTCGCGCTCGGCCTGCTCACGCGCCAGCTCCTGCTGCTGACGTTCAGCCTCGGTCAGACGCTGGTGCGCTTCCACCTTGGCGATCTGCCGACGCACGGCACTGAGATGGGAACTGACGTTGGTCACCGGCCGCGCCAGCACCAGGCCCGGCAGCAACAACAGTAGCAGGGCGCCCCAGCGCACGCACGTCATCATTCATGAAACTCGATCAGGCTGTGCCCCGTCATCTCAGTCGGCACCGGCAAGCCCATCAACGAGAGCAGGGTCGGCGCCACATCGACGAGAGAACCTCCGTCCGCCCGCAGGCTGAGCGCGCGCGGCCCGACATAGATGAGCGGCACCGGATTGGTGGTGTGCGCCGTCAGCGGTTGGCCCGCCGCCTCATCGAGCATGCATTCGACGTTGCCATGGTCGGCGGTGATGATCATCTCAGCACCGACTTCGGCGAGCACCGGCAACAAGCGACCGAGGCAGCGATCGACCGCCTCCACCGCCTCGATGGCGGCTGCCATGATGCCGGTATGTCCGACCTGGTCACCGTTGGCGAAGTTGCAAATGACGGCTTCATAGCGGCGTTCACGCAAGGCCGCGATCAAGCGCTCGGTGATGGCATCGACCGACATTTCCGGCTGCAGATCAAAGGTGGCCACTTTCGGCGAAGGGATGAGGATGCGATCCTCCCCCGGAAAGGGCTCTTCGCGACCACCATTGAAGAAAAAGGTCACATGCGCATATTTCTCGGTCTCGGCGATGCGCAGCTGATGACAGCCCTGCTCCGCCAGATACTCACCGAAGACGCGCTGCAGGGACTGCGGCGGGAAGGCCACCGGCGCCTTGATCTCCTCGGCGTACTCGGTGAGCTGGACAAAACTCGAGCAGTGCGGACGGCGGCGACGCACGAGCGTCGGCACTTCCGCCGCGGTGAAGGCGCGACTGAGCTGACGCGCGCGATCGGCGCGGAAGTTCATGAAAATGACGGCATCGCCGTCTTCCACCCGGGTCACTTCACCGATGCGCGTCGCTTGCACGAACTCATCGTTCTCACCGCGGGCATAGGCTTGCGCCAGACCCTGCGCGGCGCTGTCGGCATGAAAGGGCGCCTCGCCATCGACGATGAGGTCCCAGGCGCTCTGCATGCGTGACCAGTTGTTGTCACGGTCCATGGCATAGTAGCGACCACACAGGCTGCTGATCCTCGCCGCCGCGGGCAAAGACGCGCTGAGCTTTTGCAAATACCCGGCCGCCGAGCGCGGCGGGGTGTCGCGGCCATCGAGAAAAGCGTGCACGCAGACTTCACCCGCACCGCGAGCGACCGCGAGAGCCACCATCGCCTCGATATGGTCGATATGGCTGTGTACGCCACCGTCGGAGAGCAGACCCATGATATGCAGCTTGGTCTTTTTTTGAACGACCGTCGCGACGGCGGCAGCGAGCACCTCATTCTGCTGAAAACTGCCGTCCTCGAGCGCCTGACTGATGCGGGTCAGATCCTGATAGACGACGCGACCGGCGCCGAGATGGGTGTGCCCGACCTCGGAATTGCCCATCTGTCCGCGCGGCAGGCCGACATCGCGACCCGACGCCGAGATCAGGGTATGCGGCCGTTCCTGCCACAAACGCCGCCAGACCGGGGCTTGCGCCTGGGCGATGGCATTGTGGGCGGCATCGGAACGATAGCCCCATCCATCGAGAATCAGCAGGATCACCGGCTGCACATGCTGAGGCATGACCTCGCTCCTCGCACCAAAAAGGCGATCTTAACAAATTCACCCGTGATCGTCGCCGTTCCATCACCCGGCTAGAACGCGATTTCGCCCCTCGCGCTTGGCGCGCAACAAAGCTTGGTCGGCACGCTCGATCAAAGCTTCCCAGTCGTCTTGCGGCCGCAGCTCGCTGACCCCGACCGAGCAGGTGATGGGAACCGGAGAACCGGCGAAATGGAAGGGACTGGCGGCGACCTCGGCGCGCAATTTTTCCGCCACGACGAGAGCGGCGTCGAGCGCCGTCTGCGGCAACAGCACGACAAACTCCTCGCCGCCGTAGCGCGCCATGAAGTCGGTCTCACGCACCGCTTTTTGCAGGCTCTGCGCGACCAAGCGCAAGACCTTGTCACCGGCCAAGTGGCCGTACTGATCATTGACCGCCTTGAAACGATCGACGTCGACGATGAGCACGCTAAAAGGATGGCCATAGCGCCGCCAGCGCCCAAACTCGAGTAGCGCCCTCTCCTCATAGGCCTGACGGTTGGGCAGCCCGGTCAAGGCATCATGGGTGGCACGATGATGCTCCTGGCGCACCACCTCGCGCAGATGCCGGCTCTCTCCCTCAAGTCGCCGCAGCTTTTCCTCCAGTTCCTGCACCTCCGTATGCAGGCTGCGCGCGCGCCCCCCCGACTGCTCACGGTAGCCGTCGACGAGGCCGACGATACCATCGAGGCGTTCCTTGATCCTGGTCTGCAATTGCTCGAGACTGCTGGCCGCCGCAGCGTGCTCACGCAAGGCGCTGATCTCCTCCTCGACCGAACGCCCGAATTCCTCCTGCGCCTGCCGCTCTTGTGTCTGCTGGCTATTCTGACTGCTGAGAAATTTATGCACCTCCAGCAAGCGCCGCTGCAGATTGAGGAGAAACTCTTCCGTCTCGCGCGTACGCGCCAGGACCAGGCCCTGATGCAGGGCCAGGGATTGATCGATCAATTCGGCAACGATGTTCGGGTCTTGTGCCGTCTGCCAGCGTCGCTGCAAGGCCGTCACTTCCTCGGCGTGCTGATCGTGCACCTGCTCGAGCATGCCGAGCAAGACCACCGCGATGCGTTGGCGCGCCTCTTGCCACTGTTCTTGTGCGTCCTCCCCTCCTTCCTGCGTCGTCGCTTCTGCCGCGACGGTGTCCTCGGCGCGCGCCTTGCCGGCGCGCCGAAACCAGCGCTGAAAAAAGCCTCCCGACTCACCATCGGCCTCAGCGCGCAACTGTCGCACACGCTGCGAAAAGATCGCCATGAACTCGGCGAGCAGCTCCTGAAACTCACCGGTGCCGGCACGCGCCCTGGCCTGTATCGCCTCCAGTTGCCGGCGCTGCACCCGATCCGGCCCGAGATCGTTGAACTGCTCGATCAGCTTGCCGAGGAGATCGCTGCGCGAACCACGCTCCTGCTGGCGATGCTCATCGAGACGCCGCACCGTGCTCTCCATGACGTCGACCATGGCGGCGAGTTCCTCGCTCTGCCAGTCACCGCGTAGCAGCTGGCGCAGCTCCTTGAGCTGGCTTTCGAGATGGGCATCGATGTTGTCGACCGCCAAGCTGACGCAGACAAGGCCTCGCCGCAACAAAGCCTGCCGCGCTTCGGAGCTTTCCTGCAAATCGAGATATTTGTCGCGCCAAGCCTTACTGTCTTCCTCGGCCATGAGATGCTCCTGCCCGCACGCATCCATTATAGTGGGCTTCCCTGCTCCTGCCATGGGCGCTGGCGTCAGAGGTGGACTTCCATATAGACCGGTCGATGATCGGACAAACGCAGGTCAAAAACCTGCACACGCTCGATCTGCAGGGCGCGACTGGCGAGAATATGGTCGAGGCGACGCACCGGCCCCCAGCTGGGATAGGTGTCGAGCTGACCATAGGCCCATTGCCAGTCCATGGTGCCGAGCGGCGACTGCAGCAGTTCCTGATGCGTGCAATTGAGATCACCGAGCAGGAGCACGCGGCGCACATCGCCGATCAACTGCCGCACATAGGCAAACTGACGATCGCGACCGCGTCCGGTCAGGGCAAGATGCAAATTGAGCACCAGGAGCGGATCCTGCGGGTCGCCATAAGCCGCCAGAATGGCGCCACGGCCGCGCAAACCCGGCAACTGATGATCCTCGATGCGATAAGGCTGCAGACGCGACAACAGACCATTGGCGTACTGCCCGAGACGCCCGAGGTCACGATTGAGCTGCTGGTACTGAAAGCGAAAACCGGCGTGTTGCGCCAGATGCTGCAGCTGGTTGATGAAGCCGGAGCGCAGGGAGCCACCGTCGACCTCCTGCAGGGCGACGATGTCCGCCCGCCGCAACAGATCGACGATGGCGTCGAGCGACTCACGCGGATTGCGCGAAGGCAAAAGATGGCGCCAGGAGCGTGTGACATAGTGATGCAGATGCGTCATCGCCATGCCCGCCTGCATATTGAAACTGAGCAAGCGCAAAGGCGCTGCCGGCAGGGTGTCGCCGGCGAGGCTGTGGGCGCCACGACAGGCCCCCGCGACACGCGGATCGATCTCGCGCGGCAACCAGTCCAAAAGTCAGGGCCTCACTCAGTGACCATGATGTTCCATCGTCACCAGATAATCGACGACCTGCATCATGCGCAGTGGCTCGCCGGCGTGATAATCGACGAGGTACTTGCCATCGATGACCAGGCTTGGCACGCCCTCCAACTGATATTGACGCGCCAGCTGTGCGGCAGCGTTGACTTTGCCCAGCACCACCATCGAGTTCATCAGCGCCGAGAAATTGGCCCCGGCACCGTGCGCCGTGTAGAACTGGTCGATGGCGGCGACGTTGTTGATGAGCTGGATATTCTGATCACGATGGATGGCATTGAACATGTCGTCGTGCAGCTTGCTCGCCACGCCACGGATCTCGGCGGCATAGTAAGCCTGGGCGTCGATCTGCCATTCCGGGTTGAGCGCCGCCGGCGTCAGGACGAGATCGACATAGGACGGCTTTTTGCGCGCCCAGGCATCGAGCACGGGCAGCAGGTGATAGCAGTGCGGGCAGCCATACCAGAAGAACTCACGCACCTGGACGCGCTGTGGATCCGGGCGCAGGCTAGGTTGCGGCAACAGCTGATAATCCTTACCCTCCTGAAAGACCGGGGCGGCCTGCACCGCGACGCTCAACCAGACCAGAACGGCCAACAGCACTCGTTGCATCAACATGGGGTCTTCCCTCTTTTTCAAATCGGCTGAGAATAGCCGCTCGTACCGCGCACGAAAAGTATATTATCGTGACGCTCTTTTTTCTGGTCTGTTGAGATATCTCTATGGCGATGGCAGCGTCTGTCTAGGCGCTCTGAACCGACGACAGCGACGCTGCCGCCAGGAACACCGGAATGGATCGCAGACATCCACGCCAGGAGAGAGAACCCCTCCTGGCGTGAAAGCAGGAACAGGTCAGTGCAGACCCTGGATGAAGCTGGACAACGCCAGGATGTCCGTATCCGACAGGCGCGAGGCGAGCGTCTGCATGGGGCCTGGATCACCGGCCCGCGCACTGTCATTGCGACGGTAGACGGGCGCATTGAGATCACCACGACCCGCAGCGCGAAAGGCCGTCAACTGTGCAGCGACGTAGTCGCTATGCTGACCTGCCAGATGCGGGAATCCCGCCGCCGGCATGCCTTGTCCGGAAGGACCGTGACAGCTAGCACAGGCCTGCACCCCAAGCGTCGGGATGCCGCCGCGCCAGATGCGCTCGCCCTGCTCACGCAGTTCCGGCTTGGTGTAGCCAACCCCGGCCTTCTGGCTGGAGAACCAGGCAGCGACATCAGCCATGTCCTGATCACTCAGACCGGAAGCCATGCCATTCATGATGGCATTCTGGCGCCGACCCGCCTTGAAATCGGACAGTTCCTTGACGATATAGCGCGCACCCTGGCCAGCAAGGCGAGGGAAACTGGGAGCAACGCTATTGCCATCCGCACCGTGACAAGCGGCACAAGCCGCCGCCTTGGCCTGACCCGCCACCGGGTCACCCACCAGAGGCGCGGCACTTACGGCCTGCGCCAAACCCAGGACCACCACAGCAGCCCCTATCGACTTGATCATTGAAGTCACCCCAAGACGCCAGCGAAGAGGTTCCGGACGCGGGACGCGTCCGATACGCATCAATGCGAGTTATACTGAATGGCAGCCTTCAGCTCGGCATCGGTACATTCCGAGCAGGTGCCCATGGCCGGCATGGTCTTGTAACCATTCTTCGCATGCTGGAACAGCACCGCCGCACCCTGCTTCAGGCGCGGAGCCCAAGCCGCCTTGTCACCATGCTTGGGAGCTCCCATCACACCGGAACTGTGGCAAGCGGCACAATGCATGTTGTACACCTGCTCACCCGTCATAGCCGCACTGGCGAAACCGGCGGCACCCATCAGAACAGCCAAAATAGCTAGCTTTTTCACGTAAGCAACTCCCATACTATGGATAAACAAACCTGAGATTCGGTGAAAGCCCAGGATACGGTGACATCCGTATTGCTACCACCTCAAAAATCGGGTGGATTATATACCAGCTTTGACAAGGGCGACATGTCGCCTCTTCGCAAATTAATCCTCTTCGGGCCCTTATCTGCATGAACGAACGCAGCATCCACCACCTTCTCACCCAGACCCAATTCTTGACCAGCGCCGCCAAGGTTTCGCAGTGCCCTCCCGATCAGGGCTACGAGATCGCCTTCGCCGGTCGTTCCAACGCCGGAAAATCGAGCGCCATCAATCGCCTGACCCAACAACGCCAGCTCGCCCGCAGCTCGAAGACACCAGGCCGCACGCAACTACTCAACTTCTTCACGCTCGACGAGGAGCGCCGCCTCGTCGACCTGCCCGGCTACGGTTACGCCGCCGTCAGCCAGCAGTTGCAGGCCGCTTGGCAACGCGAGCTGGCCGCCTACCTCGGTAGCCGCCGCTGCTTGCGCGGACTCGTCCTGCTCATGGACATCCGCCACCCCGACAAGGAGCTCGATCACATGCTGCTCGACTGGGCGAGCGAACGCGCTCTGCCGGTCCACATCCTGCTCACCAAATGCGACAAACTGAATCGCGGACCGGCCCTGCAAGCTCTGGCGCGAGTACGTCAGGCCCTGGCACAGCACCCGGCGCAGATCAGTCTGCAACTCTTTTCCTCGAGCGTAGGCACCGGCGTCGAGGAGTGCGAAAATCAACTCGCCCACTGGCTGGGGTTGACCGCCCCTCGCAGCGATGATTGATGCGAGGGGCGACACAGCCTAAGAACGACCCTCAGCAACGCTGCAACAGTCGCCGGTGGCAGAGGCGGGCACTCCAGACCACAACCCCGCGCCCCCACCTTGAGGAAGATATGTCGAGCGTAGGTCAAAGCCGCTCACAGCGTCTTGACCCTCATCAATTCCTCATGAATTTTATGGCCTCACGCATGCGCTTCGCTCCACGATGCGCCCACCCCGCAACTGACCTCGAGCGGCACACGCAACGCAGCAGCCTCCTGCATCCCGCGCACGACACACGCGCGCACGTCATCGCCGCGCGCGGCGGGGCACTCGATGATCAATTCATCGTGCACCTGCATCACCATGCCGCCGACGTCGAGCAGGCGGCTCAGTTCGGCCTCGATCCCGATCATCGCGTGACGCATGATGTCAGCGGCGCTGCCCTGCAGAGGCGCATTGATGGCGGCACGTTCTGCGGCAGCGCGCAGCGCCGGGCGACCGGAGCGCACGTCCGGCGTCATGATACGTCGCCCCGACAGGGTCTCGACGAAGCCCTGCTCCTTCGCTAAAGCGCGTGTCTTCTGCATATAGTCGCGAACACCGGGATAACGCTCGAAATAACGCTGTACATAAGCTTCCGCCTGCTGCCGCCCGAGTGCCAGCTGGCGCGCCAGACCAAAGGCTGACATGCCGTAGATCAAACCGAAATTGATCGCCTTGGCGGCGCGCCGCTGATCGGCGTCGACCGCCGCCAGCGGCACAGCAAAGATCTCGGCAGCGGTCATGCTGTGCACGTCCTGATGCGCGGCAAAGGCGGCGAGCAATCCGGCATCACCGGAAAGGTGCGCCATCAGTCGCAATTCGATCTGCGAATAGTCGGCGGCCACCAGAACACAGCCCGGCGCGGCGACGAAAGCATCACGAATGCGTCGCCCCTCGACGCTGCGAATGGGGATGTTCTGCAGATTCGGCTCAGAAGAGGACAGCCGCCCCGTGGACGTCCCCATGGCGTTGTAGATCGTATGCAGGCGACCACTGCGCGCGCTCACCAGGGAGGGCAACTTGTCGGTGTAATTGGAGCAGAGTTTGGCCAAAGAGCGGTACTCGAGGACGAGGCCGGGTAGCGGATGCTGCTCGCTCAAGCCCTCGAGCACGTCCTCGGCGGTCGAGCGCTGGCCAGTGGCCGTCTTGATCGTCGCCGTCAGCTGCAAGTGGTCATAGAGCACCTGCGCCAGCTGTTTCGGCGAATCGAGATTGAACTCGATGCCCGCCACCTGTCGTGCCTGCGCCTGCAAATGCTGCATGCGCGCACGCAACTCCTGACTTTGCCGGGCCAGGGCGGCGGCGTCGATGAAGACGCCACGCCTCTCCATCCGCGCCAAAACCGCATTCAGCGGACGATCCATCTGGCGATAGAGGCGCGCGCGCTCCGCTTCGGCGTCGAGTTCCTGGCCAAGAAGCGGGTAGAGCCGCTGGATCCATTGCGCCCGTTGCCGCAGAAGGTCAGCCAGGGCTTCGTTGTCAAGACTCTCCTGCGTGCGGCGCCCACGCCCCTGACCAAGAAGCTCGGCCAGCGTCGGCACCACCTCCTGCCAGCGCCGCTCGACCTGTTCGGCGAGAGAAGCCGCTCGCGTCTCCAGGCTGTAGGCCATCAATTCGATATCGTCGCCACAGAACTCGTACCCGCCCGACTCCATCGCGATCTGCGACAAGACCTTGCTCTGTTCAGCGACGATGCGCCGGCCAGGGTCGCTGAACAAGGGCCGCAGGCAGGCGAGCAGTTGCACTTCATCCCAACCCGTCGCCAAAAGATCCGTCGTACACGGAAAATAATAGGCGGCGTTCTCGGTGGCCAGCACCAGACCCTGCAAATGCACGAAGGGATGCTCGCCACGGCTGAGAAAGCTGATCGCCAGAACCGGCGCCGCCTGCAGGCTCGGCAGCAGCGCCTGCCAGGCGCCGGGATCGGCGATGACGCCGCCGGCTTGCGGCAACGGCGACAACAACGGCGCAGCGACGGGAGGCTCGCTGCTCTTGCCTTTGAGCTTGCTCAACTCACCGCGAAAACCCAAGGTGGTGTAGATCTGCGACAACGCCGCCTCATCACGCGCCGCGCGCCGCAGATCGGCAAGATCGAGCGCCAAAGGCAGATCGTCGCGCACGCGGATGAGTTGGCGCAACAGCGGCAGGCGCTCGCTGTGCGCGCGCAAGCTCTCGGCATGCCGTGCCGGTAGTGCGTCGAGATGCTGCAGCATGGCTTCGATACTGCCATGCTCATTGAGCAGGCGCGCCGCCGTCTTCGGACCGATCCCAGGAATGCCGGGAATGTTGTCGGCGCTATCGCCGACGAGGGCGAGATAATCGACCATGGCCGCCGGGGCAACGCCGAATTTCTCTTGCACCGCCGCCACATCGAGACGTCGTCCCTTCATGGTGTCGATGAGTTCGATCTGGCCATCGACCAACTGCGCTAGATCCTTGTCCCCCGTGGCGATGACCACCTGGTGCCCGGCGGCAGCGGCGCGGCGGGCGAGAGAGGCGATGACGTCATCGGCTTCGACTCCGGACATGCGTAGCAAAGGATATCCCTCGGCGCGCAGCAGAGCGTCGAGGGGCGCGATCTGGCTGCGCAGATCCTCCGGCATGTCCGGCCGATGCGCCTTGTAGTCGGCATAGAGCTCGTCGCGAAAGGTTTTACCCGGCGCATCGAAGACGATGACGATGTCCGCCTGTGCGTAATCGCTGGCGAGTTTTTGCAGCATGTTCAGCACGCCACGAATGGCTCCCGTGGCCTGACCCTGCGGCGACAACAACGGCGGCATGGCGTGATAAGCACGATAAAGATAGCTGGAGCCATCGACCAATACGAACATCGCGGGGTACCTCATAGGTGCGGAAACATCACACGGCATTGTGCCGGTCCACACCGATAAGGGCAAACCCGACGGCCGACAAAATCAGACCTGTGGTTGTGCATTTTTTATGCGATCCACTACAATCAGAGGAGGATCGCCCTTTCCATCGGGCATTGAGGACAGATCATGCCGGTTTACGACATCCGCGAAGTCATCGCCCTGGCGAAAAAGAACGAAGAGAACACCGGGCTGCTCTTCGATCGCCTGCATTGGAAGGTCAATCATATTCAACGCACGGTGCCCATCGTCGCCGAGCAGGCGACGACGCATCTCATGGCCTTCGTTCTGGCTTACATCGAGCATGTTCCGAGTATGATCGACGCCCTCGGCGACGCGGCCGAGGCCAGCGGTTGCCTGCGCCAAGTCGCCCCCCTGATCAACCTGGTGGAGGACATCTTCATCTATGGATCGAATCGCGGCACCGAAGAAAGGGATCTCGAAGAACTGCTCAGCCAGGCTTATCTGGCACACAGGCTGGTCGAAGAGATCAACAGCCACTTCATGCAGGCGCAAGGGGAAGCCCTGGCGAGCATCGACATGGCCAGCGCCGACCTCATCGCCGCTCACCTCATCGGCGAGATGATCGCCCCGGCTCTCGCCGATCTGGCCCGCGACACGGCGCTCTCTCTCTTCTATGAACAGGGCCTCAAGCTGCATCAGATCGATGATCGCTGGCAGCAGCAGTGGACCCACTTCGCCGCTCTGCACGAACTGTTGCCACCGGGTCTCGGAGCCGCGCACTGAGCGCAGGCCCGCAGGCGACGACCACCGGAGCGCAACCATGAAATGCGAATGGCACCGCGCCGTCGCGGCGCGTCTGCCGGTGCCCGCTTGGTGTTGCGACCAATCAGGACAAATCAGCTTCGGCAATCGGCACTTCAAGCCCGACATGCTCGACCCGGAGACGGTGCACCGGCTGACGCAGGCGTGGGCGAATGGCGACTGCCAGGAGCAGCGCGTCTTTCTCCAGATCGGCCAGCGTCGCGAAGAGTACCTCCTCCACTGTGAAGTGGTCGAACATCCGATCGACCGCCTCCTCTGTCTGGTCGAAGCCTTGCACCCGACCACCAACCACATCGACGTCGTCAACCGGCTGCTCATCCATGGTGTGCGCGAACGTGAACAGGCGGTGCGCGATCTGCAGCAGGTGACGGAACGTCTCGCCAGCGTCATCCATGTGCAGCAGCGCCTAGCCCAGGCAGAGCTCGATCTGCCCCGTTTCGCGCAGCAACTCGCCGAGGAATTGTGCCGTTTGACCGCCGCCGACGCCTGCTGTCTGCACCTGTTCGACGACGCCCCCTGGCGCCTGCACATCCAGTATGGGCGTGAGAATATCACCGCTGATCTCACCACCTGGATCCGCCAGCAAAGACCGGAACGCCTGACGATCGTCGACGCCGAGCGCTTTCCTGCCCTGGACGGAAGCCTCATCCTCGCGCCTATTGTGCAGGGCGGTCAGTCTCTGGGGGTGGCCACCCTGTACGCCGCTGTTGGCAAGCATTTCGAACAGCAGGATCTGCAGACCCTCGAATTGCTGACCGGCATGCTCGGCTCGGCCTTGATGCACCAAAAAGACTTTGAGATGAGCGCCCGCCTCATCGACGAACGCACCGAGATGCTGGCCACGCTCAGCAGCGAAGTGGAGAAACGTCGCACTTCAGAGCTGGCTCTGCGCGCCAGTGAAACCCGCTTGCAGGAAATCATCGAGGCTTCGCACGAGTGCTATCTGAGCTTCGGCCTGCAGGGCCGCATCACCATGCTCAACGCCGAAGCGGCGCACCTGCTCGGCGATGACAAGAACAAGCTGCTGGGGCGGAACTTGAGCGATTTCCTGCGCCCTCCCAGCGACCACCTGATCGCACGCGCCCTGCGCATCTATGAACGACGACAACGCTTGTGCTGGTTAGGGCGTCGGCATGACGTGCCGATGCGCGACGCGCATGGCCACGACTTCATCGCCGAAGCCAGCTTCAGTGCCACCGGACAAGGTCATCACATCGAATTTCACGTCTTTCTGCACGACATCACGCAACGCAAGCATGCCGAAGAGGAACTGCGCCGCAGCCAGGCGCAACTGCGCTCCGTCGCCGATAGTATTCCCGCGCATCTCGCCTATGTCGACGCCCAGCAACGCTATCTCTACGCCAACAGCGCCCTCGGTCAGGCCATGGGGCTGGAGCCGGAGCAGATCGTCGGCCGCCGCCTCGAGGACTTGCTCGGCAGCAACGCCTACGAACACATCGCCGCCCCCGTCGCCGCCGCCCTGCTCGGCCAGCCCGGACAATGCGAACTGACCCTGAATACCTGCCAGGGACCACGGCGCTTCGAATCACGCCTCATTCCCGAAGATCACGCCGGTCGGGAGCAGCACGGCTTTTATCTCGTGGCCTGGGACATCGATGAGCGCTGGCACGAAGCGCGCCGCCTGCATGATGCGGCGACACACGACGCCCTCACCGGCTTTTTCAATCGTCAGGCCTTTCTCGATCTGTTGCAGGAACACTTGCAGGCGGCACCGGCACCGGCGCATGCCCTGCTCTATATCGATCTCGACAATTTCAAACAGATCAATGACGTCCACGGTCACGCCGTCGGCGATGCCGTCCTCCAGATCTTCAGTGGTCGCCTGCGCTCCTGCGTGCGTATCGATGATTACATCTGCCGCATCGGTGGTGATGAGTTTCTCGTCCTGCTCAAGCAGGTCAGCCGGGCCGAGCCGGCGCAGCGCATCACCCGAAAAATCATCGAAGCCATGCGCGAGCCTCTGGTGCTCAAGCAGTTACAATTGCAAGTCACTCTCAGCGTCGGCATCGCCGTGCACGGTGGCGAAACCGCCGCCGATCTCATCGCGCGCGCTGACGGCGCCCTCTACCGCGCCAAGGCCGGTGGCCGCAGCCGCTACGTCGTCGCTTAGCGCAGCTTCGCCGGCCGCACGATGACGGCAGCACGTCCCTCGGTCTGCGGGTGTGAGGGGGCCGGATCCGACTGCGTCGGACGATCTTCCTGGTAAGCACAAGCGACGCATTCGATCCATTCCCGACCGCTGGCCGGATCATAACAACGGCGGATGCGGTCGACCGCCTGACAAGCGGGGCAACGCGCAGCGGCGATGAACTGGCGCTTGATCGTGCTCACGGCTTTCTCCAGGCGTAATCGTCGAGCAGAGCGCTCATGTCGGGATCACGCCCCATCAGCATGCGAAAAACCTCGCCGGCAGACCAGGCGCCACCGAGCGCCAGAATGGTGTCGCGGAAACGGCGGGCGCTGAGCGAAGCGGCCTGCAGGCCTTCCCGCGCCACGGCGGCGAAGGCGTCTGCCGCCAACACCTCGGCCCACTTGTAGCTGTAATAGCCGGCGGCGTAGCCACCGGCAAAAATATGCGTAAAGCTATGCTGGAAGCGGTTGTACGATGGCGGCTGCAGCATGCTCGTGCGCTGTCGGATGGCGTCCATCTGCGCCTGCAGCTCCTCCTCGCTGCGCGCCGGCTGTGCATGGATGGTGAGATCGAAAAGCGCCAGTTCGATCTGCCGGCGACAGAGCAGCGCCGATTGGAAATGGCGTCCGGCGACGATGCGCCGCACCAGATCGCGCGCCTGCTCCTGTTGCTCGTCGGAAGCGACGAGCAGAGGCAGCAAAGTCGCCTCACGCTGTGCAAAGTGTTCCATGAACTGGCTCGGCAACTCCACCGCATCCCAGGCGATACCGGCGATGCCGCTGACCCCGGGGAGTGCGATGCGGGTCAGCATATGTTGCAGGCCGTGTCCGAGCTCGTGCAAAAACGTGCTCAGTTCGTCATGATCGAGATGAGCGACGCCATCTTCTCCCGGCGCGCGGAAATTGCAGGTCAACAAAGCGATAGGGGCCTGCACGCGCCCATCATCCAAGGCACGTCGACCACACAGATCCGCCATCCAGGCGCCGGCGCGTTTACCTTCGCGCGCGAACAGATCACAGTAGCAGCCGGCGATGACCTGCCCCTGTTCTTCGAATTCAAGGTAGAAGACGTCGGCGTGCCAGGTCACCGCTGGCACGCGCCGCACGCGGATGCCCCACAGCCGATGCAAGAGCGCAAAGATCCGCTCGAGCAGGGTCGGCAAGGGTAGGAAGGGGCGCAGGTCCTCTTGCCGATAGGCATGGTGGCGAACGCGCAGGCGCTCCGACAGATAGGCGACATCCCAGGCCTGCACCTCCTCCAGACCGCAGGCGTGCGCTTGCGCGAGTACATCCTGCCAGTCGTCTTGCGCCGCCGGCGTCGAACGCGCCAACAGATCCTCGAGCAGACGACGCACGCTGGCGAGCGAGTCGGCCATACGTCCCTGCAGGGCCAATTCGGTGTAATCGGCAAAACCGAGAAGTTCTGCCTGCGCCTGACGGTGCGCCAGGATCTCGAGCATCAACGGACCATTGTCGAATTCCTTTGGCCCCCATGCGCTGGCGCGCTGCACATACGCCGCATAGATCTGTTCCCGCAGACTACGATCTTCGGCGTGCATCATGATGGCGATATAGTCGGGTTGCCGCAGGGTGATCCGATAGATCGTCGCCGCGCCCGCCTCCGCTGGCTGCGCCCAGAGGGCGATCTGGGCCGGCGGCAGACCTGCCAGCCGCTCACGCGCGACGTCGAAGTGAACCGCCTCGGTGGCATCAAGGACGTGGTGCGCAAAGGTGGTCGACAACTCGCTCAGGCGCAAAGCGTGGGCCGCAAAAGCGGCGCGCTGTGCCTCTGGCAAGGCCACGCCGGTGAGGCGAAAGTCACGCTCTTTGATCTCGGTGATGCGTTGCCGAGCGTGATCGAGCGGCTCTTGCGCCAGTATGCGCTGGATCTGGGCATAGAGGCCGGCGTGCTGATAGAGCTCGGTGGCGGTCTGCGACCAGGCGGCCACCGCTTGCGCGTGCGCCTGCCGCCAATCCTCGGTACCGAGGACAGCCTGCAGGTGGCTGATGGGTGCGAAAGCCTGTTCGATGTCGGCTTCATGGTCGAGCAGGGGCTGCAGCACCGTCGCGAAACTCGCCGGCTGTGCCGCCCAAAACGACCATTGCGCTTTGAACCGCTGCAGCAGATCGAGCAGACGCTGTAGCTGTTCTTCCGCCCGAAATTCATCCCAGGCTGGGCGCAAGACGACATCCATAGTGATTCTCCCAAGGCGTGTCGGCCGCAGTATGGCAGAAGGCTGCGTCTCCTTGCTATGCTGCGACATGCGCATTACCATCTTCTGCAAGGTCATCGACAATCTCGGCGACGCCGGCATCGCCTGGCGTCTGGCGCGCCAGCTGGGCGCGCGTGGGCACGCCGTCTGCTTGCTCATCGACGACCGCGCGACCCTGCAACGCCTGCAGGAGCCGGTGCGCCGACAGGCTCTCGCGACGGCAGCGGATGCACCGATCGACATCATCACCTGGCGTGATGACGACGATGCCCTGGCGCAGGCCGACGCCGATCTTTGGCTGGAGACCTTCGCCTGTGGTTACGGCGTCAGCGTTCTGCCCGCGCTAGCGAAGCGGCGACACCCGCCGCGCCTCATCAACATCGATCACCTGAGCGCCGAGGACTGGGTCGGCCAATACCATGGTCTACCCTCACCGCACCCTGCCACCGGCCTGCATCAGACCTATTGGCTGCCCGGCTATGGCACCGACAGTGGCGGCCTCCTGCGCGAGCCGGAGCTGCTCCTGCAACATCGACTCTGGCGTAGCGACGCGCCTGGACAGGAGCGCTTTCTGCGCGCCCTTGGCCTCGAACGCCAGCCCGATGAGCTGCTGGTGACGCTGTTCTGCTACCCTGACGCAGCATTGCAGGGTCTGCTCGCCACTCTGTACGAGCGCCCCTCGCATCTCCTCATTCTCGGCCCCGGCGGCGATGCCGCCGTCGGCAACATTCTTGCGGCGCCGCCTCAGTCCGGCAGGCGCCACGGCGCCTGCCATCTCCACCGTCTGCCCTTGCTGCATCACCAGGACTACGACCGTCTGCTCGGCCTCGCCGACTTCAACATCGTGCGTGGCGAGGACAGCTGGGTCCGCGCGCAATGGGCTGCTCGCCCGCTGCTGTGGCAGGCCTATGTGCAGGCGGAAGGAGCCCATCTCGAGAAACTCGAGGCCTGGCTGCAAGCCCAGCCCATGCCTGAATCGGCGCGCGCCCTGCATCGCCGCTTCAACAGCGGCATCACGCCGGATACCGCGGCTTGGCAGGAGATCTTCGCACAGTCGTCGACGCTTGCCGCCGCGGCTGGCGCCTGGCGCGATCACCTGAGCCAGCAGAGCGATCTGGTCAGTCGTCTCCTGCACCATCTCGACGACGCCTGACTATGGCGTGAATACGAGCATTTATTTACAATGGGCCGCCCTTTATCAGCCAGGTATCGTCATGAAAACCGCTCAGGAAATCCGCGCCGGCAACGTCATCATGGTCGGCGGTCAGCCGATGGTCGTGCTCAAGGCCGAATACAACAAGTCGGGGCGCAATGCCGCCGTCGTCAAGATGAAGATGAAGAACCTGCTCACCGCCCAGGGCCAGGAAACCGTCTACAAGGCTGATGAAAAATTCGAGCAGATCATCCTCGAAAAGAAGGAAGTGACTTACTCCTATTTCGCCGACCCCCTCTATGTCTTCATGGATAGCGATTTCAACCAGTATGAAGTCGAGAAGGAAAACCTCGGCGATGCCGCCAACTACATCGAAGACGGCATGCAGGAAACCGTGGAAGTGGTGCTCTACGACGGCAAGGCCATCTCGGTGGAAATGCCGGTGATCATCGTGCGCGAGGTCGCCTATACCGAACCCGCCGCCAAGGGCGATACCTCGGGCAAGGTGACGAAGTCGGCGCGTCTGCCGAATGGCTATGAACTGCAGGTAGCCGCCTTCATCGAGACCGGCGAAAAGATCGAAATCGACACCCGTACCGGTGAATTCCGCGGCCGCGCCAAGGGCTGAGTCCGACGCATGGCAACGGGTAGTTTTTGTGATCGAGCCCTTGCGGGGGTGTGGGTCTTTCCCATGCGCTACCCCCTCAAGGTCATCGGCGATAGCGCGCAGCCCATGCAGGACATCGTCGGCGCGCTGTTGCAACGCCACATCCCCGACTTCGATCCCACCACTTTGAGCTGCCAGCCTTCATCGGCCGGTCGCTATGTGTCGGTGCGCGCCGAGTTCGTGCTGCACAGCAAGGAACAGGTCGATCGCCTCTACGCCGACCTGGCGGCCTGCCCACAGATCAAGCTGGTCTTGTGAACGAGCTGCGCATACGTCACCTCGGCCTGGTCGACTTCACCAGCACCTGGGAAGCCATGCACCAGTTCACCGCGCAACGTCAGGCGGAGACCGCCGACGAGCTGTGGATCCTGCAGCATGAAGCCGTCTTCACCCTCGGTCAGGCCGGTCGGCGCGAACACCTCCTCGATCCCGGCGCCATCCCGGTCGTGGCCACCGACCGCGGTGGTCAGGTCACCTACCACGCGCCTGGCCAATGGGTCGTCTACCCCCTGCTCGATCTGCGCCGACGTGGCTGGCATGTGCGCGAGCTGGTCGACCATCTCGAGGACGTCCTGCTCGCCACCCTCAACGACTTTTCCCTGATCGGCGAACGGCGAGCGCACGCCCCGGGCATCTATCTGGCCGGGCGCAAGATCGGCTCTCTCGGCCTGCGCATTCGGCGTGGTTGCAGCTATCACGGCCTCTCGCTCAATGTCGCCATGGACATGCAACCCTGGCAACGCATCCATCCCTGCGGCATGGCTGATCTGAGCATGACTTCTCTGGCCGAGGCGTGCGCCCGCCACGACGACGGCCTGATGGCCGAGGCCGAGGCCTCTTTGCTGCATCATTTTCAACGGGCTCTTTGCTATAATCGCTGCTGATTTTCTCTGGACTCCTGCTCATGAGCGAACCTCTGGCCCCGAAAAACCGCGTCGTCACCGGCGAAAAAATGCGTGGCGCCGACAAGGTCGCACGCATCCCGGTCAAGGTCATTCCGACCACCGAGATGCCGCGCAAGCCCGACTGGATACGCGTCAAGGTGCAGCAGCCAGGAGAAATCGAGCGCATCAAAGACACCCTGCGCGCGCAGAAACTGCACACCGTCTGTGAAGAAGCCGCCTGCCCAAATCTGCCGGAATGCTTCGGCCATGGCACCGCCACCTTCATGATCATGGGCGACATCTGCACCCGCCGCTGCCCTTTCTGCGACGTCGCGCACGGCCGCCCCTGGCCCCTCGACCCCGAGGAACCACAGCGTCTCGCTGAGACGGTGGCGGCCTTGAAACTGAGCTATGTCGTCATCACCTCGGTCGATCGCGACGATCTCCTCGATGGCGGCTCCAGCCATTTCAGCGCCTGCGTACGCGCCCTGCGCGAACGCTCCGCCCACTTACAGATCGAAGTCCTGGTGCCCGACTATCGCGGTCGCCTGCAAGCCGCCCTCGACGCCATGCACGACGGCCTGCCCGACGTCTTCAACCACAACATCGAGACCGTTCCTCGCCTCTATGCCGCTGTCCGCCCAGGCTCCGACTACACCCATTCACTGCAGCTGCTGCGCGCCTTCAAGGAGCGCTACCCCGGCATCCCGACCAAGTGCGGCCTGATGCTGGGCCTCGGCGAAGAAGAAGCCGAAGTCCTCGCCGTCATGCACGACCTGCGCGCCCATGGCGTCGAGCTCTTGACCATGGGGCAGTATCTGCAACCGTCCAAGCAACACCTGCCGGTCAGCCGCTTCGTGCATCCCGATGAATTCCAGCGCTACGCCGATGTCGGCAGCGCGATGGGCTTCCATCATGTCGCCGCCGGCCCCATGGTGCGCTCCTCCTATCACGCCGGCGAACAGCTGCAGCAGGCGCGCTCGCAGACCGCCGGCTCGACCCACACTCAGCCCTTGAAATAGACGATCTGATGAACTACTCCAGCCAAGTCGCTAAGCGATTGGATGGAGTTTCGCAGGGCGTAAGCTCTGCCCCCGTCAGTTCCTGACGTGATTGGGGCGCGGTTGGCGTGCCGAACAGTGCCCAATTCAAAACCACACGCGCTGATGCAGTGTGTTATGTCCCGACCTCTTTTCACCTTCTTGTCCCGTCCTAGTCAAGCATGACCGACCAACTCGTCTTATAGCTCCCTGCGTCCAGATGCGCTGATAGCGTGTCGGACTATACTGGCTTTACTATTCCCTGCAACGCATCGGAGAGCCGGCCACATGGCTGAAGTCAGCATCCTATTGGTCGAAGACGACGAACTCGACGTCCGCGCCGTCAAACGCGCCTTCCGTGATCTCAAGATCGCCAATACCTTGTATGAAGCCCGCGACGGCATCGAAGCCCTGGACATGCTGCGTGGCACCCATGGCTACGCGCCCGTACCCCGTCCCTTGCTCATTCTGCTCGACTTGAACATGCCGCGCATGGGCGGCATCGAATTTCTCGACGAGATCCGCAAGGACCCCGCTCTCCACACCAGCGTCGTCTTCGTCATGACCACCTCTGCCGCCGAAGAAGATCGCTTCAAAGCCTACGATCGCAACGTTGCCGGCTACGTACTCAAACACGATCCAGGAAGAAGCTTTCTCGATGCCGTCGCCATGATCGAGCACTATTGGCATATCGTCGCACTGCCGGACCAGCCATGAGCCAGGGCCATATCCTCATCGTCGATGACGATGTCGTCGACCGCAAGACCGCGCAACGCTCGCTCGAACGGGCTGGCTGGGAAGGCGACATCGTGCAGGCGGCAAACGCTGACGATGCCTTGGCACTGATCCGCTCCGGTGAGTTTGCCTGCATTCTTCTCGACTATCGCCTGCCCGGCCAGAACGGTCTGGAGCTGCTCGAACAGCTGCACCAGAGCGGTGACACCATCCCGCCGATCATCATGCTCACCGGTGAGGGCAATGAGATGCTGGCGGTTGAGTCCATGAAAAAAGGGGCCTTCGACTACCTGCCCAAGCAGCAGCTGGCGTCCGACACTTTGTACCGGGTCATCGTCCAGGCCATGGAACGGGCGAAAATGCAACGGGCCCTGGCGGAAGCACAAACCCAACTCGAGCGGCTGGCGCTTTATGACGCCCTCAGCGGCCTCGGCAACCGCAACCTGTTCTTGCGCGACCTTGGCCGCAGCCTCTCGGCCGCACAGCGCAGCCAGCAATCTTTCTGTCTGCTGCTGATGGATCTCGACCGCTTTAAGATCGCCAATGATCTGTTCGGCCATGACGCCGGCGACTTCATCCTCGCTGAGCTCGGGCATCGCTTCCTGTCCTTGGCGCGCGCCAGCGACAGTTTCTATCGTTTGGGGGGTGACGAGTTCACTGCCCTGATCGCCGCACCCGATCGGTCGAGCCTGCGCCCGCTCACCGAGCGCATCAAGGCGGCGGTCAACACCCCCTTCATCTACGCCGGGCAGGCGATCCTTATCGGCATCAGCATCGGTGCGGCGGTCTTCCCTGCCGATGGCAGCAACGCCGACGCCCTGATCAAAGCGGCGGATTCGGCCATGTATCGGGCCAAGCAATCGGCCGGTCCGGCGTCCCCTGCCGACGGCGATACGGCATGAACAGCGTCCGTCTAACCAGCGTCAGCAGCGGCATCTGGACACTGTTCAGCATCGCCACCTTGACCTTGACCGCTTTGATGGCACTCCAGGCGTGGCATCTGTTTGCGACCCGTGACATCGCCGCCAATCTGCTGCATCGCGAACGCGTCGAGGGCGCATGGCAGGAACTCGGTGAAGATCTGGTCGACGCCGAGACCGGTCAACGCGGCTACATCTTGACTGGGGATCCACGCTATCTGGCGCCCTACCACTCCGGCATCATCCGCATCGCACGCGATCTCGACACCCTCGACCGGCTCAGTCATGACGCCTCGGCGCCGACCATCACGGCACAGCTGCGTCCTATCATCGCCGCCAAACTCGCCGAACTGAGCACGACCATTCAGCTGACGCAAAACGGCCAGCGCGCCGCCGCCCTCGACATCATTCGCAGTAACCGTGGCAAACGCCTCATGGATGCCTTGCGTCATCTGCGCAGCCTCACTCTCGATCAAAAGACGCTGGCACTCGACCAACAGCGCCAGCACTTTCTCGCCGAGATCAACAGCGCCTTGCACGCCACCCTCTTTTTCGGGTTGATGGCTCTGCTCGCCCTGCTCCTGCTCGCCCTGAAAACCTCACGACAGCTGCAACGGCCGATCCAGCAACTGCTCAATGGCCTGCAGTCGCTGGCGCAGGGAGATCTGCAGCGACGCGTTCCGCTCCAGTCCCATGATGAGATCGGGCGACTGACCGCTGCTTTCAACCAGATGGCCGAGCGCCTGCAAAAAGCCCATGACGAGCGCGATCTGGCCATAGCCGAATTGCAACGCAGCAACGCCGACCTCGACAGTTTTGCTTACGTTGCGTCACATGACCTGAAAGCGCCCTTGCGTGGCATCCGGCATCTGTCCGAGTGGATCAGCGAAGATCTCGGCGACTCCATCACGCAGGAGACGCGAGAGAACCTGCAGCTGCTGCGCAATCGTGTCGACCGCCTCGAAGCCCTGCTCGAAGGTTTGCTCGAATACGCCCGCGTCGGTCGCCGCGACGAGCTGATCGAGGATGTCGACAGCGGCCTCCTGTTGCTCGATATCAGCCGTTATCTCTCGCCCGCTCCAGGCTTTGAGATCGCAGCGGACGGTCCTCTACCGACACTGAAGACCTGCAAAGCTCCGCTCGAAAAAGTCTTGCGCAACCTGATCAGCAATGCCTTGAAGCATCACGATGGCAGCACCGGCAAGGTCAGCGTCGGCGCTCGCGATACCGGTGACATGATCGAGTTCGCGGTCACCGACGATGGCCCAGGCATCGCCGCGCCGTTTCACGACAAGATCTTTCAGATGTTCCAGACGCTGAAACCGCGCGACGCCATCGAAGGCAGCGGCATGGGGCTGGCCATCGTCAAGAAGACTGTGGAAAGTGTCGGTGGCAGCATCCGGGTGGAAAGTCAGCCGCCACAGCGCGGTGCCACCTTCTTGTTCACTTGGCCGAAGAACACTATCCATCCAGCGCAAACGGCCAGCGCGCCGCGCCGCAACGTACTGGCATGACGCAGGACTGAGGGAATGCCGCCGCGCCGGCGCCGAGGACACGCATGAGACCGTTGCGAGCGTGCTACACTCGCCCTTCCACAGAGCGCGTGACAGGAGTGGATGTTGCAGGGCTGGAATGAGCTTTATACCTGGTTGAACCTCCACGCCAGCTGGGTACCCCTGATCATCTTCATGACGGCCTGCCTCGAAGCTCTGGCCGTCGTCGGCATCGTCGTGCCCGGCATCCCCATGATGTTCGGCCTCAGCCTCATCGCTGGCCGCGCCGGCATTGACGTCAGTCTCATCTTCGCGGCGGGCATCGCCGGAGCGCTGCTCGGCGACGGCATCAGCTTCTGGCTGGGCAAATACTTTCAACACGGCATCGAAGAGATCTGGCCCTTCCGCACGCACCCGCAATGGCTGCAACAAGGAGAAGCCTTTTTCCACCGCCACGGCGGCAAGAGCATCATCATCGGTCGCTTCATCGGCCCTCTGCGCACCTTCGTACCTCTGTGCGCCGGCATCCTGAACATGCCGGGCTGGCGGTTCACCGCCATGAACATCCTGTCCACTCTGGCTTGGGCCCCCGTCCACATTCTGCCCGGTTATCTGCTCGGTTCCGCCTTCGATGATCCACTCATGCCGGGACGATTACAAATCTGGTTCCTGCTTGGGCTGGTGCTCGCCATCTTCGTCCTCATCCGCCTCCTGCTCCTCCTGCATGACGTCGGCGAACCCTGGCTGCGCCGCCTCAGCCATCGCCTGCCCTTGCATCGCTGGTCCCTGATCGACCAGGCGCCGAGCCACCAACTCGGCGCCCTGTTCATCGCCCTGACGACGCTGACCGCCTATCTCCTGCTCTACCACGCTCTCGCCTCACCGCAAATCCGCGATCTCGACCACTTGGTCAGCCAGCGGCTGCTCGCCTTGCATCAACCCTTCATGGACTACCTCTTCGTCGCCCTGTCCGTCCTCGGCTACCACAAACCCATGCTCGCCCTCGGTGGCTGCCTCATCTTCTATTTCATGGGCCGGGCCGCCTATGGCACGGCCTTGATCAGCTTCATCGTCGGCCTCACCGGACTCTGGCTCCTGCCGGCCCTGCTCGGCGGTCTGCCGGGCAGCTTTCCCAGCCTGCCCGCCCTGTCGACGGTGATGATCTGGGGCTTTATCGGCGTCGTCATCGCGCGTTCCCTGCCCCATGCGCAGCGCGTCCGCCCCCTCGCCCTGGTCCTCACCCTCATCGTCCTCACCCTGGTGGCCAGTCTCTATCTCGGGCGCAGCCGTTTGAGTGAAGTCCTAGGCGGTGTTTTGCTCGGCGTCGGCCTGCTGTCGCTGATTCGCTACGCCTACTACCGCAGCTGCCGTCTCAGCCTCGGCGGCCAGGAAGTCTCGTTGATGGTCAGCATCGCCCTGGTGCTGATCAGCATCGGCATGGTTTTGCCGGAAATGGATCGCGCCATCCATCACTATGCGCCGCTGCAGAGCTCCTTGCAGCAGCACAATGCCCTGCGCCAGCGCCGCCGACATCCGCCTCTGCGTCACCGCGGCAATAGCCACCACGAGGTCTGGACGCTCAAGGATTCGCCGGCGACGCCCCCGACAGCTCCTGCAAAGTCCGGCTGGCCGGCGATTGCGGAGCCATGGCTGCTGCCTGCTGCGCCCACACCAGAGCTTCCTGGTGGCGCCCCTGCGCCTGCAACAGGTCGGCCAGATTATTCATGGCCGGCCAATTCCTCTGGCACTGGATCGAACGCCGATAAGCCCGCTCCGCCGCCTTGAAATGATGCAAGGCGCGCAACGCATTGCCTGCGAGCAGCGGAATGCGCGCGTCCTGCGGCTGCTTCGCGGCGAGTTGCTGGTAAGCCGCCAGGGCGGCGCGCGGATGCACCCTCTCGAGGACTGCCGCCGCCGAGAGCAGCGCCGGGATGGGCAAATCGCCCGGCAGACGCCGTGGGTCGACGATGATCATGGCAAAGCCACCCGCGCGCAGCCATACGCGCTCAAACACCGGCATGGGCAAGCGCAGCAACTGTTTCTTGCCGGCGTGCAACAGCCACTCACGCCGGCGAGGATCCCAACCGCTGATGACGGCATAGTGCCAGCGTGGCCAGAACGGCAGAGCCAGATTCATCAGCACGAGCACCGGACGGCCTGCGTCGAGCTGATCGAGGAGTGCCCCCATGTCCGCCGCCAGGGGTAGCGCCAGCACGCCTTGCCGGCGTGCCGCCGCCAGCATCTCAAGACTGACGGCGCCGTGTCTTTGCGGGATATACGTCGCCGGCACCAGCTCATCCTGGGCAACATGCCGTCCCAAGCCACTCAGCAAGGTCGCCAGTGACGCCGGGGCGCATAGATCGGCGCGCTGTTGCACGAGAAAGGGCAGAGGCAGGTCGACGGCGCGCTGTAAGCGCGCATCCGCCTGTTGGCGCAAGGCGCGCGTCTGCACCGGCAGGCAGCCGGAGAGGGCTGCCAGACACAGCAGCAGCGCCCCTGCGGCGACCCGGCGCATCAGCGCCGAATGGAACGGGTGAACGGAAAGACCTTGGTCAAACCGAGAATGTCGGTGACCAGAAGCAGGACGAAAATGAAGACCAGGGTACCGAGAATGTCCATGCCGCCGGCCGGGGCCGACTGCACATGCTGGTACAGCTGATGCACTTCATCATCGCTCAGAGCCTGCGTCCGCGCCGCCGCATCCTGGGGATCGACGCCCATGGCCAAAAGCCGCGACTGCACGTCCTGACGCGCCAAAAAGGCCTTGACCGCGGCGCGCTCCTGCAGCGCCTGTGGCGAAGACGAACTCGCCTGCAGGACCTGCTCACTGGCCACGACATCGGCGCGTGCCGGTATCCAGACCACCGTCAACATCACCAGTAGCGCGCGCGCCACCCACTGCATGGCATATTTTTGCATGGATCTCCTTGCTCCTTCAGGGTGTAAGAGCGCCATATTAAGGGAATGCACGCCGACTCATCCAGCCTCTGTGCGGATCTGTGATCCTCTTCGCAAGCTATCGGGACATTGTCATCCCCGCCCGATCATTGCATGCTAGGCGCACCAGCCCGAGGACGAGACCTGCGCCCATCATGATGTCATGGCAATCCCTGCTTAGCGCCCATCGCCTAGGCGCCAGCGCGCGCCCTGAACTGGCCCGCAGTCCCTACCACAAAGACCACGATCGCATCGTCTTTAGCAGCGCCTTCCGTCATCTCAATCGCAAGACCCAGGTCCACCCTTTTGCGCGCAACGACCACGTCCATACCCGCCTCACCCACAGCCTGGAAGTCGGTTGTGTTGGCCGCACCCTCGGTCAATTGGTCGGAGAACAGCTGGAGGGACGTCTGCCCGGCCACCTCAACGCCGTCGACATCGGCGCCATCATCCAATCGGCCTGCCTCGCCCACGACATCGGCAACCCCCCCTTCGGACACGCCGGCGAGTTCGCCATCCGCGAATGGTTTCTGCATGCCGACCGGCGCGCATTGTTGGCGCGCATGACGGCGGCCGAGGCGCACGACCTTTGCAACTTCGAGGGCAATGCCCAGGGCCTGCGCCTGCTCACCCAGACCGAGCATCACCCTTTCCAGGGCGGCATGCGCCTGACTTTCGCCACCCTCGGCGCCTATATCAAATACCCCTGGCCCGCGCGCGTGCAGACGCTGAGCGCGCATATGCCGAAATTCGGCTGTTATCAGAGCGAGCTCACCATCATGCGGCGCATCGCCGCTGAACTCGGCCTCATCGAATGCGACAACGACTGCTGGAGTCGCCATCCCCTCGCCTATCTGGTCGAAGCCGCCGACGACCTATGCTATGCCCTGATCGACCTCGAGGACGGCATCGAGATGAACATCCTGCCCTATGATCTGGTCGAGCCCCTGTTCATCACCCTGCTCGCCGATCAGGCCATTCCGCCGGAACTGAGCCAGGCCGACAGCACGCCGCGACGCAAGATCGCCGCCCTGCGCGGCGCCGCATTCAATGTCCTGGTGCAGGCCATCGCCGCGACTTTCGTGCAGCATGAGCAGACTCTGCTGCAAGGGCAGCTGCGCGGCTCCCTGCTGCAATACGCCCCGGCTCACCTCCATGCCGGCATCGAAGCGGCGAAGGAACTGGCGCGCACGCGCATCTTCGCCAATCCGCGCAAGGCGCAGATCGAGCTCGGCGCCTATGCTACCCTCGGCACCCTGCTCGACTCCTTCATCGAAGCGGCCCTAGCCGAGCTCGAGGATCAGGCGCAGACCTTTCGTCACCGTCGCCTGCTCGACATGCTCGACGCGCATTTGAAAACACAGGTCCATACCCCCTATGAAGCCTGCCTGCGCGTGCTCGACTATGTCACCAGCCTCTCCGACCACAATGCCATGGATCTGGCGCAGAACCTCAGTGGCCGCATCGAGCGCGCCTATTAGCGGAGACCCTGAGCTTGTGCTAGGCTAGACGCTAGTCACCAGGAATACGGGCCATGGCACGCATACTCATCGTTGAAGACTCTCCCACCGAGCAGACCGCCATGGTCATGCTTCTGCGTCAGCATGGCCATGAGGTCTGGACCGCCGACAACGGCCAAAAAGCCATCGACGCGGCGCGTGACTGTCAGCCGCAGCTGATCTTCATGGATGTGGTCATGCCCATTCTCAATGGCTATCAGGCGACGCGCGAACTCAAGAAAGACGCCGCCACGGCGGACATTCCCGTGGTCATGCTCACCAGCAAGACGCAGGACTCCGATCGCTACTGGGGTATGCGCCAGGGCGCTCAGGCCTATCTGTGCAAACCCGCCTCCAGCGAAGACATCCTCAAGGCGGTGGAGGAGTTCGTCGCGCATTGAGCGTTGCCGCGAACCCATTCGACCCCCGCCTGGATTCTTAATATTTATTAAAGATCGGACGTCCCCATTCCGCCTTGCTATGCTCCTGTCTCGGCGGGCCGCATCTCGATGGCCCGACTGCGGAGGGATCGACAATGCAAACTTGGCGTTTCGTGGTGCTTGGGCTCGCCCTGGGTTCTCTTTCGGCCTGTACCAGCATCGGTTCAGGCAAACGTGCCATCGAGTGGGTGCCAAGCCGCGGCACCCTGCAGCGGCCCCTCGATGAAGGCTTCCATATGGTTTCTCCTTTCAGCCAGATCTACACCTATGACCTGCGCGATCAGGAGCACCGTGAGTATCTCCAGGTCCTGGCCAACAACGGCCTAGCCATCCAGCTCGACACATCGGTCATCTATCGTCCTCTGCCCCATCAGCTCTATCAATTGCAGACGGAGGTCGGCCCCAACTACTACGACGTGCTGATCGAGCCGCTGCTGCGCAGTGGCGCCCGCAAGGTGGTGGGCCGCTACAGCCCGGAAGAGATCTACTCGACCAAGCGCGAAGAAGTGGAGCGCGAGATCCGTATGGAGATCGAGCGTAATCTGCAAGGCCATCACATCCAGATCGATGCCCTGCTCATCCGCGACGTCCATCTGCCCAAGATCGTCGAGAACGCCATCGAGCAGAAGCTCAAGGAAGAGCAGAACGCACTGGCCATGAAGTTCGTCATCGACAAGGAAGTGCAAGAAGCCGAACGCAAGCGCATCCAGGCGGAAGGCATCGCCAAGTACCAGGAGATCATCACCCACGGCCTGACCCCGGCGATTCTCGAATGGCGCAAGATCCAGGCCATGGAAAAGCTGGCCGACTCGCCGAACAGCAAGACCATCGTCCTCGGCGACGACAAAAACGGCTCCTCCCCTCTCCTTCTGTCGCCCCAGGTCGGTCCCTGAGGCCCGCCTCAGTCGTCGCTGACGTCGATATGGCCGTCGGCGACGATCAGGGCGTGCAAGGCGGTGGCGGTGTAGCCGACGAAACGCACCTGCACGTCATCGAGGCGCAGGCGTACGGCGATGCTGCCACCCGCCCAGCTGAACGACTGTGTCGTGCGCGTATAGCGACTGAGCATGCTCGGCACATCGCTGAAGCGCAATTTTAGATTCTGCGCCAAGGCCTGCCGGACCTTATGACTGAGCATCCAGCTGGCGCTACGCGCCAGGGCGCTGCGTGAATCGAGGGTGTAATCCGGATCGATGAAGGACAGCGTACCTGCCTTGACGTCGAGGTGCGTCTGCGCATAGAGGTCGACACGCCCCTGAAACGGCTGTAGCAGATCGAGACTGAGCACCGCTTGGTCGGCGTGGCCATAAGTGCGCAAGGCCGACAGTTCGAAGCGGTGCTGGCCCACAACCCAGGGTCGGTTCGCGACGGAGGCGTCGAGCAGGGCATCGGCGCGATCGAGCGGGAGATCGATGCGCAGGGCCAGATGCACGCCTTGCGCAGGCGCCAGGGGACTGAGCGGCGGCATCGCCGGCAAAGGCTGGCGATCCGGCCTTTGTCCTAGCACTTCCGGCCGTGCCTGCAACTGTAGACGTAGATGCAGGAGCACGCCTTCGCCCTTCACCTCACCCAAGGCCAGTGCTTGCGGGTGCAGCAGGAGCCATAGTCCCTGCCCCAGCGGCAAGGGCTGGTTCAACTCCGGCCAGACACCGGCGATAGCCGCCGCCAGACCTTGTGGCCCAAGAGCGTCGGCGAGGGCGGCGTCGACTTCGGCCTTGATACGTTCGCGCAACAGCGGCAGGCTCAGGACCTGGTCGAGGTTGACCGCCAGGGGCGCCAACTGACAGGATTGCAGCCATTGCACCTGCCAGGTTTGCGCGCGCGCCTGCAGATGCCCCTGCACGGTGTCGAGACGCCCCTGCAGGATGAACCGCGCCCGACCCGGGGCAGCGGGCGAACACCCGACCACGACACCGTGTCCGAGATCCGCCTGTAGAGCGAAACGGACATCGACGACGACACGATACTCCTGACCATAGACGCGCAGCCCGATGTCAGCGACGCTGATCCGGTGACGGGCGATCACCGTCATGCCCAGGGGGCCCTGCAAAGCTGCACTCCCCTGCGCGAGCGGATGCGGCAGTTGCTGCAGGAGCTGCACACGCACACGCTGCAGATTCAAAGTCAGCGGCAGATCGATCGTCGAACTCTCCAGCGCCGGCTCCTGCAGGGGCGACGGTGCGTTGCTCGGCGCCGAGGGATGCGCGGCACAGCCGACGAGGGCGGTGACGAGGAAAAATATCGATAAAATCTTCATCAGCTCATTTTAATCTAAACTTGCAGAACGCACATGGCGCTGAGACAAATCCGGAGAATGAGCCTGATGGTCGAACTCGTGCAGCACCTGCGTACCAGGGCGACTTGGCTCATCGTCCTACCCTTGACCCTCATCTACTGGATTCTGGCGCAGATCTCCCTACACATCGACCTGTCCTTGTCGGTCGCCGCCCTGACTTGGCTGCCGGCCGGGTTCAGTGCCATCGCCATCTACCGTTGGCGCACCCGTGGGGCTCTCGCCGTGCTCCTCGGCGCCATGCTCTCGACGGTCACCGGCTTCGACGCGGCCAGCGCACCTGGCATCATGTTCGCCGTCACCCTCGAAGCGGTGCTGATGGCCACCGGGCTGCGCTTCATCGCGCCACCGCAAGCTCTCTATTCTCTGCGCGGCAGCGTCTGGGTCATCGCTCTTGCTGGCCTCACCTGCCTGCCGACGGCCATGCTCGGCCCCTGGGTGATGCTGCAGCATCATCATGGTCAGGACCAGAGCTGGGCCACCCTGGCGCTGGCGTGGTGGGTTGGGGACGTCAGCGGTATGCTGATCATGCTCCCCCTGTGTATGCATCCTTGGGGGGATACCGTCAACCAGAACCGTCTCGAGACCTTGCCCAGCTTGCTCCTGCTCGTGGCGACCCTGCTCGGCAGCGCCATCTCCTTCATGAACATCCTACCGGTCGCCTCAGAGCTGCGCTTCATCAATCTGCCGATTCTGGTCGCGGCGGCGCTGTGGCTACCGATGCCAGCCGCCATGGCCCTGGTCATGCTGATGCTGCTGATGCTCGGCATCGGCAATGAATTCGACCTCGGCTACCTGAGCAACGCACACGACCCGGGAACCCTGATCACTCAGGGCTTGTTCATCATGATCGCCGCCGTCCTGATCATCCTGCTCGGCAGCCTGACACGCGAACGCGCCGAGATGGAAAAGAACCTGCGTGAGTCGGCGCAACGCTTGCGCGACAACCACCGACAACTGGCCAGCGCCAGCGCCGAACGCGAACAAGCTCTCGCCCGTCTGCTCGAAACTGAGAAGTTGACCACGCTCGGCTCGATGGTGGCGAGCATGGCGCATGAGCTCAACACCCCGCTCGGCAACAGCCTGACCCTGGCCAGTGGCATCCAGCACACCAGCGCCCAACTGGAGCAGATGGTGCAGGGCAAGGCGGTACAGCGCAGCGACATTCTGCTGCAGCTCTCCGATCTGCAGGAGGCGGCGCGCCTCCTCGTGCGCAGCAGCGAACGCGCGCGCGATCTCATCGCCAACTTCAAGAACATGGCCGTCGATCAGAGCTCGAGCCGGCGCCGCCACTTCTACCTGCCGGAAATCTGCCGTGACATCGTCCATTTGTTGCAACCACAGATACGGCGTAGCCCGTACCAGCTTCTGCTGCAATGTGATCTCGACATCTGGATGGACAGTTTTCCAGGCGCGCTCGAACAGGTGGTGATGAACCTGATCAACAACGCCTTTCTGCACGCTTTCGATGGCCGGCATGATGGCTGGGTTCGCCTGTCCGTACACGCTTTGGCTTCAGCGGAGGAGATCGAGCTTCGTGTGACCGACAATGGCCGCGGCATCAACGCGACGGCGATGCAGCATCTGTTCGAGGCGTTTTTCACCACCCGCAACGACAGCGGCGGCAGCGGGCTCGGCCTCTATGTGGCGCGGCAGCTGGTGCGCGACGTCCTCGGCGGCGAACTCAGCGTCAGCAGCGAAGCCGGCCAGGGCAGCGTCTTCAGCCTGCGTCTGCCGCAGCGGGCGCCCGATCCGCACTCGCCTTAAAAAAGGTGATCGGCGACGAAGGGGTTATGCCTCCGCTCTTCGCCCAAAGTCGACATCGCGCCATGCCCGGGGATGAAGGCGACGTCATCTCCGAGCGGGAACAAACGCTCGCGAATGGAGCGAATGAGGGTGGCGCCATCACCACCGGGAAAATCGCTGCGACCGATCGATCCGGCGAACAGCACGTCGCCGACGAGGGCGAGGCGGGCGGTGGCGCTGTAGAACACCATATGCCCTGGCGTATGACCGGGACAATGGATGGCCGTGAGCGTCTGCTCGCCGAGCTCGAGCTGATCGCCATCTTGCAGCCAACGTTGCGGCTGCAGGACCTCGGCGACGGGAAAGCCATACTGCCGGGTGATGCTGGGCAGGGCTTGCAACCAGTAGTCATCGGCGATGCCCGGCCCGATGACCGGTATCTGCAAGCGGTGCGCCAGATCGCCGACCGCACCGACGTGATCGACATGACCGTGCGTCACCCAGAGCGCCTGCAATTGCAACTGCCGCTGCGCCACCGCGGCGAGGAGACGCTCGGGCTCGCCGCCAGCGTCGACGAGAACGGCGGCGTGCGTCTGTTGACACCAGAGCAAGGTGCAGTTCTGGGCAAAAGTGGTCACGGGAATGATGTGGTGCTCGAGCATGCTGAGATCCTAAGCGGCGACATCGGCATGATACCCGATCAGAGCTCTTGCACAATCGTCGTTCAGCATGTTAAATCGCCGCCATTGCGGAGAGATTACCATGCCATCTTTCGATATCGTCTCGGAACTGGAAATGTTCGAGATCGCCCATGCGGTGAACAATACCAGCAAGGAGATCGCCACGCGCTTCGATTTTCGCGGCAGCGAGGCGAGCATCGAGCTCAAGGAAAAAAACCACGAGATTCAGCTCAGCGCCACCTCCGATTTTCAGGTCGACCAGCTGCGCGCCATGCTCGAGGCGCATCTGATCAAGCGCCGCATCGATCCACAGGTGATGGAGATCAAGGACATGCAGGCCTCGGGCCGGCGCATGCTGCAAACCATCACGCTCAAGGATGGTCTCGATCAGGAGAGCGCCAAGAAGATCGTCAAGCTGATCAAGGAAGAAGGCTTGAAGGTGCAGGCCTCCATCCAGGGCGACAAGGTCCGCGTCAGCGACAAGAAGAAAGACAGCTTGCAGGCGGTGATGGCCTTGTTGCGTGAACACTCATTCGGACTGCCCCTGCAGTTCAACAATTTCAAGGATTGACCGGCATGCCCTTCAAGAACAGCCTGACCCGCACCCTCGACCGCCTCAGTTTCATTCCGCAGGCGCTGCGTCCTGCCATCATCTCGCGCATTCTGGGGCGGGTCGTTCCCTTTGTCGGCACCAGCGGACTGCTCTATGAGGTGCTCAGCGCCGAAGAGGTGGTGGTCTCCCTGCGCAACCGCCGGCCGGTGCAGAATCACATCAAGGGCGTGCACGCCGCCGCCATGGCGCTGCTCGCCGAAACCGCCAGTGGCTTCGTCGTCGGCATGAATCTGCCCGACCACAGCCTGCCGCTGATCAAGAGTCTCAAAGTCGAATTCCTGCAGCGCAGCGTCGGCAGCATGCGCGCCGTGGCGCAACTGCAGCCTGCCCAGATCGAGCAACTGCGCAACCTGCCCAAGGGCGAGATCGTGGTCGACACCGTGGTCTACGATGACCGTGGCGAATCGCCGATCCGCTGCGAGATGATCTGGGCCTGGGTGCCGAAAAAACGTGCGCAACCCTCCGCTTGATCAGTAATGCGGCGGTGGCGGCTCATTGGCGCTGACCACCACCGGCCCTTCGATCTGCTGCACGCGCTGGCGCAAGGCGATGATCTCGCGATGCAGCAGTAGCAGGCTGGTCTGCTGCTCCGCCACCAGACGATTGAGCGTCTCGAGCAGATCATCCTGAAAGGCCAGCTGGCTCTCCAGTCGGTCGATACGATCCATTCTGCCTCCCCATGGGTGTCGCACCCGGCGTATCATCCCTGCTTTCCTGGAGACTGACAAGCATGACCCTGCTCACCCTGAAAGACGCACAACTCGCCTGTGGCGATGGCGCCTTGCTCGATCACGTCAACCTCGGGGTCCAGGAGGGCGAGCGCATCGTCGTCATCGGTCGCAACGGCGCCGGCAAGTCCTCTCTGCTCGGCGTCATCGCCGGTCAGATCGCTCTCGACGCCGGCGAACTCATCCAGCGGCAGTCGCTGCGTATCGCCACCCTGCCGCAAGACATCCCGACCGCGCTGCAAGGCCCTACCCTCGCCGTCGTCGAGGCGGCCCTGGCCATGGACCAGACGCGCGAGCCCTATCAACGCGAGCAGGCAGCGCGGCATTGGTTGGCGCGCCTCGAGCTCGCCGCCGACGTCGATTTTGCCACCTTGTCCGGTGGCCGCAAGCGCCGCGTGCTGCTCGCCTGTGCCCTGGCGAGCGAGCCCGATGTCCTGCTCCTCGACGAACCGACCAACCACCTCGACATCAGCAGCATCGAGTGGCTGACGCAGCACCTGCTGAACTGGCGCGGCGCCCTCATCGTCATCAGCCATGATCGCGCTTTCCTGCGCGCCATCGGCGAACGCGTCTGGGAAATCGATCGCGGCCAGGTGCACGACTACCGCTGCGGCTACGATCAAGCGCTGCAGCGCCGTACCCAGCGTCTGGCCAATGAAAGCCGCGAGCGCGCACTCTTCGATCGCCGCTTGGCCGAGGAGGAGGTCTGGATCCGCCAGGGGATCGAGGCGCGGCGCACCCGCAATGAAGGTCGTGTGCGCGCCCTCCTCGGCCTGCGCCAGGAAAAGGCCGAACAACGGCAGCGGCAGGGACAAGCGCAATTCCAGATCAGCGACGCCGAACGCTCCGGGCGCTTGGTGCTGGCCATCGAGCATCTCAGCTATGGTTTCGATGCGCGCCCGCTGATCGATGACTTTTCTGCCACGGTGCTGCGCGGCGACCGCATCGGCCTGGTCGGAGACAATGGCGTCGGCAAGTCGACCCTGATCCGCCTGCTTCTCGGCGAGTTGTCACCGACGCACGGCCATCTGCGCCAGGGGACGCGACTGCAGACGGCGTATTTCGATCAGCATCGCGAGAGCCTCGACCCCGAGGCCAGCGTCATCGACAGCGTCGCCGGCGGTTCCGATCATGTGCGCGTCGCCGATCGCGACGTCCACATCATGTCTTATCTGCAGGACTTCCTTTTCACCGCTCGCCGCGCGCGCTCGCCGGTACGCAGCCTCTCCGGCGGCGAGCGCAACCGTCTGCTGCTGGCGCGCCTGCTCGCCCGCCCATGCAATCTGCTCATCCTCGACGAACCGACCAACGACCTCGACCTCGAAACCCTGGAGCTGCTCGAAGACCGCCTGGCGCAATTCACCGGCACCTTGCTGTTGATCTCGCATGATCGCGCCTTCCTCGATCAGGTCGTCGATTCGATCTGGTACTTCGACGGCCAGGGACGGGTCGAGGAGTACATCGGCGGTTACCAGGACCTGCTGCGCCAGCGCCCGAACAGCGTCGTCACGCCGTCGCCCGCGACACGTCCACGCAAGCCGGCGACAGCCCCGGCGCGCCCGCACAAACTGAGTAACAAGGAACAGCGCGAGCTGGCCGCCATTCCGGCACAGATCGCCGCGCTCGAACAGGAACAGGCGCAGTTACAAGAACAAATGGACGACCCGACATTCTTCCTTGACAATAGGCGGGCAAAGGAAGCAGGAGATCGCCTGGTCGTCATCGAGGACACCCTGATCGATCTTCTCGAACGCTGGGATGCCCTGGAGAAGTGACGCCGTGAGCAGAATCATAAAAAAAATAAGCCTGACCTGCGTCAGCTTGATGTTGGCCGCCTGCGCCAGCACCAAAGTGCAAACCCAGGGCTACTATCATGCGCCACAGCGCGCCTATACCCTGCCGCTGTTCAGCAATACCTTTCGTGGACAGGTCACCTTGACCGAGGCCTGTGACCACGTCGGCGACTCGCTCAGCATCTGGGATGCCGAGAACCGCTTCTTCCGCATCGATGATCTGCGGATCAATGAGAGTCCCTACGCGCGCATTCCGCCTTTTGCCGCAGATCGCACCATCGCCGAGATCGTCTACTCCAACTACCTGCGCACGATCATGCCGGCCTCCGGTCGCATCAAGCTGATCAAGGAGCGCGGCAAGGTCTTCGTGCGGGTGCGCGGCCATGAGGGGCTGTTCGCCGTCGACACCCTGCTCATGCGGCCGAAAGACTCACCCGACCGCAAGGACGTCGACAAACACTATTACTACGGCTTTCTCATCTTCAAGGAAGGTGACATGGCCTATGTGCTGCAGCATCGCATGGCGGTGTTTCAGCCCGATCGCATGCGCGCCCAGTTGCAGATTCTGGCGCATGACCTCATCATCCCGGCGATTCCGCCGCAGCAGCGCATGGCCAAAGCCGTCGACAAGATGGAAGCAGCGGTGGCGCACGGCTTCGAGCGCGTCGGTCACTATGCCATCGGCACGCAATCGCCACCGACCGCCGGCACCTGCGAGTGGAATGGACGGCACGACGATCCGGATGCTCTGAGCCCGCCTACCCTCGCTCCTGACGCCGCTGCGACGACGACCGACGCCCAGCCCTGAATGGGCTCACTCGCGGCCGCGCAAGACCCACCACTGCGCCAGCCAGAGCCAGCCACCGTAGAGGGCGGACGCCAGCAGGAAGAGCCAGCCTAGGATCTGGACACCGAGCAGATGCGGACCGCGCGGTAGCAGGGCGAGAAGGCCACCAGCGATGGCGATGCCAGCGATGAGGGTGGCGCTGGTCTGGCGGGCGGCGGCTCTTTCGAAGCGCGTCACCCAATGATCGATCTCCTGCGGACGCAAGCCCGATGACATGTAGGGCGCGCCAGACAGCGCGCTGACGCTACCAGGATGGTAGACGCGCTCGACCATGTCCAAGGCGCGGGTGCGCAGGGCGCGCGCCAATTTTTTCGGGGCATAGCGTCCGCGCAAGGTCTTGCGCAGCAAGGGAATGGCTTCTTGCATGAGGTCAAAACGCGGCGCGAGAGAGCGGCCAAAACCTTCCAGGGTCAAGCACGCCTTGATCAACAAGGCGATGTCGCTGGGCAGGCCGACGCCATGATGGCGCAGGATGCTCGCGATATCATGCAGGAGCGCCGCGATGTCGAGGTTCTCGAGCGCGACGCCGTCAAAGCGTTCGATGAAGCCGCTCACCTCGCCATTGAGCAGATCGCGCTGCATGGGCAGGCCCGCGCTCCACTCCAGCAACACCTGGGTGACCACTTCCGGTTCCTGCTGGAGGATGCCGCGCACCAGCCGCAGCAACTGTTCACGACGCCAGCTGCCGAGGCGTCCAATCATGCCGAAATCGAGCAGGGCGATACGATCCCCGGGCAGGATGAGAAAGTTGCCCGGGTGCGGATCGGCATGAAAATACCCGTCCTCGAGCATCATCTTCCACACCACGGCGGCGCAGCGGCGCGCGATCACCTCGCGCCGGTGGCCGGCGGCGTCGAGAGCAGCGATGTCGGTCGCCGGAATGCCTTCGATCAGCTCCTGAACGTTGAGCGCCTCCGAGGTATAGTCCCAGTACACACGCGGGATCTGCACATAATCGCAGGCGGCCAGATGTGCCGCGATGCGCTCGGCGGCGCGCGCTTCGACAGAAAAGTCCATCTCCCGCGCCAGGGAACGACGAAACTCGCGCAACAGCGCCAAAGGCTGAAAATGCCGCCACTCCGGCGACTGGCTCTCGGCGATCGCCACCAGCTGCTGCAGCAGGCGCATATCGGCATCGACGCGCTCACGCAGTCCGGGGCGACGGATCTTTAAGACGACCGGGCTGCCGTCGAGGAGACGGGCGCGGTGCACCTGCGCCATCGAAGCGCTGCCCAAAGCCTCTTCCTCGACCTCAAGAAAGACCGTTTTGAGCGGCCGTCCCAGACTCTGTTCAACCGCCGCGCGCAGTTCGCTGAAAGGCTGAGCGGCGACATGGTTTTGCAGCTTTTCGAGCTCGACGATCCACTCCATGGGCAGCAGATCGACGCGCGTCGCCAGAATCTGGCCGAGCTTGACGAAGGTGGGCCCAAGTTCCTCGAGCGCCAGGCGCGCGCGCTGCTCGCGCGGCAGACGCGCGAGCCCGGGGGGCGCTTGACGGCGCAGGAGGCGGTTGATGACGGAGGCCTGGCGGCCGAGGCCGACCCATTGCAAAAAATCATCGAATCCATAGAGGATGAGCACCCCCAGGATCTCACGCAGACGACGCAGGTCGCGCAGACTTTGCAGGCCGGCCATAACTCCTCCCAGCGTCAGCCGTGGTAGCCGGCGCTCAGCTCATGCACAGCGTCGATGAAGACCTTGGGCGCGTCAGGATCGACGTGCTGTTCGATGCCATGACCGAGATTGAAGACATGGCCCGGGCCGGCGCCATACTGCTCGAGCAGACGCGCCACCTCGGCGCGGATCGTCGCCGGTTCGGCATAGAGCACGGCGGGATCCATATTGCCTTGCAAGGCACAACGGCCGGCAACGCGGCGACGGGCGTCGCCAAGGTGCACCGTCCAGTCCAGTCCGATGGCGTCGGCGCCGCTCGCCGACAAGGCCTCGAGCCAGCCACCGCCACCTTTGGTGAAAAGGATGACCGGGACGCGACGTCCCTCATGCTCGCGCAGGAGACCGGCGACGATGCGCTGCATATAGGCGAGCGAGAAGGCCTGATAAGCGCCTTCCGCCAGCACCCCGCCCCAGGTGTCAAAAATCTGCACCGCCTGGGCGCCGGCACGGATCTGGGCATTAAGATAGTCGGTGACGGCCACGGCGAGACGTTCGAGCAGGGCGTGCATCAGCTCCGGGCTGCGATAGAGCAGGGTCTTGATCTGCCGGAAATCGCGGCTGCTGCCGCCTTGCACCATGTAGCAGGCGAGGGTCCAGGGCGAGCCGGAAAAGCCGATCAGCGGCACGCGACCGGCGAGGGCCGAGCGTATCGTCGTGACCGCCTGCATGACGTAGTCGAGATCGACCTCGGCGCGTAGCTGCGGCAAAGCGAGGATGTCGGCCTCGGTGCGCACCGGATGCCGAAAGCGTGGCCCTTCGCCTTCTTCGAAATAGAGGCCGAGGCCCATGGCGTCGGGGATGGTCAGGATGTCGGAGAAGAGGATGGCGGCATCGAGCTCATAGCGGGCAAGCGGCTGCAGGGTGACCTCGCAGGCCAACTCGGGGTTTTTGCAAAGATCGAGAAAGCTACCGGCACGCGCCCGCGACGCGCGATACTCCGGCAGATAGCGCCCGGCCTGACGCATCATCCAGACGGGTGTACGGTCCACCGCCTGCCCCTGTAGGGCACGCAAGAAACGATCATTGTGTAACTCGGCCATACACTCATCCTCCCTCACCGGCGCCATGCCGGTTTTTAGACCTCGAGATAGTCGAGGATACCCTGGGCCGCTTGTCGCCCTTCCCAGATCGCGGTGACGACGAGATCGGAACCGCGCACCATGTCGCCGCCGGCAAAAACCTGCGGATGCTGCGTCTGGAAAGCGAAATGCCCTTCTTCCGGCGCCAGGACACGGCCTTGCGCGTCGATTTCGATGCCATGCTCAGCGAACCACGGCGCCGGGCTCGGTCGGAAACCGAAGGCGAGGATGACGGCGTCAGCAGGCAGAATCTGCTCCGAACCGGGGATCGGCTCAGGGCTGCGGCGGCCGCGCGCGTCGGGCTCGCCGAGACGGGTTTCCACGACCTTGACCCCGGTCACCCGCCCCTGGTCGTCGCCAAGCAGGGCGATCGGCTGACGGTTGAACAGAAACTGCACACCCTCTTCGCGCGCATTGCGCACTTCCCGCCGCGAGCCCGGCATATTTTCTTCATCACGGCGATAGACGCAAGTCACCGCCGCCGCCTGCTGCCGAATGCTGGTGCGGTTGCAATCCATGGCGGTGTCGCCGCCACCGAGGACGACGACGCGCTGTCCCTGCAGATCGATGTAGACGTCGCCTTCCGTCTCGTAGCCGCGCCAGTGGCGGACATTGGCGATGAGGTAGTCGAGAGCGTCATAGACGCCGTGCAGGTCTTCGCCAGGAAAACCGCCCTGCATGGCGGTGTAGGCGCCCATGCCCATGAAGACGGCGTCGTAATCGCGCAGCAGGTCGGCCATGCTGAGATCGCGACCTATCTCGGTATTGAGACGAAACTCGATGCCCATGCCGGTGAAGATCTCACGCCGCTGCTCCATCACCCGCTTTTCCATCTTGAACTCGGGAATGCCAAAGGTGAGCAGACCGCCGATCTCGGGATGGCGGTCGAAGACCACCGGCTTCACCCCCTGGCGCACGAGGACGTCGGCGCAGGCGAGGCCCGCTGGACCGGCGCCGATGATCGCCACACGCTTGTCCGTCCAGCGCACCTTCGACATGTCCGGACGCCAGCCCAGGGCGAAGGCGGTGTCGACGATGTACTTCTCGCTGCTGCCGATGGTGACGGCGCCGAAGCCGTCGTTGAGGGTGCAGGCGCCTTCACACAGGCGGTCCTGCGGGCAGACGCGACCACAGACCTCGGGCAAGGTATTGGTCTGATGGCAGAGCTCGGCGGCGAGAAAGAGGTTGCCGTCGGCGACCAGCTTCAACCAGTTCGGGATGTAGTTGTGTACCGGACATTTCCATTCGCAATAAGGATTGCCACAGCCCAGGCAGCGATGCGCCTGCGCTTGCGCTTCCTTGTTCTCGAAAGGATGATAGATCTCGACAAACTCGCTCTTGCGTACCGCATCATCCTTCTTGCGCGGATCCTGACGCGGTACATCGAGAAACTGAAAGTCATTGTTCAAGCGTTCTGTCATGGTTCAGACCTCGGTTCGGATGCACCCGTCACATCGGATTACGGCGTACGCTGTTGAGCAGCTCTTTCATGTTGGCCGCCTTTGGCTTGACCAACCAGAACTTGCGCGCCATCTCATCGAATCGCTGCAGGAGCGAACGTCCCCAGGCACTGTCGGTCTCGGCGACGTATTCTTCGAGCACTTCGCGCAGATGATGCCGGTGCGCTTCCATCGGCTCGGTGCTGATGCGATGCAGATCGATCAGCTCATGATTGCAGCGGTCGAAGAAGTCGTTCTCGAGATCGAGGACGTAGGCGAAGCCGCCGGTCATGCCGGCGCCGAAATTGAGGCCGGTGCGCCCGAGGACGGTGACCAGGCCACCGGTCATATATTCACAGCAGTGATCGCCGGCGCCTTCGATGACGGCGTGGCAGCCGGAGTTGCGCACGGCAAAGCGCTCGCCGGCAGTGCCGGCCGCGAACAGCCGTCCGCCGGTGGCGCCATAAAGACAGGTATTGCCGATGATGGCCGTCTCCTGCGAGGCGAAGGGTGATCCCGTCGGCGGCACGATGACCAGCTTACCACCGGCCATGCCCTTGCCGACGTAGTCATTGGCGTCGCCTTCGAGGTGCATGTGCAGCCCCCCGGCGTTCCACACGCCGAAGCTCTGGCCGGCGGTGCCGGTCAGGCGCAGCTCGATCGGGGTGGACTGCATGCCAAGATCGCCATAACGCCGCGCGATTTCACCGGACAGGCGGGCACCGAGGGAGCGATCGCAGTTGCCGACCTTGAACTCGAACACGCCGCCCGACCTCTTTTCGATGGCCGGCAGGATCGCCGCGACCATGCGCTCGGCCAGGATTCCCTGATCGAAAGGCTGATTGCGCTCCACCTGACAGAACTGCGGTTTGTCCTGCACGTGCGGATTGGCGAGAAGGGGACGCAGATCGAGGCGCTGATGCTTGCTCGTCACACCCGGCAGAATCTCGAGAAGATCGGTGCGCCCGATGAGCTCCGCCAAGGAACGCACGCCGAAGCGAGCCATCCACTCGCGCGTCTCCATGGCGACGAAGCGGAAGAAGTTCATCAACATCTCCGGCTCGCCGATGTAGTGCTGTTCGCGCAGATCTTCGCGTTGTGTGGCGACGCCGGTGGCGCAGTTGTTGAGATGACAGATGCGCAGATATTTGCAGCCGAGAGCGACCATCGGCGTCGTGCCGAAGCCGAAGGACTCGGCGCCGAGGATGGCCGCCTTGACGACGTCGAGGCCGGTCTTGAGGCCGCCATCGGTCTGCACCCGCACCTTGCCGCGCAGATCGTTGGCGCACAGCGCCTGTTGCGCTTCGGCAATCCCCAATTCCCAAGGCGAGCCGGCGTAATGAATGGAACTTAAGGGCGAGGCCGCGGTGCCGCCATCATAGCCCGAGATGGTGATGAAATCGGCATAGGCCTTGGCGACGCCGGCGGCGATGGTGCCGACACCGGGCTCAGAGACCAGCTTCACCGACACTTGCGCCTGCGGATTGACCTGTTTCAGATCGAAGATCAGCTGTGCCAGATCCTCGATCGAATAGATGTCATGATGCGGCGGCGGCGAGATCAGCGTGACCCCCGGCACCGAGTAGCGCAGACGCGCGATGAGAGCATTGACCTTGCCCCCCGGCAACTGCCCGCCTTCACCCGGCTTGGCGCCCTGCGCCACCTTGATCTGCAGAACTTCCGCTGACATCAGGTAGGCCGGCGTGACGCCGAAACGTCCCGACGCCACCTGCTTGATCTTGGAGTTGCGCAAGGTGCCGTAACGCGCCGGATCCTCGCCGCCCTCACCGGAGTTGGAACGCCCACCCAGGGTGTTCATGGCGATGGCGATGGACTCGTGCGCCTCCGGCGACAGAGCGCCGAGGGACATGCCGGCCGAGTCGAAACGCGGCAGGATGGCTTCGATGCCTTCCACCTGCGCCAGGTCGATCGGGGTGAGGCCGGCCTTCGGCACCATGAGATCGCGCAAGGTCGCCACCGGACGACCATTCACCCGATCGGCGTACTGGCGATAATGTTGGTAATCGCCGGAGTGCACGGCTCGATGCAAGTCGGCGATGACATCAGGATTGAAGGCGTGGTATTCCTTGCCGTGGACGAATTTGAGCACACCGCCGACATCGACCGGCTGACGCACCTTGAAGGCGAGTTCCTGCAAGGCCTTCTGGTCCTGCTCGAGTTCAGCAAAACCGGCTCCCTCGATGCGACTGGCGACGCCACGGAAGCAGAGATTGACCACTTCGCTGGCGAGACCGACCGCTTCAAAGAGCTGGGCGCCACGGTAAGAAGCCACCGTCGAGATGCCCATCTTGGAGAGGATCTTGAGCAGGCCCTTGTTGAGGCCTTTGCGATAATTCGACTGCAGCTCGAGCGGATCGCCGAGCAGTTCGCCGGTGCGCACCATGTCATGGATGACATCGTAGGCGAGATAGGGGTAGATGGCGGTGGCACCGAAACCGATGAGGGTGGCAAAGTGGTGCGGATCGCGCGCCGTACCGGTCTCCAGCAGCACGTTGGCGTCGCAACGCAGACCACAATCGATCAGGTGGTGATGCACAGCGCCGGTCGCCAGCAAGGCATGTATCGGCAAGAGGTCGCGCTGCACCTTGCGGTCGCTGAGCAAAAGCAGGGTGACACCGGAACGCACGGCGCTTTCGGCGACGCGGCAAAGGTCCTCGATGGCGGCGCGCAGACCCCGTTCAGGCGCATAGAACAGATCGATCTGCTGCAAACGGTAGCCCGGGCGATCGATATTACGGATCTGCTCCATCTTGCTGTGCGACAGCACCGGCGACGCCAGGATGGCACGATCAGCGTGCTTGGGCGCGACTTCGAAAACGTGCTGCTCGGCACCGAGGCAAGTCTCGAGCGACATGACGATGGCTTCGCGCAGCGGATCGATCGGAGGGTTGGTGACCTGAGCGAACTGCTGGCGGAAATAGTCGGCGAGATGACGTTCACGCAGGGACAAGACCGCCATCGGCGTGTCATCGCCCATTGAACCGACGGCTTCCTGACCGACCTCGGCGAGCGGCCGCAGAATCTGGTCACGCTCTTCCATGCTCATCAGAAAGAGCTTTTGCTGCACTTTCAGCTGTTCAGCGTCGGCGTAACGGCAGAATTCCTTCTCCACTTCTTCGTCGTGGTCGATGCGCAGCACTTGGGTGCGCAGCCAGTCCTTGTAGGGATGCGCCGCCTTGAGGCGGGCGTCGATGTCGGCGGTCCGCAAGAGCTCACCGCTTTGCGTGTCGACGGCGAGGATCTGTCCTGGCCCGACGCGACCTTTGGCCACCACTTCTTCGGGGCGATAGTCCCAGACGCCGATCTCCGACGCCAGGGTGATGTAGCCATTGCGCGTGATGACCCAACGGGAAGGCCGCAGACCATTGCGATCGAGCATGCAGACGGCGTAGCGGCCATCCGTGGTGACGATGCCGGCAGGGCCATCCCAGGCTTCCATGTGCTTGGAGTTGTATTCATAAAAGGCGCGCAGATCGGCGTCCATGGTCTCGACGTTCTGCCAAGCCGGCGGCACCATCAGACGCAGGGCGCGGAAGAGATCCATGCCGCCACTGATCAGAATTTCCAGCATATTGTCCATGCTGGAGGAGTCGGAGCCGCGCAGGTTGACGAGGGGATGAAATTTTTCCACCCCAGGCAGCAAGGGATTGACGAACTTCGGCGCGCGCGCCATGGCCCAGGCGCGATTGCCGCTGATCGTGTTGATCTCGCCATTGTGCGCGAGATAGCGGAAAGGATGCGCCAGCGGCCAACGCGGCAGGGTGTTGGTGGAGAAGCGCTGATGGAAGACGACGATGGAAGACGTCAGCCGTTCATCGGCGAGGTCTGTGTAGAAGTGGGTCAGGTCGGCGGGCATGACCAGACCCTTGTAGACCACGACGCTCGCCGATAGCGATGGCACGTAGAAATACTCGTCGCTGGCCAGTCGCTGCTCGGCACGCCGGCGCGCCAGGAAGAGCTTGCGATTGCAGCTGGCCTCGTCATGACCGGGGGCGTCGACGAAGACCTGCTGGAACTGCGGCAGACTGCGCCGGGCGATCTCGCCGCAAACCTCGGGATTCACCGGCAGAGGCCGCCAGCCGACGATCTGCAGGCCTTCGGCGCGGATCTGCTCACCGAGCACGCGCTGCGCCTCGGCGGCCATGGCGGCGTCGGGATGGAGAAAGACCATGCCGACGGCGAAGACCGGCGACAGGGTCGCCTCCCACTGCTCTTCCGCGATCGTGCGGAAAAACTTCTGCGGCATCTTCAGCATGAGCCCGCAGCCGTCACCCGTCTTGCCATCGGCCGCGATGGCGCCTCGGTGCGTCATGCAGCTGAGCGAATGTATGGCCGTCCTGACCAGGTCGTGGCTGGCTTCGCCGCGACGATGCGCGATCATTCCGAATCCACAATTATCGCGGACATCATCAGGGCTGTAGAGCCCCTTCGCGCGGGCAGCTTCTTGCATGGGCAGCACCCTTAAAAAACAGAGCGTTAAGGAAGGCGGGCCTGTACGAGGCAGGCCGAAGGCCACAAAAAAGGCAGACTATATTACTAGCTTATGACGACAAGGGCAAACACCCCCAAATCTGCCCGCCACTGGGTCTCACGGTTGCGTCGGCGTCGGCGTCGGCGTCGGCGTCGGGGTCGGGGTCGGCGTCCCCTGGGCGGTCGCCGCCACTTGATCGGCCTGAATCATCGCGACACTGCGCGCATCGGGACGCGCGCTGCTGCCAAAATCATGCGTTTCAGCGACACCGGCAGCGATCGCCTGCGTCGGGTAGTCACCGTAGACCACGATGTACCAGGGTTGGCCGGCGCTGACATCCTGATAATAGCTGTACTGGTCGGTATCGCTGGCGGCGGCGATGTACTGCTGCACGGCCTGCTCATTGCCCGACGCCAGCACCTGCACGACCCAATGCTGTGGATTGCGCTGCGCCCACCAGGCGGCGTCATGAAAGGCGGCATTGTGGTCGCCGCCGGTCGCCGCCGTCGCCGTCAACAGCAACTGATGCGCCACCGCCTGCACGCGTGGCACGATGTCCTCGGCAAACTCACCGAGGTTCTTGTCGTGCGCGAGCTGGACGGCCGGCGTCGGTCCCGGCAGATCGAGAGGGATGTCGCTCGCCGAGACGTCCTCGACCTGTTGTTCCTGCGCCACATAGACGCCAGCGATGAGAACGCTGGCGAGCGCCAGAACGATGCTGCTGAGGACGGCGCTACGCATGCAGCATCTCCAGCAAAGCCCGGTGCAGCTCATCAGCGTCGACCTCGACCACTTCAGCATGCCCGAGGGCGCGCAGCAACACCAAGCGTTGGCGGCCATCGAGCACTTTTTTGTCGTGCGCCATCCAGCTTTGGAAGTCGGCCGCCTGCATCGCCGGTGCTTGCGTCGGCAGACCACAGCGACGCAGCAGATCCTCAAGCCCGGCGACCTCGTCAGCGCTCAGATCACCGCGCCCTTGCGACATGCGCGCTGCCATCAGCATGCCGACGGCGACGGCCTCGCCATGCAACCAGCTGCCATAGCCGGTATGGGTCTCGATGGCGTGCCCGAAGGTATGTCCGAGGTTGAGCAAGGCGCGCTCGCCCTGCTCGAATTCATCGGCGATGACGACCGCGGCCTTGTGCCGACAGCTGACGGCGATGGCCTGCGCCAGCGCCTGTGGTTCGCCCTGCAGCAGCGCGTCGGCGTGCGCGCCCAGCCAGTGCAGGAAGTCGGCGTCGCGGATGAGCCCGTACTTGATGACTTCCGCCAGTCCCGCCGCCAACTCGCGGCGCGGCAAGGTCGCCAGAACCGCGGTATCGATCAACACCAAGGACGGCTGCTTGAAGGCGCCGATCATGTTCTTGCCGCGCGCATGGTTGACGCCGGTCTTGCCGCCGACACTGGAGTCGACCTGCGCCAGCAGGGTGGTCGGCACCTGGATGAAATTCACCCCGCGCTGATAGCAGGCGGCGGCGAACCCGGCCATGTCACCGACGACGCCACCGCCGAGAGCGAGCACCGTGCAGCGCCGGTCCATGTTTTCAGCGAGCAGAGTGTCGAAGATACCGGCGACGTGCTCAAGATCCTTATAGACCTCGCCGTCGGGCAGCAGATGCTCGGCGACGCGCAATCCCGCCGCCTGCAAGGTAGCGCGCAGCGGCGCCATGTAGAGAGCGGCCACCGTAGGGTTGCTCACCACCAGAACCTGTCGACCCGGGATGTGCGGCAAGAGCAGATCAGCGCGCGCCAACAGGCCCGCGGCGATGTGGATGGGATAGGCGCGGCCTGGTAGCGCGACCTCAACCGTGATCATGCGAACCTCTCGAGCGCAGACAAGGCGGTCATTGTATGCCAAATCGCTGCCTAGATTAAGCGCGCATCTGTTTGATGATGCGGGCGGTGACGTCACGCGCCAATCCGCCCTCGGTGTCGATGATGAGATGCGCCGTCTCGCGGTACAAGGGCTCGCGCTGCAGCATGAGCTCGCGCAGGCGTGCCTCGGGGTCGGCGGTACGCAGCAGGGGACGATGACGATCGCGTGCGGTGCGCTCCAGCTGCTGCTCGACGCGCGCCTTGAGGTAGATGACGAAACCGCGCTCGTGCAGACGCTGACGGTTCACCGGCCGCAACACGGCACCGCCGCCCGTCGCCAGCAACAGGCGCGGCTTTTGCGTCAGCAGATCGATCACCGCCTCTTCGCGATCGCGAAAACCCTGCTCGCCCTCAACGTCGAAGATCCACGGGATATCGGCGCCGGTACGTCGCTCGATCTCCTGATCGGAGTCATAGAAGTCGAGGTGCAGAGCTTCCGCCAACTGCCGACCGACCGTGCTCTTACCGGCCCCCATCGGGCCGATAAGAAACACGCGCGCCACCTTCGCCTGTAGATCAGCGGCTGGCGACGACATCGTTATAGATCTTCGGCGTGATGAAGATCAGCAACTCTTGCTTGGTGGAGATCGCCGTGTCCTTGCGGAAGAGTGCGCCAAGGATGGGGATGTCGCCGAGCAGAGGCACCTTGAGCACACCGCGCGTCGCCGACGTCTGATAGATGCCGCCGAGAACGACGGTCTCGCCATCGTTGACCAGGACGGTGGTCTTGATGCTGTTGGTGTCGATGAGCAGCTGGTTGTTGCTCACCGCTGTGCTCGGCGAATCCTTGTTGACCGCCAGCTTCATCTGGATACGGCCATCCGGCGTGATCGTCGGCGTCACCTCAAGAGACAGCTCAGCATTTTTGAAGGAAGTCGAGGTGGCACCGCTCGACGTCGCCTGCTGATAGGGAATCTGCTGACCAGAGGCGATGCGCGCCATCTGGTTGTCCGCCGTCATCACCCGCGGGCTGGCGACGACGTCGCCGTGCCCTTCCGACTGGAAAGCGGACAATTCGAGGTTGAGCAGATCGCCGCGCGCATTGACGAAGCCGAGGGCGAAAGACGAACCGCCGGTCTGCCGCGCGCTCATGTCGACTGCCAGGTTCTGCGGATAGGTGATGGTGCGCACCACCGGCACGCCCGGCGAAGCCTGCTGCTGCGACCACCAAGTGGCGCTGTCGAGCATGGTCTGGTTCGAACCGCCGAAGAGCATGGCCGAGCTGCCATTCACCTGGCTGCCGTCGATACCCCAGCTGACCCCCATCTCCTTGTCGGTGCTGGTGTTGGCGAGGACGACGCGCGCCTCGATCATCACCTGCCGCACCGGCACGTCGAGACGCGTCACCATCTCACGGATCTCGTCGATCTTTTTCGCCGTGTCATTGATGATCAGGGTGTTGGTGCGCGAGTCGGTGCTGACGCTGCCGCGACTGCTGATGACCTTGGCGAGCAAGGTGGCGAGCTCCTCCGCCTTGGCATAGCTGATCTGCAGGAACTCGGTATGCAGGGGGGCGAGCGCCTCACTGCGCTGGCTGGCGTCGAGCTCCTCCTTCTCGCGCCGCGCGATCTCATCCGCCGGCGCCACCAGCATGACATTGCCCATGGTGCGCTTGGCCAGACCCTTGGTCTTGAGGATGAGGTCGAGGGCCTGATCCCAGGGAACATTCTGCAGACGCAGGGTGATCTTGCCGGTGACCGTGTCGCTGGCGACCAGATTGAGGCTGGTGAAGTCGGCGATCAACTGCAGCACCGAACGCACGTCGATGTCCTGAAAGTTGAGCGAGAGCTTCTGACCGGTGTAGGCGAAGGCCTTCTTTTTCGCCTTGTCATCGGCGGTCAGTGGCTTGACGCTGATGGTGAAGCGGTTGTCCGCCTGGTAGGCGAGGTATTCGAATTCGCCCCGCGGCTCAACGGTGATGAGCGTGCCCTGGCGGTCGCTGGTGATGTTGACGTCATGCACCGGCGTCGCAAAATCGGTGACATCGAGGCGATGGCGGAACTTGTTCGGCAGACTGGTGCTAGGCAGATGCGCGACGATGCGATTGCCTTCCTGCTTGACGTCGACCATGGCGTTGGCGTCAGACAGGGTCAGGTTGAGCAGACCAGCACCGTCGTCGCCACGATGGAAACTGACGTTCTCGACGCTGTGCGCGTTTCTCGCCTCGGCCGGCGCCGCGGCCGGCTGACGCGCCACCGCTTCGGCACGACCGACACGCACGATCAGCTGATGCCCCTGCACCCGCTCGCTGTAGCCGGTCATCGTCGCCATCTTGATGATCAGACGCGTGCGCGCCGGCGTATCGAGCACCGACATCGACTGCGCGTTACCGGTACCCAGGCTGATATATTTGCTGGCCAGGGCGCTACGCACCCCGGGCAGATCGAGAGAAATGCGCGCCGGCTGATCGATGGCGTAGCCTTCCGCCTGCGGCGGCGTGCCATCGAAGCTGAGCAGCAGCTGCAGCTCATCCCCCGGCAAGGTGGTCACATCGACCTTTTGCAGCATCACCGGCTGCGCCGACACCGCTCCCGCCCAACCGGCCAGCGCCAGCAGCAGCCAGCGCGTCTGTTTTGCCAAGATACTCCGGAACACCGGTCGCTTCTCCTCAGTGATGTTCGACATCGCATTATTCTCCAGTGTCACCGGCCCGAAGGACTGATCAGCAGGTTGCGTGGCCGCTCCACCCAACCCCCGTGCCCATCCGGCACGATCTCGATCAAGGCGATCTGCGTCGACGTGATGGCCACGATACGCCCCTGATTTTTACCCATATAGTTACCCACCCGCACCAGATGCTCCTGGCCGTTCGGGTCTTCGACGATGGCCTGCTGCACCTGCCCCGTCTTCGCCCAATCGAGTGATCCACGCATATGCAGCGACTCGAGCGGATAGGACTCGAGCGGCTCATGCAGTCGATTCGGATCGGGCTCCACTTTCTTGCCCAGCGTCAGATTCGCCGCCACCGCAGCTCCCGGTGGCGTAAACGGACTGCGCAGCTGATGCGCGGCGTAGATGAACGTTGGCACGACCACCGGCTGCGGCAGGGGTGCGATCTTGCCGCGCGGCTTCATGGTGATGGCGGTCAACTCGCCCTTGAGCTCGTCCATGCTCGACTGGCCACAGGCCGACAGGCCTAGAATGGCCAGGACGATGACCGGGACTCGATATGATCTGCGCATACTACTTCGCGCCTCCCTTGCCGGCCTTGTCCTTGCCCTTCTTGTCAAGCTTGTCGAGCTCGCCCTTGTCGAGATAACGATAGGTCATCGCGGTGATGCTCATGCCGAGCAGCGGCGACCCACTGCTCGCCGTGGCGTTGTGACTGACCGGGGCGATGCTGAAATCATGCAAGGTGACGATGCGCGGCAAGGCGGCGATGGCGCTGACAAAGCTGCCAAACGCATGATAGTCGCCCTGCACCTTGATCTGGATCGGGTCTTCGGCGTAGAAGTCCTGCATCTTCTCGGCCTGCAGGTTGATCGACTGCACGTCGAGCCCGCTGCCGAGCGCCGCCTGACTGATGTCTTCGAGCAGGCCCGGGACTTCGGTCTCTTTCGGCAACTGCCGCAAGAGAGCGCCAAAGGACTCCTCCATGTCGGCGAGCTGCTTTTTATAGACCGCCAGATTGGCCGCCTTGAAGGCTTTGTTCTCGAAGTCGGCTTTCTTCGTCACTTCCTCGGCGCGCGCCTGCTGCAGGGCATCGATCTGGCCGGTGATGAACACCATATAGCCGCCGAACAGGAGGACAGCGACGATGGCCAGCCAGATACCGACACGAAAAGGCAGCGGCCAGGCGCCGATGTTCTCCGGATCGAGAGAGCGCCAGCTGGCCTGCAGCTTTTGCAGGTCGATCCGCTTCAAATCTTCCAGCTTCATGGCGTCGCCCCTCCCTTGGACTTGGTCGGCGGATTGGCGCCATCGGTCGCCGATTGCTTCGGGATCTGCAAGCTGAAGCTCAGATCGAAACGCTGCTGCGTCGAGCCATCCGCGCCCGGTTGCACGCCGCCGGCGTTGTCCTTGGTACTGCTGGCGACGACGTTGTGCAGTTGTGGACTCTTGAACCAGGGAGAAGCGCTGATGTTGCGCATCAGGGACGAGACTTCATTGGTGTTCTCGGCGATACCCTGGACATGAAAATTGTCCTGATGGCGCTCGAGGCTGGTCAAGTAGAGGCCATTGGGAATGACGCGCACCATCTCATCGAAGATGCGCACGATGACCGGCCGTCTTCCCTGCAGTTCCTGGATGACCTTCATCCGCTGCAGGAGATCCTCCTTGCGCTTGTGCATCTCATCGATCGCCTTGATGTTGGCGTCGAGCTTGCTGGTCTCAGCGTCGATGTAGGCATTGCGCTGGTTCTGCAGATCGAGCGCTGCCGCCACCTCATGATTCCATAGCATGACCAGGACCACCGCCAGGGCTGCCGCCGCCACGCACAGGGCGATGAAGGTCTCCCGCTGTTCTTTGCGCCGCTCCTGACGGTGCGGCAAGAGATTGATTCTGACCATCAATCAAAACTCCTCAACGCCAGGCCGCAGGCGATCATGAGTGCCGGGGCGTCCATGCTCAACGCCGCGGCATTGACCCGACTGGAGATCGACATATTGACGAAGGGGTTGGCGACACTGACCGGACGACCGAGTTTGTCCTGCACCAACTGCGCCAGCCCGGCGATGGACGCCGACCCGCCCGCCAACACCAGGTGATCGACATCGGCGTGTGTCGTCGACGAGAAAAAGAGCTGCAAGCAGCGCTGCACCTGCTGCGCAGCGGCTTCTTTGAAAGGCAGCAAGACCTCGAGTTCATAGTTGTCCGGCAGGCCACCGTGCTTTTTCACCATGCCCGCCTCTTCCATCGTCAGGCCATAACGCCGCTGAATCTCTTCGGTCAGCTGCTTGCCGCCAAAGAGCTGCGAGCGCTGATAGAGGGTGCGATCCTGAGCGATGACGTGAAAGTTCGTCGTCACCGCGCCGATATCGACGATACCGACGACCTTGCCACGCGCATCGATGCTGTCGATCATGAGGTCGAAAGCTCGCTCCATGGCATAGGACTCGAGGTCGATCGTCCTGGCGGTGACACCGCCGATCTCGAGGGCATCCTTGCGCAATTCGATGTTCTCGTTGCGCGAGGCGGCCAGCTGCACGACGACCTGATTGGGATTGCTCTCGGAGGGGCCGAGAACAGCAAAGTCCAGCGCCACTTCATCGAGCGGGAAGGGGACGAGCTGATCGGCCTCGACACGGATCTGGCTCTCCATCTCATCTTCACTGAGAGAGCCCTCCATTTCGACCGTGCGCGTCCATACCAGCGACTCCGGCATCGCCACCGCCGCGCGCCGCACGCTCGGCTTGGCGCGCGCGATCAGGCGCGCGAGCGCCTCACCGACGGCCTCGACATCGCTGATGTTGGCGTCGCTCACCGCCTGCGCCGGCAAAGGCTCGACGGCATAGCTCTCGACATGAAAGCGATCGCCCTGGCGCGACAATTCCAGCATCTTGATCGAGCTCGAACTGATGTCCAGACCCAGCTGATCATTGGTTTTCTTTCTCAGGAAGGGCAGCACGTTGGTTCTTCCTTGCTCATTTTTCTATCGAAAATACAGACTTAGAATCAAATCATGCACCACTACATTAAATACTAGTCCTAGCAGCTTTGCAACGTGATCTCAAGAGCGTTTTGCGTTTATAATGCCCGGGCTTCTGTCTCATCCGCCTGAACCCGAGCTAAATCATTGACTGCTAATGAATACGTCCCAAGAGTCTAGCGCATACCCGTGGTGGTTGACGGTTCTCCTTCTTCCATTTTGTGGCCTGCTGCTCATCGCCAGCGGTATCTATATCGTGCTGTTGCCGCAGTTGCCCGACGTCGCCAGCCTCAAGCATTTCCAGTTCAAGACGCCGCTGCAGGTGCTCAGCCGTGACGGCCAGCTGATCGCCGAGTACGGCGACGAGCACACGACGCCGCTGACCTATCGCCAGATTCCGCCGATGTTCATCAAAGCCGTGACCGCCGCCGAAGACAATCACTTCTTCACCCACTCCGGCATCGATCCGCGCGGCTTGGCGCGCGCCACCCTCGAACTGATCGTGCACGGCGGCGTTCATTTGGGTCAGTCGGGGGGCTCGACCATCACCATGCAGGTGGCGAAGAACTATTTTCTCAGCCAGGAACGGACCTTCGCCCGCAAATTCACCGAGATCCTGCTCGCGCACGAGATCGAACAGTCGTTGAGCAAACAGGAGATCCTCACCCTCTACGTCAACAAGATCTTTCTCGGCCACCGCGCCTACGGCATCGCCGCCGCCGCCCAGGTCTATTTCGGCAAGAATATCCGCGATCTCAGCATCGACCAGATGGCGCTCATCGCCGGCTTGCCGAAAGCGCCCTCGCGCTACAACCCGGTCGACAATGCGCCGCGCGCCCTGGAACGACGCAACTGGATTCTCGGCCGCATGCGCTACCTAGGCTCGATCACCCAGGCGCAATACGAGCACGCCGTGCACGCGCCCATCGGCCTCAACTACCGCGGCACGGTGTCCGAGGTCAATGGACTGTATCTCGCCGAACTGGTGCGCGACACCCTGGTGAAACGCTATGGTGAGGCGATTTACACCTCGGGCTGGAAAGTCTATACCACAGTCGACGGCAATCGGCAGAATGCCGCCAATCTGGCGGTACGCGACGGCCTCATCGATTATGACCATCGGCATGGCTATCGCGGTCCGGAGGCGCGCGCCGCCAGCCTCGCCGATCTCGCCAGCAGCCACACGATCAATGGCCTGATTCCAGGCTTGGTCACCGCCGTGCAGCCCGATCACCTGGCGGTGACGCTGCGCGATGGCGAGAGCATCGTCATTCCCTGGTCGGGCCTGGCCTGGGCGCGCCGCGCCTTGGCCAACGGTCACGTCACCTACCCGCCGACGCGCGCCGATCAGGTGGCGCAGGTCGGCGACATCATCCGCTGCGTCTATCGCGACCATGGCTGGGAACTCACCGAGCTGCCAAAAGTACAGGGCCTGCTGGTGGCGATCGATCCGCGTGACGGCGCCATCCAGGGCATGGTCGGCGGCTTTGACTTTTTCGCCAGCACCTTCAATCGCGTCCTGCAAGGGGGCCGTCAGGTCGGCTCGTCACTCAAGCCCTTCATCTACGCCGCCGCCCTCGACCACGGCTATACCCCGGCGAGCATGATCAACGATGGTCCCCTCAGTTTCAAATTCGGTGATCAGGTGTGGCAGCCGCAAAACGACGACGGTGAGTTCATGGGCCCCATCACCCTGCGCCGCGCCCTCTACCTGTCGCGCAACCTCGTCTCCATCCGTCTCCTGCAGAACCTCGGCATTCCGACAGCCATCGACTACTGCCGGCGCTTTGGTCTGCCCGCCGACAAGATGCCGCGCAACCTCACCCTCGCTCTCGGCTCGGCCGACGTCCTGCCTTTGCAGATGCTCACCGCCTACGCCACCTTCGCCAACGGCGGTCATCGCATCAACCCCTATTTCATCGACCACATCAGCGACGCCCGCGGCAAAGTGCTCTTCCGTGCCCACCCCGTCGTCGTCTGCACGCAGTGCGCCGCCGGCACACCCGTGGCGCCGCGCGTCATCCCGGCCAATATCGCCTTCGAGATCAATTCCATCTTGCGCGACGTCATCGTGCACGGCACCGGCCGCGGCGCCCTGGCCATAGGACGCAGCGACATCGCCGGCAAGACCGGTACGACCAATGAGGCGCGCGACGCCTGGTTCGATGGCTACAGTCCCACCCTGGCGGCGGTCACCTGGGTCGGCTACGACACGCCAAGCCCCCTTGGCAGCGGTGAATTCGGCGGTGTCGCCGCCGTTCCCATCTGGAACCGCTTCATGGCTTATGCCCTGAATGGTCAGCCCCAGGTCGGTTGGAGCAAGCCTGCCGATCTCAATGCCGTCTGGCTCAACAAGAACACGGCGCAGCCGACGACGGCGAATGACCCGGATGGCTATACCGAATATCTGCCGGCCGACAAGATCCCCGCCGCAGGTGGCGCGGCGAACGCTGCCAGCAACGATCAGCTCTTCTGAGTCGGTGGGCGCTCGGCGTCAGCCGCCATCCGTTCCACCTCATAGAGTTTGGCGTATTTGAAAAAGCTGTTCTGGCAGCCGATGAGGATGTGAATGAAACCCGCCCAGCCATCGCGCCAGCCGGAACGCAGGACGTAGAAGCGAAAGAAGCGGAAGAGCGGACTGAAGATCATCTTGGCGGCCGAGAAGCGGCGCCGGCGCGCGTGTAGTGCCGTCGCCTGCAGGTCGGTGTAGCGGTTCTGCTTCTGCAGATAACGCGCGATGCTCTCCTGCGATTCGTGCAGAAGATCTCCGGTCAGTGTCTCGACTCGCCCCTGCACTTCGACTTTTTCGTGAACGCTGTCGCTGCTCCAGCGCCCATGTCGACGATCGAACAGACGCAGACTCCAGTCCGGATAGCCTTCGCCGTGGCGCAGCCAACGCCCGAGAAACCGGTTGCAGCGGGCGAAGCGATAGGCCTGCGCCTGTGGCGCCTGCAGCGCCGCGACGATGGCCTGCGCCAGAGCCGGACTCACCTGTTCGTCAGCATCGACGCAGAGCACCCAGTCGTGGCAAGCCTGCTCGACGGCGAACTGTTTCTGGGGCCCAAAACCCAGCCAGGCCTGCTGCACAACGCGCGCCCCCAGCGCCGTAGCGCGGGCGCAAGTGTCATCCTGACTGCCGGAATCGACGACGACGATCTCGTCGCAGAAGGCCAGGGCGCGCAGACAGGCCTCGATGCGCGCGGCCTCATTGAGGGTGATGACGACGGCGCTGAGCGCTTGCTTCATAGCAGATCCTGTAAGGCCGATTGCACCTGCGCCACGCTGAGGGCGGCCATGCACGGTGCGGTGCTGGCTTGCGGCTGAATGCGGCAACGCTCCTGCCGGCAGGGCTGACAAGGCAGTTGCGCCTGCACGTGCACGACGTGGGCCCCATAGAGGCCGGTGCGCTCGATAGCGGTCGGCCCAAAAAGAGCGAGCACCGGGCGATCGAGAGCCGCTGCCAGATGGCTGAGACCGGTATCGACGCCGACCACGGCACGCGCCCCCGCCAACGCCGCCGCCAGAGCACCGACACCGCTGGCCGGCCAGAGGCGCACTCCCGGTTGATCGGCGGCGATGTGCCGGGCTCGCGCCTCCTCATCGGCCTGACCATAGGGCAACACCAGCGTCTGTCCTTGCTCCTGCAGGGCCTGCGCCAGCTGCCGCCAGGCGGCGAGCGACCAGAGTTTGGTCGGCCAGCTGCTGCCATGCAGCAACCACACCGCTCCCTGCCAGTGCGGATCGGGGTCGATTTCCAGACCATAGCGCCCGCGGCCCTGCTGCGTATAGGCCAAAGCCTGAGCCATGAGGCTACGCGTCCGCTCGACGGCGTGCGCCTGTCGGTCGACGGCATAGCCGCGATCATAAAACCAGCTCGCCCAGGGTTCACGCAAGCTGGCGCGATCGAAGCCGACACGCGCTCCGCCAGCTGGTGCGGCGTGCAGGAGAAAAGCGCTCTTGAGCAGACCCTGAGCGTCGAGCACGAGGTCGTAGGGGTGGACGCGCAGGCTGGCACGGTAAGCCGCCCAGGCCTGGCGCGACGCCTGCGACCAGGGACGACGGCGCCAGCTTCGCAAAGCGATGGGAATGACGCGGTCGACCGCCGGGTGCAGGGCCGCCAGTTCGGCGTAGGCTTCTTCCACCACCCAGTCGACACGCAGATCAGGTCGCGCCTGCAAGGCATCGCTGAGCGCCGGGAAGGTGTGGATGACGTCGCCGAGCGAAGACGTCTTGATCAGAAGGAGTCGCATGCGAGAGCCTCCAGCACCCGCTCCGGCAACAGCTTCTCCATACAGTCATGATGGCGGAGCGGGCAGTCGCGCGCAAAGCAGGGCGAACAGGGCAGCTCGAGCCGCTGCAACTTCGCCGCCGCCGCCAGGGGCGGCGTAAACAGGGGCGACGTCGAACCATAGAGGGCGATCAACGGCCGTTGCGGATCCACCGCCGCCGCCACATGCATCAGGCCCGAGTCATTGCTGAGCACCGCACGCGGTAGGAGGAGAAGATCGACAGCCTCATGCAGCTGCGTACGGCCGGTCAGGCGCTGCACATGCGCCTGATGATCGGGGCGCAGGCGCTGCACGATGTCGTCGGCGATCGCTTGATCGGCGGCGGAACCGAAGATCCACGCCTGCCAGCCCTGGTCGATCAGGGTCATCAGGACACGCGCGTGGTGCCGCGCCGGCCAACGCTTCGATGGTCCAAACTCGGCGCCTGGGCAGACGCCGAGGACCGGACGATCGAGCGGCAGCTGCAAGGCATGCGCCGTCGCCAGCGCGCGCTGGCGATCGACCTGGAGACGCGGTGGCGGCGCTTCCGTCACGGCCTCCGTAGCGGCGAAGGCGAGGGCATGAAATCGATCGATCATGCGCGGATAGCGTTCCGGGTTGTGGCGCAGGTCGTTGAGCAGGCCATAGCGCCACTCACCACGCCAACCCGTACGCCGGGCGATGCCGGCGGCCCAGGGGAGGACGGCTGACTTCCAGGAATTGGGCAGAATGATGGCCTGGGCATAGCCTGCGCCAGCGTAGTGCCGGCCTTGCTGCCAGCGCCGCCACAGGCCGAGACGCCCATGTCCTAGGGGCTGCGCCAAGCCCCGCGCCACCTCCGGCATACGTTCGAGCAGAGGCAGACTCCAGGCTGGCGCCAGCACGTCGATCGCCATCTCGGGCTGGCGCACGCGCAAGGTCGCGAACAGCGGCTGGCTCATCACCATGTCGCCGACCCAGGAAGGGCCGACGACGAGGATGCGTGCAGCGCTTAAAGGACGGGGGTCAGCCATTCGACAAAACGCGGATCACGTCCGTGCACCACATCGAAATAGAGCTTTTGCAGGGCTTCGGTGATCGGACCACGCCGTCCGATACCGATACTGCGTCCATCGAGTTCGCGGATGGGCGTGACCTCGGCAGCGGTGCCGGTGAAGAAGGCTTCATCGGCGATGTAGACCTCATCGCGCGTGATGCGCTTTTCGACCACCGGCACGGCGAGCGTCTGCGCCAGGGCGAAGATGGATTTACGGGTGATGCCATTGAGACAGGCGGTCAACTCCGGCGTATAGATCACGCCATCGCGGACGAGAAAGAAGTTCTCTCCCGAGCCTTCGGCGACATAGCCTTCCGGGTCGAGCAGCAAGGCCTCATCGGCGCCGCCGCTGAGCGCTTCCTGCAGGGCGAGCATGGAATTGATGTAGTGGCCATTGGCCTTGGCGCGCGTCATCGAGATGTTGACGTGATGCCGGGTGAAACTGCTGGTGCACACCTTGATGCCGCGTTCGAGCGCCTCGGCCCCCATGTAAGCGCCCCACTCCCAGGCGGCGACGATGACGTGCACCTGCAGGTTGCTGGCGCGCAGGCCCATGCCTTCACTGCCGTAGAAGACCATCGGACGGATGTAGGCGGCGGGGAGATTGTTGGCGGCCACGACGGCGCACTGCGCGGCATCGATGGTGTCGCGATCATAAGGCATCTTCATGCCCATGATGTGCGCCGAGTCGAACAGGCGGCCGGTATGCTCGCGCAGACGGAAAATCGCCGTGCCTTGTTCAGCCTGATAGGCGCGCACGCCCTCAAAGACCCCCATGCCATAGTGCAGAGTGTGGGTCAGGACATGGGTGGTGGCCTCGCGCCAGGGCACCATCTGCCCGTCATACCAGATCAGGCCATCACGATCAGACATACTCATTGCTTCACTTCTCCACTTGTCAGCGCCTGCGCCGCAGCGCGCTGTTCGATCAATTCATGCCACAGGCGACGCACCGCAGCGCGCTGCTCCGACCAATCGGCGGCGGCGACAAAATCCGGCCCCTGCGCCAAGGCTTGGCGATGCTGCGCCGCACGAAAGGCGAGATAGGCATCGCGCAGGACGATGGCATCTTGCGCGCGCAAGAAATGCCGCGCGGCCAATCTTTCGAGGAGGCGTACATTGTCCGTGTACCAGGTCAGTTCAGGATCACGGCAGGACCAAGCCAGAACGCTATATTGCACCATAAATTCGATGTCGACGATACCTCCGCGATCGTGCTTGATAAAAAAGCGATCGTCGGCGTCGTCGTGATGCGGACGATGCTGCCCCTCGCTGAGCATTTTTTGCCGCATCTGCGCCACCGCCTGCGCCAGGGCTCCTTCCTCGCGTTGTCGCATCAGCAACTGCGCGCGCAAGACGATGAAAGCGTCGTGCAAGGTGGCATCGCCCCAGACCGGTCGCGCGCGGATGAGGGCTTGGTGCTCCCAGATCCAGGCGTGCTCTTGTTGATAGAGCTGATAGGCCGTCCAGCTGGTGACCAGCAACCCGGCGTGGCCGGAGGGGCGCAGACGGACGTCGACTTCATAGAGCTTGCCGGTGGCCATGGGCGCCTGCAGGATCGAGATCAGCTTTTGTGCCCAGCGCGCCACATAGGTCGCCGCATCGAGGACGACCGGTCCCTGGCTCACCGCCTCCATCGCCAGATCATGCACAAAGACGAGATCGAGGTCGCTGCTGTAGCTCATCTCCAGGCCGCCGAGCTTGCCATAGGCGATGATCATCGTCCGCCGCTGGAAATCGGCGCAATCGCCATAGCGGGCGCGCATGTCGGCATACGCCATCGTCGCCGCCTGCGTGAGGATGACCTCGGCCAGCCGACTCAAGGCATCGCTCACCTGCATCAAGCTCAGCCCCTGCGCCTGATCGGCCAGGGCGATCTGTAGCACCTGGCTTTTCTTGAAGAAACGCAGCACCTCAAGAAGCGCTTCCTGATCCTGTTCCGGACAACGCAGCAGCGCCTCCGCCAGCGACTGCCGCAAGTCCGCCAGTGTCGGTGGCTGGCGCAGCGCTTCAGCTGCCAAAAACTCATCGAGCAAGGCCGGATAACGCGCCAGTTCATCGGCCACCCAAGGGCTGGCGATGGCGATGGCGCAGAGTCGTTCGAGATGACCCGGGACCTCGAGCAGCATGGCCAGATAGACACTGCGGCGCAGCACCGCCTCGACCAGGGGCAGCAGACGCAGCACCGCCAGATCAGGCTGCGCCGAGCGGCTCGCCGCCTGCAACAGTGCCGGCAAAAAAGCTTGCAGCCGCTCCGCCGCCTCCCGCGTCAACAAACTCACCGTGCGGCTCGTCAGCAAGGCACGCAGACCTTGATCGACCGCGGCGACAGCGATAAAACCCATCTCGCCTAAAGCTCCGCCCGCCAGCTCGGCAGGCAGGGCAAAATAGCTCTGATAGCGTTCGCCGACAGGATTCGGCTGCGCCGGTTTTTGCACCAGTGCGACAAAGATGGCGTGCACCCGCGCACGCTGTTCGCTGAGCGCCCGTTCGAGAGCATCGGCACTGGCGTAGTCGAGAATTTCCGCTAAGGCGGCGCGCTCGGCTACGGCTGGCAGGGTCTGGGTCTGCTGATCCTCGCGCGCCTGCAGGGCGTGTTCGAGACGGCGCAAAAACAGATAGGCGCGGCGCAAATCCTGCACGGTGGCGGACGGCAGGAGGGCGAGCTCCTCGACCGTCTGCAAGGCGGCGAGCAGGGACGTCGTCTGCAGGCGCTGATCGGAACCGGCGTGCAGCAGCTGAAACAACTGGACGATGAACTCGACTTCACGAATCCCGCCAGGTCCAAGCTTGATGTCCTCGCCGAGACCACGCCGCCGCTGTTCCCCTTCGATCAAGGCTTTCATGCGCCGCAACGCGGCGTAGGCGCCATAGTCTCGATAACGGCGGAAGACGAAGGGGCGCAGCCGTTGCAGGAGTTCGCCACCCGGGGCACGGGCACCGGCGACGACGCGCGCCTTGACCAGGGCATAGCGCTCCCAATCGCGCCCGTGTTGTTCGTAGTAGCGCTCCATGCTGGTGACCGACGCCATGAGGGCGCTGCCTTCGCCCCAGGGGCGCAGGCGCATATCGACACGAAAGACCCGCCCTTCGGCGGTCACGGCGTCGAGCACGCGGATCAGCGCTTGGCCCTGGCGGATGCAGGCTTCAAGATCGGCGTCATCGGCGGCGACAAAGATGAGATCGATGTCCGAAGAAAGATTGAGTTCGCCGCCGCCGAGCTTGCCGAGCCCGAGCACGCTCCAGTCCTGAAGGCCATACCAGCGCCCGAGCTGCGTCCAAACATAGTGCAGACAGGCTTGTGCAAAAGCGGAGATCTCGGCACAGCTGGCGGCGACGTCGACACGGCCGCTGAGCTCGCGAAAAATGAAGCGGGCCTGCGCCTCCTGGCGCACCCGTCGCAACGCTCGCGTCAGTGACGCTTCATCGTCCGGCACGCCCGCCTGCGCCTGCACCGCCTGCTCCAGCCATGCCGGCCACTGCTGCGCCGAGCGCGCCGATTCCCAGTCCGGCCCCCCCTGCATCCATCCGCGCCGCTCACAAAGACGGGCGAAATAGGTCGACCAGGCGGCGACCTTCGCCACCTCGGCGGGCTGGATGCTCAATGCGGGTGCACCAGCACAGAGTTCTGGCGAATGAAGAAAGTGACGCTGCTCTGGGTGAGTAGCTTCTGATGCCGATCAAAGATCTGCAATTGCACGCCGTGCTGTCCGCGCTCAAGACCCTTGAGCTGATGCCGGCCGACGGGCAAAGGCTGGCCATCGAGAACCCAGACACGGTGATCACCATCACGCAGACCCGGCTGCATCTTGCTCTGCAGGGCGATCGCCTGATCATAGCCATAGGTCTGTTGATCCACCGGCGAGAGGATCTGTATCTGATAGTCGGCGCCCGCCGCGGCAGCATTCGCCGTCGGCTGCTGCGCCGGTGCCACCTCTGCCGGCACCGTGTTCAAAGGCGGCAAATCGATCTTCTCGGCGCCATCGAAAGGGTGATCCGAAAAAATGACCTGACCATCTTCGACCTTACGATAGATGTCGGCCAGGGAACTTTGTCCCGCCGCCAGCAGCAGGACGGTCGCCAGCAGCCATACCTTCGCTTTCATGCGCGCTCTCCTTGGGACCAGCAGGCTCCAGCATAGAAGGTCGGCATGGGATCGTCCATGCCCGTCGTCACGACCGACGGCCTTCAAACCGGTAGGCGGCGGGCGATGAGCGCGCCTTGAAAGCGCGCATCCAGAGCCAGACGCACCTGGTGGCCATGGCCTGGCGCCACCGTCAACTCGCCACCCTCGAGATCGGTCAGGCGCTGCAGCGTCATGCTGGCATTGCCCTGCGGATGGATGATGTCGAGGTGATCGCCGCATTCGAAGCGGTTCTTGACGTCGACGACGGCCCAGCCGTCTTCGATACGCAGAACCTGACCGACGTACTGACTGGCGCCGTTCTGCGAGCTTCCATGGGTGTAATTCTGGGTCGCATCGGCGGAGTGTCTTTGCAAAAAACCGCTGGTATACCCACGCTGGGCGAGAGCCTCGAGGTCGGTCATCAGGCGCGGGTTGAACGCCCGTCCAGCGCAGGCGTCATCGATCGCCTGACGATAGATCTGTGCGGTGCGGGCGACATAGTAGAGCGACTTCGTCCGCCCTTCGATCTTGAGTGCATCGACGCCGATCTGCAGCAGACGTTCGACGTGTTCGACGGCGCGCAGATCGCGCGAATTCATGATGTAAGTGCCGTGCTCGTCTTCCTCGATCGGCATCCACTCGCCTGGGCGTTGCGCCTCCTCGATCTGATAGACGCCATCCGCGAGAGGATGACGAACGTGACCGGTGGCGCTGCAAGCCGCGTCCGCCTGCAACTCATGCTGCAGGTCGAAGCCGTGCAAGGGGGCGGCGATCGCATCTCCACCGGCGTCGCCCGGGCGCAGCTTGTAGTTCCAGCGGCAGGCGTTGGTGCAAGTGCCCTGATTGGAATCGCGGCGGTTGAAATAGCCGGAGAGCAGGCAGCGGCCGGAATAGGCGATGCACAGGGCGCCGTGCACGAAGACCTCAAGCTCCATGTCCGGGCATTGCTGGCGGATGTCCTCGATCTCTGTCAAGGACAGCTCGCGCGACAAGATGATGCGGCGCACACCGACCTTCTGCCAGAAGCGCACGGCGGCATAGTTGAGGGTGTTCGCCTGCACCGACAGGTGAATGGCAAGATCAGGCCACTGCTCACGCGCCAGCAGAATCAGTCCGGGATCGGCCATGATCAGAGCGTCCGGGCGCAGATCGACCAGCGGTTGCAGCTGCCGCAAAAAGGAGCGAACCTTGTCGTTGTGCGGCAGGATGTTGCAGGTAGCGTAGAGTCGCTTACCGCGCGCCCGCGCGATCTGCAGAGCGGCGGCGAGTTGCTCGAGGCGAAATTCATTGTGGCGTGCGCGCAAGGAATAGCGCGGCAGACCGGCGTAGACGGCGTCGGCGCCGTAGTCGTAAGCCACGGTCAGTTTTTCGAGATTACCGGCGGGCAGGAGTAGCTCGCTCATGCGCCGGACAGCCGTGGACGTGGATAGATACGGCGCACCCAGAGCAAGGCCGGGTGTTCGACGAAACGCCAGGACCACCCGGCCAGGGCCCAGGTCGTAGGCAGCACCAGGAACAGGCTCAGCCAATGATTGAGATGCGGCGTCAAGCAGGCCAGCATCTGCTGCACCGGAAAGGCATAGAGATAGACGCCGTAGGAACGGTCTTGCGCCGGTATCCAGACGCGCAGTCGCGGCCACGCCGCCAGCCACAGGATCAGCCAGGCCCAGGTTACCAGCAGGAGAGCCTCGCCGCAACGAGTGTCGCGCGCCAGATAGGTCGCCAGCGCACAAAACGGCAGGGGCCAGGCGTAGATGAGCACGCGGCTCCGATAGCGATACAGCAGCACGCCGAACAGAAAGAAAAGCACCGGCGGCGCCGTGTAACCCGGCACCAGCCGCCCCCAATCGGCGAGGACGGCCAGAGCCGGAGGATGATAAAAAGTCCACCATAGCGCCAGAAAAGCCAGACTCATGGCGAGAATGAAACGCCAGGTGTGCGTGAAGGCCAGGCTCCAACCCATGGCCAGGACCAGCAGATACGCCTTGAACTCCAGCGACAAAGTCCAGACGACGGCGTTCGGGCTCACCTCCTTGAAGGGCAAACCGAGAAAGGCATGCGGGACAAGAATCACCCCCCCACTCCATAGCGTCAGCGTGTGCCGGAACCAGTGCCACAAAGCGGGATTGCGCAAAGCTTGGCCATAGCTGAGATCCGTCGACCACAGGGGCACGATCAGAAAGGTCAGGAGCAGAGCATTGACCAGCAACGCCGGCCACAGACGCATGACGCGATGCCCGAGGAAGGGTAGCACGCGTGGATCGCGCTCCCAGCTCGCCGACACCAGCATGCCGCTGATCAGAAAGAAGGTGAAGACCGCCAGCGACCCCGTGCTCTCGTGATGGGTCAGGATCAGCAGGGGGTCCCAGCCCGAAGTGCTTGGGTAGAAGAAATACGAATGTCCCACCACCACCATCAGTGCCGCACACAGACGCAGGAGATCAAAATTATTGCGTCCGGTCAGCAGCACGTCATCGAGTCTGTACATCGTATTCCCTGGGTGTATCGCTATTGCATACGCGTGGCAGTCTCTACTTCACCGAGCCGCAGTCCGCCGACTGCCACTGCCCCTGCATGTCCATCGTCGTCTGCGTGCTATAGGTCATCGGACCCGTCGTCGTCATATTCATCAGCCAGTGTGCGTGCAAGCTTTGTCCTAGGCTTTCGATCCAGCCCGTCTGGGTCACCGTCGCTTGCGGCATCTGGCAGCGGATATTCCAGTTCTCCTTACCAGCTCCCGCCGGAGTGTGCGTCGTCTGGCACTGGACATGGTTCGCCGGCAAGAACGACTCGACATTGGAGTGTCCCGCCTTGACACAGATCTGATGCTGGCTGTGCAGGGGCTGATCCATGGCGGGCATGGCGATATGCACCGTGCCATTCAACTGCATGGACCACAATCCAGGCTTCATCGGCTGCTCATCGGCCGACACGGTCAAAGTCGTCAGCGCCAGCACGGCGACAAACAGTTTCTTCATGGCTTTCATTCTCCACTCCTTAAGCTATCCAACAGCGTTCCCTTCATTCGCCCACAACGGGCACCCGGACCCATCCGGACCTCTTCAGCCGCCATCACTCTAGCAGTTCATTCCGCTGCCGAGAATTGCCATGCCAGGCTTTCCTTCCGCCGCCAATGCTGCAGCGGCCAGCGTTCCAAAACGATCCAGCTGACGTGTGCCATCAGCAACATCAGGGGGAAAGCCAGCAGGTAGGCGGCACTATAAAGAGAAGTCGGCGTGGCTTGCGGCAAGTAGCGAAAGATCGTCTCGCGCACCAGCCAGAACGCCGAAAAGTGGCACAGATAGAGGGAGTAGGAGCGATCGCCCACCCAGGCCAACCAACGCCCTCCCGGCAAGCGCAGCAAGCCGTCCTGCAAAAAGATGGCGCACAAGACGATGCCGGTGCCGACCAGGGCTTCCAAATTGTAGCAAAGCGGCCATCGGATGCCCCAATGCGGCGCCAGTAGGCTCCAGCACGGCACTTGCAGGAGAAAAAAGAGGCCCAGCAACCATCCTTTCGACAGGGCAGCTCCTCTTTCCCGGAGGGGCCAGGATCTGTCGATGACCGCCAGAGTGACGCCACAGATGAGGCCGAGACTGCGATACGTCGCCCAGGTATAAAGCAGGTGGCCGATCAGCTGGGAGAGTATCAAAGCCGCCAGAACGGGCAGGCGCCAACGTGGCCGCACCCAGGCTAGCCCCCAGGGCAGGATCAGGTAAAACTGCTCTTCCAGCGATAGACTCCAGTAGACCGCCGCGGCACCGCATTCATAGGCGCCAAAACAATGTTGAAACCGAAAGTTCGCCACCTGCAGCAACGCCGCCAGGCCGCTCATCCAGGCGGCATGAACACTGCCCCAGGCGCCGGAATGGTTATAAAAGTAAGTGCCGGCGAGGATCAATGCCACCCAAGCCCACGCCGCCGGCCAGAGCCGCTGCACACGCCGGAACCAGAACCCGGTGATGGTCGCGAAGGTGTCGCCCTGCTCCATCTTGGGTAATAACTGGCGTGCGATGACGTAGCCGGAGATGACGAAGAAAAGATCCACCCCGGCGTCGCCACCAAACCCATGCTGGATATGCGTCAGCAGCGGCATGCTCCAGGGCAAGAGATTGCCAGTCAAAAAATGGTGCAGCACCACAGCGAGGATGGCTATGCCGCGCAAGACCTGAATGTCTGGGATCCGGTTTTGCTGAGCCATCAATGCTGTACTCCGTGCGAGCACCAAACCCGCCAGAAAGTCAGCGCGAGTATTTTCAAATCCATGGCCAAGCCATGGCCTTGCCGACATTTTGCCAGATATTCTGCATCGAAGGCGACTTTGACCGGAATGGGCAGATCATCGCGGCCGTTGATCTGCGCCCAGCCAGTGATCCCCGGTCGCAGCGACTGCAACGCCAAGGCGGTGCGGGCGTTGATCAGGTCATCCTGATTGAACAGCGCCGGGCGTGGTCCGACCATGCTCATTTGACCACGCAGGACACTCCATAGCTGCGGCAGTTCGTCGAGACTACTGCGCCGCAGGAAGCGCCCGAGTGGGGTCACCCAGCGCTGCGGCTCGTGCAGAAGATGGGTCGCCAGTTGTGGCGTATCGAGGCGCATGGTGCGGAATTTTGGCATCAAAAAAATTTCATTGTGCCGCCCGACGCGGCGCGACCAATGCAAGGCCGGTCCCGGCGTGTCGTAACGTATGGCCAGAGCGATACACAGCAGCAGCGGCGCCAGGGCGAGCAGCAAAAGCAGGGACAGCGTCAGATCGAAAGCGCGCTTCATGCCAGCACCTCAGCGTACAGGCGGGCGTAGGCGCGACACATCAGATCGCTGCGCAGAACCGCGCGGTAACGCTGGCGTGCCGTCTGCCCCATGCGCTGCGCCGCGGCATGATCGCGGTCGAGGCGCTGCATGGCCGTCAGCAAGGCGGCGCTGTCGCCGCTTTTTACGCACAGGCCGGTTTCGCCGTCGACATTGATCCAGCCGGGACCACTCTCCATATCGCTGGTGATCATCGCCTTGCCCATCATCGCCGCTTCCACCAGGGACAGACCATAGGCCTCGGAACGCAGGTGGGAGGGGAAGACAAAAGCCCGCGCCAGAGCCAATAAAGCGAATTTGTCGGCGTCGTCGACGCGCCCCAGAAACTGGATGTGTGGGACACCTTCCGCCTGCGCCCTGAGTTCCTTGTCGAGCGGTCCTTGACCCACGATGAGAACACGACGCTGCTGCTGACGTGCGGCGTCGATGAGCAGGTGCAGCCCCTTGTAATAGCGCAGAACGCCGACGAACAAAAAAAAGTCCTCTCCCACCTCGTGTCGCCAGTACTGAACGCGTTCCGGGTCGACGCTGACCTCATCCAGCCCCAGCGGGATGATCTGCAGACGATCGCGATGCCGCGCCAGCCAAGGGCTGGAAGTCGCGTAAATCGGCGTGCTGGCGACGATGGCGCGCGCCCCCGCAAGAAAGCGATGCCCGAGAGGACGATAGAAAGGCTCGATGACGCGCTGCCGCACGATGTCCGACTGATAGCTGACGATATAGGGCTGGCGCTGTCGGCTCAGCAGTTGTGCGACGTCGGCCATCGGCCAGGGAAACTGATAATGCACAAGATCAGCCCACTGGCTCTGCTCGCTCAGCTTGCCCGAAAAATCCAGGCTCAGACCCGTCGACGACCACTCGATGAGGCGGCGAGCGGCGATGACGCGCGTGCCTTCGACCTCGCTGACGAAAGGTCCGTGCGGACTGACGGTGAGGATGCGCGATTCGACGGCGCAAGCACGCAGACCACGGCAGAGCTGACGCAGATGCTCCTCGATGCCCCCTTGCGTCTCCGGGTAGTGCGTGCGGTAGACGTGCAGGACCTTCATCACAGCAGAGACCTGTACAGGGCCGCGAGCTGTCGGCTCATGACTGCGGCCGTCATCTGTTCAGCGCGCATCCGGCCCTGTCGCGCCCGCTCCTGACACTCGCCCGTCTCGGTCAGCAAGCGCTGCAGGCCCTGGCACAGCGCCTCGGTGTCCTCGGCATCGACCGCCAGGGCCGCTCCTGCCGACACCTCCGGCAAGGAGCTGCCGGCATGGATCAGGACCGGTAGTGAACTGGCAAAGGCTTCGAGCAGAGGCAGGCCGAAGCCTTCGTGCAAAGAGGGCAGGGCAAAGAGCCGCGCACCAGCGTAAAGAGCTCGCAACTCCTGCAAGGAGGCGACGTCTGACAGCCAGTACACCGTGCCCGTCGTCGCCGCCTGGCGCAGTTGGGCGATGAGCTCGGCACAATCCCAGCCCGGTCGTCCGACCAGGACCAGCGGATGCGCCTGACGCAGCGCTGCTGGCAGTTGCTGATGCGCCCGCAGCAGACGACTGAAGTTCTTGCGCGGCTGCAAGGTGCCGACAGCGAGCACATAGGACGGCGGCAGGGCGCGCCGCTGCAAGACCTCGTCCGTCGCCGTCGACGCCAGCGGCTGCAACCAGACCTCATCGATGCCACAGGGGACGATGCTCATACGCGCAGGAGCGATGCGGTAATGATGCGCCACTTCCGCCGCGGCATATTCTGAGATGCAGACGATGTGATCGGCATAGCGCGCGACATGGCGCATCAACGCATTCTTCAGGCCACGCCAGCGTTGGTTGGCATACTCTGGCCGCGCCATGGGGATGGCGTCATACAAAGTGGCGACGACCGGACAAGCCATGCGCTCGACGCGATAATCGGTGACATGAAGAATATCGGCTGGCGCCGGCGCCGGCCGCAGGATACCGCGCAGGAGAGCGCGTTGATAAGAGGACTGCTCATAGGCGACGACCTGCCAGCCACAGGCCGGCAGGCCTTGCTGAATCTGCCGCGTATAGACGCCGCAACCGTCGAAGATGCCCTTTCCTGGTTGCAGCACGGCCGTCGTCAGAGCGAGCTTCATGACCTCTCCGCGGCGAGCATGTCGGCTAGGGTCTGCGTCAGGGTGTAATGTCGCCGCCACCCGGTCTGCGCCTGCAGACGTGCGGCATTGCCGCACAGGGAGGGAATCTCGTCGGTGCGCACCAGGGCCGGATCGACGATGATCTGTGGACGGTGGGCGCAGAGCGCGACCAGCATCTCCCAGATCTCCGCCAGCGACGTCGCCGTGCCGCTGGCGATGTTGTAAAGACCGCGATGGCCGCCGGCGATGAGCCGGGCGCAGGCGGCGGCGACATCACGCACATCGCTGAAATCGCGCGCCACCTGCAGATTGCCGAGGCGCACACTGGGTGAGCGCTGGGCAAAGTGGTGCACCAGCTTGGCGACGAGAAAGTCCGGCGACTGGCCGGGGCCGGTAAAGTTGAACGGCCGCACGACGGCGATCGCCAGCTGCCCGGCGTAAGCCTGCAAGCGATACTCCATGGCGCGCTTGCTGATCGCATAGTGATTGATCGGATGCGGCTCACAATCTTCATCGAGACAGGTCTGCATCGCCGCACCATAGACGTTGGCACTGCTGCACACCAGCACATAAGGCGGCGTCGGCAAGCGGCAAGCGGCTTTCAGCAGATGATCGGTGGCGAGGACGTTGATGCGGTAAAAGTCCTCCTCGCTGCCGTGGCCGACGAAGGCTTGCGCCGCCAGATGCGCGATCACCTCGGGCTGCCACTGCTGCAGCAGGTCCGCGCTCGCCTGTGCCTGACAAAGATCGAGCGCCTGTACCCCATCTTGCGCGCGCAGGCCGGTCACCAGCAGTTCATGGCCCGCCGCGCGCAGCAGCGGACACAGATGCCGCCCAAGAAAACCACTGCCACCGGTCACCAGAATACGCGCCATCGCTACCTCAGAAGACGCGGCCGGTGTCGAGGCGGCGGCGATCGGCCGCGACCATCGACTGGCACAGTTCAGTGAGGGGCATCTGCGCCTTCCAGCCGAGATCGCGCTCAGCCAGACGCGCATCGCCGAGAAGAAGATCGACTTCGGCCGGGCGATAGAAGCGAGGATCGACCTGCAGGAGCAGGCGTCCCTGAGCATCATGGCCACGCTCGTCGACACCGCTGCCGGAAAAGTGCAGCTCGATATCGGCGGCAGCGAAAGCCATCTCGGCGAAATGGCGCACACTGTGCGTCTCGCCCGTCGCCAGCACATAGGTACCCGGCGTCGGCTGTTGCAGCATGCGCCACATGCCCTGCACATAGTCGCCGGCGTAGCCCCAGTCACGCTGGGCGTCGAGATTGCCGAGACGGAGAACATGGTCCTCGCCACGGGCGATGCGGGCGACCGCATGGCTGATCTTGCGGGTGACAAACTCGAGTCCGCGCAGCGGCGACTCATGGTTGAACAGCAGGCCGCTGCTGGCAAAAATGTCGTAGGACTCGCGGTAGTTGATCGTCATCCAGTGCGCATAGAGCTTGGCGACACCATAGGGACTGCGCGGATAGAAAGGCGTCTCTTCGCATTGCGGCACCGCCTGCACCTTGCCGAACATTTCCGACGTGGAGGCCTGGTAGAAGCGGATCTCGGGATCGATGATGCGAATCGCCTCGAGCAGGTGCAGGGCACCGAGGCCAGTGATCGCCGTCGTCGTCGCCGGTTGATCAAAAGACACTCCGACGAAACTCTGGGCGGCGAGATTATAGACCTCATCAGGGCGCAGGCGATCGATGAGACGCAGAACACCACCGGCGTCGGTCAGGTCGAACTCGACCAGCTCGAGCTGTTCATGATCACGCACACCGAGTTCCTCGAGGCGCCAGAAATTGACCGAGCTACTGCGCCGGTAGGTGCCTGCGACACGATATCCCTGCTGCAGCAACCACGCCGCCAGATACGCCCCATCCTGCCCGGTGATGCCGGTGATCAATGCTGATTTCATGAGACGACTTCTCTTCCTCTTATTGCTCGCCGGTCAGGCCTGCTGCGCGATTGTAGGGGCATTGTAAGGTCAAGGAGCACGCAAGTCCCGTTCTAGACGCGCCCATAGACATCCTCGAGGCGGATGATGTCATCCTCACCGAGATAGCTGCCGCATTGCACCTCGATCATGACCAGAGGCTCTTCACCGGCATTACGCAAACGGTGACGATGATGCGCCGGGATGAAGGTGGACTCGCCGGCGTGCAGGGTCATCGGCTGATCGCCATGGATGATTTCGGCCCGGCCACTGACCACCACCCAGTGCTCGCTGCGCTGCTGGTGCAACTGCAGCGACAAAGCGCCGCCCGGACGCACGACGATACGCTTGATCTTGAAGCCATCGCCTTCTTCGAGCACGGTATAGCTGCCCCAGGGGCGATGCGCGGTGCGATGCAGACGGTGCAGATCGCCACCGCGCGCTTTCAGCAGGTCGACGATACGACGCACCTCCTGATCGCGATCCTTGTGCGCGATGAGCAGGGCGTCAGCCGTGTCGATGACCAGCATATCGCGCAGGCCGATCATCGCCACCAGACGCCCGTCACTCTGAATGAAACTATCCGCGACATCCTCCAACAACACATCACCACGGGTGCGATTGCCGTGCGCATCCGCCATCTGCGTCGTCGCCATGGCGCTCCAACTGCCGACGTCACTCCAACCGAGATCGGCGGGGACGACGGCGACACGCTGCGAGTGCTCCATCAGGGCATGATCGATGGAGATCGAAGGGATGGCGGCGAAGTCGGCTGCCGGCAGGACTCTTTGCGTCACCCCCGCCCCGGCGATACTCTGTGCCGCTGCGTAAGCGCGTTCGACGCAGGCGAGCAGATCACCGGCGTGCTGACGCATTTCGTCGAGCAGGACATCGGCGCGCCAACAGAACATGCCGGCATTCCACAGGTACTCGCCGCTGGCGACGAAAGCTTCGGCGCGGGCGCGGTCAGGCTTTTCGACAAAGCTCAGCACTTCTTCGCCGCGATGGCGAATATAACCAAACCCGGTCTCCGCTCCCTGCGGCGTCATCCCGAAAGTCACCAGATGCCCTTGTTCAGCGAGAACGCGGGCGCGCGCCACCGCCCGCTCGAAGGCGTCTCCTTCCTGCATCAGATGGTCGGCGGCGAGCACCAGCAGGGTCGCCTCCGGGGCGCCCCGTTCCTGCGCGTACAGGGCGGCCATGGCGATGGCAGCGGCGGTGTTGCGACCCACCGGCTCGAGCAAAAACCCGAGGGGCGGCAGATCCGGCGTCAATTCCTGATAATCATCGAGAGTCTTGAAGTAGAGATCGCGCTGCGTCACGGTGATCAGCTCGCATACCCCAGGCAGGCGTAGACTGCGTTGCAGAGCTTTTTGCAACAGCGACTGGCCATCGGTCATGCGCATGAAGGGCTTTGGATGCAGTTCCCGCGACACTGGCCACAGGCGGGTGCCGGCGCCACCCGATAAAATCACGGGCCACAGGCCGTGCAGCGATGTCACAGAGTACCTCCTTCCAGCAGACGTGAACCGAGGACGATGACATTGTGCGGCGGCTGCGGCTCATGCTGTCCTTGCGCGAAAGCGATGACATGGCGCGCCAGGGCGGCCTCGTCACCTTGCCGAATCAAGGACTCCACCCGCTGCAGCGCCTGCTCGAGCTCGCGGCTGGCGACGACCGTTTCCTGCGCCCGCAGGATGCGTGGGTGCACGGTGCCGGCGACATCCCCGCTGATCAGCAATTCCTCGAACAGCTTCTCGCCTGGGCGCAAGCCGGTGTAGTGGATCTCGATGTCGCCCTCGGGGGCACTGGTATCGCGCACGCGCAGGCCACTGAGGTGGATCATCTTGCGCGCCAAGTCAGCGATACGCACCGGCACCCCCATGTCGAGCAGGAAGATCTCGCCACCCGAGGCGAGAGCGCCCGCCTGAATGACCAGTTGCGCCGCCTCCGGGATGGTCATGAAGTAGCGGATGACCTCCGGATGGGTCACCGTCACCGGTCCGCCGCTGCGGATCTGCTCCATGAACAGGGGAACCACCGACCCGGAAGAACCGAGCACATTGCCAAAACGCACGATAGCAAACCGCGTCGCCATGCCCGGCTGACGCGCCATGTCCTGCAGAACCATTTCCGCCATGCGCTTGCTCGCCCCCATGACATTGGCGGGGCGCACGGCCTTGTCCGTCGAGATCAGGACGAAGGTCTCGACGGCACACTGCGTGGCAGCGCGGGCCAGGGCGCGGGTGCCGTAAAGATTGTTGTGGACGCCGGCGATGACGTTGTGCTCAACCATGGGCACGTGTTTGTAGGCGGCGGCGTGATAGACCGTCTGCACTTGATGCGCGCGCAGAACGCTGAGCAGACGGGGCTCATCCTGGACATTGCCGAGCACCACCTGCAAGGTGACGCCACAGGCGTGCGACAGGGGCAAAAGATCGCGGTGCACCCGATACAGTGCGTACTCACACACCTCATACAGCACCAGGGCACGCGGGCCGGTGCGGATGATCTCACGGCACAGGGCGGCGCCGATACTGCCGCCGGCGCCGGTGACCATCACCGTCTTGTGACGCAGACAAGCCTCGAGCAGGTCCGGGCGCGGCGGCACCGGCTCGCGACCGAGCAGATCGTCGATGGCGACATCGCGTACTTCATCGATGCGCAAACGTCCGGAGATCACCTCTTCCATCGACGGCAGGGTGCGCACCCGCAAGGCCCACGGCTCAAGAAAGGATAGCATTTCGCGGCGCTGGTCGCGCGTCGCCGAGGGCACGGCGAGAAAGATCTGTTTGACCTGATACGTCTTCAGCAAGGCCGGCAGATCGTCACGGCGATGAACGCGCACGCCATGCACCACCATGCGATGCAATTGCGGATTGTCATCGATGTAGGCGACGACACAATGCCCGAGGCCCTGTGACAGCGCCTGCCCGAGCTGGCTACCGGTGGAACCGGCGCCATAGATGATCACCGGCTCGATGATGCCAGCGGTGAAGCGGCGCAGATAGACCTGCGCGAACAGCCGCACGCCGCCGACCAGGGACAGCGCGATAAACCAGAATAACAGTGGCACTGAGCGTGGCTGCTGTACCGCCGCCATCTGCGTACTCGCCATAAAAGCGAGCGTGCCGAGGGTGGTGCCGGTGAGCAGGATGTTCACCGCCGAGGCGTGCATATAGCGCACCACGGTTTGATACAGACCGCGCTGGATGAACATGGCCAGGGTGACGACCACCGCCACCACCGGGGGAATCAGCTCATAGGCATGACTCGGCCACCAGAAGACGCCGAGACGAAGATCGAAAGCCAACCACACCGCCAGCGGCAACAACAGTATGTCGGTCGCTAGAAGAATGCCCTTCTTGATCCCCCGCGGCAGCCCCAGCAACCACAGACGCAGGCTGGGCGAGCGCAATTCACGCCATATTTTCAGCATCACCAGCTTCCATCTTCCTGACGTCCCCCTCGAGCGAAACCTGGGCGCGATACGCACCACCGTGACAGCGGTGATCATTATGGCAGAAGAGAGGGTGTTTGTTGTACCCGCCACACCGAGACCCATCTCCCGGAAGCGCAAATTTGTCGACCCAGCCCTTCGGCGGCTACAAACAGCTGTTTACCGAAGAGCGTAGCATCACCGAACTGGGTTGCTGGGCGCACGGCGGAAGTTCTTTGACCTGCACATAGACAACAAGAGCCCGATTGCCGTCGAGCGCGAGGGTCGGGAGCTGGATGGCAAAGCCCGTGCCGTGCTATGGCAAGACAGATCGCGTCCCCTGCTGGCAGACCTGGCTGGCCACGACCCGCAAGACGGTCGCCGCGGGCAGTGGTACGGCCAGGGCCATGGACTACACCCTGAAACGCTGGCCAGCCCTGGAGCGCTACGCAGACTCAGGTACCCATCCTATCGACAACAACGCCGCTGAGAACGGCATCCACCCCGTAGCGATCGGCAGGAAGAACTGCTTATACCTGGGATCGGAGCGCGCAGACCTACGTCTGCCGCCAAAGTGACGTGGTGGTCGGCTTCTACAGCCTCGCAGTCGGCAGTGTCGATCCGGAGGCCGCGCCGTCCAGAGTCATGAAGGGGTTGGCGCGTCACCCGGTGCCGGTAATGATCCTGGCACGGCTCGCCGTGGACAAGGAACATCAGCGCAAGGGCCTGGGCCAGGCCTTGCTCAAGGATGCCCTGCTGCGCACGGCACAGGCCGCCGACATCGCCGGCATTCGCTGTCTATTGGTTCATGCCAAGGACGATGCAGCGCGGCAGTGGTACGAATCCTGGGAATTCGAGCCCAGCCCGACCGATCCGTACCATCTGTTCCTAATGCTCAAGGATCTCAAGGGCATGTTGAGCTGAGGGGGTGCTCCACCTCAGAGCCCGGCGCTCTCGCGTTGCTCATCCCACAGGGCCGGCGGATCGACCGCCAGATCGAACAGCGTGATGTGATTTGGCAATGCGTTATCCCGGATGGCCGCCACGATGTCGGGTGCCAGTGTGGTCAGATTGACCATGCGGCTCACATAGCTGTCATCGATCTCTGACGGCGATTTCCCTGAGCGACTTGGCCTCGCCGGATTCCAGCATGGCTGGCCAGCGCCAGTTGCAGCGGCGTTGTTGCGGTGTCCCATGATCGTGACCACGGAAGTGGTGTAAGTAGCCAGGATGGTTGAAGGCCATCGAAGAACTCCAGCAAGGTGATCATGGTAGGCCACAATTCATCAGATTAACCTGATCACTATTGCGTATTATTGAATATAATTGAGCGCTAATGATCATCAATGCCCACCTTTGCAGCATGCAAAGCTCATCAAAAAAGGAGTTGCCGAATGAGCATGGTCTTTTGTCGAGCCTGTGGCAAAGAGATCCATGAAACCGCCATAGCCTGCCCTCAATGCGGCGCTCCCCAGCAAGCTTCCAGACCAGGAAAAGCCATCCCCGACGGCGTGCGCGGATGGTCTTGGGGAGCATTCCTATTGAGCTGGATCTGGTCTATCGGCAATAAAACATGGATAGGTTTGCTGGCACTGATTCCCTATGTCGGTCTCATTGTCGCGATCATTCTCGGCTTCAAGGGCCGTGAATGGGCGTGGAAGAACAAGGACTGGGCCAGTCTCGACGAGTTCAATCGCGTGCAGCGGCAATGGTCGAAATGGGGACTGATCATTGTCCTGGGCATCTTCTTGACCGGCATCATCGCCGCCATCGCCATCCCCGCCTACCAGGGCTACGAACAGCGCGTGCAGGCCGCACAGAGCGCATCGTCCCCTTGAAAAAGTCAGGCCCTGTCACCCTCGCGTGCAGGGCTGGCCTCGCCTGCCATGACCTTGTGTATTGAAGTCGCCGGCGCCGCTGATCTGACGGCCATCGCGCGCGTCAATATGCTGGCTTTCGAAGAGTTTTCCGGCACCATGGCGGCCGACCACTGGGCTGCCATGAAGGCGCAGGTCTCTTTGCCACGCGTCGAGCAGCTGGCGGAATTCGCCCAGTTCTTCGTTATCCGGCATCAGGGACCTATCGTCGGTTCCATCGCCTATTGTCCGCCAGGACGGTCACGCGCCCCGATCCCATCGGCCTGGGCGTCCATTCTCCTGCTCGCCGTCGCACCCGGTCATCGCGGCCGGCGGTTCGGCCGAGCCCTGATCGACACTTGTGTACAGCGCGCCAGGGACGATCGCGCCCCCGCCGTAGGCTTGTACACCAGCGCGTCGATGACGACCGCCCATCACCTCTACGAGCAAGCCGGGTTTCAGCGGGTTGGCGAGCTGCCACCCCGGCATGGACTGCGCTATTTCCTCTATCGGCATACGCTCGATGCGCACCATCATGAGCACAAACCCTGCGCTGGCGATGAGCATCCATAAGACGACTTGGCTCAGCTGTTGATGCAGTATGACGCCGCGCTCGTGCGGCGCACATGAAAAAAGGGGCACGCGGCCCCTTTTTCAACGCAGGATGCTGCAGCTCAGAGGCTGTAATACATCTCGAACTCCACCGGATGGGTGGTGGTGTTCAGGCGACGCACTTCCTCGTTCTTGAGCTCGATGTAGGAATCGAGGAACTCCTGGGTAAAGACGCCACCTTTGAGCAGGAAGTCATGATCCGCCTTGAGCGCATCGAGGGCCATCTCGAGGCTGTGCGCCACGGTCGGCACCTTCGCCTCTTCTTCCGGCGGCAGATCATAGAGATTCTTGTCCATGGCATCGCCCGGATGAATCTTGTTCTGAATGCCGTCGAGACCTGCCATCAGCAGGGCCGCGAACGCCAAGTACGGATTGGCGCAAGGATCCGGGAAACGCGTCTCGATGCGGCGTCCCTTCGGGTTCGAGACGTAGGGGATGCGGATCGAGGCGGAACGGTTGCGCGCCGAGTAGGCGAGCATGATCGGCGCTTCGAAGTGCGGCACCAGGCGCTTGTAGCTGTTCGTCGCCGGGTTGGTGATGGCGTTGAGCGCGCGCGCGTGCTTGATGATGCCACCGATGTAGTACAGGGCCATTTCCGACAGTCCACCGTACTGGTCGCCGGCGAACAGATTCTTGCCATCCTTCGACAGGGACTGGTGCACATGCATGCCGGAACCATTGTCACCGACGATGGGCTTGGGCATGAAGGTCGCCGTCTTGCCGTAGGCGTGCGCGACGTTCCACACCGCATACTTGAGGATCTGCACTTCGTCGGCCTTCTTCACCAGGGTGTTGAAGGAGACGCCGATCTCGCTCTGGCAGGAGGCCACTTCGTGGTGCTGCACTTCCAAACGGCCCGGGCCCATCATCGACTCGATGGCGTTGCACATGGCGACGCGTAGGTCTTGTCCGGAATCGACCGGCGGCACCGGGAAATAGCCGCCCTTGACGCGCGGACGATGGCCGGTGTTGCCACCTTCATAGTCACGATCCGTCGACCAGGCCGCTTCTTCGGCGTAGATGGTGTGACGGGCGCCACTCATGTCGATGGAGAACTTCACTTCATCAAAGACGAAAAATTCAGGTTCCGGTCCAAAATAGGCGGTATCGGCGATGCCCGTCGACTTCAGATAGGCTTCCGCGCGCTTGGCCAGGGAGCGCGGGTCGCGCTCATAGCCTTGCATGGTGGACGGCTCGATGATATCGCAACGCACGACGATGGTCGGCTCATCGAAGAAGGGGTCGAGAAAGCCCGAGTCGGCTTCCGGCAGCAGGATCATGTCGGAGGCTTCGATGCCCTTCCAACCGGAGATCGACGAACCGTCGAACATCTTGCCGGTGACGAAGGTCTCAGCATCCACCGTCGACGCCGGATAGGAGACATGTTGTTCCTTGCCGCGCGTGTCGGTGAAGCGGAAATCGACCCACTTGGCGTCATTTTCTTGGATCAAATCAAGCGTCTTGTTGGACATATGGTCCTCCGAACCAGGTTAAAACTTCGTTCATTCCGGGCACCTGCACAAAAGCGGCCCCGTGCGCATCGCCGCACAGCAGGAGGCAATTTGCGTACCATAACATCATACGCCTTATATTTCAGTGCCTTGACAAACTCGTTCCGCCCCCAGGGGACGAGCATGGCACCAAAATAGTGCAAAACATTCGCCGCCGCACCACTTTGAATCAAAGCACCTCGATCAGCAGGCGGTATTCGCGACCTTCCACCACAGTCTCACGCACCCGGTGGCCATGCACCCGGCACCAAGCCGGAATATCCTGCATGACCCCGGGATCGCTGGCACTGACCCAGAGCAAGTCACCGGGGTGCAAATCGCGGATGCGCTGCTGGGTGCGGATCACCGGCAGCGGACATAATAAACGACGCGCGTCCAAAAGATAGGGTTCAGACATACCATTCCTGCCGAATCTCGTCCTGGGCCATAGGACGCACCTGCAACTGCGCCAAACTTTCATCACCGGCGAAAACGCCGATGTCGACCGCGTCGGCGTCGCGTCCCTGGCTGTAACGCGCGACGATGCGCGCCGCCAGTTCATAATCCTGCGGCTGCAACTCGCCATCGACGAGGCAAAGCGCGCCCTTGTGCTGCAGCGGGCGCAGGTGGGTGAATTCTTTGCGATAGCCCTCGAGAAAATAGCTCTCGCCTTCCTCGCGCGCGATGATCAGCTTGAAGTGCGGTCGTGGGCGCAGATGCCGGCCGACTTTGAGCATGAGGATGTCGTCAAGCTGATAGTCGCGCTTGCCGCGCGCCGACCACAGGTCCTTGAGTTTGCGACTGTAGCTCTCATCGGTGAGAAAGCAGCAGCCGCCCGAGGGCTGCGACCAGTCGGCAAGTCCCAGTCGTTGCGCCAGAGCGATCTGCGGCTGCCGCGAGCGGCCATGAAAGCCATAGAGCCGTTCGCGATCGACCCAGCCCTGACGCTCCGCCCAGGTCGGTTCCAGCAATTTGGCGCTGAGCGGGCGCAGGACGCGGTCGTCGACCCCCGATTCACGCGCCACCAGCGGCAGGTAACGGCGCCGTTGCGACTTCGGGCGCTGGCCGGCGACCTCGCCGGTGACGATGAAATCCATGCCGGCGTCGTCGGCCAGCTGTCGCGCGCGATTGAGAAAAAGACTGGCCTGATTGAGCATGTAGATCTTGCAGTCGAGGCAAGGATTGAGGTGAGCACCGTAGCCGTGTTGCGGATGCAGGACGATGCGCTTGTAGTCCTCACTGACGTCGACGATGTGCAGGCGTATTCCCAGTGTCTCCGCCACCCACAGGGCATTATTGCGCTTCGGACGCGCAGCGGCGGCGGCACGGATGGCGTGCGTGTGCCCTTCGACACAAAAGCCGGTGTAGAAATTGACGCCTTCGACCGCGATACCTTGCTCCAGCATGAGCTTGGCGGCCAGCATCGAGTCCAGTCCACCGGAGATCAAGGCCAAAGCTTTGCGCTGCATGGAGGCATCCGTCTCATCAAAAGGCGGCATTATACGTGGCCACGGCGCGCAACCCAAGCGCCGCCGACGGATGCGCGCGCCGCCGCTGTCGCGGCGGTGGTCATTTTCCTTGTCGGATGTGCGTGTTATGCTTGCGGTTTACCTTTCTTAACCGACCGCGATGACCCGAGCAACTCCTCCTTTGCATGCGTCGTCCTATCGCCCCGACATCGACGGGTTACGCGCGCTGGCGGTGCTGTCGGTGGTTTTCTACCACGCCTACCCACGCGCCCTGCCCGGCGGCTTCGTCGGCGTCGACGTCTTCTTCGTCATCTCCGGTTTTCTCATCACCGGCCTGCTGCTCGAGCGCCTGCGCCAGGGCCGCTACTCCATCATCGACTTTTACCAGCGCCGCATCCTGCGCATCTTTCCGGTGCTCATCCTCGTGCTCGGCGCTTGCCTGGCCTACGGCGCTTTCACCTTGCTGGCCAGTGAATACGCCCAGCTCGGCACCCTCGCCGCCGGCGGCGCCGCCTTCGTCGCCAATGAAGTCCTGCGCCGTGAATCCGGTTATTTCGACATGGCGGCGACGAGCAAACCCCTGCTGCACCTGTGGTCGCTCGGCGTCGAGGAGCAATACTACATCATCTTTCCACCCCTGCTCGCTTTCATCTGGCGCCGCGAGAGCCGACACGTTCTCGGCCTCCTCTTCGGTCTCGCCTGCCTCAGCTGGGCGCTCAGCCTGCTCGACGTCTACAACAACCCGACCACCGCTTTCTATGGCCTGCCGCCGCGCTTCTGGGAGTTGCTCAGCGGCGGCATACTCGCTTATCTGCACCGCCCCGGCAGTTCCTGGCGCGGCTTGGCACCCTACCTTGGGCGGCACGCGGCACTGCTGCAAAGCCTGACCGCCCTGCTCGCCCTGATCCTGCCCTGCTGCCTGCTCAATCCTGACTCGCTCTTCCCCGGTTTCTGGGTTCTGCTGCCGGTGCTCAGCGCTTGGTTGTTCATCGACGCCGGCCTCGACAATCCCTTCAATCGTTCCGTCCTGGCACACCGCTTCCCCGTCGCTATCGGCCTGATCAGCTATCCGCTCTACCTATGGCACTGGCCACTGCTGGTCTTCGCACGTCAGGCCGACGCCGGTCGCCTCCCGGCTTTGCTCGCGGCGGCGATGCTGCTGCTCGCCTTCGTCCTCGCCTGGCTCAGCTATCGCTACATCGAGCTACCGCTGCGGCGCAGCGATCACCGGCGCCGCTGGAGTCTGCTGCTGCTCCTGGCCATGTCCATGATCTTCGCCTATGGCTACTATGTGCGCCAACAGGAAGGCCTGCCTCAGCGTAACATCGACCTCACCAACAGCGGCGTCGAAGAAGCCATCGGTGACTGGGACTACCCGGGCATCAGCTTCGATGGTCAGCACCTGCGCAGCAATACCTTGCCCGGCCGCAGCCACGACGAGGTGCTGTTCATCGGCGATAGCCATATGGAACAGTACTGGCCGCGTTTTGCCGAAGACTACGCGCGTCATCCCGGCTACTTCACCTTGCGCTTCGCCACCTATGACGGCTGCGCTGCCCTGCCTGGACTGAACCGCCCGAACAGCCCCAACTATCCCGCCGGTGGTTGCGCCAGGGTCTATGAGGCGGCGCAGCGCTACGCCAGCGCCGCGCATGTGCGCCGCATCGTCATCGACAACTACTGGGAGCGCTACGAACACTGGCCTGGGTATCAACGCGCCACCCTCGCCCTGGCACAGGACATCCGCGCCTGGCGCCAGCGCGGCATCAAAGTCTACATCCTGCTCTCGAATCCGGTCGGGCGTCTCTTTGTGCCGCAAAATCAGGTGCAGCGCCTGCCCTTCCTGCCACCACCACCGGAGAGCGTAAGCCGGCTGCAAGTGGAGAAGGATCTCTCGGCCGAGGCCTGGATCCGGGTGATCGCAGAGCGCAGCGGCGCCCACCTGATCGATCCACTCACCATCTTGTGCAATGCCGAGCGCTGCGCCACGGTCGACGACGATGGCGACCCCCTGTACAAGGATAAAGACCACATGCGCCCCAGTACGGCGGAGGAGAAAGCCAGCTTCATCGACCAGACCATCGTACCCTGAGTGCGGCCTCTTGCGAGGCGCGCGCCGGCAGGCTAGAGTGGACTCCCCACCGCCGCAGGAGTCCGACGTGGACTGTATCTTCTGCAAAATCGCCCGGCACGAAGCGCAGGCACAGCTGCTCTTCGAAAATGAACGCATCATCGCTTTTCGCGATATTTTTGCCCAGGCACCGACCCATTTCCTGGTCATCCCCAAGACCCATCACGCCAGCCTCGACGCCGTCGGTGACGAACACGACGCCCTGCTCGGCGAACTGCTCGGCACGGCACGACGTTTGGCGCGCGAACTCGGCGTCGCCGCGTCCGGCTACCGCACGGTGATCAACTGCCATCAGGATGGCGGGCAGAGCGTCGATCATCTGCATCTCCACGTCCTCGCCGGTCGTCGTCTGTCCTGGCCACCGGGGTGAGCGCCATGCGTCATCTACGTCCGAGTGATCACTGGGTTCTGCAGGCCGATCGTCTGCTCCGCACCTTGAGTCCGCAAGCGGTGAGCAGTCAACGCCCGCATCCCGACAGCTCTATCGCCACCACCACCTTGAGCGCCGAGGAGAAGCGGCACGCCGCCGGCCTCATGCGCGTCAACCACAGCGGCGAAGTCTGTGCCCAGGCCCTCTACCAGGGGCAGGCCCTCACCGCCAGGCTGCCGGCCGTGCGCGAGCAGATGGCGCAGGCGGCGCGCGAGGAGACCGATCATCTCGCCTGGTGCGAGCATCGCGTGCATGAACTCGGCTACTCGACCAGTCGCCTCAACCCGCTCTGGTATGGCCTGTCCTTCGTCGTCGGTGCCGTCGCCGGCCTCGCTGGCGACGAGATCAGCCTCGGCTTCGTCGCTGAAACCGAACGTCAGGTCGGTCGCCACCTGCAGGAGCACCTGGCGCATTTGCCGGCTCAGGACCTCAAGTCGCGCGCCATCGTTGCGCTCATGGCCGAGGACGAAGAACGGCATGGCGCCCAGGCGCGTGCCGCCGGCGGTGTCGCCTTGCCCCCCCCAGTGACCCGCCTGATGCAGGCCATGGCCAAGGTGATGACGCGCAGCGCTTACCGCATCTAATTTGCAGCATAATGCGAACGATGCCCTCACTTCCATCGTCTTTCGCTTTTCCAGAAGGAAGTTCGACGTGCAAGCTTGGTGAGGCCGTTGCTCTCATGTTGGGCCGAAATTTTTCTGAACAGGTCCAACATGTGATCGGTCCAGTTGGAAATGTTATTGCGTAAGACCTGCTTTCCGAGCTTGGTCATACGTTGTTTCTGCTCCTCATAAGGCATGTCAATGGCCCGATCAATAGCGTCGTCCATTTGGTTTCTGCTATAGGGATTGACCAATATGGCATCGGAGAGCTCTATGGCGGCCCCGGCGAATTCTGACAAAACCAGCACGCCACCGGCATTAACATGAGATGCGACAAATTCTTTGGCGACCAAGTTCAAACCATCGCGCAGTGGGGTCACCCAGCAAATATCGGCGGCACGATAGTGACACATGGTCTCTTCAAAAGGCATCGCCGTTGTCGACAAAACGACAGGAACCCATTCCAAGGTGCCATATAAGCCGTTGATATGACCCACGGTTTGTTCAATGGTTTGCTCGGATTGGCGGTAGATACGCATGCCATTTGCAGCAGAAACCGCCGTGAGCAACAGCTTGATGCGACCGCACAGCTCTGGACGGCGTTGCAGCAGCCGCTCAAAAGTCATCAACATTTCGACGATACCCTTTGAGTAGTCGATCCTGCTGACCGAGACGATGATGATCTCTTCGCGGTGAATTTTTCGTATCTCCTCGACCCGAGCAGCAATTTCATCTGTCTGGACAAAGTCGATGATCATCTGCGTATGTGGCCCAATCGGGCAGGAGTCAATGAGAATACTGCGTTGCTGGTAGATGATCTCGGATGGCACGGAAGTTTCGCTCAAAGCGCCACCGATGGAACGACATGATGACGCCACAGGCAAGGTGTTCACCTGATCTATAGCACAGAGCGATTGTGCTGTACGGGCAAAATTATGAGCGTAGCGCGGAACATGAAATCCGATCAAGTCACACTGCAGCAAACTGGACAGGATCTCATCACGCCACGGCAGGATAGCGAATATGTCCGCAGACGGAAATGCCGTGTGGTGAAAAAAGGCAATGCTCAGGTCAGGCCGCAAAGCGCGGACAAAGCCAGGAACCAGCCAGAGGTTGTAGTCATGTATCCACACCAAGCCGCCTTCTTCCGCCTCTTCACAGATAGCATCAGCGAAATGTCGATTGACCTCGCGAAAAACTGACCAATCGGTGTATTGTGTCGAATAGTACGATGGGAAACTGTTAATGACAGGCCACAATGCTTCCTTCGAGGTGATGAAATAAAATTGCTCGATCTGGGCACGCGACAAGGGCAGACGAACCACATTGTAACTGCCATAGCTATCATCAATATGTACATTGCGAGTGAAGAGGTGAGCGGATTCATCAGAAAGCTCTTTCCAGGCGATCCATGAGGCGCTGTTGACACGAGTGATAACCCCCTTCAATGCCGGGATGATGCCGTTCGGACTTGCGTTCTCTTTCAAGAATCGCTGTCCATCCACAGCATATTCTTCATAGGGTTCGCGGTGATACACGATCACGAGTGAAGACGTCATTTATCATCCCCTTTTGAGTAGTAGAAGCATTTAAGACCTTCAAGCACACCCGCCGCGCCATTGGCGCTGAAAAATAAACATTTTCACGATCTACCAAAGCCTGCTTCAGGGCCGACTCACTGTTGTGAACAACAACGCCGGTCAATCCGGATTCGAACATTGAGAAATCATTGAGAGTGTCTCCGGCAACGAAAGTTTTATTCAACGACAATTCAAGATGATTCAATGTACGAAGCAAAGTAGATCCCTTTTGTACGCCGCGTGGCAGCACATCAAGAAAATGCTGAGGAAATCAAGGCATCAAACCCATGCGCGCGTATCATCAAGACGGCACGATAGGCGCTATTCAGATCTTTGAATGTGTACGACAAGCGTCGACCGCCGCAATGCTGCTGCGGACACAGTTGCGCACACATTTGTAATGCCGCAGCGATGGCAGCCGAAGCATCCGGCCGCCATGCTGAATCGATCCAGTCTTCAATATCCGACAGAGGCATCAGTTCAGGACCAAAATGGACACTCGTCCCCACGTCACCGATGCACACATCAGGGCGAATCGGTAACGAATGCGCCAATTCGCGCATAAAGCCCTAACCTCGACCACTGACGAATATGAGGACGAATTTATCGCGGTGTTGCTCGATCCACTTGTATAGTGAATCACGCTCGGCGGCACTCCCACCGAGAAAAGTTCCATCAAGATCCGTGGCTAGAACAAACCTGTTTTTGTCTTTAAACTCATGCACTAGAAACACCTTGCAATACTTCTTCGAATTTAGACATAAAACAACACCGATTAAAATTGCTGATATTTTTTATTAACCGTCCATCCGTCATAGGCGGTTACTGAGTTTAGCGAATGATTTGTCTTGTGCCTGAGGCACGAGTATTTCATAAGGTCGGCATCAACGCCGGGCGATAGCAGAATATTGATCATCTGTATGCTGAATCAGATGTTCTGCCAGACTCTACAACATTAGGATATATCGTTTCTGCCGGTCCTGGCCAGAGGCACCTCATTCAAGGACCCGTTTCATGGCCTTTCTTGGCGACGCGCTGTGTTTGATGAGCGCCGACCTACAAATACATTTAAAATACATTTCAACAAGTTACATTCTTGCGCCGAATCACGCCAAACTTGTTCTTATGTTTTTACAGTAAGCCCAGAGAAAAGTCATTAGATGGTCAATACAATGAAACCTTCTTCACAAGCCATCGCTGGTCGATTTTCAGCAGATCAACCTTTCAACTTTGTTCGCCGGCGATGCGGAACCCGGGCCCCTTGGCCGGACTAGGCATGATCATGAAATACTTGCCGCTGGCCATATTTCATAGATTGGCCGTGGTTTTGTCCGTGCCCGGGGGGCGGCTACCGCCATGAAGCATCTAATTTGCAGCGCTGCCAGCGTCGAGTTCATGAATCTCGACGGAATGGCTGATGGCGACACCGCCAGCGGCGAGCATGATCGAGGCCGAGCAGTATTTCTCCGCCGACAGGGCGACGGCGCGTTCGACCTGGGCCGCTTTCAGAGCCCGGCCTTTGACGATGAAACGCAGGTGGATACGCGTGAACACCGCCGGGACGGCGTCAGCGCGTTCGGCTTCGAGCTGCGCCTCGCAGCTGACCACGTCCTGACGCGCCTTGCGCAGGATGGAGACGACATCGAAAGAGCTGCAGGCGCCGAGGCCCATTAGCAACATCTCCATCGGCCGCGGACCGAGATTGCGGCCACCTTTGTCCGGCGGGCCATCGATGATCAGGGCATGACCACTACCCGAGGTCGCCATAAAGGTCACATCCTCAATCCACTTGATACTTGCCTGCATCGCACCACTCCCACCGAGAACAAAGCTCATTGTGACCGCTCGGCGCCGGGCCAGCAAGACGCCAGGATTGGCAATTCCCATGCCGGCGTGTATGTTGATCCCTTTCACCGACACGGAGCACGCCATGGCTCGTCTGCCGAGCAATGCCCACATTCCACAAATCGAAGAATTCCTCAGCCACTGCCAGCTGCGCAAATACCCGGCGCGCAGCGCCATCATCCAGGCCGGTGAAAGCTCGCAGAGTCTCTATTTCATCATCAGCGGTTCGGTGTCGGTCGTCATCCAGGATGACCAGGGGCGCGATATGGTGGTGGCCTATCTCAACGCCGGTGACTTCTTCGGCGAGATGGGTCTGTTCGAAGACGCCCCCGTGCGCTCCGCCTGGATACGCGCGCGCAGTGTCTGTGAAATCGCCGAGATCAGCTATGCTCGCTACAAGGAGCTGGCGCGGCAGAATGCCGGCATGATCTTTGCCGTCGCGGCGCAGATGGCCGGTCGTCTGCGTGCCACGACGCGTAAAGTCGGTGACCTCGCCTTTCTCGATGTCACCGGCCGGGTGGCCCGCACCCTCCTCGATCTGTGTCGCCAGCCCGACGCCATGACCCATCCGGATGGCATGCAGATCCGCATCACTCGTCAGGAGATCGGTCGCATCGTCGGCTGCTCGCGCGAGATGGTCGGACGCGTCCTCAAGTCTCTCGAAGAGCAGGGTCTGCTCAACGTCAAGGGCAAGACCATGGTCGTTTTCGGCACACGCTGACGCGGGCCCGCATAGCGAAGAGCCCGCGCCTCATCCTCAAGGCTGCACGAAGATCAGACCATGCGGCGCATTCAGTCCCATGATGATGGGCGTCAGCATGCCGCTGCCGGTGTCGGTCTGCGTGATCATGCCCTGCGCCGAGCTATAGGCAGTGCCAGCGGTGAAGCCGCCATTGGCGTCGACACGGTAGATGATCTGCGCCTTGTTGTCGGAGAAGAGCATGTAAGGAACGACGCCGGAACCGCTCGCCGCCGGCGCCCAGCGCGTGTCATCGATCGGCCAGGGATTGCCATAGAGGGTGATCGGCAGGACCGACACCGCCATGCCACTCTGCCCTGGATTCTTGATGAAGACCAACTCGCTGTCCTGCTGGCTGTCGACGACGAGATCGCCGGCCGGATCGATGGCTGAGGAGTCAGCGTCGGTCATATTCAAGGTCACCGTCGTCTTGCCCGGCAACAGGGTCGCCGGCGTGCTCGAGGACAGCGCCGAGGTCAGATGATAGGTCTTGCCGTCGCTGTTCAGACTGATCTGATAGACCACCGGTCCGGTATTGACGCCGAACTGGGCGGTGGCGCCGGCAGCATCGGTCGAGTAGGGCGCGAGATTGGGCGTCGGTGACATCGTGGTGCTCGGGGCTGAGGCGCTGACGTAGACCTGACCGGCGATCACCTTCATGTCGTCGAGGCCACCGCCATGCGCCAGGGGCAGGGTGTCGCTGCTCAGCGTGGTCAGGGTGTTCTGCTGTGGATCGAGGATGGTCAGCAGGGGATTGCCATCCTCGTTGCTGCTGACCCAGACCTTGCTGCCATCGGGCGACACCAAGCCATCCGGATGGCCCGGCACCTTGTAGGTGGCGAGCAGCTGGCCTTGCAGATTATAGGCGGCGAGCATGCTCTGCGGCGTCGTGCCGGGGGCATTGCTGCCATCGGGAAGGTTGTTGTGATCCTGATAGTTGACGTAGACGGTGCTACCCACCTGCAGGAGATCGTCCGGACGCAGGCTGCTGAGCACCCCCGTCGGCTGCGCGAAGATGCTGAGATGATAGGCACCCTGCAAGACCTCGACGCCACTCGGCAGAGCCGGGCCCGATGCGGATGAGCTCGAATTGCCGCAGGCCGCCAACAGCACACTCAGACCACTCAGAACTCCTAACCGTAGCGCATACTTCATGATGGGCTCCTTGTCCATCCGTTGAGTCGGAGGCATTGTGCGCAGCATTGATGACTGTGCCATGACGTTCCGTTGACAACTGTTCTCTTGACGCCTAAAGTATCGGAATGAACATTCATTCCGATACTTTGCCCATATCCTCCGGCCGCCCTGCCACAGCAGCAACCACGGCCGTCGACAAGCGCCAGCGCATTCTCGCCGCTGCCTTGACCCTGTTTGCCGAGCGTGGCTATCACGGCACCGCTGTACCCGAGATCGCGGCGGTGGCCGAGGTCGGTGCTGGCACGATCTATCGCCACTTCACCGACAAGCAGGCACTCGTCAATGCCGCCTTTCAACAGGCCAAGGGCCAACTCCGCGCCCTTCTGCACGAGCACCTCGATCTGCAGGCGCCGCCGCGTCAGCTCTTCTCGCACCTCTGGCAGCGCCTAGCGCTGTTCGCGCGCCGTCACCCGGTCGAATTCCGTTTCCTCGAACTGCATCACCACCAGAGCTATCTCGATGCCGACAGTCTCGCCCTGGAAAGCCAGGTGCTGGCGCCGATCTGGCTGGCCTGCGAGCAACTACGCCAGGCCGGTATCGCCCGTGACCTGCCTGCTGAGGTGCTAATGGCGCTGATCTGGGGCGCCTTCGTCGGCCTGTTCAAAGCCGAGTACTCTGGCTACCTTCGCCTCGATGAGGCCCGCATCGCCCAGGCCGAAGAGGCTTGCTGGGCGACTTTTTCCCGCCCAGGAGTCACGTCATGACCGCCACACCACGCACCACGCAACGCCGCGCGCCATGCCTCGTCACCTTACCTGCCGCCACTTATGACCTTGTGTCATGGCTGTGCTTTCCGCTCAACTACGCCATCGCCGGTCTCTGTCATCTGCAGCCACAGACCTCGATCTGGAACGATGCGCGCAAGACGGCGCCCGCCGGCAGCGGCAAATCACTGGCGACCTTGCAGCAGGAGATCCTCAGCCAGGCCGATCAGGCGCAGCTCGAAGCTGATCTGGTACGTCTCTACGATACCCTGCCGTCGCTCACCGCCAACGATGAACTGGTCGGGCGCGTCTGGCGCGGGCGTATCCTGCGCACCCGCGGCTCAGTGCTCGATCTCGCCGAATGGGCCATCGTCCGCCCTCTCGGCAAGCTTGGTTTCGGTTGGGGGAAACGCTATCGCAGCGCCGAGCAGGGCGATCCCCTGCTCGGCCACTGGCGTGAAAAAATCTTTTTCCCGCTGCCGCTGTGGGGCAATGTCGGCGTCACCGACATGCGCTGGCGCGGTCAGGTCACCGCCACCATGAACTACGACCATCAGCCATGGAAGGACTATTTCAAGCGCCTGTCGCTGGATGGCGAACCGACCGTCCTGCTCGGCGTCTGGACGCACAAGCACATCGCCGGTGGCTGGTTCACCCTGACACTCGATGATGAGCTCTCGCCGATCGCCCGGTGAGAACAGCGTTCTTCAGGCGATGAGCGCCGCCAGCGCCTCGCCCGGCTCCGCTGCGCGCATGAAGGCCTCGCCGATGAGGAAGCTGTGCACGCCATGCGCGCGCATCTCGGCCACATGCGCGCGCGTCAGAATGCCGCTCTCACTGACCACCAGCGTGGTCGCGGGGATGGCGGCGAGCAGCTCATACGTGGTGTCCAGCGTCACCGAGAAATCGTGCAGATTACGGTTGTTGATGCCGATCATCGCCGGTTGCAGGGCCAAGGCGCGCTGCAACTCGTCGCCATCGTGCACCTCGATGAGGACGTCCATGCCGAGCTCCAGGGCGCGCCCATAACAGGTATGCAGGGTGGCCATATCGAGGGCGGCGACGATGAGCAGAACACAATCGGCGCCGAGCAGACGCGCCTCATCGACCTGATAGATGTCGACGATGAAGTCCTTGCGCAGGACCGGCAGGGAGCAGGCGGCACGCGCCTGTTGCAAATAGAGGTCATGGCCCTGGAAATAGGGTTGATCGGTGAGCACCGACAGACAGGCAGCGCCGCCGCGCTCATAAGAGCGCGCGATGGCGGCAGGATCGAAATCGGCGCGCAGCACGCCCTTCGAGGGCGACGCCTTCTTGACCTCGGCGATCACCGCCGCCCGCCCCGCCTGCACGCTGCGGCGCAAGGCCGACAGAAAAGGCCGCACCGGCGTCGCCGTCGCCAGCTGCGCCTGCAGCTGCGCCGCTGGCAAGGACGCCTGCCGTTGCCGCAACTCGGTGCGCTTGTCGCTGAGTATCCGTTCGAGCACCGTCGCTACCGCCATCATCCTCTCCCGCCCAAAGCTTGCGTCAGTTCGACCAGGGCATGCAGTTTGCCGAGCGCCAGGCCCTGCGCCTGGGTGGCTTGCGCCAGGGCGATGCCCTCGACCAGGGACGTACTGCGCCCACTGGCGTACAAGGCGGCACCAGCGTTGAGCGCGACGATGTCGCTGACGGCGCCGTGGCCGGCGACGAGACCCTGCTTGAGCAGGCGCAGGCTGTCCTCGACGCTGAGCACCTCGAGCACACGCCGATCGGCCAGCGTCATGCCGACGCTGCGCGGATCGAAGACGAACTCAGCGATATGGCCATCGCGCCACTCGACGACGTGGGTCGCGGCGCTGATGCTGATCTCGTCCATGCCGTCTTCGGCCTGCACCATGAGAACGTGGCGCGAGCCGAGGCGCCCCAGCACTTCGGCGAGGGGACGTAGCCAGCGCCGCTCATAGACGCCCATGACCTGGTTGGGGGCTCGCGCCGGGTTGGTGAGCGGGCCGAGCAGGTTGAACAGGGTGCGTACGCCGAGATCGGCGCGCGCCTGTACGGCGTGGCGCAAGGCGCCATGATGGCGCGGCGCAAAGAGGAAGACGACACCGAGGCTCTGCAGGCACTGCGCCAGCTGCGGTGGCGTGAGCTCGAGATGGACGCCGGCCGCTTCGAGCACGTCGGCACTGCCGGAACGACTGGAAACAGCGCGATTGCCGTGCTTGGCGACACGGCCGCCGGCAGCGGCGACAACGAGGGCCGCCGCCGTCGAGATATTGAAAGTCTTGGCGCCATCACCCCCGGTGCCGCAGGTGTCGACGAGACCGGTGGTATCAACAATGACCGGCGTCACCAGCTCACGCATGACGGTCACCGCTCCTTGGATCTCGTCGATGCTCTCGCCTTTGACCGCCAAGCCCATGAGCAGTCCGCCGATCTGGGCGGCGCTGGCCTCGCCCGACATGACCACCCGCATCACCGCAGCCATCTCGGCGGCGCTGAGGCTTTCACGCAGAACCAGCTTCTTGAGGGCGTTTTTGATGATCACGAGCGCAGCTCCAGAAAGTTACGCAAGAGCGCGTGGCCATGTTGCGTGAGGATGGACTCGGGGTGGAATTGCACCCCCTGTACCGGCAGGGTCTTGTGCCGCACCCCCATGATCTCGTCGATCTCGCCCTGCGCATCGGCGGTCCAGGCGGTGATCTCGAGCGCTTCCGGCAGCGTACTGCGTTCAACGACGAGGGAGTGGTAGCGGGTAGCGGTGAACGGCACCGGCAGGCCATGAAACACACCCTGACCACGATGCTGAATGGGCGAGGTCTTGCCGTGCATGACCTGGCGCGCACGCACCACTTTACCGCCGAAGACCTGGCCTATGGCCTGATGTCCGAGACAGACGCCGAGCAAAGGCACACGACCGGCGA
>JAJZBU010000003.1 GCA_021851865.1 Pseudomonadota bacterium | reverse complement strand
CTTGCTGGTGCTGCGAAAAAAATTGGATGCCCTCTGGGGGATCGACGACGAGGTCAATTGACCTCGGTCCCAGAGCGGCAACAAATCGTTGAATGGATCAGTGAAGCTCGGAATGCGGGCGCACGATGGCAGTTTGCTCGTGCCGAAGTGGGTCTGCGCCTTTGTACGCTGGTACAACGAGGAGCACCGTCATAGCCGCATCCGCTTCGTCACACCGGCCCAACGGCCCAACGGCCCAACGGCATCAGGGCAAGGACCATGGTATCTTGGCGCAGCGTCACGCGGTCTATGAATCTGCGAAGGTAGCACGACCAGAACGTTGGTCAGGGGAGACACGCAACTGGAGGCCGGTGGGCGCTGTCATGCTGAATCCGGAAAGAGAGGATATCGCCGTTCCACAGGCCGCATAGGAAACACAGAAAAGCGACAACTACCTTGAAAAGCACCGTGATCACACGATCTCTCGACGGCGCCGGTGATGTGGTATTGATCTACCCGGGAACGGATGAGTTCAATAAAGCGTTACCGGTGTTCGAATTCCCGAAATCATCACGACTGCGGTTGTGGGTCTTGCCCTTCTGTCTGAAGCAAGCGATTGCTGCTTCCCCCGTGCGGCAGCCTGGACAGATTTCTGCCCCAGAGGATGACCCAACCCCAGAGCTACCCGCGTACACCACCTTTGACCATAGATCAGTCAATAGCCGATGATCATTGATCAGGCCGTGGCAGTGATTGGAAAAGTTCGCACAACGACCCGCAAGCCGGCGGCAAGCGCCCGCCAGGAGTTTTCTATGCATGACATCCTTTGTCCGCACTGCGGCAAGGCTTTCAAGATCGATGAATCCGGCTATGCCGACATCCTCCAACAAGTGCGCGATGCCGCCTTTGAGCAGCAGCTGCATGAACGTTTGACCTTGGCCGAGCAGGAAAAACAGACGGCGATCGAACTCGCTACCATCCGGCTCAGCCAGGAATGGCAGCAGAAGAGTGCCGTCCAGGAAGTCGAACTCGAGCAGTTGAGAGCCCGTCTTGCGGCCGGCGAGATCGCCCGCCAATTGGCGGTGAACGAGGCCTTGAGTACGGTGGAGAAGGAGCGCGATGCGCTCAACCACGCTCTGGCGCAGGCGCGCCAGGAGCAGGCGGCGGCGGCACGCTGGGCCGAGGAGAAGCTGGCGAGCGCCTTGCAACAGGCGGTGGTCAACAAGGACAGCGAGATCCAGAGCCTCAAGGCCCAGGTCGAGGCGATGGCGGTGGCGCAGAAACTGGCGTTGAGCGAAGCGGTGCATGCGGTGGAGAAGGAGAGAGATGCGCTGCAGGGGCATCTGGCGAGAACGGAGCTGGAGAAACAGCTCGCTGAAAAGTCGCTCAAGGACAAGTACGAAACGCAGCTCAAGGATCGCGACGACGCCATCGAGCGCCTGCGCGATATGAAGGCGCGCCTGTCGACGAAGATGGTCGGCGAGACCCTGGAGCAGCACTGCGAGATCGAGTTCAATCGCATCCGCGCGACGGCTTTTGCACACGCCTATTTCGAGAAGGACAATGACGCGCGCACCGGCAGTAAGGGCGACTACATCTTCCGTGATTTCGATGCAGAGGGTACGGAGATCGTCTCGATCATGTTCGAGATGAAAAACGAGAGCGATCGTACGGCGACGAAAGGCCGGAATGAGGATTTTCTCAAAGAGCTCGACAAGGACCGCACGGAAAAAGGCTGTGAATATGCGGTGCTGGTGTCCCTGCTCGAGCCCGACAGCGAGCTCTACAACACCGGCATCGTCGACGTCTTCCACCGCTATCCGAAGATGTATGTGGTGCGGCCGCAGTTCTTTATCCCGATGATCACCCTGCTGCGCAATGCCGCGCTCAAGGCCCTGCAGTACAAGACCGAGCTGGCGCTGGTGAAGGCGCAGAACGTCGATATCACCAACTTCGAAAACGATCTCGACGCCTTCAAGGGCGCCTTCGCCAAGAACTACGAACTCGCGGCGCGCCGCTTTGAAACGGCGATCAGCGAAATCGACAAGTCCATCGAACATCTGCAGAAGACCAAGGACGCTCTACTCGGCGCCGACCGCAATCTGCGTCTCGCCAACGACAAGGCGCAGGATGTGACGATCAAGAAGCTGACGCGCGGCAATCCGACAATGGCGGAGAAGTTCGCCGAGCTGAAACGGCAAGCCCCGACGGACGTGGAATAAACGGACGATTCATAAAAACGAGCTTCCAGCGCGCTGCGGGCGGCGCCCCCCTCTCTTGACATCTTCTTGATGCCGGCCGCGGCAAACTTGGCACCATCTTGACGCGCATGACCCTAGCATGAAAACCGAAGATTTGGCGCGGGGATCTTGTTATGGACGTGGCCTACGTGGGTTTGATCGGGGTTCTTGGGCTCAGTCTGCTGGGATTGAGCTACGGCTGTGAGGTATTGCGGCGTCGCGGGGGGGCAGCATGAACGGCGGGCTTGGTTGCGACGCACTGCTGTCGGTGCTGCTCTTTGTCTACCTCTTGGCCGTGCTGCTCTTCCCGGAGAACTTCTCATGACGACATCATCCTGGATGTTGCTGGTGGTCGATGTGCTGGTGCTGCTGGCGTTGGCCTGGCCACTGGCGCGCATGATCGACGCCGTCATGGCCGGGCGCTTCACACAAGTAAGGCGCCTGGAGTCGAAACTGTTCCGTTGTCTTGGAATCCATGCGCAGGAGGAGCATGGATGGCTGCGCTACAGCATCGGCCTCCTCTCCTTCAACACCCTGGGGGTGCTGGTCGTCTACGCCCTGCAACGCGGCCAGGGACATCTGCCGTTCAATCCGCAACACATGCCGGCCATCACCCCGGATTCGGCTTTCAATACGGCCATCAGTTTCGTCAGCAACACCAACTGGCAGGCTTACAGCGGTGAGACCAGCATGAGTTATCTGACGCAGATGCTCGCCTATACCGTGCAGAATTTTCTCTCGGCGGCGAGCGGTGCCGTCGTGGTCATCGCGCTGATCCGGGGATTTGCGCGGCATTCGATGCAGGTGATCGGCAACGTCTGGGTGGATCTGATGCGTATGACCCTGTGGGTGCTGTTGCCGCTGTCGCTGATCTTTGCGGTGTTTTTGGTCGGGCAGGGGGTGATACAGAACCTGTCAGCGTACAAGCCGGTGCATACCCTGGAAGCACAGACCTGGCAGGAAGCGCAGACGACGGGGGCAGGTCAGCCGGTCATGCGCGACCGGCATGGGCAAACGCAGATCCTGGCCATGGGTCCGGTGGCTTCGCAGGAAGCGATCAAGATGCTGGGGACCAATGGCGGTGGATTTTTCAATGCCAACTCGGCGCATCCCTATGAGAATCCGACGCCACTGAGCAATTTTGCTGAAATGGTGAGCATGCTGTTGATTCCCGCCGCTTTGTGCTTCGTTTTGGGGCGCATGGTGGGCGATCAGCGGCAGGGCATAGCGATCATCGCCGCCATGCTGGTGCTGTTCCTGATCGGTGCTGTCGCCTGCATGAATTTCGAACAGCAGGGCAACCCGCGCCTGAAGGCGCTGGGTGTCGATCAGCAGGCCAGCGCATGGCAGGCGGGCGGCAACATGGAAGGCAAAGAGACGCGTTTTGGCATAGCCGCCAGCGCCCTGTTCACCACCACCACGACGGCGGCCTCCTGCGGCGCAGTCAATACCATGCATGACTCCCTGACCCCCTTGGGGGGGGCGGTGCCTCTGGTGATGATGCAACTGGGCGAGGTGGTGTTCGGGGGTGTCGGATCCGGCCTTTACGGCATGCTGGTGTTCGCGCTCATGGCGGTTTTTGTCGCCGGCCTGATGATCGGACGAACACCGGAGTATCTGGGCAAGAAAATCGGTGTCTATGAGATGAAGATGGTGGCCATCGCCATCCTGATCACGCCCCTGCTGGTCCTGGTGGGGACGGCGCTGGCGGTGATGAGCGATGCCGGCCGCGCCGGTATCTTCAATCCCGGGCCGCATGGCTTCACCGAAGTGCTCTATGCCCTGAGCTCTGCCGCCAACAACAACGGCAGCGCTTTCGCCGGCCTATCGGTGGATACGCCGTTCTATAACATCCTCCTGGCCGTGGTCATGTGGTGCGGGCGCTTTGGCATCATCGTCCCGGTGTTGGCTCTGGCGGGCTCCCTGGCGGCGAAGAAACGCCTGGAAGTGACCGATGGCACCCTGCCGACCCACGATCTGTTGTTCGTCTCCCTGCTCATCGGCACGGTGCTGCTGGTCGGACTGCTCAATTACGTGCCGGCTCTGGCGCTCGGCCCGGTGGTCGAACATCTGATGCTATGGGCCCATTGAGGAATCAAGACGATGACCGACAAGACTTTCTCCATGTTTGATCCACAGCTGATGCGACCCGCCCTCCTGGAGGCCTTCCGAAAGCTGGATCCACGCATACAGTGGCGTAATCCGGTGATGTTCGTGGTCTACGTCGGCAGCATTTTGACCACCCTGATGTCGCTGCAGCAACCCACGCGCTTTACGCTGGCGGTGACCTACTGGCTCTGGTTGACCGTGCTTTTTGCCAACTTCGCAGAGGCTCTGGCCGAGGGGCGCAGCAAGGCGCAGGCGGCGAGCTTGCGGGGTTTGAAAAAAATGACGTGGGCGAAGCAGATCAAGATGGCGTTGACGCCAGACATGACCCGGGAGGACTTGACCTGGGTGCCCCTGGAAGCCGAGCAACTCCGTAAAGGCGACATCGTCCTCATCGAGGCGGGAGATATCGTTCCTGCCGATGGCGAGGTCATCAAGGGCCTCGCCTCCGTCGATGAGAGCGCCATCACCGGTGAATCGGCGCCGGTGATCCGGGAGTCCGGTGGTGATTTTTCAGCCGTGACGGGGGGAACACGGGTGCTGTCCGACTGGGTCGTGGCGCGCATCACCACCCATCCCGGCGAGACCTTTGTCGATCGTATGATCGCTATGGTGGAGAACGCGAAACGGCAGAAGACGCCCAATGAGATCGCGCTGAGCATCCTGCTGGTCGCCCTGACGATCATTTTTCTCGGTGTGGTGGTCACCTTGCTACCGTTCTCCGAGTTCAGTGTCTATGCGACGAAACAGGGACAACCGGTCGGCGTTGTCGTGCTGGTGGCGCTTCTGGTCTGTCTGATTCCGACCACCATCGCCGGTTTGTTGTCGGCCATCGGGGTCGCCGGCATGAGTCGCATGATGCAAGCCAACGTCATCGCCACTTCCGGACGCGCCGTCGAGGCAGCGGGTGACGTCGATGTCCTCCTGCTCGACAAGACCGGCACCATCACCCTGGGCAATCGCCAAGCCAGCGTTTTCATGACGGCGCCGGGTGTCAGGGAGGTGGATCTGGCCGATGCCGCGCAACTGGCCTCTTTCGCCGATGAGACGCCGGAGGGGCGCAGCATCGTCGCCCTTGCGCAGCAGCGCTGCAAGCTGCCGGAGCACGATATGCAGGCTCTGCGTGCCGGCTTCATTGCCTTCTCCGCGCAGACGCGCATGAGTGGCGTCGATCTGGAGCAGGGGCGGGGTATCCGTAAAGGCGCCATCGACGCGATCAAGAAGCATGTCGAGAGCCTGGGTGGGAGTTTTCCGGCGGCTTTGCGGATCGTCGTCGATGAGATGGCGCAACGCGGGAGTACGCCGCTGGCGGTCGCCGATGGCAAGAAAGTGCTGGGCGTGGTGGAGCTGCGCGACATCGTCAAGGTCGGGATCAAAGAGCGCTTCGCCGAGCTTAGGCGCATGGGCATCAAGACGGTGATGGTCACCGGCGACAATCGACTGACGGCAGCGGCGATCGCGGCGGAGGCTGGTGTCGATGACTTCCTCGCAGAAGCGACGCCGGAGGCCAAGCTGCGATTGATCCGCGAGCACCAGGCGGCAGGGCGCCTGGTCGCGATGACCGGAGATGGAACGAATGACGCTCCGGCACTGGCGCAGGCGGATGTGGCGGTGGCCATGAATACCGGAACGCAAGCGGCCAAGGAAGCGGGCAATATGGTGGATCTGGACAGCAATCCCACCAAGCTCATCGAGATCGTCGAAACCGGTAAGCAGATGCTGATGACGCGAGGCTCTTTGACCACCTTCAGCATCGCCAACGACGTCGCCAAGTATTTTGCCATCATTCCAGCCGCCTTTATCAGCAACGATCCACAGTTGCAGGCCCTGAACGTGATGCACCTGACCAGCCCGGCGTCGGCCATTCTCAGTGCCGTCATCTTCAATGCGCTCATCATCATCGCGCTGATTCCACTGGCATTGCGTGGGGTGAGCTACCACGCGGTGGGGGCAGCGGCCCTGCTGCGGCGCAATTTTCTGATTTACGGATTGGGGGGGGTGATCGTGCCCTTCCTCGGCATCAAGTTGATCGATATCGTACTTGCCGGATGCGGCTTGGCTTGAGTAACCAGGGGAGATATGACGATGGATACGCCCATGACTTGCCGTCCCGCCGAAGGCTTATGGCGGCCTATGCTCAGCTTGTTCCTGCTCCTTTCCCTGCTGACCGGCGTGCTCTATCCGCTGCTGGTGACGGCGCTGGCGCAGACCTTCTTCCCCTGGCAGGCGGCGGGCAGTCTCATCGACCGGCACGGTCAGGTGGTGGGTTCCCGCCTGATTGGACAGAACTTTAGCGATCCTGGGCATTTTTGGGGTCGTCTCTCGGCCACGACGCCGATGAGCTACAATGCCAGTGCGTCGGGAGGATCCAACTTCGGGCCGCTGAATCCCGCCCTGCTCGCGGCAGCGCAGGCGCGTATTCAGGCTTTGCGCGCCGCCGACCCGGCGCAGCGGGCGCCCATCCCCGTCGATCTGGTGACCGCCTCGGCCAGCGGACTGGATCCCGAGATCAGTCTGGCGGCGGCCGACTATCAGGTGGCCAGGGTGGCCAGGGCGCGGCATTGGCCACCGGCGCGGGTGCAGAAGCTGGTCGACCGTTTGGCGCAGGGCCTAGGGCTGGGGTTTCTCGGCGAGGCCCGGGTCAATGTGCTGCAGCTGAATCTGGCTCTGGATGGCGACGCTGGGCGTTGAGACCCAGGGCCGTGGCCATGGTGAGTCTGTCTTGGAGGCTAAGGGCATGAAACTTGAGCGCCCCGATCCCGACCGTCTGTTGGAACAGTTGCACGCCGACGCCGCGCAGGCCCGGCGCGGTCGATTCAAGATCTTTTTTGGCGCCTCCGCCGGAGTTGGCAAGACCTATGCCATGCTGGCGGCGGCGCGTCTGCTGATGGACCAGGGCGTGCGTGTCGTGGTCGGTGTCGTCGAGACGCACGCGCGCAACGATACCGAGCGCATGGCGCAGGACCTCGAGCGCCTGCCGTTGCGCGAAATGGAGTACCGCGGACGCCGGCTTCGGGAGTTTGATCTGCAAAGAGCGCTGAGCTTGGGCGCGCAGAAGGCCGGGTTGCTGGTGCTGGTCGATGAACTGGCGCACAGCAATGCGCCGGACTCCCTGCACCCGAAGCGCTGGCAAGACGTCGAAGACCTGCTCAACGCCGGTATCGATGTCTGGACTACCATGAATGTGCAGCATCTTGAAAGCCTGAATGACATCGTCAGTGACATCACCGGCATCCGGGTGCGCGAGACGGTTCCGGATCGGATCTTTGATCAGGCGGATGAAGTGCTGGTGGTGGATCTGTCGCCGGATGATCTGATCGCGCGTTTGCGCCAGGGCAAGGTCTATGGCGCGCGCCAGGCGGAGACGGCGTCACGCAATTTTTTTCGCAAAGGCAACCTGCTGGCTTTGCGCGAGCTGGCCTTGCGCCGCACCGCCGATCGTGTCGATGGCGAGATGCAGGCTTACCGCTTGCGTTCCAGCATGGCGCCGGTGTGGCCGAACCGGCAGTCTTTGCTGGCCTGCATCGGTCCCGGCGAGCATGGCGAGAAGGTGGTGCGTTCCTGTGCGCGCTTGGCGGCGCAGCTGGACGTTTCCTGGCACGCCGTGTTTGTCGATGTGCCAGGGGCACGGGCGCTGTCGGAACGGCGCCGGGAGCAGGTCAGCAAGGTCTTGAAGATGGCCTATGATCTGGGGGCAAGCACGGCCACGATACCCGCATCCGGGGTGGCCTCGGCGCTGGTGCGCTATGCGCGTGAGTACAATCTCGCGCGCGTGGTCATGGGGCGAACATCGCGGCGCAGGCCTTGGCGGCGCACCTTGAGCGCGGCCATCGAGGCCGAAGCGGAAGATCTCGATATCCTGCATGTAGCGCTGTCACCGCTCGCTCAAGAGCCGCGCGCTGAACAGGAAGACAGAGAGGGACACACGCCGATCGCCTGGGCGGATTATGCCGCCGCCCTCGGCCTTTGCATTCTGACCACCCTGCTCGCCACGCCGCTCCGCAACATCATCTCATTGACCAATATCGTCATGCTGTTTTTGCTGGCGGTGGTCGGCGTCGCCCTGCGCTATGGTCGCGGCCCGGCGATACTCGCGGCTTTTGTCGGCGTTGGTCTGTTCGACTTCTTCTTCGTACCGCCGCGGTTCTCCTTTGCGGTCTCGGACGTCCAGTACCTGATGACCTTTGTGGTGATGCTGGTGGTGGCTCTGGTCATCGGACAATTGACCGCCGGCTTGAAAGCGCAGGCGCAGGCGGCCAGCGAACGTGAACGGCGGGTGCGTGGCCTCTATGAGATGTCGCGGGATCTGACAGCGGCGCTGATGATCGAACAGGTGGGAGAAATCGCCGATCGCTTTTTGCGCAGCGAGTTCAACGCGCATAGCGCCTTGCTGGTCGCCGATGATCATGACGTGTTGCAAATCATGCCGGGAGCCAAGGCGCAGGTCGACAGGGGCGTGGCGCAATGGGCGTTTCAGCACGGTGAGGCGGCAGGGCGAGGCACCGATACCCTGCCGGCCAGCGCGTGTCTGGTCTTGCCCTTGAAGGCGACCATGCGTCTGCGCGGGGTCATGGCCATCGAACTGTCGGCGGCGCAGCCTCTCAGCCTCGAGCGCCGGCGCATTCTCGACACCTGCGCGTCCTTGTTGGCGATCTCGATCGAGCGCATCCATTATATCGACGTGGCGCAAAAGACGATGGTGCAGGTGGAGTCGGAACGCTTGCGCAATTCGCTGCTGTCGACCATCTCGCATGATCTGCGGACGCCGATCGCGTCGGTGGTAGGAATGGCCGAAACCCTGAAAATGACGAAACCGGCGCCCTCCCCGATACAAGAAGATCTGCTCGACGGCATTCGCCAGGCGGCTTTACGCATGAAGTCCCTGGTCAACAATCTGCTGGACATGGCGCGGCTGGAATCCGGGTCCGTGCGCTTGAACCGGCAATGGCAGCCTTTCGAGGAAGTGTTGAGCAGTGCGCTAGCGGCTTGCGCCCCGGGTCTGGAAGGACGTGAGGTGCAGGTGCTGGCGCCAGATCTCCTCTTGTTGCATTGGGACGCGGTGCTGATGGAGAGGGTCTTCGTCAATCTGCTGGAGAATGCCGGCAAATACACCCCGGCGCAGACGACCATCACCATTTCGGCAGAGCATCAGGCCGGCGAGGTGGTGATTTATATCGATGATCAAGGCCCGGGTCTTCCTGCCGGTCGGGAAGAAGCCATCTTCGAAAAATTTGAACGCGGCAGCAAGGAAAGCGCCACGGCCGGTGTCGGCTTGGGCCTGACCATCTGTCGTGCCATCATGCAGGCGCACGCCGGCAGTATCCGCGGTGAGACACGCGCCGCCGGCGGCGCCAGATTTGTTCTGACCTTGGCGCAAGGAGAACCACCGGCTTCCGTTCCAGAATCGGAGACGACGGCATGAGGGATGCGAAAACACGGATATTGATCGTCGAGGACGAAAAGGACATCCGTCGTTTCGTGCGCATGGCCCTGGAGGACGCCGGGCATGAGATCAGCGAAGCCGATACCGTCCGGCGCGGGCTGATCGAAGCGGCCGCCCGGCAACCGAACTTGGTGGTCCTGGATCTGGGACTGCCCGATGCCGATGGCATCGAGTTCATCCGCGATTTTCGTGGCTGGTCGACCTGTCCCATCGTAGTCCTCTCGGCGCGCAGCATGGAAGCCGACAAAGTGCAGGCTCTCGATGCCGGCGCCGATGATTTCCTGGTCAAGCCCTTTGGCGTCATGGAGCTGTTGGCCAGGGTGCGGGCACAGCTCCGGCGGTTGGGGCAGCAAGGGCAGGCGGGGGACAGTTGCCGGCAATTCGGCGAGATCTGCCTGGATCTGGCGCGTCATATGGTCGAGCGCCACGGTGAGCCGCTGCACCTGACGCCCATCGAGTATCGGCTACTTGCCTTTCTGGTGTCCCAGCCGGATCGGGTCATTACCTACCGGCAGTTGCTGAAAGGGGTCTGGGGCCAGGCGCACAGCGAGGATGTCCACTATGTGCGTGTGCATATGGCCAATCTGCGCAAGAAGATCGAGAGAAACCCGGCGCAGCCGCGCCATCTGCTCACCGAAGTGGGCGTGGGCTACCGTTTCGTCGGCTGAGTCGGGGCAGCGAGGCCGGCCTCGCTGATCGCCCGCTCCGCCACCACCTTGTCGATCATCGCCTTGACCGCGACGTCGATGGCGGCGCCGGCGCTGTAGTCGGCGACGGCAGCGAGATGCGTGCGTCCGTCGCTGAGCAGTTTTTGCGTCTGCTGGCGGGCGCCACTTTTGCCCTTGGTGTAGACCGCGATCGAATGGCCGCCTTGCTCCTTCACCAGGCGCATGCACGGAATGTCGGTCTCGCCATCGCCGATGAAGACCATGCGCTGGAAGGGGACGGCGCGCTCTTCGGGGCGCACGTACTGGTTGATCTGGCTGTTGTCATGGACGTCGAGGCTGCCCTTGTTGATGCGGAACAAATACTGCGTTTTGGTGGTGTAGTTCACCGCCAGCGCCGGCCAGTAAGCGACGCCGTTATGGTCATACATGAAGCCGGAGGCGAAGATGCGCTCAAATTGGTCGGCGATGCGCGTCCCTTCGATCATCTCGCGCATACCGGAGGAGATGATGAAGTGCTGGACCTGCAGATGACGCTCGCGGCCATAGGCGTTGATGCGCTCGAACCAAGTCTCGACGCCGGGAAAGAAGCTGATGTTGGCACCAAAGTCGGCAAAATCCTGGCGTCGTACCGGGACACGCGCGCGCCCCGCCTTGTCGATCATCAGCTGCATATAGGCGAGAATCTCGTCGGCCTGCTGCGCCTGCGCCAGCTCCTTGGCCTCACGCCAGAAGGCGTGCGGTTGCATCTTCAAGGCGGGAACAAAGTCGTATTCCTGCATATTGCCCGGCGCCAAGGTGCCATCGAAGTCATAGGCGATCACAAAAATCTGGTGCTACTTGGCCATGTTCCTCCGTCCTGTCTCCGCATCGTGGCCTTGGTGAGCGCCAGACCCGAGGGGTCCGGCGACGTCAGCATCATGCCATCAACGTCCGTAATAGGCCTGCAGGCTGGCTTGACCGAGGGCGTTCTGGTGCAGGAAGTAGCCGACCATGGCGGCGGGCGAGTCGGCCTGCAGCGGCAGGTGGTCGATTTTGAGCGCATAGACGGTGAAGATGTAGCGATGCGGCTTGTCGCCGAGCGGTGGGCAGGGACCACCATAACCAGGCACACCGAAGTCGGTGCGGCTCTGGATGGCGGTGGCCGGCATGCGGCCGCTGTGCACATCGCCGGCGCCGAGGGCGAGCGACTGCGTCGACGCCGGCAGGTTGAACACCACCCAATGCCACCAGCCACTGCCGGTCGGCGCGTCGGGATCATACATCGTCACGGCAAAACTCGCGGTGCCGGCCGGCGCGCCCTGCCATTGCAGGGCGGGGGAGACATTATCGCCGCTGCAGCCAAAACCCTTGAACACTTGGTGCGACGACAAGGTGGCGTTGGCGGCGACGGTCGGGCTGCTGAGGCTGAAGGGGGCGGCCTGGGCCAGACTGGTCACCAGGGCGAGCAGGCTCAAGGCGGCGCGGGAACGGGACATGGGCGATACTCCACAGGAGGGGTGATAGGGGGTCAATGAGCTAGGCGGCGAAGGCCGGACGCGCTGACAGACGTTGACGCCAGCTCTGTAGATGCGGATGGCTGGCGTCCGGCTGGCAGCCGACGACACGCGCAAAATCGACGCTGACCAGGGCGGTGATGTCGGCGACGCTGAGATGTTCTCCGGCCAGGAAGGGATGGTCGCGCAGACGCTCATCGAGGCTGGTGAAAAAGACGGCGATGCGCGCCAGGCCGCGTTCCGCCAGAGCCGGAATCTGGGCGTAGGGGAGAGGTCCGGGCAGGGCGCGATCGACCATGGCGGGTGAGCCATTGCGAAAGGCCTCGGCCACGGCCATCAGGCCGTCGAACTCAGCGCGCCAGTTCCAACTGGCGACCAGCGCTTTGTCGAGGGCGGAGCGACCGAGCAGGGGCGGCTGCGGAAAGCGATCCTCGAGATAGGCGGCGATGGCGGCGTTGTCGCGCAGAAGCTCGCCATCCTCGGTCTGCAGAACGGGGACGGTGCAGGCTGGGTTGATCTGGCGAAAGGCGGCGGAGAACTGTTCCTGGGTGCGTAGATCGATGTTCTGCCGTTGCACGGTGACGCCTTTTTCAGCCAGAAGGATACGCGCCCGGCGCGGATTCGGCGCCATGGCGTAGTCATACAGGGTCATCATGCGTTGGTCCTCTTGAAATCATCGGCTTGATGGCGTTCCGGCAAGGCGTCGTCACCCCAGGTCTTGTTCACCCGGCGGCCACGCTGGACGGCCGGTCGGGTGGCGATCTTCTCCGCCCAGGCGCGCACATACGGGTAGGTCTGGACCTGCAGAAACTCGCCGGCGCCGTAGAGCTCGCCGAGCACCAGGCAGCCATACCACGGCCAGACGGCGATGTCGGCGATGCTGTAGCTGTCTCCCGCCAGCCAGGGTGACTGGCGCAGGCGCTGGTCGAGGACGTCGAGCTGGCGCTTGCTCTCCATGGCATAGCGGTCGATGGCGTATTCGATCTTGGTCGGCGCATAGACGTAGAAGTGACCGAAGCCGCCGCCGAGGAAAGGGGCACTGGCCATCTGCCAGAAGAGCCAGGACAGGCATTCGGCGCGCTGATGCGGCGTTGTCGGCAGAAAGGCAGCGAACTTCTCCGCCAGATAGAGCAGGATGGCACCAGACTCGAAGAGGCGCAGCGCCGGCGTCAGGCTGCGATCGAGCAGGGCCGGGATCTTGGAGTTGGGGTTGATGGTGACGAAATCACTGCCGAACTGTTCGCCGCTGCGGATATCGACGGGCCAGGCGTCGTACTCGGCAGCGAGGCCGAGCTCGAGCAGCTCCTCGAGCAGGACGCTGACCTTGACGCCATTCGGCGTCGCCAGGGAATAGAGCTGCAGCGCGTGCGCACCCACCGGCAAGGTACGCGACTCGCGAGCACCGGCGGTGGGGCGGTTGATGTTGGCGAAGCCCCCCTTTTGATCCGGGTTCCAGTGCCAGATGCGCTCCGGCTGATAGGTCTTATCGTCACTCATGCGCACGCTCTGCGGTTTTTCGGCTGTCAGGATCATGCGCCAGCGCGACGGACTCGGCAAGAGGGGCGGCGCGGGTGGTGGCGAGGGCGAAGGCGAGCAGGGCGAGGACGATGAGAAAAAGGATGAGCCAGGTCCAGGCGCCACGGTCCCAGATGGCGCCGCCGAGAACGCTGATCGAGCTGGAGCCACCGTAATAGAACAAGAGGTAAAGCGCTGCGGCGTGCGCGGCGTGCGGTCGGGCAAGACGAGCAACGGCGGTGCTGGCGACGGCGTGACCGGCGAAAAAAGCGAAGGTGACCAAGGCCATGCCGAGCACCAAATCGCCGAGACCGGGCAGGAGGTCGATGGCCAGACCAGCGACGAGAATCGCCGTCGCCACCAGCAGAGCGCGGCGGTCGCCCCAACGATCGGCGGCACGACCGGCGAGCATCGAAGCGACGACACCCACCAGATAGACGCTGTAGAGCATGCCGAGGCGGCGCGCCGCTGCCGCTGACGGGGTGTGCAGGAGATGATAGGCGACGCCATTGTAGGCGGTGATGAAGCAGCCCATGAGCAGCATGGCGATCAAGTCGTAATGGCGGATGAGTCGCTGTCGCCACAGATCGCGCCAGATGCGCAGGTGCTCGGCGAGCGGCGGCGAGGTGGCGGCGAGTGGCCGCGGCGGCTGTGGCCAGAGCACGGCGCCGGCGCTGGCGCAGAGCAAACCGGCGATGCCGAGCAGAAAAAGACTGCTCTGCCAAGTGTGCGTCATGACCAGCAGGCTGGCTGCGAGACGCCCCGACATGCCGCCGAGAGCGGTGCCGCTGACGTAGACGCCGACGGCGCGGCCGAGGCGATCGGGACGGACGCTGTCGCCGAGCGCGGCCATGGCCAGCACGGGAATGGCGCCGAGGGCGAGGCCGATGAGCGCGCGCGTCGCCAACAGCAGGCTGAAGCTGTGCACCCAGGCCATGAACACGCTGAGCAGGGCGGCGCTGAGCAGACCGCTGAAGAGGATGATGTGGCGTGAGCGCGGCGTCACCAGAAGATTGACCGCCATGATGCTGATCGCCATACCGCTCGTGCTCAGCGACATCACCCAGGCCCCCGCTCGCGCTGTACGCCCATAGCTGTGCGTGATCAGAGGCAACAGAGGCTGCACGTCGTAGAGCAAGGCAAAGGTGACGAAGCCGACGAGAAACAGGGCGAAGCTGAGGCGGGTGCTGGCGGAGGGGTTCATGTCATCATGCTACACTGACCGCCACCATCTGGCGAGATGCGGCGCTGGATGCGGGCGCAGGCATTTGATATAAAGGCCTGATCAGTCATCGATGAGAGGATACCATCGTGCGTGCAGTTGTCATTGCAACCGTCGTTGTGGCATTGGGCCTGGGAGGCTGCCAGAGCGTCAATCCTTATACCGGTCAGAAACAGACCTCGGATACCACCTGGGGGGCGACCGCCGGCGCCTTGGCCGGTGCCGTCCTCGGGGCTGCCACCGGCAACAGCGGCCACGATCGCGCCAAACGCGCTCTCATCGGCGCCGCCGCCTTCGGCGCCGCCGGTGCGGGTGTCGGCGCTTATATGGACGCGCAGCATGCCAAGCTGCGGCAGCAACTGACCGGCGTCGGCGTGCAGGTGCAGAAGGACCCGCAGACCGGCATCATCACCCTCGTCATGCCCGGCAATATCTCCTTTCCTTCCGGGCAGAGTGCGGTGGCGGCGAGTTTTTACCCGGTGCTCGACGCGGTGGCGCAGGTGCTGCGTGAATATGACAAGACCCAGATCACTGTCGCCGGCTACACCGACAACGTCGGTCGCCCCGAGAGTAATATGGCGCTGTCGCAACAACGTGCCAGTTCGGTGGCCTCTTATCTGGTGGGGCGTGGCGTGGCGCCAGGGCGCGTCAGCGCCGTCGGCTACGGTGAAGCTTCACCGATTGCCAGCAACGCGACGGCGGAAGGGCGGGCGCAGAACCGTCGCGTCGTCATCACCATCAATCCGCCCGCTCAGGCCTGAGTCGGCGCACCGGGCCCCTGGCGGGCCCGGTCTCTCAACACGGGCAACGCCTGATCTTGCCGGCGCCATAGCGGGCTTCTTGCCGGGCGCGCAAAAAAGCCGCCTGGTCGAGCATCGGCGCCTGCGGATGGCGCCGCCAAGCGCGCTGGTAGGCGGCATAGTCGCCATGACCGACGACGATGCAGAGCCAACGTTGCCACGACTCAATCCAAGATGGCGACGGAAACATCATCATTCTCCACGGTGCTGACCTGGCTCAGACGCCAAGTGCGGCGCATGACGGCAAGAGCGAACAGACCCATGCTGAGCAGAAGCAGCGCCAGCGCCAGGCAGAGCAGGCTGTCGAGGCGATCGTTGAACAGCATCTGCCGCATCTGCGCCAGCGAGGTCGCCGGTGCCAGCAGCTGGCCCTGCGCTAGGGCGATCTGCAGGCGCTGGGCGTGCGCCATGAAGCCGATCCCGGGGTCGCGAGAGGCGAGCTTGTCATAGGCGGCGGTCAGGGTGCTGAGCAAAATCCAGACGGCGGGCAGGGCGCTCACCCAGAGGTAGGCCTGCGCCCGCATACGCACGAGGATGACGCAGGCGAGGAGGAGAGCCATGCCGGCGAGCATCTGATTGGCGATGCCGAACAGCGGCCAGAGGGTGTGGATGCCGCCGAGGGGGTCGTGCACGCCGACGAGCAGAAAATAGCCCCAGGCGGCGACAAAGAGCAGGCTGGCGAAGATGTTCGATGGCCAGGAACGCGTTTGCGCCAGCGCCGGATGCAGATGGCCGAGCAGATCCTGCAGCAAAAAGCGCCCGACGCGCGTGCCGGCGTCGACCGTCGTTAGAATGAACAGCGCCTCGAACAGGATGGCGAAGTGATACCAGAACGCGCTGAAGGCGGGTCCGGTGACGCCGCTGAGCAAGCTGGCCAGGCCAACCGCCAGGGTCGGGGCGCCGCCGACGCGGGCGAGCAGCGAATGCTCGCCCATCTGTGCGGCGAGGGCACTGAGCTGGCCGGGCGCCAGCGCGAAGCCCCAGTGGTTGATGACGCTGGTGGCGTGCTGGACATCGTGACCGAGGATGGCGGTGGGCGCGTTCATGGCGAAATAGACGCCGGGATCGATGATGCTGGTGGCGATCATGGCCATGATCGCCACCGCCGATTCACAGAGCATGGCGCCGTAGCCGATGGGCAGGATCTGCGACTCTTTCTGCAGCATCTTCGGCGTCGTGCCGGAGGCCACCAGAGCATGAAAGCCGCTGATGGCGCCGCAGGCGATGGTGATGAAGAGAAAGGGAAAAACGCTGCCGGCGAAGACCGGGCCATGACCATCGATGAAGCGGGTCAGCGCCGGCATGCGCAGGAGGGGGTGGGTGAAGACGATGCCGATGGCGAGGGCGAGCAAGGTGCCGAGTTTCAAGAAGGTGCTGAGATAGTCGCGCGGTGCCAGCAACAGCCAGACCGGCAGGATCGAAGCGATGGCGGCGTAAGTCATGAGCAACCAGGCGAGATGACCGGCGGACAAGGTGAACAGGGCGGCGAGCGACGGTGAGGCGGCGACCTGGGCGCCACCGACGATGGCGAGAAAGAGCAGGACGAGGCCGAGGAGTGAGGCCTCGATCACTCGGCCTGGGCGCAGCCAGCGTAGATAGATCCCCATGAACAGGGCGATCGGTACGGTCGCTGCCAGGGTGAAGGCGCTCCAGGGTGAAGCGGCGACAGCCTGGACGACGACCAGGGCGAGGACGGCGAGCAGGATGACGCTGATGGCGAGTATGCCGACGCTGGCGATCAGTCCGGCGCCGCGGCCGATCTCGCTATGGATGATCTCACCTAAGGAACGGCCGTTGCGGCGCACCGAGAAAAAGAGAATGAGCATGTCCTGGACAGCGCCACCGAGGACGACGCCCGCCAGAATCCACAAGGTTCCGGGCAGATAGCCGAGCTGCGCCGCCAGTACCGGACCGATGAGGGGGCCGGCGCCGGCGATGGCGGCAAAGTGATGGCCAAAGAGCACGCCCGGCGAGGTCGGAACATAGTCGAGGCCATCCTCATGACGATAAGCCGGTGTGCGCCGCTGATCATCGCAGGCGAGCACGCGCTGAGCGATCCAGCGGCCATAGTAGCGATAGGCGATGACGTAGACGGCGAGCGCCGTCGTCAGCAGCCAGACGGCGTTGATCGCTTCACCGCGGGCGGTGGCGAGTCGGGTGAGGCCGAGAACGGCGAACCCGATGAGCAGAAGGAACGACAGTCGGCGCAGCATCGCGGTGGCCTCCATGGCAGAGTGGCCATCATAGCTTGGAAGGGTTCTTCTCGGGCAGAGGGTGGCGATAGATGAAGGCGAGGCCGGGACCGGGCTGGCGCGGCTGCAATTCGATCTGGCCGCCGAGGCGGCGCGCGGCGTCGGCGACGATGCACAGACCGAGGCCGGTGCCGGGACCGGGGCTGCCGGGGACGCGAAAAAAAGGCGAGAAGATCTGCTCGCGATAGGCGTCAGCGATGCCGGGGCCGCGGTCGAGGACGGTGAAGCAGAGAAAACCCTCCTTTATGGCGAGGCTGAGCACCACTTCGCTGTCGCGCGGACTGTAGCGGATGGCGTTGTCGAGGAGATTGCGCAACAGCATCTGCAGGGACAGGCGATCGGTGCGCAGGACGCAGACGTCGAACTCGCTTTCCAGGGCCAGGGCGATGGCGTGTGCCTCCGCCACCGGCAACAGGCCCTGCAGGATCTCATGCACGAGTTCCGGAACCGACAGGTTCTGTGGGTGCAGATCAGCGGTCTGCTGGCGCGACAAGGCCAGCAGCTGCTCGGCGCCGTGCTGGGCGCGGCGCAGGCCGGCACGCAGGCTCTGCAGACGGGCGTCGAACTGGCCTTCATCGCGGGCGTTGCCGAGGTTGTCGGTCTGCAGGGCGAGCGCCGCCAGCGGTGTGCGCATCTCATGCGCCGCCATGGCGATGAAACGTTCCTGCGCCAGTTTCCAGGCGTGCTCGCGCAGGAGCAGCTCGCTCATCGAGGCAAGAAAAGGCTGCAGTTCGAGCGGAGCGTCGATGTCGGGCAGGCGCTCCGGCACCTCCCGTGCACTGAGCATGCTCTCGCCCAGGGTCTGCAGCGGCCGCAGTTGCCGGCGGACCACCACCGCCGCCATCACCGCCAGCGCCGGGATGAGCAGGGCCAGGGGCAGGAGGGTGCCAAGACCGGCGCTCAGCGTCAGCTCATCGCGCAGCGCCGTCTGTTGCGCCACCAGGAGCCGGGTATGATCGCGGTGACTGAGATAGACGCGCCAGCTCGCCTGCGGCAGGCGCAGGGTATGAAAACCGTCGGGAAAGCCGGCGGGAAGGTGCAACAGACAGGCGCGCGGCAGACGGCAGGCGATGACGTTGGCCAGGCGCTGGCGGCTGACCAGGAGGGTCGGCGTGTGCGCATGAAAATCATCTTTGTCGAGGAGATCGGCGATGAGCTGCAGGGCGTCATCCTGAGCGGTCTCGGCCTGTACGTGGATGACCCAGAACGACAGGGCGACGGTGATCGTGCCGACGCCGAGGATCAGCGCACCCAGCCAGACGCTGAGCCGTCCGCGCAGGGAATCCATCACGGACATGGCAGGGACCAACCGACGCCGCGCACCGTCGTCAAGGTGCCGTTGCTGAGTTTGCGGCGCAGGCCATGCATGAGCACATCGATGACGTTGCTGTCGACCGTGGTCTCGCCATAGAGGCGCTGACGGATCTCCTGACGGGTGATGATCTGTCCAGGTTTTTCCATGAGCAGGGCGAGAATCTCGGCTTCGCGCGGCGTCAGGCGCAGGCGCTGTCCTTCCTGTTCGAGCAGACCATGCTGCAGATGCAGGCGCATCTTGCCGACGACCAGCGAACGTTCGCTGGCGCTTTGTGAACGGCGCAGCACCGACTGCAGGCGCAGAATCAGCTCCTGTGCCGAAAAAGGCTTGGCCAGGTAGTCGTCGGCGCCGCTGTCGAGGACGGCGACGCGGGTATCGATGGCACCGCGCGCCGAAATCGCCAGAACCGGCAGCGGTTGGCCGCGCTCACGCAATTGCTGCAGCAGGTGACAGCCATCGCCGTCAGGCAGACCGAGATCGAGCAGCATGGCCTCATAGACCTGGGCCTGCAGGTGCTGCAAGGCGGCACGGCAATGGCTGACCTGATCGACGACATAGCCGGCATCGGTGAGGCTCTCGCTCAGGGCGCGCGCCAACATCACATCATCTTCGACCAGAAGAATCGCCACATCACCTCCGTAAAGACTGCAAGCGTGCGTACAGCACCGGCATCACCAGCAGGACCAAAGGCAATTGTATGCACAGGCCACTGATGATGGCGATGGCCAGCGCCTGCTGCATGGCGGCGCCCTGACCCCAGGCGAGGGCCAGGGGCATGAGGGTGAGAATGGCGGCGAGCGTGGTCATGGTGATGGGCAGGAGGCGGTGACGACCGGCCTGGATGAGTCGCTCCGACAGGGGCAAGTCGAGCGGCCACTGCGCCAGCTCGCTGAAATAGAAGATGCCGACCTCGGTGACGATGCCGACCACCATGGTCATGCCCATCATCGAGGCGATGTCGAGTTCGGCGCCGCTAAGACGCAGGCCGATGAAGACGGCGGCGAGGGAGAACAGCGGCAGACTGAGCAGGGCGAGGGCGCTGCGCAAGCTCTCGTAGAGAAAGAGAAGGAGAAGAAAGACCAGGGCGATGGCCGCCAGCAAGACGATGAGCAGGCCGGTGAAGGCCTGCTGCTGTTCGGCGTAGAGGCCGCCGAGACGATAGTAGCAGCCGCGTGGCCAGGGCAGGGTGTGCAGGATTTTTTGCACATCGGCGACGCTCGAACCGAGATCGCGGCCACTGATGCGCGCGGTTACCGCCAGCATGCGCGCCAGATTGTCGCGATCGATCTGCGGCTCGCCGTGCATCGCCTGCAGGCGGGCGACGAGACGCAGGGGGATGAGCTGACCCTGGGCGGTGTGGATGAGCAGTTCCGCCAGCGAGTCTTCGTTCATACGGTGTGGTCCGTGCTGCCAGACACGGATGTTCCAGGGGCGGTAGCGGTTCGGCATATGGCCGGCACTGACGCCGTGCAGGGCGAGAGCGACCTGATCGCTGACGTCCTGGGAACTCAGGCCATAGAGGCTGGCCTGTTGCGGGTCGATGAGCAGGCGCATCGAGTCGCCGGCGGGCGTGATGCCATCGCGCAGATCGACGAGACCGGGAACGGCGGCGAGGGCGTGTGCGACGCGCACCGCCTGCGCCTGCAGGAGCTGTGGATCGGAGGCGAAGATGCGCACCTCGACCGGCTGCGGGACGGCGGTGAGATCGCCGATGAGATCCTCCATCAGCTGCGCCATTTCGACGTCGAGGCCGGGAATATGGGTGGCGATCTGGGTGCGCAGAGCGTCCATGACGGCCTCGACCGGGGCGCGCCGCCCGTCCTTGAGGCGGATGAAGATGTCGCCTTCGTTCGCCTCGGTCAGCCAGCCGCCGAGCTGGGCACCGGTGCGGCGCGAGTAACTGGCGACGTTGGGGTTGGCGCGGATGAGCGCCTCCATCTGGCGGACCAGACGATCGGTCTCGCTGAGCGAAGTGCCCGGTGGGGAACGATAGTCGAGGGTGAAGCCGCCCTCGTCCATCACCGGCATGAAGCCCGAGCCGATCTGCCGATACGCCGCCACGCCGCCGAGACACAAAGGCAGGAGCAGGACGAGGAGATAGATCGGGCGACGCAGAAGAAAGGCGAGCAGGCGGCCATAGACGTCCTGCAGGCGCAGCAGCCAGCGCGCTGGCGGCGCTTCATCGCTGGCCTTGAGGAAGCGCTCGGCGAGCAGAGGGATGACCAGCCAGCTGATGAAGAACGACACCACCAGGGCCATGCTCATGGTCGTCGCCAGCGCCTTGAAGAAGGCACCGGTGACGCCGGAGAGAAAGGCCAGCGGCAGGAAGATGACCAAGGTGGCGGCGCTCGACCCGAGCAGCGGCGGCAGCAGCTCGGTGGCGGCGGCGAGCACCCGCTGTGGCACCGTGCCACGCACGTCGCGCAGGCGGCGCAGGACGTGCTCGACCATGACGATGGCGTCATCGATGATCAGTCCGACGGCGGCAGCCATGCCGCCTAAGGTCATGATGTTGAGGCTCATGCCGAGAGCGTGCATGAGCAGCAAGGTCGTCGCCAGGGTCGCTGGCACCACCAGCACGGCGATCAGGGTGACCTTGAGGTTGCGCAGGAAGAAGAGCAGCACCAGGGCCGCCAGCAAGGTGCCGAGCAGCATGGCGTCACGCACGCTGTTGGCGGCGCCGAGCACCAGCTCGCTCTGGTCATACCAGCGCGCCAGGATGACGCCGGCGGGCAACTGCCGACGATAGGCGGCGAGAGCGGCGTCGACGTCGTGCACCATGCGCACGCTGTTGGCGTTGGGTTGCTGAAAAACCTGCAACAGCACCGCGTCCTGGCCGTCAGCGCTGACCCGCTGCCACTGTGGCGCCGGTCCGATCGTGACGCTGGCGATGTCGGCGAGACGCACCGGTTGACCGGCGAGGCTGGCGACGATCAGATGACGCAAGGCGGCGAGGTCGCGCGCGCGCTGGTCGATGACCGTCAGATAGAGCTTGTAGTGATCCTCGAAGCGGCCGACCGCCTGATAGGTGTTCTGCGCTCGCAGCTGCTGCACGATCTGCTCGGGACGCAGACCGAGAGCCTGCAGGCGGGCGGGGTCGAGATCCACCTGATACTCGGTCGTGGCGCCGCCCTGGACGCTGACGCGGGCGACACCGGCGATACCGACGAGCAGGGGGCGCAGTTGGTAGAGGGCGAGGTCGCGCAGGCTGCTGGCGTCGATGGTGGATGAACGCAGGCTGAAGGCGAGGACCGGAAAGCGCGTCGGGTCCATGCGATGGCTGTCGATACGGGTGCCGCTCGGCAGTCCCGGCAACATGCGATCGAGGGTGGTGTCGACCTGCAGGAGGGCGACGCTCATATCGCGGCCCCAGGCGAAGTCGATGGCGATCTCGGCGCTGCCACGGCTGGTGGTCGAACGGATCGAGCGGATGCCGGGCAGCTGTCGCAGCGCCTCCTCGACCGGTTGTGTGACTTGCTGCAGCATGAGCTCGGCCGGGCGGTCACCGGCGTCGAGGCTGACGGCGATGCGCGGAAAGGCGACGTCGGGAAAGAGTGAGACGGGCAGGGCGAAATAACTGGCGATGCCGCCGGCGATGAGCAGTAGCAGGCAGAACAGCAGGGAGCGTCGGTGTCGTGGTAGCCAGCCCATCCAAGCGGTGGTCATGGCAACAGGGTCTCGCGCGTGGCCATGCCTTCCTGCAATTCATAATTGCCCAGGATCACCACATGCATGCCCGGGGTGAGGGGACCGCTGACGCCGATCCAGCCATGACTCTCGCGGCCGGTCTGCACGGCGATACGATGGGCGTGCAGCTGGTCGACGATGTAGATGAAGCTACCTTGGGTGTCGTTGAGGATGGCGGCGCGGGGCACGGCGAGCAGGTTGTCGCTGCTCAGGATGACGTGCGCGCGCACCGGTGTACCGGCGAGGAAATGGGTGTTGTTGAGGCGCACGCTGACGCTGAGCTTGTGCGTGCTGGCGTCGACCTGGCGGGCGATATTGTCGATGCTGCCGCTTTCCTGGTCGTGCGCCGAGAAGACGTCGCCGAGATGAACGCTCATGCCCGGGCGCAGGCGCTGTGCATCCTGGGGATCGACCTGCAGCTGTGCCTGCAGACGCTCGTCCATGGCGATCGACAACAAGGTCGCCGCCGCCGCGACGTGATCACCGACGGCCACCGGGATCTGTTCGATGTTGCCGCTGAACGGTGCGCTCAGACTGAGACTGCTCTGGTCGGCGCCTTCATCGTGCAGGGTCTGCAGTGCCAGTTCGGCGTCCTTGACCGCCTTGCTGGCGGCGTCGACGCTCGTCTGTGTCGCCAGCTGGGCGGCGAGCAGCTGCTCTTGCTGAACGAGATTCTGGCGCGCCAGGACGAGCTGATTTTTCGCCTGCACATAGGTTTGCACCACCCCCGGATCGGGGCTCAGGCTGATCAGGCTCTGACCTTTGACGACGTGCTGTCCTTTCTGCACGGCGAGGCCATCGACGTGGGCGGCGAAGAGGACGCTGAGGTGGTCGACGGCAGCCGGCGTGACGATGATGCTGCCGAAGCATTCGAGAACCGAGTTCATCGTATGGCGACCGAGCACCTGCGTCTGCACGTCGGCGATCGGCGCCGGATCGGCCGCGGCGCCAAGACAGAGGCAAAGAGCGAGCACGGACAAGCGATTAGTCATGATCAGGGTGCTCCCAGTTCGGCACGACGCCCAGCAGGGTCATCAGGCTCAGTTCTTGTTGTTCGCGCCGGTAGCGGCGCTGCTCGCGGTCGATGCGCTGTTCGGTCACCAGGACGGCCATGCCGGTGTAGGTGGCGAGGGCGAGTCGATGTTGTGCGAGCAGACGCTGTCCCTGCTGCAGGCCGGCGACGAGATGGTGCAGATGGGTCTGTGCCAGCCGCTCCTGCGCTTGTGCGCCGGTGATGCGCTGGCGCAGATTTTCGACCTGGACATAGCCCTGCGTCAAACGTTGTTGATAGAGCGCGGCGATCTGGCGACGGCTGGCTTGGGCGACGGTGATCGCCGGGCGATTGCCGTTGAACACCGGCAAGGGCAGGCGCAAGCCAAAGCCGAGACTGCTGGTGCCGGTGTTGTCGGTGGTCTGGTCGACGCCGATGTCGAGCACCGGGAATTGCCGCAACAGGGCCTGGCGATAGCCGAGATCCTCGCTCTCCCAGGCGGCATGCAAGGCGAGCAGATCGGGGCGGCGGCGTAGATCCGGGGTGTGTGCCGGCAGATTCGGCACCGGCAGCGGCGCCAGCGGCAGAGAGGTCGCCGGCGGCAGACCGAGCGCCGACAGCAGTTCCTGGCGATCCTGACGCACTTGCTGCTGCGCCGTCAGCCAGTCCTGCTGCGTCGCCGTCGCCGCCGCCGCGTCCTGCTGCCAGCGTGTGCGTGCCAAGAGCTGGTGCTGCAGGGCGCCCTGCTCCTGTGCGGCGAGAGCGGCGAGCAGGTGATAGCGCTGTTCCTGCAGAGCGGCGATGCGCTCGTCCTGACGTAGGCCATAGACCTGCTGGCGCACTTGCGCGATGAGCAGCCACTCCTGCCAGAGCAGGGCCAGATCGACCTGGCGCTGCTCGGCGACGCTGGCGCGTCGCGCCAAGCCATGGCCGAGAAGGCTGGCGAGATCGATGTCGAGGCTCTGCACGTGCGCATTGAGGCTGTCGGGGCCACTTTGCGGATGATCGTGGTTGTAGCCGTAGACCGGGTCGGGCAGATAGCCGGCGCTGATCGACTGCGCCACGGCGAGATCGTGCGCCGCCGCTTCCTGACGCAGTTGTGGGTTGTTGCACACCGCCAGCAGCTCGAGGGTGCTCAGGTCGAGGGCCTGGCCGGCGACGATGCGGTGCGCCGGCAGATGTTGTCCAGCCAGACTGCTCGCCTGCACCTGCAGACGGGCGTAGAGCGGTCTCGTCGCCAGAGGTTCGCGATGATAAGTCTGACAGGCGCTCAGTACGAGGAGGGAAGCGACTATCAGTCCAGCGCCTGAACGCATGCGGTCGGCTCTCAACAGGTCAGAGGTCAGACAAAGGCAGCGGCCAGTCTAGCGAGCCACACTTAGAAGAGACTTAGCTGCCGCCATAAAGGTCAAAAAATCCGCGCGCCACCAGGGCGCAGTAAGGCGCCGCCTGGCTATGGTAGGCCTCGATCGCTGCCAGGGCGCCCTGACTGGCGGCCAGCGCCGCCTGCGCCTGCGTGTAGGCTTGCATCGGCGCCTGTGCCAGCGCCAGGAGTTGTGACCACTGTGTCGGCGTGAAGCCCTGCCCCTGCAGGCCGCTGCCGCCGCTGCCGGCGTCGATGTCGAGCAGGGCGTGCGCCGGTGCCGAGCCGGCCAGATTGAGGACGCTCGCCATGGGCACGGCGTTGACCGCAAACGGCACTTCCGGGTCGGCGTGGCCGCCGCACAGCAGCAGCGGTGAGCGCGGCACATAGGTGCGCAGGTCATTGGCCTTGAAGGCTTGGCGCAGGAGATTCGTCGGTGCCGGCGCCGGATAGGGCGCGGCGCTGAGGACGGGTACCGCGCCATCCGGGTGCGCCAGCGCGTCGCTGACGTAGGCGGAGCGGAAGTCGCTGCGGATCAGGTAGTCCTGGTTGGCGAAGCCGAAAGCGAAGAGGGGGCTCGGTGGCGACAGGGTGTCGAGGTTGGCGAAACCGGTGGGGCTGGCCTGAAAAAGGGCGCTCATCGGCAGACGGCCGCTGGCGAAAAGACTCGACAGCGAGGCGTTTGAGGGCAGGAGGCTGGCGATGCCAGTGGCGTAGGTCGGGGTGAAGATCGCCGTCGTATCGATGGCGCCGTGCGTCATCGACTCATAGGCGGCGGTGATCAAGGGTGTGTAGACGGTGGCGCCGAGGGTCACCTGACCGAGGAACATGGCGTCGCTGAACGCCCCCAGGGCGTAGGGCCCGGACATCGGCGCGGCGGCGGTGGCGGGGGTGCCGCGCGCATCGAGAGCGTGCAAGGTGGCCATGGCGACATAGCCGCCTTCTGAATAGCCGGTGACGAAAAGCTGGCCGCGATCGTACACGCCGGCATTGTGCAGGCGCATCAGGTCCTCGCGTGCGGCGGTCAGGACGTCGAGCATCTCCTGTGACTGTTGCCGCGCCACCAAGTAGGGATGAACGCTCTGGTCCGAGCTGTCATAGCCAACGTAGTTGGGCGCGACGACGATGTAACCGCGACTGACGAACAGCGCCGCCAGCAGCATCGCCTCGGCGTGCGCGCTCTGCTGTGTATTGGTCAGGGCGCTGAGGTCGTAAGCGCGATCGCTGCTGGTGCCGTGGGCATAGAGCAGGATGGGGCGGCCGCCCTGGCAGATGGCGGCGCTGCCGCTCGGCAGAAAGAGAGCGCCGCTGGCGGTCGCGGCCGAGCCGTCGGCGGCGATCGTCGCATAGAGCAGTTTCTCCACCCGCACGCCGCAAGTCGGCATGGCGGTCAAGGGCGCTAAGGCGGCGCTCTGCGGCATGGCCAGTTCCATGCTGGACAAGCTGGCGGCGTCGACGTTCGCCACTTCCGGCGCGAGAGCATCGAGCAGGGTATGAGAGCTGCCGCTGGTGGCGGCAAGATCGCTGCCGTTGCAGGCGACGAGCAAAGCCGCCAAGGTGGCGAGTCCGAGTCCGTAGGCGGCGCCGCGCGCCCTGTTACTCCATGTCATGTTCATCTCCCGATGGCAACAGCCGACGTCTTGCGCGCACGTCTGCAGGATAGACAGCGCCGCCGCGCCTGACAATGGGCGGTAGGTGTCAGAGGCTGGCGCGTTCGATGAACAGGCCCTGCTCCTGCTCGCTGCAATCGCCGAGATCGACCTCGCAGCCCTGGTTCTTCAGGGCCTGGCCGAGGGCAAACAGATAGGCGGTGTCGGCGTGCTCCGGCCACAGCTGCATCAGTCGCCGAGCGCGCGCGCTGACGCGCTGGATGGACAGTTCGGGCAGGCGCGGAGCGCTGATGAACAGGGCCTTGTTGCGACAGTAGAGAACCCCGCGCCACATCGATCCGGTCTGCGTCAGGGCGATCGCCACCCTGGCGTTCTCAAGCAACAGGCCCTGCTCCTCGAGGGACTGCAGCAGCGGTCCGTGCACGCTGTCGCGAAAATAGCCGTGCGCGTCGCGCCACAGACCGGGCGCCAGGAGACAGCGCGCGAGCAGACGCAAGGTGGCGATGTCGCTGACCGAGAGCAGCTGCAGGGCGTGCAGGTCGGCGAAGCTGAAATGCGCCTGGCCGCAGGTCTCAGCGATGAGCACGCGCGCCCACACCTCCTGCAGTTCGTCGTGGCGGCTGTGTTCGGCGGCGTGCCGCCAGCGCGACAACCATTCCGGGTCGAGGGCGCGTTCATGACAGCGCGCCAGGGGTTCGACGAGGAGTAGACGATAGGCGATGATCAGGCAGCGACGCCAGGTCAGCGCCCGCCCGAGGTGCGCACAACGGTACTCCTCGCTGATCAGATCGAGGCCTTGTGCCAGCGACAACTGGGTGAGGGCGGGCAAGGGTTGTTCGTAGACCGATTCGAGGACGCTGGCCCGGGGTACGTCCCGGGTGTCGAGAGCGCACAGATCCTCGACCAGGCCGCGCTCATCGATGAAGCTCTGCTGCCGGTAGAGACGGTCGATCTCGCGCAGCAGGTCGTCGATCGCCTGCAGTTCGCGCTGACGCAGGTCGATGGCGGCGGCGGTGGTGAGGTCGGCGAGGTCAGCCGGCGCCGCCGGCGCCAGCGCCGCTGTGGTGTTCAGGGCTTGCGCCAAACGCTGGGCACAGCGTTGTGCCGGGGTTGTCGTCGGATCGGGCATGGTGGGCACCGCTTTTTTTACCAGCGTCGCATGAAGCGGTGTCGCTGACAAGCGCTGCTTGCGCGTCCGCATCGGCGCGGTCACCATGGGCGTAGACGCTAGGTGCGCTAGGGAAGCGGCGATGGGTAAAGGGCGGATGGAAGCGTTCAGCGATGGCGTGCTGGCCATCATCATCACCATCATGGTGCTCGACCTGCATGCCCCGGCGGCAGCCACGGCAGCGGCGCTCGCCGCACTGCTGCCGTCCTTTCTCGGCTATCTGCTCAGCTTTGTCTACGTCGCCATCTACTGGAACAATCACCACCATCTCGTGCACGCCCTGCAGCGCGTCTCCGGCGCCATACTCTGGGCCAATCTGCACCTGTTGTTCTGGTTGTCGCTCATTCCCTGGGCGACGCGCTGGTTGGGCGAGTATCCGGGCGCGGTTTTGCCGACCTTCGTCTATGGCCTCATCCTGCTCATGGCGGCCCTCGCCTATTTTCTGTTGCAGCGCCTGATCATGGATCAGGACGGCAACGGGGCCTGGCTACGACGTGCCATCGGTGCCGACGGGAAAGGCAAACTGTCGCTGTTGTGCTATACCCTGGCTTTATGTCTGGCCGTCGTCGCGCCGATCGCGGCGCAAGGGCTCTTCGTCGTCGTCGCTCTGCTCTGGCTGATCCCCGATCGCCGCATCGAGAGAGCGCTGCGTATCGCCGACGAGCCGGCGCGACCTGGACGATGAGGAGACGATGACATGCCTGTAGCCCATATCTTCACCCACGTCGCTTTTGAGAACGCCGGCACCCTCGCCGAGCTCCTCCTGCAGCGTGGTTATGCCCTGCATCAGCACGACGCCTGCACTTTGGACTGGGACCGGGTCATCCCGGAAGAGCCGGGTCTATGGCTGGTGATGGGCGGGCCGATCGGCGTCTATGAACAGCAGCGCTATCCTTTTCTCAGCGCCGAGATCGCCGCCTTGCGTCGCCGTCTGCAGGCGCAGCGCCCGCTGCTCGGCATCTGTCTCGGCGCCCAGCTCATCGCCGCCGCCCTCGGCGCGCGCGTGCATCCGGGCACGGCCGGCAAAGAGCTCGGCTGGGCACCTTTGATGGCGGGTGAGGATCTGTCACGCGCGCCCTGGTTCGCCCCCCTGGTGGCGACCGACGTGGCGGTGCTGCACTGGCATGGCGACACTTGGGAGCGTCCGGCGGGCGTCTGGCATCTGGCGTCGACGCCGCGTTATCCGGAGCAGGCCTTCGCTCTCGGCCGCCACACCCTGGCCCTGCAGTTTCATCCCGAGGTCGACGCGCAGCATCTGCAGTCCTGGTACGTCGGACACGCTTGCGAGCTGACGGCCGCCGGCATCGACGTCGTGCATCTGCGCCATACCAGTGAGCAGCACGCCGCCGCCTTGCGCCGTGCCTGCGTCGCGGCCCTCGGTGCCTGGCTCGACCAGCTTTAGGCCTGACGCAGGAGCAGCTCCGAGACCTGTGCCTCGGGCATCGGCCGGCTGATGAAATAGCCCTGGATCATGTCGCAGCCCTCGGCGCAGAGGAAGTCGAGGACGGCTTCCGTTTCGACCCCTTCCGCCACCACCTTCATGCCGAGGCTGTGCGCCATGGCGATGATGGCGCGGGTGATGGCCTCGTCGTCGGGGCTCTTGCCGATGTCACGGATGAAGCCCTGATCGATCTTGAGGACGTCGATGGGAAAACGCTTCAGGTAGGCGAGGGAGGAGTAGCCGGTGCCGAAGTCGTCGAGGGACAGTTGGATGCCCATATCGCGCAAGGCGTTGAGCGTGCTCAGATTGCTCTCGGCGTCTTCCATCAGGGTCGATTCGGTGAGCTCGAGCTCGAGCAGGCTGGGATCGATGCCGAAGCGATTGACGGTGCGCTCGATGATCTGGATGAGATCGCCCTTGCGCAGCTGGTGCGCGGCGATGTTGACCGAGGTGCGGATGTCGCCGAGGCCAGCCTCGCGCCAGAACTGCACCTGCTCGCAGGCGCGGTTGAGCACCAGCTCGGAGATGGCCGAGACCAGGCCGGACTCCTCGGCGAGGGGGATGAACTCACCCGGCGTCAGCAGCCCCATGTTCGGATGATTCCAGCGCACCAGGGCCTCCACCCCGACGATGCGGCGGCTACTCAGGCACATCTTGGGCTGATAATGGACGACGAACTCCTCACGGAAGATGGCCTTGCGCAGCGAGGTTTCGAGGGTGAGCTGCTCGAGCGAGGTGGCGCGCAGATCTTCGGTGTAGAAGCGATAGGTGTTGCCGCCGATGCGCTTCGCCTGATGCATGGCGATGTCGGCGTGATTGAGCAGGACCTGCAGGTCGCGGCCATGTTCGGGAAAGAGGCTGATGCCGATCGAGGCGCCGAGCAGGAGTTCATGCTCGCCGATACGGAAAGAGCGTTTCATTTCGCCGATGAGGCGTTCGCAGATGCCCTCAAGCTCGCTGCGGTCGTCGTAGTTCTCGATGATCAGGGTGAACTCATCACCGCCGACGCGCGCCACGGTGTCCATCGAGGCGCCGAGTTTGCTGTCGCTGATGCGCTTCGCCACCTGCCGCAGGAGTTCGTCGCCGACCTCGTGGCCGAGGGTGTCGTTGATCTGCTTGAAGCGGTCGAGATCCATGAAGATCAGGGCGACCCGACAGGCGACCTCGCGCGCTCTTTGCAGGGCGGCGTGCAGGCGGTCGCGGAAGAGGCTGCGGTTGGCAAAACCGGTGAGTTTGTCGTAGTTGTTGAGATAGCTCAGGCGCTCCTCGGCCTCCTGTCGGCTGCTCACATCGGTGAACAGGCCGACGTAGTGGGTCACCCGCTGGCGCTCGTCACGCACGGCGGAGACGCGCATCCACAGACGGATCGAGCTGCTGTCCTTGCGATAGTCAGTGAACTCGCCGGCCCAGGAGCCTTCCTGCGTCAGGGTCTGGATGATCTGGCTGAAGAAGAAACGGGCGTTGAGGCGCAGGGTCGGGTCATCGAAGCGATGACCGATCAGTTCGAGGTCGTTGTAGCCGGTCAGGGTCATGAAATGCGGGTTGACCGTCAGATAGGTGAAGTGATTGTCGAGGACGAAGATGCCTTCCTCGGCGGAACTGAACACCGAAGCCGCCAGACGCAGCCCTTGTTCCTGTTCGCGTTGCGCCGAGATGTCGCGGCGCACGCCGATCATGCGCGCCGGCTTGCCGTGCTCGTGGGTGATGACACGACCGTGGTCCTCGACCCAGATCCAGCGGCCATCGCGGTGACGCATGCGATAGCAGGCGTGGTAGGGCGTCTCCGGGTGGCGCATGTGCAGGACCAGGGCGCGCTTCACGGTCATATGGTCGTCGGGGTGCACCAGCGGCTTGAGATGGCCCATGAAGCCTTTCAGTTCATGGCTGGAAAAACCGAGCAATTGCTCGAAATTGGAGTGATAGGTGACGTCACTTGGGATGTGCCAGTCCCACATGCCGAGGCCGGCGGCGCTCATCGCCAGGGTCAGGCGCTGCTCGCTGCGGCGCAGCTCGGTGTTGAGACGGGTGAGGGCACGCGTGCGCTCGCGTACATGACTTTCGAGGGTGGCGTTGATGTCCTGCAGGCGCGTCTCGGCGTTGCTGCGCTCATAGATCTCGAGCGCCAGCTTCTGGGTCATGTCGAGCATGTCTTTCTTGGAGTGCTCGAGGACGTGGATGAGAGCCTCGTTCTTCGATTGCAGCCAGTGCGCGTGCCGCGACATGCGATGGATCTGATAGCCGCTGAAGATGAGTACGCCGAGAAAGAGCAGGGCGATCATTCCCATGATCTGCGCGAGGTGCTCGCCGGAGGCCAGCAGATTGATGCTGACCGGCAGCAGGCTGAACAGGCTGTAGGCCAGAAAAGCCGGCAGATGCGTGGCATAGGCGGCGAGAGCGGCGATGTTCTGGCAGGTGATGAGGGCGGCGAGAAGGGCGTGGTGGGCGAAAGAGGAAGGTTCGCTGTTGAGAAAGAAGGGGTTGATGACCATGCCCGCGCCACCCCACAGGGCACCGAAGCCGAGGGCATTGACGAGGATGGCGTGATGCCAGAAGTGGGTGCTATGGCTGTGCGGATCGATGCGGTAACCGAGGACCATGATCGAGCGCATCAGCGAGGCGGCGGTGAACAGCCCGTCCCAGAGCAGGAGGGAAAGGTGTCCGGGCTCTGGCTGGTTCCAGTAGATGGCGGTGGCGATGAGGGCGCAAGCCACCGAGACGACGATAAAGAAAGGCGCTTGGCTCATCACTTGGTGGACTTGCCGGGCCTCTAGAGCCTGGCGCAGTCGCGAAGGCTTTTCCATGTCGATGGCCCTTCCCCTTGAGCCGGGTGTATCGCTGACGATGACTTGCTGTTCGGACATCCTGCAACCTCGCCGAAAGACGAGAAATACCACTTCTCTTGGAATTTTTATAGGAGTGAGGAGGGCATCCTTGACCTGTACCACACGAGTACAACACTTAGCTCGGCAAACTATCACAATCACCCAGGCTTGTTAACTCTTATCAGATCATCGGTGATGCGTGTTGGCGGAATGCGTGTGCATCGTGCCTTTACCTGATGCCTTCTGGCATACTCTCTGTTTTGCATGGTCGACTGGATGCATTCATGACCCCTCGCTCTTCCGGGTTGCAGGATCTCAATGCCGCGCAGGCCGCTGCCGTCAGCAGTGACGCCCCGCAATTGCTGGTGCTCGCCGGCGCCGGTTCGGGCAAGACGCGGGTGTTGACGCGGCGCATGGCGTGGTGCGTGCATGAGCACGGCATGTCGCCGCACAGCCTGCTGGCGGTCACCTTTACCAACAAGGCGGCGCAGGAACTGCGCAGCCGCCTCGAAGAGCTGCTCGGGACACCGGTTGAGGGTCTGTGGGTCGGCACCTTTCATGGGCTGGCGCATCGCCTCCTGCGCCGGCATGCTGCCGCCGCCAACCTGCCGGCTTCCTTCCAGATTCTCGACGCCGATGATCAGTTGCGGCTGATCAAACGGGTGGCGCGCGAGCAGGGCGTGGATGAGGAGCGCTGGCCGGCGAAACAGATGGCGAGCTTCATCAATGGCGAGAAGGAGCAGGGGCGACGCCCGCAGGCGGCGCAAGCCGGCGATCCCTATCAGCGCACCATGCAGGGCCTCTATCTCGCCTATGAACAAGCCTGTCAGCGCGCCGGCGTCATCGACTTCGCTGAGATCTTGCTGCGTTGCTGCGAACTTCTGCAGCGTGATGCGGCGCTGCTGCAGCATTACCAGCAGCGCTTTCGCCATATCCTGGTCGACGAATTCCAAGACACCAATGGTGTCCAGTACGCCTGGCTGCGCAGGCTCGCCGGCGGTGGCGCCATGCTCACCGTGGTCGGCGACGATGATCAGAGCATCTATGGCTGGCGCGGCGCCTGCATCGATCACATCCGTGATTTCCGCCAGCAATATCCGGATGCAGACATCATCCGCCTCGAGCAGAACTACCGTTCGACGGCGCCCATCCTGCGCGCCGCCAACGCCGTCATCACCCACAACGCCGGCCGCCTGGGCAAGGAGCTGTGGACGCAGCGGAGCGAAGGCGCGCCCCTGCAGCTGTTCCGCGCCTTCAATGACCTCGACGAGGCGATGTACGTCGCCAACCAGATCCAGCGCCATATCGATGAGGGGCGGCGACGCGACGAGGTCGCCATTCTCTATCGCTCCAATGCCATGTCACGCGTTCTCGAAGAGGCGCTCATCCGCGCTGGCATTCCCTACCGCATCCACGGCGGGTTGCGCTTTTTCGAGCGCGCCGAGGTGCGCAATGCCATGGCCTATCTGCGACAGATGATCCATCCCGACGACGATCTCTCCTTTGAGCGCATCGTCAATCTGCCGCCGCGTGGTCTCGGCGAGCGCAGTCTCGAGCTCATTCGCGAACAGGCGCGCAGCCAGGCCTGCTCCTTGTGGCAGGCGGCCGTCCAGATCGTGCAGACGGGGGGGTTGCCGGCGCGCGCCAGTAGCGCTTTACGCGCCTATCTGCAGCTGCTGCAGGGTCTGGCCGAGGCGACGCGTGAGCTGCCCTTGCATGAGCGTCTTCGCCAGGTGATCGAAGACTCCGGCCTCCGCGCTTATCACGCCCAGGAGAAAGGTGAGAAGGGCCTGGCGCGCGTCGAGAACTTGCAGGAACTGATCGGAGCTGCGCGTGAATTCGATGCGACGACAGAGTCGGCGGACGACGTCATCGCCGCTTTTCTCGATCACGCCACCTTGGAAGCGGGTGAGCACGAAGCCGGCGAGTTCGACGACGCCGTCCAGCTGATGACCCTGCACGCGGCCAAGGGCCTGGAGTTTTCGCGCGTATTTCTGGTCGGCCTGGAAGAGGGCCTGTTTCCGCACGAGATGGCGGTACAGGCCGGTCAGCTTGAAGAGGAACGGCGGCTGTGCTACGTCGGCATCACCCGCGCCATGCGCGACCTGCATCTCAGCTACGCCGAACTGCGCCGTCTCTACGGCCAGGAGCGCAGCACCCAGCCTTCGCGCTTTCTCAGCGAGATTCCCAGCGACTTGCTCGAGTTGGTGCGGGCCGGCGGGAGTGGCCAAAGTGGAAGCGGTCAGAGCGCTCTGGCGTCGGCGATCGCCGCTGGCGCCGCCGCCGCCGGCGGCCTCTCACTCGGACAGCGAGTGCGCCATCCGCGTTGGGGCGAAGGCGTCGTCCTCGCCTATGAGGGGCAGGGGCCACAACAGCGTGTTCAGGTCAATTTTGCCGAGCTCGGAGCGAAGTGGTTGATCGCTCAGTACGCCCGTCTCGAGCCGAGCTGAGGCCGTAGCGATGCTCACCAGTGCCGAGTTCAGCCAGCTGCTGTCGACGCTCGGGGCGCAGGAGCGGCACGCCGGCTTGCGCCTGTTCCGCGAGGGGCGTCTGCTCATCGAGCTTGAGCGCAGCGATGAGTCGGCGATGCGCTGGCGCGCCCGCCTGAAGCTGGGACAGCGGCAGAACATCAAGGTCGATCTTTCGGTCAAACGTGAGGCCAAGCGTCTGCGCATGGCGGAGACCTGCAGCTGCCTGCTCGGTGGCAGTTGTCCGCACGTCGCCGCTCTGCTTTGGTCGCTGATGGCGGATCGCCGCGACGAGGAGGCCTGGGAGCGCGAGCAGGGCCTCGATCAGGAGCTCTTTCCACCGCCACCGCCGCCTGCCGAGACGACACCGCTGCCCGCCTATCGCCTCTTGCCGGAAGAAAGGGAGGGTGAGCCGGTTCTGCAGATCCTGCGCGTCGAGCTCGATTCCGGCAGCCAAGGCGGACGTCCGGGGACGCGTGCTTATCCTGAGGCCTATCTCGAGCGCCTGACGCAGGAGGTCGATCGTGAGATCGACGCCCTGCTGCGCCAGGAGCTCGATCATCGCGCCTACCTGCGCCTGTCGGCGCCGGGACTGGCCGCGCTACTCGAGGGCCTGCTGCGCAGCGAACGTTGTTTCGTCGGCGAGCGCGCTCTGCGCTTGCACCGTGTCGCTGCGCGCCAGGTCGCCTGGTCGTGGATGCAGGAGCAGGAGCGCTGGTCCTTCAGCGTGCCTTATGTCGCCGGTGAACAGCTGCTGCTGCGCGGTCGACCGGCGCAGTTGCTCGATCTGCGCGACGCCAGCCTGTGCGTCCTGGACAGTGAGCTGGCGCCCGCCGCCTATGACGAACTCGTCGCGCATGGCGTCTGGCAGGAGGAGGAGTTGCTGGCGCAGTTGCCGCGGCTGCGACCGCGCCTGCAGGACTGGGGCATCGCCGTGCCGGCGGTGCTCACCGCGCAGGAGCTGATCCGCGGCGAACTACCGCGGCCACAGCTGCGCTTCTACCGTCACCGCAGCGTCTGGCAGGGGGTGGCCAGGGATCGTCTGCTGGCGCACCTGAGCTTTGTTTATGCCGGACATGTCGTGCCGGCCTTGCCGATGGAAGCGCGCAGCGTCCTGCGTTTGAGCGATCGCCGTGTCCTCATCGAACGGCAACGCCAAGCCGAGCAGCAACTGCTGGCCTGTCTGGCGCCGCTGCAGCCGATGCTGCGCACCCTCGGCTGGCAATGTCCGGAAGAGATCAGCTACGAACTCGGCCTGCGCCATGACGACGTCGAGTCCTGGCTGCCGGTTTTGTCAGGTCTGCCGGAGCTGCTGGCCGAGGGCTGGCGCATCGACATCGACGACGACTTTCCGTGGAATTTCACCACGGTCGATCTCAACGGCTGGGAGAGCGAAGTGCGCGAGGAGAGTGAGGGCTGGTTTGACCTCTCTTTGCGTATCGACATCGGCGGCCAGCGTGTCGCCTTGTTGCCGCTGTTGATCCAGGCGCTGGAAGCGATGTCGGCGACGGCGGTGCAAGCCCTGCTGCGTCAGGACGCCGCCGCCGATGCCCATCTCACCGTCTTGTATCGTGGCCAGCTTCTATGCCTGCCGCTGCAGCGTCTGCACCCGCTGCTCACCATCTTGGGCGAGATGCTCGAGCGTGAACCGAAGCTGAACACGGACGCTGCCGGCAGTCTACGTCTGAACCGTCTCGACGCCGCTGAGTTTTTGCAGCGCAGCGCCAGCACCTGGCAGGGCGGCGAAGCATTGCAGCGCCTCGGGCGCGAGCTCGCTGATTTCACCGGCGTCGAAGAGGTGATGGCGCCGCCGACCCTGCTCGCCGAGCTGCGGCCGTATCAACGGCGCGGTCTGTCCTGGATGCAGTTTCTCGATCGCCATGGCCTCTCCGGACTGCTCGCTGACGACATGGGCCTGGGCAAGACCTTGCAGACCATCGCGCACCTGTGCTGTCTCGCCGCGACGGGACGGTTACAGCAGCCGGCGATGATCGTCTGCCCGAAGAGCGTTCTGCCCAACTGGCGGCATGAGCTCGGCCGTTTCGCGCCGCATCTGCGCGTTCTCAGCCTGGAGGGACAGCGGCGTGACGAGGCGATGTCGCGCCTCGCCGAGCAGGACGTCGTCCTCACCAGCTATACCCTGCTGGCGCGCGACATCGAGCGGCTGTGTACGCAGCCTTTCCGTGTCCTCGTCTGCGATGAGGCGCAGCAGATCAAGAACCATCGCACCCAGAGCGCGCGCGCCATTCGCCGCTTGCAGGTGACGCAGCGCCTGGCTTTGACCGGAACGCCGATGGAGAACCATCTCGGCGAGCTGTGGTCGCTCTTCGACATGCTCCTGCCCGGTTATCTCGGGCATGAGTCCCTGTTTCGGCGACTGTTTCGCCATCCCATCGAGAAGGCCGGTGACAGCGAGCTCATGCGACGGCTGGGGCGGCGCATCAAGCCTTTCATGCTGCGGCGCACCAAGGTCGAAGTCGCCACCGAGCTGCCGGCCAAGACCGAGATCATCCAGAACGTGCTCATCCGGGATGAACAGCGCGATCTCTACGAACTGGTGCGCGCCAGCATGGACAGCCACCTGCGCCAGGTCCTGCAGGAGAAGGGCCTCGGTCGTGCCAGTTTCGAGATCCTCGAGGCTTTGCTCAAGCTGCGCCAAGTCTGCTGCGATCCACGCTTGATCAAAGATGGCCGCTATGCCCGCCAGGCGCCCTCAGCCAAGCTCGACTACCTCATGGAGGTGCTGCCCGCTCTGCTCGAAGAAGGCCGGCGTATCCTGCTCTTTTCGCAGTTCACCAGCATGCTTGACCTCATCGCCGCCGCCCTGCGCCAGGCCGGCATCGACTTCGTCACTCTCACCGGTAGCACCAGCGATCGCGAGACGCCGGTGCAGCGTTTTCAGGCCGGCGAGGTGCCGCTCTTCCTGCTCAGCCTGAAAGCCGGCGGCGTCGGGCTCAACCTCACCGCCGCCGACACCGTCTTCATCTACGACCCCTGGTGGAATCCGGCGGTGGAGAATCAGGCGATCGACCGCGCCTACCGTATCGGGCAGGACAAGCCGGTTTTCATCTACAAACTGGTCTGCGAAGGCACCGTCGAGGAGCGCATCATCGCCTTGCAAAAACGCAAGGCTGAACTCGCCGAAGGCGTCTATGGCGACGCGGCGCGCCTCAACAGTCTGCTCACCGCCGAAGATCTCGCCGCCCTCTTTCGGCCGCTCACCGCCGAACTTTCCGCCAGCGACAGCTGAACAGGTCTATACTCAGAACAAGCCATCGACAGAGGGGGACCGCATATGCGGGTCCCGGGAGACGCTGATCTGGAGCGCCGCTATGGTGCGGCCAATTACGCTCCTTTGCCGATCACTCTGGTGCGCGGCGAGGGTTGCTACGTCGAGGACGTGCAGGGGCGGCGCTATCTCGATCTGATGAGCGCCTATTCCGCCCTCAACCATGGCCACGCCCATCCCCGTATCGTCGCCGCGGCGATCGATCAAATGCAGCGACTCAGCGTCTGCTCGCGCGCCTTTCACGCCGCCCCCCTGGGACCTTTTTTGGCGCAGGCCTGTGAAGTGACCGGTATGGCCAAGGCTTTGCCCATGAACAGTGGCGCCGAGGCCGTCGAAACGGCGCTCAAGGCGGCGCGCAAATGGGCTTGCCAGTACAAGGGACTGGCCGACGGCGAAGCCGAGATCATCGTCATGGACGGCAATTTTCATGGCCGCACCATCAGCATCATCAGCTTTTCCTCAGAGCCCAGCTATCGTCGCGGTTTCGCGCCTTTGACCGGCGGCTTTGTGCAGGTGCCTTTTGGCGACATCGCGGCGTTGACCGCCGCCATCAGCGAACGCACGGCGGCGGTGCTGGTCGAGCCCATTCAGGGTGAGGCCGGCATCCGGCTGCCGCCGCCGGGCTGGCTCAAGGCGGTGCGCGAGCTGTGCACGCGCCAGCACGTCCTGCTCCTCGTCGATGAGATCCAGACCGGTCTTGGCCGCACCGGCGCCTGGCTCGCCTGCGATCACGAGCAGGTGCGGCCGGATGGCCTGATGCTGGGCAAGGCCCTCGGTGGCGGGCTGTTGCCGGTGTCGCTGTTTCTCGCCCATGAGGAGCTGATGTCGGTGTTTACCCCGGGCGATCATGGCAGCACCTTTGGCGGCAATCCTCTCGCCGCCCGCGTCGGCCTCGAGGCCCTGCACGTCCTGCAGGAGGAGCACCTCGTCGATCGCGCCCGCCAGCACGGCGCCATGCTGCTCTCGGCGTTGCAGTCGCTGCACCATCCGGGCTTGCGCGAAGTGCGCGGCCGTGGCCTCTTCATCGGCATGGAGTTCGACCCGGCCCGCGTCTCAGCGCGGCAGTTCTGTGAACTCCTGCTCGCCGAGGGGGCCCTGAGCAAGGACACCCACGGCAGCGTCGCGCGCATCTGCCCGCCCCTCGTCATCAACGAAGCCGAGGTGATGGAGGCGGTGGCCTGCATCGAACGCGCTCTCGCCGCTCTGCCCTAGCCGGACGGGTCAGCGGCGACTTTTCCCGTCATGAGGCGGTCTGATTGGACGCTTGCTCGGCTGAAAGCAGGCGCTGTTCTGCCTGCTGCAAAATTCGGCAGCCATGTTCGTAAAGAGCCAGATCCAGAGCATTGGCACGACAGAACGCGGCATGGAGCTCCTGCCCCGTCGCGTCGCAGAGTTGCTCCAGCTCCTGATGAAAAGACTCCTGCTCGGAGCGATCGCTGGTGCGGTTGCTGGCATGGACGTTGAAACGAAAGCCGGGAATGAGCGGTGCGTACAGCTGCTGATAGAGCGCCGCGGATCGGACGTATTGTTCCACGATACCGACCATCCCCCAGCGCGTGAGCAAGGTACACGCCTGATCGAGATCCGCCGGATCGGCGCGGGCATCGAGAATATGTTCAGAACGCCACGAGGCGTCACTCAAATGGATGACCTGATAATCGCGGATGACGACGCTGCCAGGCTGTTCGTCGAGCATCCATTGGAGGTAATCCTTCCAGTCGTAGCGCAGGGCGACGTCGTGGAAGGGTTGTCCGGCATCTTTGAAGATGTGATAGTGCACCAGCCGCGGATGCGCAGGATAGAGATCCATCGCGGAGGGATGCATGCGTTCAGGGAGGGTATACGTCAAGGTGTGCTATTCCTGGTCGTCGTCGGTTTGTCAAAGCCGCGATGATGAAACCTTCTCTCAGGAAGTGTTCTGTCACGGGCATACGGACTCTTGCCTTGGGTCGAGGGCCGCAGCAACAAGTCAACTCGCGTATCGAGGGTGAGAAGGGGCGATTGACCGCATTAGCTTCAAAAGAGCGTTCGGATCGTCGCCAAGCGCCTTCCAACCATCGATATCACGGAGTGAACCTTATCAAGGTGGCCGGCATACAAACTCGACGTTGCTCAAAGATGGGCTCAGAAGTCTGCAAGTCGACGATGACGTGGCGAGCGCTGCAAAACGAGGCTCCTGGCGTTGGCCTGGAGGATGATGCCGTTTACTCGCCGCGGGCGCCCCGAGGGCTCCGCGGCGAGCCTTGAAGACGACACCCTAGTTGAGCGGCACCACCTTGACCTTGGCGGAAGTCGGTGTGGCGCTGATAAAGCCGATCATGTTGGGGTTGGCTTCAATGAGCTTGATGAGATCATCGGTGCTGCCGACCTGTTTCGGTGGCGTGGCGCGGCCGGTGAACACCATCTGCGACCAGTAGGCGCGCAGTTGCGAGGGTGTCTTGTTGAGCACCGTGCGATCGAAGTTCTCGTTCAAGGGAGCCTCGTCACCGATGATTTCCACGGGTACGGCGCTGCCGCCGCCGGGGAATTTGCGCACCTTGCCGAGGAAGATGTTGCGCACGTCGGCGACACTCAGGATGCTGTGGTTGTCAGGATTGATGATGGCGATCAGGTTGTCGGCGCGCGCTGAGCTGACGCTGCTGATCAGGACGAAGAGTAGCAAAAATGTTTTCATGACGGCCTCCTGCTCAAAAGACCATGTCGAAGCCGACGGTCACCAGCTTGCTATCGCCAAGGAAGGTCATCTGCGAGTGATCGACGAACATATCATATTGCAGTTTGAGCGCCATTGACGGGCGGAAATCCCAACGCACTGTCACGGCGCGGGTCGAGTCGCGCTGTGGTTGGGTATAGAGCCAGGATTTGCTCTCGCGGTATTGCGAATAGGTGTACATGCCGGTGAATTCGCCGATACGGTATCCATTGCCGACAAGATAGGAGTTGGCGACGTAGCCCATCTGTGGACGCAGCACGCTGTTGTATTCGCTGCGCATGACGTAGTTCTTGTAGTCGATGTTCCAGGCCAGACCCCAGACCTGCTGGAACTGCCCGGTCTGCAAGGGAGTATCCGGCGTGGCGGCGGTCTGTGTCACCGGATTGCCGGGGTTCTCCGCCCCTTGATAGATCTTGTTTTGCATGTACATGGCACGGAAGTGCATGTACTCATTGCTCAGATCGACACTGGTGCCGATGATGTCGCGCCAGGCGGTGTCGGTGGGGTAGCCATTGTAGACTTGGCTCAGGCCGGGAACGTTGGTGTTGCTCTGATTACCGGCCCAGGTGTTGCTGTACAAGGCCCAGTCGCCCCAGGCGTTGTTGTACTGCAGATTGACGCCGTCGTAGGAGTAGACCTCCCAGCCATAGAGATCGACTGGCGGGCGCACCCAGATGTAGGCGTAGCCGACATAGTTGTAGTCGGAGTACATATACCAGGGAAGACGCTTGCGACCGACCTGCACGGTGAACGTATCGCTCAGGGCGTAGGAGGCGTAGGCCCAGTCGACCGAGGGCTGATAACCGTTCAGGCCGCGCGAGTCGACCTGCAGCACGGCGCTCAGTTTATCGTCGATCTTGGCGTTGGCCTGTAGGCCCACCATGCTCTCTTTGGCAAAGTTGACCCCGGTGTTCTGGTAGATGCCGCCGTACTCGTAGTTGGAGATGAAGCAGGGGCACTTGTATTGCAGATAACTGTTCTGGTTGCTGCCGCCGACGACCTCGCCGGCGGTGAAATCGGCGAAGCCGTTGAACGTGATGTCGGTCGCCTGGGCGAAGGCGCTCGTCGCCAGTAGACCGCTGGTCAAGGCACAGCGAAGCGATGTCCGTATCATGAGACCTCCTCGTGGCATCCTCGTGATCGTGTTAGGGATGTCTTTTGACTGTAGACCAGGGAGGGGTGAATGCAAGACGGTAGGAAAAATCAGGGTTTATCGATGATCAGCCGCTGATAGAGACCGGCGCAGATCAGTTCCTGCTCGATGCGCAGATCGGGGTGCAGTTGTTGCAACAGAGGGATGAGTTCGGCCGTCCAGAGTTCACTCGCGAACGGCTCGAACAGCCGAAAGATCAGCCATTGCAAAGGACGCAGGGGATGCCAGGGCGCCGGCCGATGAAAATCGACGATCACCAGACGACCGCCATGGCACAGGATGCGCAGGGCTTCGCGCAGCGTCGCTAGGCGCACCGGCGCTGGCTGTTCGTGCAGGAGAAAGAAGATCAGGATGCGGGCGAAACTGGCGTCAGCCAAGGCCAAGTGAGCGCTGTCGCCACGGTGCAGGACCGAGGCGTGCGCCGGCAGCTTGGCGGCGAGGTGGCGCAACTGTTCGGGGACGACGTCGACCACATGCAGGCGCGCCGTCGGCGCCAGATCGTCGACCAGACAGGCGCTCAGAGAACCATAGACGCAGGCGATCTGCAGCAGGTCACCGGCCGGTCCCTGCCGCAAGGCGGTACGCGCGAGATCGCGCAGGCGCCGATACTGGTGAAACAGGATGAGGTCGACGAGGCCTTCATGATCCCAGAAGCGCAGCGCCGCCGGAGCGACGTAGGCCCAACGATAGTAGCGGAGCAGATAGTCGGGCAGGCGAGAGTCGGACATGGCCACACCTCCAGGCCCACAGTCTAAAAGGCCGTGATGACGGGTCCTTGATACGCGACAAGTCGGCGCTAGGTTTCATGGGTTGTCGCGCAGCTCCTGCCGCTGCGCCGCCAGCTGCATGCGCCAGTCCATCAGGCGCAGTCCTTCGGCGACGGCGAGCATGGCCATGGTGCTGGTGACGACCACGGCCGAGCCCATGCCGGAGCAGCTGAGGTCGCCGCGCACGCAGTCGGTGGGCCGCTGCAGCGATTCTTGCGAATAGACGCAGGCGACATGAAACTTCTCGCCCGGCGTCTTCGGAAAGTGATGATGGCGACGCAGTTCACGGCGCAGTTTGGCGAGCAGGGGGTCGCGTTCGGTGTGCGCCAGGTCGGCGACACGCAGCTGACCGGGATCGCGTTTGCCGCCAGCGGCGCCGGCGACCACCAGAGGGATACGGCGGCGCCGGCACCAGAGCACCATGCTGCGCTTGGCGTCGAGGTCGTCGCTGCAGTCGAGGAGCAGGTGTGGCGTCGCCGTCAGCAGACGATCGATGTTGTCGCGACTGAGAAATTCGTCGTGCAGCACCACCCGGATCTGCGGCTGGATGTCGCGCAGGCGTTCGGCGAGGACGGCGATCTTGTCGCGGCCGAGGGTGCTGTGCAAGGCGGTGAGCTGGCGGTTGATGTTGGATTCGACGAGGACGTCGGGGTCGATCAGGTGAATCTCGCCGACGCCGGTGCGCGCCAGGGCTTCGGCGGCCCAGCTGCCGACACCACCGAGGCCGGCGACGACGACGCGCGCCTGCCTGAAACGTGTCACGGTCTCCTCGCCATAGAGATGGTTCAGTCCCTGCTGCCAGCGAGCGCTCATCTCAGATCACCCGATCGCGGCGTAGCGCCGCGATGGCCGCGGCGTCGAGGCCGAGTTCGCTGAGGATGGCGTCGTTATGTTCGCCGAGAGCCGGACCGAGCCAACGTTGCTGGCCGGGGCTGGCGCTCAGCTTGGGGACGATGCCCGGCGTCGTCAGGGGGCGTCCGTCCGGCAGGTGTGCCTGCAGGAGCATGTCGCGGAACAGGAACTGCGGATCCTGAAACATGTCGGCGACGCTGTAGATGCGGCTGGCCGGGATGTCGTGCGCCTGCAGACTGGCGAGCAGCGCAGCGAGGTCCTGTGTCGCCACCCAGGCGTCGATGGCGGCGTAGATCTCGTCACGCCGCGCGTCGCGACCGTCATTGTCGGCATAAGCTGGCTCTTGCAGCCAGTCCTGTCGCTGCATCAGGGTGGCGAGACGGCGGAAGATGGCATCGCCGTTGGCGGCGATCTGGATGGCCTGACCATCGCGGCAGGTGTGGGTGGAGCTTGGCGTGATGCCAGGCATGATGTGGCCGCTGCGCTCGCGCACATAGCCGAAGACGTCGAACTCCGGCACCAGACTTTCCATCATGGCGAAGACGGCTTCATAGAGGGCGACGTCGACCACTTGGCCTCGGCCACCGGCCTGATCGCGGTGACGCAGGGCCATGAGCGTGCCGATGACGCCGAACAGGGCGGCGATGGAGTCACCGATGCTGATGCCGGTGCGTACCGGCGGACGGTCGCCGAAGCCGGTCACATAGCGCAGGCCACCGAGGCTCTCGCCGACAGCGCCAAAACCGGGTTGCTGCGCCGCCGGACCGGTCTGACCGAAACCCGACAAACGCAGGATGATCAGGCGTGGGTTGAGCTCCTGCAGAACGCTCGGCGCCAGCCCGAGGCGCTCGAGGACGCCGGGGCGAAAGTTCTCCACCAGGACGTCGGCCTGGCTGAGCAGTCGCTTCAGGAGATCGATCGCCGTCGGCGACTTGAGATTGAGGGTGAGCGAGCGTTTGTTGCGGCCCTGCACATACCACCACAGTGAGGTGCCCTGATAGAGCTTGCGCCAGCGCCGCAGCGGGTCGCCGCCGTCCGGGGCCTCGACCTTGATCACCTCGGCGCCGAATTCGGCCAGCAGGCGGCTGGCGAACGGTCCGGCGATGAGGCTGCCGAGTTCGATGACCTTGAGGCCGGAGAGGGGCATGGACAGGCTATTCCAGGCAAAGAGGTGAGGAATCTTAACACGTGGCGGCGCGCCTCTTGAATCCTGGTGGCGCCGACCCCATACCCCTGGGTGTATGCAAAAAGAATTTCCACCCTTGCGGAGGTGAGTATGCAACTCGTCTGTCCACGCTGTTCGGCGCGTAACCGGGTGCCTGCCGAGCGCTTGCATGAAGGGCCGCGCTGTGGCGCCTGTGGTGAAGGCTTGATGCCGGAAACACCCGTCGAGCTCGATGACGCGCGCCTGCCCGCCTATCTGCAGGGTAGCGATCTGCCGGTCGTCGTCGATTTCTGGGCGAGTTGGTGTGGTCCCTGCAAGATGATGGCGCCTTTCTTCCAGGAAGCGGCGCGCAGCCTGCGCGACCTGCGTTTCGTCAAGATCGACACCGACGCCAATCCGCGTGCAGCGGCACAGTACCAGATACGCAGCATTCCCACCTTGATCCTGTTTCAAGGCGGCAAGGAAGTGGCGCGTCAGTCCGGCGTCATGAATGCGCAGCAGTTGCGCCAGTGGCTGCAGGCGCCGCGCTGACCGGCGCGGGCAGCAGGCTGGTGAGCAGCCAGGCTTTGCTCGCTGCCAGCAGAACCTGCTGTTGCGCCGCGTCCGGGCACAGGCGCGCCATCGTGATTGCACCGACACACTGCGCCAGCAGCACGTTGCCGGCGTCACGGCGCTGCAGTTTGGCCGCCCAAAAGTCCTCGAAGGGCTGGCAGGCGGCGTGCACCTGCTGCAAAAGGGCGGCATCGGCGCGCGCCATCTCGGCAGCCAGGGCCGGCAACAGACAGCCACGCTCGGGATGCTGCACGTGTTCCAGCGTCAGATAGCGGTCCAGGCAACGGCGCAGTGCCGTTTCGGCGGGTTCGTCGGCCTCGCCGGTGAGGCGGCGCAGGCTGCGCGGTAGCTCGACCGCGACGATGGCGGCGAGCAGAGCCGCCTTACCCGGAAAGTAGGCGTAGAGAGCGGCGCCGCTGAGACCAGCGGCCTGCATCAGCTGATCGACGCCGGTGGCGGCGAAGCCACCTCGCTTGATCACCGCCGCGCCAGCGCTGAGCAGACGCTCACGGGTATCCTCTTTCTGTGCTTGCCGCACTCGCATCGCTCTTGCCCTCCAGCTTTAGCGCGATCATGCCACAGCCAGGCTGTTGCCGACAGTCATTGCTCAAACGATCGTTAAATAATACTTGACCGCGCTTGCGGAGGGTGTAGATTGTTCGTTGAACGATCGTTCATAAATAAAGGAGTCGAGCATGACCGCAACCACCCCTGTCGCTCTCGTCATCGGCGCTGGTGATGCCACCGGCGGTGCCATCGCCCGACGTTTCGCGCGCGCCGGTCTCTATGCCTGTGTGACGCGGCGTAGCGCCGACAAGCTGGCACCCCTGGTCGCACGTATCGAGGCTGAAGGCGGGCGCGCGCGTGGTTTCGCTTCCGACGCGCGCAAGGAGGAGGAGGTCGTCGCGCTGGTCGATGACATCGAACGCGACATCGGTCCGATCGAGGTCTTCGTCTTCAACATCGGCGCCAATGTGCCTTGCTCCATCCTCGAGGAGACGGCGCGCAAATACCACAAGATCTGGGAGATGGCCTGTTTTGCCGGTTTCCTCAGTGGACGCGAGGTCGCCAAGCGCATGGTGGCGCGCGGTCGTGGCACGATTCTCTTCACCGGCGCCACCGCCGGCATGCGTGGTTCTGCCAACTTCGCTGCTTTTTCCGGCGCCAAGTTCGCGCTGCGCTCCCTGGCGCAAAGCATGGCGCGTGAACTCGGGCCACGCGGCATCCATGTCGCGCACGTCGTCGTCGACGGCGCTATCGATACGCAGTTCATCCGCGATACCTTGCCGGAGATGTACGCCGAACGCCTGCCGCGCGGCGGCATCCTCGATCCTGATCACATCGCCGAGAACTACTGGCTGTTGCATGCGCAACCGCGTGACGCCTGGACGCACGAGATGGATCTGCGTCCTTATATGGAAAGTTGGTGAGAACGCCAGTCCCCCCCATTCATCCCCAGCTCAATATGTGAGGTCCGTATGCAAACCGTGGAATTCTTTTTCGATGTCGGCAGTCCGAACGCTTATCTCGCGCATCGGCTCATTCCCGCTCTGGCGGCGCGCACCGGCGCCAAGTTCGTCTACCGGCCCTGTCTTCTCGGCGGCATCTTCAAGGCCACCGGCAACCAGTCACCGGTCATGGCCTATGCCCACATTCCCAACAAGCTCGCCTACGAGCATCTGGAGATGCAGCGCTTCATCGAGCAGCACCGCCTCACCGAGTTCCGCATGAACCCCTTCTTTCCCGTCAACACCCTGATGGCCATGCGTGGCGCCGTCGCGGCGCAGTCGCTCGACCTGCTGGCGCCGTACACGGCGGCGCTTTTTCATTATATGTGGGAGGAGCCGCGCCAACTCGATGATCCAGCGATCTTCCAGCAGACCTTGCGCGACGCCGGCCTCGCCGCCGAAGCCATCATCGCCGCCAGCGCTCAGCCCGAGGTGAAGCAGGCGCTGATCGACGACACGGCGGCGGTGGTGGCGCGCGGCGCCTTCGGCCTGCCGACCTTCTTCATCGGGGCGCAGATGTGGTTTGGCAAAGACCGTCTACGCGATGTCGAGGAGCATCTGCTGGCGACGGCAGCGCGATGAAGGCGCTGCCGCACGCCTTTACAGACCGAGGGCGTAGGCGAGACCGACGGAGAAGTTGTAGTAGTTCAGTCCATAGCCTTGCTGGCGACCGGCGAGGTATTCGGCGCTGAAGACGGTGTTCCAGCGTCCGGTGGTCAGCACCCAGCGGTTGTCCATGTATTCGGTGAGCACCGGTTCGCCGCGCACGGCGGCGACGTAGGCGGCGCTGCCCTGGTTGAACTGGGCGGTGCCATGGTCATCGAGCACGGCGGCCCCGAGGGCCAGGCTGTAACTCCAGTAGATTGGCCGGCCGGCGTACAGCGGCCCCATGGACAGGCGCAGTCGCGGCGCGGCGGCGATGTAGCCACCGGTGACGCCGGTACCGATGTTGCTGCCGGACGTGGCGGAGCCGAGCAGTTGCTCATGCACGCCGAGGATGTTGGCGGTAGCCATCCAGTCGAAGGCGAGGCGGACGTGGCCACCGTCGCTCATGCCCCAGTCGAACCAGGGATGCGCCGGACTGTTGACGGTGGCGAGCAGGGCAAGCGAGCCATTGTCGGTGAGCTGGGTACGGTCGCCGGCGCGTGCCAGGGTCAAAGTACCCTGCTGCGCCTGCAGCCCGAGCTGCAGCTCGCTGCCATTGAACAGGGCATCGACGGCCTTGATACCTTCCAGGGCTGAGGTACTGACCGTGCCGACGGCGGCATCGGAGGCAGCAAAAGTCAGCGAACTCAGGCCCAGACCGCCGACACAGAGCAGGATCAGTGAAGAGCGCATGCGGCGGACTCCTTAATGCCAGCGGTAACCGAGGGTGAGCCAGACGCCGGAACGGCGCTGATCACGGCTAAAGTACAGGGCCTGCGGCGCATCGAGCTGCACGCCGAGGGTGAGGCCGCGTGGCGACTCGTAGCCGGCACCGACGCCGACGCCCGGTCCGAAGCTGCTGCGCCGCACCGTCTGGTTCTGCAACAGACCCTCGACGCCATACTCGAGCGCCGGTCCGACGTAGACGTTCTGCCACCAGTGGCGCAGCATGAGGCCGCCAGAGGCGTTGATCAGCGCCGTCTGCACGTCGCCGTGACTGTGCTCGTAGGCGAATTCGAGATAGGGGTCGAGGGACCAGTTCGGATTGATGACGAACTGGGCGTCACCGGCGAGACCAGCGCCGTGGCTGTTGTAGACCTGAAAGGGTGCCTGGTTGAAGCTGACATCGGCATGATGCTCGGCGAGAGCCAAGGCGAGGCCGAAGCCGGGCTGCGGATCGGCGTGGCTGAGCGCCGGGAATAGCAGCAGAAGGGGCAAAAGACTCCGACACAGTCGGCCTAGGCGGGCGGCAATCGGGCAGATCTTCATGGCAATCCCTGCGACGAGAACGATGGGCTCGGATGCTGGTGATGAGAGCAAGAGCGGAGGCAGCTTGTCAATGCGTCAATGAAAAAATATTAAAAATGGCGGCGTCGGATGGGCAAGGCGGTGAGCAGGATCCCGACCTGCACACCGCCCATGACGCTAGCGCACTGCTCTGCTTTAGGGCGCGGTCTTCACCGCATCCGCAGCCTTTTTGTGTGTAGACATCTTGTACTGGTGCGCGTAGTTGCATTTGGCCGCGTTCTTGGTGGCCGGCTTGTCCATCAGACCCTGATGCTGATCCAGACATTTCTTGTCTTTGGCGGCAGCTTGCTGAGCCGGGGTTTTTTTCATGCCTTTCATGTCCATGTGCGGCATGTCCATGCCTTGCATGTTTGCTCCCGTCGCCGTGGCATCTGCGTCCGCCAGGGCGAGGCCGCTGAACCACAGGCAAGAGGTCAAAACGGTTGTTACGACGATGCGACTTTTCATGATGTGCTCCTTGTGCACGCGGTGATGAAGGGGATCTTGTCGGTATAGCGCTTGATGGGTTTCATGGGCGTGCTCGGCGTGTGCGCCGCTGCATCAGGTCGTACACCGCCGGAACCAGCAGCATCGACAGCAGGGGCGCCGTGATCATGCCGCCGACCATGGGGGCGGCGATGCGGCGCATGATCTCCGAGCCGGTACCGGAGCCGAGCAGCACCGGCGCCAGACCGACGAGGATGACGGCCACGGTCATGGCTTTGGGACGGACACGCTGCACGGCGCCGGCATGGATGGCGGCGCGAAGGTCGGCGGTACTGAGCGGTTGACCGTCCTTTTCCCGCCGCTGCAAGGCCTGGCGCAGATAGATGAGCATGATCACGCCGAACTCAGCGGCGACCCCGGCCAAGGCGATGAAGCCCACTCCGACCGCCACCGATAGCTTGTAGTCGAGGAGCCAGACCAGCCAGATGCCGCCGGCGAGGGCGAGCGGCAGGGAGAGCATGATGAGCAGGGCTTCGTCGAGACGGCGAAAGGTCAGGTAGAGCAGGATGAAGATGAGCAGCAGGGTCGCCGGTATGGCAAGACGCAGACGTGCAGCGGCATGCTGCATGGACTCAAACTGCCCGGAATAGCTGAGGCTGACGCCTGGCGGCAGGTGGACCTGGTGGTTGATGGTCTGGCGCAGATCATGGACCACTGAAGCCAGGTCGCGGTGGGCGATATCGATGTAGATCCAGGTGGAAGGCAGAGCATTCTCGCTGCGCAGCATGGGCGGGCCATCCAGCAAACGAATCTGCGCTACGTCGCCTAAACGGATCTGCTCCCCCAGGGGTGTCACAAACAGCAGTTGCGCCAGTTTTTCCGGGCTATCGCGCCAGGTGCGGGGATAGCGCACATTGATCGGATAGCGCGCCACGCCAGCGACCACTTCGCCGACGTCGGCGCCACCGATCGCCTGGTTGACCACCTCCTGCACGTCAGCGATGTTGAGTCCATAGCGCCCGGCGGCCAGGCGGTCGATACGGATGTCGATGTAGTGCCCACCCTGCAGGCGTTCGGCAAAGGATGAGGTAACCCCGGCGACCCGGGCGGCGACCCGGGACACGGCCTGGGCGACGGCGTCGATCTGCTGGAGATCGCTGCCATTGACTTTGATGCCGATGGGGCTCTTGATGCCGGTGGAGAGCATGTCGATACGACTGCGTATCGGCGGTACCCAGAGGTTGCTGAGGCCAGGCACCTGCACCCGCCGATCCAGCTCATCGCGCAGCTTCTCCGGCGTCATGCCCGGCCGCCATTGCGAGCGTGGTTTGAAGGTGATGACCGTCTCGAACATCTCCAGGGGGGCGGGGTCGGTGGCGGTATCAGCACGGCCGGCCTTGCCGAAAACGTGATCGACCTCGGGCACGCTCTTGATCAGGCGGTCGGTGATCTGCAGCACATGCGCTGCCTGCTGCGCCGACATGCCAGGCAGCGCCGAGGGCATGTACAGCAGTGTCCCCTCATCCAGCGGTGGCAGAAACTCACCGCCGACATGCGTCCATGGCCACCAGGAGCTGGCGGCGATGCCGGCGGCGAGCGCGATTGTCCGATAAGGGTGGGCGAGGACGTGGGTGAGCAGCGGCTCATAGAGGCGGATCAGCAGGCGGTTGAGGGGGTGGGAGGTTTCGGCGGCGATGTGGCCGCGTATCCAGTAACCCATCAGCACCGGCACCAGAGTCACTGCCAGCAGTGCCGCTGCAGCCATGACCAGGGTCTTGGTGTAGGCCAGCGGTGCGAACAATCGCCCCTCCTGACCTTGCAGGCTGAACACCGGCAAAAAGGAGACGGTGATGATGAGCAGGCTGAAAAACAGTGCTGGGCCCACCTCGCAGGCCGCTGCAATGATGAGCTGCCAGCGCTCTTCGCCTTCCAGGCGTTGCCCAGGGTGCCCTTCCTGCCAGGTTTCGAGATGTTTGTGGGCATTTTCGATCATCACCACGGCGGCGTCGATCATGGCGCCGATGGCGATGGCGATGCCGCCCAGGGACATGATGTTGGCGTTGACGCCGAGACGGTTCATGACGATGAAGGCCAGCATCACCGCCAGCGGCAGCGACAGGATGGCGACCAGGCTGGAGCGCAGGTGCCCCAGAAAGAGCAGGGTGACCAGCGCAACGACGACGAATTCTTCCAACAGCTTGTGGCGCAGGTTGTCGATGGCGCGATCGATGAGTTCGGAGCGGTCGTAGGTGGGCACGACCTCCACCCCGGCGGGCAGGCTCTTTTGCAGCTCGGCCAAGCGCGCGCGAACTCCATCGATGGTGGTCTTGGCGTTCTTGCCGGAACGCAGCAGCACCACGCCACCGGCTACTTCCCCCTGGCCGTCGAGTTCAGCGACGCCGAGGCGCATCTGTGGACCCAGTTGCACACGCGCGACGTCACCGAGGCGCACGACGGTGCCGCTGCTGTCGGTTTTCAGAGGGATCTGCCGAAAGTCTTCGAGGTGGCGCAGATAGCCGTGGGCGCGCACCATGAAATCGGTCTCCGCCAGTTCCACCACGCCGCCGCCCGTTTCACTGTTGCCGCGCTGCAGGGCGCGCACGACGTCGGTGATGCTCAGGCGCTGACTGGCGAGACGGATCGGATCGACCACCACCTGGTACTGTCGCACCATGCCGCCGAGACTCGCGACTTCGGCGACGTTGGGGACGGTCTTCAGCTGATAGCGCAAAAACCAGTCTTGCAGGGAGCGCAGTTCGCTGATGTCGTGGCGGCCACTGCGATCGACCAGGGCGTACTCGAAAATCCAGCCGACCCCGGTCGCATCCGGTCCCAGGCTGAGGCGCACTCCGGCCGGCAGACGTGACTGCACCTGGCTCATGGCCTCCAGCACGCGTGAGCGCGCCCAGTAGAGGTCAGTACCCTGGTCGAACAGAATGTAGAGATAAGCGTCGCCATAGAGCGAATAGGCGCGCACGGTTTTCGCCATGGGCACCGACAACATCGCCGTCGCCAGCGGGTAGCCGACCTGGTCCTGCACCACCTGCGGTGGCTGTCCGCGGTACTCGGCGCGCACGATGACCTGGGTGTCGGACAGATCGGGCAGAGCATCGACGGGCGTCACATCGATGGCCAGCAGCCCGGCGGCGGCGGCGAACAGGGCGAGCATGAGCACCAGCAAGCGGTTGTGCACCGACCAGCGTATGAGGTGGTTGAGCATCACATGCCCCCCATGTCGGCCATGCCGCGGGTCTGATGCTGCGCTGCAGCAGCTTTTCGCGTCGGCTCGGCGGCTGCTGGTGGCGCCAGGGGGCGGATCGGCAGATCGTTGAGATTGGCCTCGGAGTCGAGGAGAAACTGCCCGGACACCACGACCTGGTCGCCAGCCTGCAATCCTTGCAGGATCTCGCTCATCCCATCTGCGGTGCTGCCCACCCTGACTTCCACCGGTAGATAGCGGCCACTTCCTTGCGCCAGGAAGACGAGGGTGCGCTGACCGCTGTTCAGTATCGCTGCGCTTGGTACCAGCAGATGTTCGCCATCGGTGTGCAGTAGGTCGACTTCGCCATACATGCCCGGGTGCAGGCGATGATCGGCATTAGGCATCTGCAGGCGCACGTTCAGGCTGCGGTTGTCAGCATTCAGTGCGGGCAGGATGTCGAGCACCCGTCCCGACAGCGGTGTCGGCGTGCTACCGGCGATGTTCAAGGTGGCAGCCTGGCCCACCCGTATTTGCGCCGCCTGTGCCTGTGGCACGGCCGCCTCCAGCCAGACGCTGTCGAGGCCGTTGACGCGCGCCAGGGTTTGCCCGCGCGTCACCGTCATGCCGACGCGCAGATCGGCGCTCAGCAACACGCCAGAGCGCGGTGCGCGGATCGGGATGCGGTCGGTCACCGGCGCACCCTGCTGGAGACCTTGTATCTGCCTACGGCTCATGCCGAGCGCACGTAGACGCTGCTGTGCCGCCTGTGCCAAGTCGCTGTCACCGGCGTGGCGCAAGGCCCGTTCCTCGGCTTGCGCCGACGTCCAGGCGGGCGCGCGCAAGGTGGCGAGGAGTTCACCCTGACGCACAAGATCGCCGGCGGTGTGCGGCACCACCTGCTCGAGATAGCCATCGGTACGTGCCTGCAGCACGCTCAACTGGCGGTCGTCATAGGCGACGACGGCGCTGACATGCAGATGGGAGCGCAGGAGACCCCGATGCACGGTGCCCAGTCGCATGCCCAGAGCCTGGCTCTGTGCTGTCGGAATCAGGACGGCGCTACTACCGCCACTGGTCGCGTACTTGGGCAGCAGGTCCATATTCATGCTCGGTGACTTGCCGGGATGATCGAAGTGCACGCTGGGTTGCATCGGGTCGTACCAGTAGAGCACGCGCCGTGCTGGCGCCGCCCGTGGTGTGGAACGGGCGACGCTGGCGAGAGCCGCCGGAAAGTGCAGCCAGCGCTCGCCGGCCGCTCCCAGCGCCGCGGCGATGAGGATCAGCACCGCGATGAGGATCTTGTTCATGAGCCTTGCTCCGGCGAGTATCCCTGGTAGTGCAGACGCGCACTCAGTTGCGCGCGCTGTTCGTCGAGGTCGATGGCCTGCAGGAGCAGGCGGCGACGCGCTTGGCGCGCCGCCAGCAAGGTGGCGATGTCGCCCTGGCCGTTACGGTAGGAAGCGAGCAGCAGATCGATCTTTTGCTGCGCCAGCGGCAGTTCTTCCTGACGCAGGCGGGTTACCTGCGTATTCAGCGCCTGCCACAGGCTGAGATCGGCCTGCAATTGTGCGACGTGCTCGCGTTGCAGATCGAGCAGGTCGTCGCGGGCGGCGAGCAGACGCGACTCCTGCGCCTTTAGGCGCGGGCCCTGGCGCTGACCCTGGAATACCGGTAGCGACATGGAGACGGTCAACGACATCATGTCGGCGTAGGCCGGGCCGCGATGCTGATAGGCGAGGTCGACGCCCCAGTCAGGGTGCTGATTGGCGCTCGCCGCGGCGACGTCGGCCGCCGCCTGGCGCACCTTGGCCGCTGCCACCTGCAGATCCGGATGCTGCGCCAGGCGCTGGCGCAGGTCGGCGTCCTGCAACGGCCAGGCGGGCACTGTGCCGCACAGGGGCGCTTGGCCGGCGGCGCCGATCAGACGCACCAGCCGCGCCCGTCGGATCGCCACCGCGGCAAGGTTCTGCGCCAGGGCATTGTCGAGATCGGCGAGATCGAGGCGGGCCTGCAGCGCATCGACGGGCGCAGCTTGACCAACGGCCACTTGCCGCGCGCTGAGCTGGACCAGTAACAGGCCGTCCTGGCGTTGTCGCAGCAGCAGCTGGTGGCGCTGTTCCTCAGCGTGGAGAGCGATCCACGCCTGCGCGGCGGCGATGGCGAGATCGCTACGCGCCTGCGTGATGTCGGCGCTGCTCAGTTCCGCGTCGGCCTGCGCCTGGTCACGCGCCGCCTGACGTTTGGCGGTATTGGGCAGATCCTGACTGATGCCGATGACGCGGGCGCTCATCGCGTCCTGGCCGCTGCTGTAAGCGTTGACGCCGCCCATGCTGCTCACCGGGATGTTCGACAGACCGCCGTAGAGGCGGGGATCGGGCAGGGTGCCGGAGGCGGTCAGCGCCTGCTGCGCCGCGCTGTGATCCTCCTCCTGTGCGCGCAGATGGGCGGAGTCGGCGAGCGCCGCCTGCACCGCCTGTTCCAGGCTGAGATCGGCGCGCGCCAGGCCGACGTTGCCGAGCAGGCAGGCCAGACCCAGGGATGTCGCAAGTTTCCCTAACATGTTCGATTTCCTCGCAGCGAGCAGACAGACACACGCCTCACGGCGTGCGCATCAACCAGGACAGCGAGGAGTTCTCAGAGGCGTAGGCGGCGCGTTCGTAGATAGGGCGGCGCCGCATCGCGGCGCACATCGTCGATCTTGCCGTATGACGGCGACGGCAGCGCCAGGAGCAGCCCAAGGAGGGCCACGGCCAAAGGCGGCCAGGTGAGAAAAGGCGAAGAGGCGATGACCGTGGGGTGGGCGGCGTTCATCATGCTGGCGCTGATGGCGGCGTCATGCGCCGGATGATCGCAGCAAGGCATGACAGCGGTCGGCGACGCGTGCATCGGTGCTGTCGGCAGGGCACAGATGGCACGACACACCCCTGCCCCTAAGAGCAGAAAGATCAGCGACCAAGTGAGCCAGGTGCGCAGTGTCGACATCAACGGTCGGCCTCGATGAAAGTCCCCCCAGCATTGCACCGACGGCGGTCCGTCGTCAAGGTGTCAGATCGGCCTCGGTGCGGGCGAAAAGCAGATCCCAGATGCCGTGGCCGGCCTCCAGACCGCGTTTTTCGAACTTGGTCAGGGGGCGCGTAGCGGGGCGGGGATGAAAGTTGCCGGCGCCGGCGAGGTTGACGTAGCCGGGCGCCTGCTCCATCACCGCCAGCATCCATTCGGCGTAGGGCTGCCAGTCGGTCGCCATATGAAAGACGCCGCCCGGGCGCAGGTAGGTGCGCAGAAAAGCGACGTGCTCAGGGTGCACCAGACGACGCTTGTGATGGCGTTTCTTCGGCCAGGGATCGGGGAAGAAGAGCTGCAGGCGATCGAGGCTTTCGGGCACGCCGTACTGGCGCAGATGGGCGAGGGCGTCGCCTTCGATGACACGGAGGTTGTCGAGCTGGCGCAGCCCCGCCTCATAACAGATCTGTGCCAGTCCCGGACGATGCACCTCGATGCCGAGAAAATTGCGTTCACGCTCGGCGTCGGCCATGGCGACGAGGGAGTGCCCCATGCCGAAGCCGATCTCCAGGGTGAGGGGGTGATCGTTGCCGAACAAGGCCGGCGAGGTCAGCGCCGTCGGCGCCTCGAGACGCCAGTCGGCATAGAGTTCGAGACCCTGATGCTGCTGTCTGGTGAGGCTGGAACAACGCCGCACGAAGGTCTGTATCGTGCGCCGTGGCACGGCGCTTTCAGTCACTGGATGCGCCCTTGCGTCGGGGTCGAGGCGGCGGCGCGCACGCGCTTGGGCATGCGTCCGGCGAGGAAGGCAGCGCGCCCGGCGGCCACCGCCTGGCCCATGGCCTGGGCCATCAGCACCGGATGCTGCGCTTCGGCGACGGCGGTGTTCATGAGCACGCCGGTGACGCCGAGCTCCATGGCGACGCAGGCATCGGAAGCGGTGCCGACGCCGGCGTCGACGAGGACGGGGACCTGGGCGCGTTCCAGGATGATCGACAGATGATGCGGGTTGACGATGCCGAGGCCAGAGCCGATGAGGCTGCCGAGGGGCATGATGGCGATGCAACCGAGATCCTCGAGCTGGCGCGCGACGATGGGATCATCGGAGGTGTAGACCATCACCTCGAAGCCTTCTTTGACCAGGATCGCGGCGGCTTTCAGGGTTTCGACGACGTTGGGATAGAGGGTCTGCGGATCGCCGAGCACTTCCAGCTTGACCAGGCGGTGGTCGTCGAGCAGTTCGCGCGCCAGGCGGCAGGTGCGCACCGCCTCGTCGGCGTCATAGCAGCCGGCGGTGTTGGGCAACAGGGTGTAGCGGTCCGGCGGCAGGACCGACAGGAGATTGTCGGCGGCGCCATGCTGGCCGATGTTCACGCGCCGCACCGCGACGGTGACGATCTCGGCGCCGGAGGCTTCCACCGCCAGACGCGTCTGCTCGAGATCGCGGTATTTGCCGGTGCCGAGCAGCAGGCGGGAATGCAGGGTGCGCGACCCCAGGGTCCAGGTATCTGACATGGGAACCTCGGCATGACGTGGAAAAAGCGGCGAAAATCGGTGCGTAGGAGCGCAAGCGGCTTTGTATCATGGCCGCCAGGTGCCTGCAAGCGTCGCTGACTCAGCCGCCGCCGATGGCGCGCACGATCTCGACACGATCACCCGCCTGCAGGCGGTGCGTGGCGTGGGCGCTGCGCGGTATGACGGTGTGATTGATCTCGACGGCGAGGCGCTGGCCGAGCAGATCCATCTTTTGCAGGAGTTCGCTGAGGGTGCTGCCCTCGGGCACATCGACCTCCTCACCCTGCACGTGCAGACGCATGACCTAGGCCTCCTGTCGCAACTGCCAGGCGAGCAGCAACCAGCCGCCGACCATGGCCATACCACCGAGGGGCGTGATCCAGGCGACCGGCTTCGCCGCGCCCAAGGCCACGGCGTAGAGCGAAGCGGAGAACACCACACTGCCGCCGAGGATCAGGCTGCGCACCCGTCGGTCGCAGGCGGTGAAGCGCAGGCAGGCGAGCAGGCCGAGAGCCTGCCAAGTCTGATAGCGCTGCGCCGTGTCCCAGGTCGCGAGCGCCGGAACCGAAAGGCGTGCGCGCAACAAGTGCGCGGCGAAGGCGCCGAGGAGGACGGCGAGAGCGAGATCGAGAGCCAACCAAGCGGCGAGGGGCGGCGCCCTCACGTCGCCAGGGCCATCTTGATCTTGTCCATGGCGACTTTCTCGATTTGGCGTATGCGTTCCGCCGACACCTGATACTCGTCAGCCAGCTCCTGCAGCGTCGCCTTGTCTTCGACCAGCCAGCGCCGCGTCAGAATGTCGCGCGAACGGGTGTCGAGCGCCTTCATCGCGGTGTGCAACTGATCGAGAGCGTGCGCCTCATGGTCGGAGTCCTCGAGCACGCGTGCCGGATCGTAGCGATGATCTTCGAGATAGTGGGCGGGCGCCTGCGAGGAGCGCTCGTCGTCATCGTCCGGTGACGCGTCGAAGGCAGCGTCATGCGCCGCCAGACGCCCCTCCATCTCGAGGACTTGTTCTGTCGTCACCGACAGCTCCTGCGCGATGGCTTCTGCTTCCGCGCGGTTGAGGCGATGGCCCTTGCGCTTGCTGCGCAGGTTGAAGAACAGCTTGCGCTGCGCCTTGGTCGTCGCCACTTTGACGATGCGCCAGTTGCGGATGACGTACTCGTGAATTTCGGCCTTGATCCAGTGCACGGCGAAGGACACCAGGCGCACGCCCATGCGCGGATCGAAGCGTTTCACCGCCTTCATCAGGCCGACATTGCCTTCCTGGATCAGGTCAGCCTGCGGCAGGCCATAACCGGCGTAGCTGCGCGCGATGTGGACGACGAAGCGCAGGTGCGCCAGCACCAGCTGGCGAGCGGCGTCGAGATCCTGTTCAAAAAAAAGGCGTTCGGCCAAGCCGTGCTCTTCCTCAGCGGAGAGCAGCGCGACCTGGTGCACGGCGTGAATATAGCTGCCCAGATTGACGCCGGGCACGGCCATAGCGGGGCTCAAGGCTGGCAGCAGGGCCTGATCAAGCGATGCAGTCTTGCTCATAAAAAGTCCTCCTCGATCATCTGCAGACATTCTAGCAGCTCTCGTCGTGTGCGAGGTATCGTTTTTGTTACCCAGGGGGGTATCATTGTGGCTCGAGTTCGCGCAGATGTCGATACATGGCCATATAAGCGCCAAGTAGGCCGAGAAAAACCGCAAACGCCGGCAAACCACACCAAAACAGCAGGCCTGGCGAGTGCAGCGAGAAACTCGAGTGATAGAGATGGGCGAGTTTTTGCACCGGCTGATTCAGCCAGACGAGGGCGACGGCGACGAAGAGGGTGCTGCAGACGCCACCGATCAGGCCGGTCCAGAAACCGGCGTAGAGGAAGGGGCGCCGGACCATGCCGTGCGTGGCGCCGAGCAGTTTCAAGGTGACGATCTCGTCGCGGCGCGCTTCGATGGCGAGACGGGTGGTGTTGGTGACGACCAGCAGGACGGCCAGCGCCATACCCCCGAAGAGCAGGATGAATAGGCGCGTGGCGATGGCCAAGCTGGTGGCCAAGCGCTGCAACCAGGCCATGTCGAGCTCGATTTCGGCCTGCGGCAGGTGGCGTTGCAGTTCCGCCTGCAAGGCCTGCAGGGCGTTTTGCTCGTGCAGCAGGGGATAGACGGTGAGCACCGCCGGCAGGGGGTTCTGACCGAGCAGGGAGAGCGTGCCGCTGCTCTGCGTGAGGCGCTCGAACTCCTCCAGGGATTGCGCCGCCGTCTGCGTGTCGACCGCCGCCACACCGCTCAGCGAGGTGATCAGGGCGACGTCGGCGCGCAGTGTCGCGGCGTCGGTCTGCGCCGGCAGATAGACGGACAGGCTGGTGTGCTCGCTCTCCTGCTCGATCACCGAACGGGTGTCGGCGAGCAGGCTCAGCAGCAAGGCCGGCAGGGCGAGGGCGAGGGCGATGACGAGGATGGTCAGGGTGCTCGACCAGGGGGTCGCGAGCAGGCGCAACAGACTCTCGCGTGCCTGCGTCTGATGGTGCTGGCGCCAGTGCAGCAGGCGCGACGCGAGGCTGGCGCGGGACAGACGGACGCCGGTTTTCATCGCGATTCTCCCTGCAGATGGCCCTGTTTCAGGTGGAGGATGCGATGCTCGTAGCGGGTCGTCAGATGCAGGTCGTGGGTAGCCACCAGCACCGACATGCCGGCCTGGCTGAGGGCATGAAACAGATCCATGATCTCGGTGGCGAGATCAGCGTCGAGGTTGCCGGTCGGTTCATCGGCGAGCAGCAGTTGCGGGCGATGCACGACGGCGCGGGCGATGCCGACGCGTTGTTGCTCGCCGCCCGACAGGGTGATCGGCAGCATGTGCGCCTTGCTCGCCAGTCCCATCCATTCGAGCGAAGCCTCGACGCGATGACGGATCTCGCGTGGCGGCAAGCCGGCGATGACCAGGGGCATGGCGACGTTGTCGAAGACGTTGCGGTCGGCGAGCAGATTGTGGTCCTGGTAGACCATGCCGATGCGCCGGCGCAGATGCGCGATGCTGCGGCTGCGCAGGCGCGCGTAGTCGCGATCGTCGAGGCTGATCTGGCCGGCGCTGGCGCGCTCGATGAGCATGATCAGGCGTAACAGGGTCGACTTGCCGGCGCCGGAGTGCCCGGTGAGAAAGGCCATCTCGCCCTTGGCCAGGGTGAAGTTGACGTTTTTCAGCGCTTCATAGCCGTTCGGGTAGCATTTGCCGACGTGTTGAAAGATCAGCACCGGTCATTCCTCCAGGAGCAGGGCTTCGACAAAGTCGCGCGCCTTGAACGGGCGCAGATCATCGATCTTTTCACCGACGCCGATGAAGCGCAGGGGGATCGGCAGCTGTGCCGCCAGACTGAAGAGTATGCCACCTTTGGCGGTGCCATCCAGTTTCGTCACCGCCAAGCCGCTGAGCGGCACCGCCTGATGAAAGTCGCGCGCCTGCTGCAGTGCGTTCTGGCCGGTGCTGGCGTCGACCACCAGCAAGGTCTCGTGCGGCGCCTGCGGATCGACCTTCTGGATGACGCGCACGACCTTGCGCAGCTCCTCCATCAGATGGCTCTTGTTGTTGAGGCGGCCGGCGGTGTCGGCGAGGAGGACGTCGATGCCGCGGGCGCGGGCGCTGTGCAGGGCGTCGAAGATCACCGCCGCGCTGTCGGCGCCTTGGCCTTGCGCGACGACCGGCACGTCGTTGCGTTCGCCCCAGGTCACCAGCTGCTCGACGGCGGCGGCGCGAAAGGTGTCGCCCGCCGCCAGCATCACCGAGTGCCCCTGCTTTTGCAGGTATTTCGCCAATTTGCCGATGGTGGTGGTCTTGCCGACACCATTGACGCCGACGACGAGGATGACGAAAGGATGCTGCTGCCGGTCGATCTGCAGCGGTGCGACGCGCGGTTCGAGCAGACCGCAGAGCTCTTCGCGCAGCGCTTTCATCAGCGCGCCGGAGTGGGTCAATTCCTGGCGTGAGACGCGCTCGGTCAGCGCCGCCAGCACTTTTTGGCTGGCTTCGACGCCGATGTCGGCGACGATGAGCTGGGTCTCGATCTCTTCGAGCAGTTCATCGTCGATTTCCTTGCCGCCGATGAGGACGTGCGCCAGGCCGGCGCCGAGGGAGTGGCGCGTGCGACTGAGGCCGCTGCGCATGCGTTCGAGAAAACCGCCGCTGCTTTCTGGCGGGGTGTCCGGTGTCGGCTCGGGTGCTAGCGCCGGTGTTGACTCGGGCGGCACCGGTGGCGTGTTGCCGAGCCAGGACTTGAAGCGTCGGCCCCAACCGGAAGGGTTGTCATCTTGATCCTTTGCTTCTGTCATACCGAATTCGCCTGCGGTGCTCGCCGTCACAATAATTCACCGGATGATCCCTGCCGCCTCCGGATTCGATGCGCTATGCTACCACTCTGTCTGATGCGGCCCAATGTCCTATGTTAAGAAAGATTTCGTCACTTTTCAGTATCATCGTCCTCGTTTCAGCGACGGCCGGCCACGCCGGTGAGACCACGGAAACGACCTTGGCTAATGGTCTGCAGGTGGTCATACGCGAGGATCATCGTGCTCCTGTGGTGGTGGTCGAAGTCGCCTACAAGGTCGGCGCCGTCGACGAGAAAGACGGCAAGACCGGCCTCGCCCACATGCTCGAACACCTCATGTTCAAAGGCAGTGCGAAGATACCGAGCGAAGAGTTCTCGCGCATCGTCGCCCACTATGGTGGCGAGGACAATGCCTTCACCACCGACGACTACACCGCCTATTACCAGATGTACGCCGCCGATCGTCTGCCCCTGGCGCTCGAGTTGGAGGCCGATCGCATGCAGCATCTGCTGATCAAGGACGCCAACTTTGAGCAGGAGCACCGTGTCGTCATGGAGGAGAGGCGCTGGCGTATCGACGATCAGCCGATGGCTGTGGCGGGCGAGCATTTCGCCGCCATCGCCAACATGTCCTCGCCCTATCGCCGCCCGACCATCGGCTGGATGCCCGACATTCAGGGCCTGACGGCGCAGGATGCGCGCGACTGGTACCGGCACTGGTACGCGCCCAACAATGCCGTGCTGATCATCGTCGGCGACGTTCAGCCCGCCACCGTGCTCGCTTCCGTGCATCATTATTTTGACGCCGTGCCGTCGCGTCCGGTGCCACAGCATGTCGTGCCGCGCGAGGCGGAGATCCCCGGCCAGCGCCAGATCGAGCTGCACTTGGCGAAAGTCGAGGTGCCGACCCTGCTGATGGCCTTCAACGTCCCCGGCCTGCTCACCGCCAAGCAGCGTCAGGACGTGTATGCGTTGACCATGCTCGCCGGCATCCTCGACGAAGGCGACAGCTCGCGCCTCGAACAGGACCTGGTGCGCAAGCAGCAGATCGCGGCGGCGGTCGACGTCGGCTATAGCGGCATCGGTCGCGGCGACACTCTGTTCGAGTTCAGCGCCATCCCGGCCGCCGGTCATACCCTGGCCGACCTGCGCACGGCTCTGCTCGGTGAGATACAGCGCTTGCAGACGCAGGCGCCGAGCGCGGAGGAGCTCAAGCGCGTGCAGGCGCAGCTGGTGGCCGGCGAGGTCTATAGCCACGACTCGGTCGCCTCCATCGCCTCCGACTTGGTCAGTTTTCTCGCCGTCGGCCTGTCCTGGAAGGACAGTGATGATTTTACCAAGCGTCTGCAGACGGTGACTCCGGCCGAGGTGCAGGACGTTGCCCGGCGCTATTTGCAGCCGGCGCGGATGAGCGTGGCTGATATTGAAGGAGTCCAGCACCCATGAAGGTCCTCAGCCTGCTGCTCGGCCTCACCTTGACCCTGTCGGCGCTGGCCGGTGGCGAGAGCTTTGTCACCAATGGCCCGATCACCTCCCTCGGGCGTCTCGATAGCGTCGCTCAAATCAGCGAACAACCGCCGGTGCGACCGTTCGACGTGCGGCATTGGCGGACGTCGCAGGGCAGCCAGGTGATCTTTGTGCACGCCGGTGACGTGCCGATGCTCGATCTGCGCCTGATCTTCAACGCCGGTTCGGCGCGTGACGGCCAGCACCCCGGACTGGCGTCGACGACCTCGCTGATGCTGTTTGAGGGCAGCCGCAACAAGAGCGCTGAGCAGATCGCGCGCGATTTCGAGAATCTGGGCGCGCAGTACAGCAGTTCTTCGGCGCGCGATATGGCCCTGGTCGATCTGCGCACTCTGAGCGATCCGCATTATCTCGATCCGGCCGTCGATGAGTTCATCGATGTCGTCGCCCATCCGGCTTTTCGCGCTGCTGACTACGCACGCGTGCATGATCAGCAGATGATCGGCCTCAAGCAGCAGGAGCAGTCGCCGGAGGCCCAGGCCAGCCGCTTGTTCTATAGCCATCTTTACGGCGACCATCCCTACGCCACCCCGCCGCACGGCACCTTGGCGAGCCTGCGTGATCTGCGGCCGCAGGATCTGCAGACTTTCTTCAGTCAAGAATATCGCGCCGCCAATGCGGTGATCGCGCTGGTCGGCGACATCAGCGAGGCGCAGGCGCACGCCATCAGCGAAAAGCTGTCGGCAGCTCTGCCGCAAGGGCCGGCGGCGCCGCCTCTGCCCGCGGTCCCCGCTCTGCTGCAGGCGCAGAACATCCATCTCGAGTTTCCCTCGGAGCAGACGCACATCCTTATGGGCACCGTCGGCGTCAGTCGACAGGATCCGCAGTACGAAGCCCTGCGTGTCGGCAACAACATCCTCGGCGGCGGCGACTTCAGCTCTCTGCTGATGCGCGAGATCCGCGTCAAGCGCGGCCTCTCCTACAGTGCCGGCAGCTATTTTCTGCCCATGCAGGTGGCCGGGCCCTTCATCGTCTCGATGCAGACCCGCAATGACCAGACGGCGGCGGCGCTCGGCGTGGCGCGCGACATCCTGGCGCAGTTTCTGCGCCAGGGGCCGAGCAGCAGTGAGTTGCAGGAGACCAAGAACCACATCATCGGCGGTTATCCGCTGAGTCTGGCGAGCAATTACAGCATCCTAGGCTCGCTCGGTGTGATCGCCTTTTATGGTCTGCCCTATGACTATCTCGAGCACTATCCACAGCGCATCGCGGCGATCACGGCCGATGATGTGCGGCACGCTTTCGCCGCGCACGTCGATCTTGCGCATCTGCTGATCGTGACGGTGGGCCAGGATGCGCCGGCGCCACACCCCTGAGCGGCAGGAGCAGGGGGAGCGGGCGCAGGTCAGGGTGATCGCCGGACGCTGGCGCGGTCGCCCGCTGCTGTTCAACGCTCGGCCGGGTCTGCGGCCGACGCCGAATCGGGTGCGCGAGACCTTGTTCAACTGGCTGCAGGGGGAGGTGGCAGGGGCGCGGGTGCTCGATCTGTTCGCCGGCTCCGGGGCGCTCGCTTTCGAGGCGCTGTCACGCGGCGCGACGTCGGCCGTTCTGCTCGAGGCGGACGCGCAATCAGCGCGCCAGCTGCGTGAGCAGGCAGCGCTTTTTGCCGCCAGCGAGATCTGCGACATCCATCAGGACGATGCCCTGCGTTGGTTGCAGAAGACGGCGATGCCTTGTTTCGATCTCGTTTTTCTCGACCCACCTTTCGACGCCGGGTTGTGGCAAGCGGCGCTCCAGCTTCTGCATGAGCGCGCCTGGCTGTCACCCGACGCCTGGGTCTACGTCGAGGCGCCACGGCGTCAGGAACTGGCACTGCCGGAGGACCCATGGTCGCCGCACCGCCAACTCATCGCCGGCGATGTGTGTGCACGATTGCTGCGCTATCGACCGGTGCAGTCAGCGGCTGTCATCGATACTCAGTGATGGGTATGCTCGGCGCGCGCCTGGGCACGCAGCCCCTCTTCGATGGCGTGCATGACTTTCAAGGTGTCGTTGATCGTCTGCGCCTCGATGCTGTCATCGGGCATGAGTTGATCGTGCATCCTTTGCAACTGCTCGATCTGCTGGTGGATGGCTTTGGCGTCGAGATGGGTCAGGGTGACGGTATGCGGCAACATGACAAGAGCTCCTGTCGTGAGAAGGACTCTTTTAAGATAGACCACCGGCTGGCAGCGCGCCAGCGACCGGGCAACGGTGCTGCAGCCAGCGACTGACCGGGCCGCCGAGGTTTTGTGCGGTCAGGCTGGCGGCGAGGGCGATAGCTTCCTGCAGTGCTTCGAGGTCGACGCCGGTGCGCAGACCTTCGCGTTCACAGAGGTAGACCAGGCTCTCGGTGGCGACATTGCCGGTGGCGCCAGGGGCGTAGGGGCAGCCGCCGAGGCCACCGACGCTGGCGTCGAAGCGACGCAGGCCGAGGTCGATGGCGACGAGGGCGATGGGCAGGGCGAGACCGCGCGTGTCGTGCAGGTGCAGGCCGAGGCGATCGACGCCAAAACCTTCGATGAGCGGCAGCAGCAGGGCGCGCGCCAGGCGTGGATGACCGCTGCCGATGGTGTCGGAGAGGACCAGTTCGTCGGCGCCGGCGGCGAGCAGGGTCTCGGCCAGATCGAGGATGTGGCGTATGGGTTGGGCGCCGTCGTAGGGGCAGCCCATGGCTCCCGACAGATGCACGCGCAGGCGCACGCCGTCCTCGCGCGCGCAGCCGATCAGGGTGAGCGCGCCGTCGAGCGCCTCGGGCAGGCTTTTGTTGAGATTGTGACGATTGAAGCTGTCGGTGCTCGCCACCACCACTGACAGCTCGCGGTAGGGATGGCGCAGGGCGCGCTCATAGCCGCGCAGATTGGGCACGAGCGCGGCGTAGTCCTGATGCCGCGTCGATGCCGCGAAGAGGGCGTGACTGAGCTCGTCGGCGTCGGCCATCTGCGGGATGGCGCGCGGGCTGACGAAGCTGGTCACCTCAAGGTGGTCGAGACCGGCTTTTTGCAGCGCCAGGGCGAGGCGCAACTTATCGGCGGTCGCCAGCAGAGTGGGCTGGTTCTGCAGGCCATCGCGCAGGCCCACCTCATTGATGACAACTTGATCCATGCTCCTCTCCCGTGGCGCTGATCCTTGATCCGCGCTGCAGGCAACGGATCAGATGATCGATGTTTTCATCGATGACGGCGCTGGCGTGACGATGAAAGACGTTCTCGCAGCCGTCCGGCAGCCAGGCCGGCAAGCGATGCAGGTGCAAGCTCCAGATGAGCTGACAGCGACCGCAGCGGGCGGCCTGTGCTTTGAGGCAGACGACGGCGCCATTGCGCACATCGATGCCGTGCGCATGCAGGATCTGGTAGCACAGGCGGTGCTCGTTTTCATCGCACAACAGCAGCTGATGCAGGAGGTGGCGGCCGTGGCAGTCGGCTTCGCGCAGGGTGCCATTTTGGTGGGGGTGCAGGCGCAGATGGCGGATTTCAGGCATGAGGGCGTCGAGGCGGGAAAAATCTCGCAGAAGAAGCCATACCTGCTCGATGCTGAAGTCGAGCAGACGACTGACATCGATCATGATCGGGCCCATCCTCAAGGACTCTTCATCATCCGTGACCATCCGTGTATCCCCGTGACATGGCGCAGGGGCGGAGATCTGGCTTACAATCCTGCCCCGGTGTCGCAGCTTTCCCACGGCGGCGACTTTCTCATCTCCTTGAGCATACTGTGATGACCGTCGATAGCCAAGAACTGAATCTCTTTCGCGACAATATCAAGCGTTTTTTCACCCAGGAACTGCTGCCACACTATCCGCAATGGGAGAAAGACGCCTGGATGCCTCGCGAGATCTGGACGCGCATGGGAGAACAGGGGCTGCTCTGCGTCGATCAGGATGAAGCTTATGGCGGCGCCGGTGTTCCCTTTCCCTATTCCGCCCTCATTCTCGAAGAGGCGGCGCGCCTCGGCTTGGCTTCGGTCGCCACGGGACTGTCGGTGCATTCGGACATCTGTGCCCCCTACATTCAGCACATCGGCAATGCCGCTCAAAAAGCCTACTGGTTGCCGCGCCTGATCTCGGGTGAGTGTGTCGCCGCCATCGCCATGACGGAACCTGGCGCCGGCTCCGATCTGCAGTCGATGCGCACCACGGCCATTCGCCAGGGCGATCACTACATCCTCAACGGATCCAAGACGTTTATCACCAACGGTCAGCACGCCGGCCTCGTCATCGTCGCTGCCAAGACCAATCCGCAGGCGGGCGGCAAGGGCATCTCGCTGTTGCTGGTCGACACCAACCTGCCGGGTTTCGCGCGCGGTCGCAAGCTGGAAAAGCTGGGGCTGCACGCGCAGGACACCTCGGAGCTGTTCTTCGATCAGGTGAAAGTGCCCTGCGACGCTCTCCTCGGCGAGGAAGGCCAGGGTTTTGCCTACCTCATGCAGGAGCTGCCGCGTGAGCGGCTCGCCATCGCCGTCACCGCCGTCGCTTCGGCCGAGGGTGTGCTCGCCGAGACCATCCGCTACGTCGGCGAACGTCAGGCTTTCGGCCAGGCTATAGCGCGTCTGCAGAACTGCCGTTTCGTCATCGCCCAGTGCGCCACTGAGATCGCCTGCAACCGCGCCTTCCTCGACGCTTGCGTCGAGCGCTATCTGCGCGGCGAACTCGACGTGCCGACGGCGGCCATGGTCAAGATGAGCGCCACCGATCTGCAGGGCCGTGTCGCCGACGCCTGCCTGCAGCTGTTCGGTGGTTATGGCTATATGACCGAGTACCCGGTGGCGCGCGCTTTCGTCGATGCGCGTGTACAGCGCATCTACGGCGGTACCAACGAGATCATGAAAGAAGTGGTGGCGCGCAGCCTGCTCGGTCGCTGAGGCGGCTCAGTCGGACAGATCGTCGGCCGGGTCGAGATGGGTGAGAACGTCGACGACGTGGTGACGGGCGAGAACGCGCGCCTGCGCTTCTTCGGCGATGGCGTGACCGGCGTGCACGGTGAGATGGCCGTCGACTTCGATGTGAACGTCGACCATGAGTAGATCACCGACCTTGCGCGTGCGCAGATTGTGCAGGCCGAGGACGCCGGGCGTGGCGCGCAGGGTCGCGGCGATGGCGGCGGTTTCTTCGTGCGAGGCGGAGTGGTCCATGAGATCGTTCAGCGCACCCCAGGCATAGTGCAGGCCCATGCGTAGAACCATGATGCCGACGAGCAGGGCGGCGATGCCATCGGCTATGTGGTAGCCGAGCAGATTGCCGGCGATGCCGATGCTGACGACCAGGGAGGACAGGGCATCGGAGCGCGCGTGCCAGGCGTTGGCGGCGAGCAGGGACGAGCGCAGGCGATGCGCGACGCGCAATAGATAGCGAAACAGGAGTTCCTTGCTGGCGAGGCCGACGAGGGCGACGATCAGCGCCGGCGCGGCGATGGCGGGCAGGGGCTGGGCGCTTTCCAAACGGATGAAAGCGCTCCACAGCATGTGCGCGCCGACGGCGATCAGCAGCAGGCCGAGGAGGAGCGAGGCGGCCGTTTCAAAGCGGTGATGGCCATAGGGATGATCATCATCGGCGGCCTTGTGGCTGTGGCGATTGACGAGCAGGACGACGGCGTCGGCGAGCAGGTCGGCGAGGGAGTGCAGGCCGTCGGCGATCAGGCCTTGCGAATGGCTGAACAGTCCACTGAGGATCTGCACGCCGGCGAGGCCGGTGTTGGCGGCGACGCTGACCAGGGTGCTGCGCTGGGCCTCCTGCTGACGGTTGGGGTTGGGCAGGGTGCCGCCGAAATTGGGTTCGCTCATCGCTGATCTCGCAAACGCAGAGCCCGTTCAGTGCGGGTCGGCGCGGGTGGAACTGTCATGGATCAAGAAATGATCCGTGTGTGACACAAATAATTTTACACGCTAAGGTGGCTATCTTATCATCTGGCGCAGTCGGATTGGGTGGCTTACCCTCTGGACTCGATCCACCCTTCGTTCACTCGCAGGAGCCCGAGTATGTCGTTGACTGTCACCGCGCTCGCAGAACACTGGTCTTTCGCCGTCTATATCGTGGGCGCTTTTGCCATCTGTGCGATCATGCTCATCCTGCCACCGCTCCTCGGTGGACGCGCCTGGGGTCGGGCCAAGGAGGAGCCTTTCGAGTCGGGGGTTGTCTCGCAAGGCGGCGCGCAGCTGCGCTTCTCGGCCAAGTTCTATCTGGTGGCGATGATGTTCGTCATCTTCGACGTTGAAGCTCTGTTTCTTTACGCCTGGGCGTCTTCGGTGCGCGAAACGGGCTGGGCCGGTTACGCCGAGGCCCTGACCTTCGTCATCGTGCTGTTGCTCGGTCTCGTCTACATCTGGCGCATCGGCGCGCTCGACTGGGCGCCAGCGCAGCGGCGACGCCACCCTCTCAGACATGAACAGACTCCGGAGTGAGGCGCTGCCATGAAATACACCCTGACCCGCGTCAACCAGAAAACCGTGGACCAGCGCTATCCCATGCAGGAGCAGAGCAGCATCGATCCCGTGGAGGGGCAGGTGCATCGCAACATCTTCATGGGCAAGCTCGAAGACATGCTGCATGGCACGATCAACTGGGGTCGGGCCAATTCGCTGTGGCCCTATAATTTCGGTCTGTCCTGCTGCTACGTCGAGATGGCCACCGCTTTCACCTCGCCGCACGATATCGCGCGCTTCGGTTCCGAGGTCATCCGCGCTTCGCCGCGTCAGGCCGATTTGATGGTGGTGGCGGGGACCTGCTTTCTCAAGATGGCGCCGGTGGTGCAGCGGCTCTATGAACAGATGCTCGACCCGAAGTGGGTCATCTGCATGGGTGCTTGTGCCAATTCGGGCGGCATGTACGATATCTACTCGGTGGTGCAGGGGGTCGACAAGTTCCTGCCCGTCGACGTCTACATCCCGGGTTGTCCGCCGCGCCCGGAAGCCTTTCTGCAAGCGCTGATGCTGTTGCAGGAGTCGATCGGCAAGGAGCGCCGCCCCTTGTCCTGGGTGGTCGGTGAGCAGGGTGTCTATCGCGCCGAGATGCAGCCGGAGCGTGATCGCAAGCAAGCCGAGCGCATCGCCGTGACGCATCTGCGTACGCCGGATCAGGTCTGAGTCTTGCAGCCATAACGGGGATATGATTTCGATGGCAGACGACGTCGTGGTGGGTGAAAAAATGGCGGGGCACGAGCATGCGGTGGTGCGCGAACTGAGCGCTCGCCTGGGTGCCGATGCCCTGGTCTATCAGGCGACGGTGGATCAGGTGCCGACCGTGTGGGTGTCGCGCGATCGGCTACTCGACGTCATGCGCTGTCTCGCCGCACTGCCCGGCCCTTACAGCATGCTTTACGATCTGTCGGCCATCGATGAGCGCCTGCGCCAGCATCGCGAAGGCTTGCCGGCGTCGGCTTTCACCGTCTTCTATCATCTGCTGTCGATCGATCGCAACAGCGACGTGCGCGTCAAGGTCGCCCTCAGCGAGGACGATTTGCGCCTGCCTTCGGTCATGGCCATCTGGCCGAACGCCGACTGGTACGAGCGTGAAGTCTGGGACATGTTCGGCATCGATTTCTCCGGTCGTCGCCGTCTGCGTCGTCTGCTCATGCCGCCGACTTGGCAGGGACATCCCCTGCGCAAGGATCATCCGGCGCGCGCCACCGAATTCGATCCTTTCATGCTGACTGCGGCGCGGCAGGATCTCGAGCAGGAAGCGCTGCTGTTCAAGCCGGAAGAATGGGGCATGGACAAGGCTGCGGACGGTGAGGACTTCATGTTCCTCAACCTCGGCCCCAACCATCCTTCCGCGCACGGCGCCTTCCGTATCGTGCTGCAGCTCGACGGCGAGGAGATCGTCGACTGCGTGCCGGACATCGGTTATCACCATCGCGGCGCCGAGAAGATGGGCGAGCGCCAGACCTGGCATAGCTTCATCCCTTATACCGACCGCATCGACTACCTCGGCGGGGTGATGAACAATCTGCCCTACGTCCTGGCGGTGGAGAAGCTCGCCGGCATCCAGGTGCCCGACCGGGTCAAGGTCATCCGCGTCATGCTCGCCGAGCTCTTCCGCATCACCTCGCACCTGCTTTTCCTCGGCACCTACATCCAGGACGTCGGCGGGATGACGCCGATCTTCTTCATGTTCACCGATCGTATGAAGGCCTACGACATCATCGAGGCGATCACCGGCTTCCGCATGCATCCGGCTTGGTATCGCATCGGCGGCGTGGCGCACGATCTGCCGCGCGGCTGGGACAAGCTGGTGCGCGATTTCGTCACCTGGATGCCGAAGCGCCTGGATGAATACGAAAAGGCGGCGATGCGCAACTCCATCCTCATCGCGCGTACCCGCGATGTCGCCCAGTACTCGAGCGCCGAGGCCATCGCCTGGGGCGTCACCGGCCCTGGCCTGCGCGCCACCGGCGTCAATTTCGATCTGCGCAAGGCGCGGCCTTACTCCGGTTACGAGAACTTCGAGTTCGAGGTGCCGCTGGCGCAGCGCGGTGACGCCTATGATCGCGCCATGGTGCGTCTCGAAGAGATGCGGCAGAGCGTGCGCATCATCCAGCAGTGTCTCGAACACATGCCGGAAGGGCCGTACAAAGCCGATCACCCCCTGACGGTGCCGCCGCCGAAAGAGCGGACCCTCAAAGACATCGAGACCCTGATCACCCACTTCCTGGCGGTGTCCTGGGGGCCGGTGATGCCGGCGGGTGAGACCAGTCAGATGATCGAGGCGACGAAAGGCATCAATAGCTACTATTTGACTTCCGATCGCAGCACCATGAGTTACCGGACGCGCATCCGCACGCCCAGTTTCGCGCACTTGCAGCAGATTCCTTCGGTGATTCGGGGCTCTATGGTTCCGGATCTTATCGCCTATTTGGCTAGTATTGACTTTGTGATGGCAGATGTCGACCGATAACCCCCAATCCAAGATGATCGTCACTGATCGTGGCGGTCCCTTCATCCTCAGCGATGAAGAACAAAGAGCCATCGAGCAGGCCATGCATCACTACGAGGATGCACGCGCCGCGACCATCGATGCCCTGAAGATCGTCCAGAAGAACCGCCGCTGGGTCAGCGATGCGGCGATCGAGGCCATCGCTGCCGTGCTTGGCATCGCGGCGGCCGAGGTCGATGGTGTGGCGACCTTCTACAACCGCATTTATCGCAAGCCGGTGGGACGCCACGTCATCCTGGTCTGTGACAGCATCGGCTGTCATCTTTCCGGCTATGAGCAGGTCTATGCGCGCATCCAGGAACTGCTCGGCATCCAGCCGGGACAGACGACGCCGGACGACCGCTTCACCGTGCTGCCGGTCGTCTGCCTCGGCGCCTGCGATCGCGCGCCGGTGCTGCTCATCGATGAAGACACCCACTTCCAGGTGACGCCGGAGAATGTCGCCGCCGTGCTGGAGCAATACGCATGAGCTCGCTGATCAATGCCGGACTCGACGTGCGGCGCGAGACGCATCCGCTCACTTGGCGCTATAACGCGCAAGGTGGTGCGGTCCTCGATCTGGCCGGCTACGAAGCCCTCGATGGCTTCAAGGCTTTGCGTCAGGCTTTGGCGATGGCACCGCTGGACATCCAGACGACGGTGAAGAACGCCAACCTGCGCGGTCGTGGCGGCGCCGGCTTTCCCACCGGAGTCAAGTGGTCGCTCATCCCCATGGGTGCCGACGCTGGCCGCAAGTATCTGATCTGCAACGCCGATGAGATGGAGCCTGGGACCTTCAAAGACCGCATGCTGATGGAGGAGTTGCCCTTTCAGCTGGTCGAGGCCATGCTGGTGACGGCTTACGCCATCGGTGCTCAGGTCGGCTACATCTTCCTGCGCGGCGAGTATCTGCTGGCGGCGGAGCGTCTGCGCGCTGCCATCGCCGAGACGCGCGCCGCCGGTTATCTCGGCACGCGTATCCTCGGTAGCGACTTCAACTTCGAGCTGCACGTGCATGAGGGCGCTGGCCGCTACATCTGCGGCGAAGAGACGGCGCTGATCAATTGCCTCGAGGGGCGGCGTGCCAATCCGCGCACGAAGCCACCCTTCCCGCAGCAGGCTGGCGCCTGGGGGCGTCCGACCATCGTCAATAACGTCGAGACCCTGTGCAATGTGCCGGCCATCCTCCTGCACGGCGCCGAGTGGTTCCGTTCCCTGTCACAGGGGCGCAGCAGCGACGCCGGCAGCAAGCTCTATGGTGTGGCTGGGCGGGCGCGGCGTACCGGTCTGTGGGAACTACCCATCGGGACGACGGGGCGCGAGCTGCTCGAGGTGCACGCTGGTGGTATGCAGGAGGGCTTGCAGTTGCAGGCTTGGCTGCCGGGCGGCGCCTCGACCGACTTCCTCATGCCGGAACATCTCGACCTGGCCATGGATTATGACACCATCGCCAAGGCCGGAAGCCGCATGGGAACCGGTCTGATCATGGTCATCGACGACCAGCAGGACATGCTCAAGGTGGTCAGCAATCTGATGATGTTCATGGCGCGCGAGTCCTGCGGCTGGTGCACGCCTTGTCGCGACGGTTTGCCCTGGGTGCGCAAGGTGGTCGACGCTCTCGCCGCTGGCGAAGGTCAGGCCGGCGACGTCGAGTGGCTGCGCGGCATGACGCGCAATCTTGGGCCGGGCAAGACCTTCTGTGCGCATGCGCCCGGAGCGATGGAGCCGCTGCAGAGCGCGATCAAGTATTTTCCGGCACGTTTTGAACAAGGTATCAAATCCGTTTGAGCGTCGATTCGTTCGACCCGATCATTCAAGGACCCTCATCAGGGTAAGGTGTAGAAGCGGCGATGGCGACCATACACATCGATGGCAAGACCTATGAGGTCGATGGCGCAGACAACCTCCTGCAGGCATGTCTGTCGCTCGGACTCGACGTTCCCTATTTCTGCTGGCATCCGGCGCTGGGCTCGATCGGTGCCTGCCGGCAGTGTGCGGTCAAGCAGTACAGCGACGAAAACGACCAGCGTGGTCGTCTCGTCATGTCGTGCATGACGCCGGCCGCCGACAAGACCTACATCTCGGTCGAAGACGCCGAGGCGAAAGCCTTCCGCGCCAGCGTCATCGAGTGGTTGATGACCAACCATCCGCATGATTGTCCGGTCTGCGCCGAGGGTGGGCACTGCCATCTGCAGGACATGACGGTGATGAGCGGGCACTCCTTGCGCCGCTACCGCTTCAACAAGCGCACCCACAACAACCAGAATCTCGGCCCGTTCATCCGCCACGAGATGAATCGCTGCATCGCCTGTTACCGCTGCGTGCGCTACTACCGCGACTACGCCGGTGGCAGCGACTTCGGCGTCTTCGGCGCGCATGACAACGTCTATTTCGGGCGTGCCCAAGAGGGTATGCTGGAGAGCGAGTTCAGCGGCAATCTGACGGAAGTGTGTCCGACCGGTGTCTTTACCGACCGTACGCATGGCCAGCACTACACGCGCAAATGGGACATGCAGTTCGCGCCGAGTGTCTGTCAGGGCTGCGCCGTCGGCTGCAACATCAGCCCGGGCGAGCGCTATGGCGAGATCCGGCGCATCGAGAACCGCTACAACGGCAGCGTCAACCATTACTTCCTCTGCGATCGCGGCCGCTTCGGTTATGGCTTCGTCAATCGCGAGGATAGACCGCGTCAGCCTTCGCAGCGTCAGGGCGAGCAGCGCCAGACACTCAGTCTCGACGCCGCCCTTGATCTCGTCGCTGGTCTCGTGCGCGATCGGACGCGGATCGCCGGACTCGGTTCGGCGCGCGCCAGCCTGGAGAGCAACTTCAGTCTGCGTGCCCTGGTCGGAGGCGAGCGCTTCTATCAGGGGCTCGACGCCGCCGCCCTCGCTCTGCAGGAACGCGCTGTGCGCAGCCTGCGTCTCGAGCAGGTGCAGGTGCCGTCGCTGCGTGAGATGGAGGCTTGTGATGCCGTCTTCGTGCTCGGTGAGGACCTCACCCAGACGGCGCCGCGCATCGCCCTGGCCTTGCGCCAGTCGGTCAAGAACGAGGCTTTCAAGCAGGCGGCAGCACGCAAGGTGCCGGCCTGGAACGCCGAACCGATCAAGAACATCGCGCAGAACGCCCTCAGCCCCCTGCATCTGACCATGGTGCAGGCCACCCGTCTCGACGACGTCGCCGCTTCGCAGTATCGCGCCACGCCACAGGCGCAGGCCCGTCTCGGCTTTGCCGTCGCCCACGCCATCGACGCACAGGCGCCGGCGGTGAGCGGCTTGAGCGCCGATGAACAGGCGCTGGCGGCGCGTATCGCCGCTGATCTGCTGGCGGCAGAGCGGCCTTTGGTCATCTCCGGCGTCAGCAGCGGCTGCAGCGAACTCATCGATGCCAGCACCCAGGTCGTCACCGCCCTGCTGCGGCAACAGCGCAAGCCGGCCCTGGCGCAGGTTCTGCCCGAGGTCAACAGCATGGGTCTGGCCCTGCTCGGCGGCGGCGCCATCGAGGCTCTGGAAGCGGCCTGCGTCGCTGGTGAAGTCGATACTCTGGTGGTGGTCGAGAACGATCTCTTCCGCTGTCTGCCGGCGGCGCGGGTTGAGCGCATGCTCGCCAAAGTGGCCAGACTGGTGGTCGTCGACCATCAGATGACGGCGACGGCGGCGCAGGCCGATGTGCTGTTGTCGGCGGCCAGCTTTACCGAAGGCGACGGCACCGTCGTCAGCATGGAAGGTCGCGCGCAGCGCTACTTCCAGGTCTATGACGCCAGCTACTATGAGCCGCAGGACTGCCGCCGCGAAAGCTGGCGCTGGCTGCACGCCCTCGATCGCATCAGTCTGGGTCAGGCGGCGGCGTGGACGCATCTCGACCAGGTCACCGCCGAGATCGCCGCGGCGGTGCCGGCGCTGGCCGCCATCGTCGCGGCGGCGCCGGATGCCCGCTACCGCATCACCGGTCTGAAGGTGGCGCGCGAGCCGCGCCGCTATTCCGGGCGTACGGCGATGCGTGCGCATCTGTCCGTGCATGAGCCGCGGCAGCCGGTCGACAACGACACCGCTTTGGCCTTCTCCATGGAGGGTTACAGCGGGCCCCAGGAAGACGCCGCCCTCATTCCCTTCGTCTGGGCGCCAGGCTGGAACTCGCCGCAGGCGTGGAACAAGTTCCAGGACGAGACCGGCAGTCTGCGCCATGGCGATCCCGGCGTGCGTCTGCTGCAGGCCGATCATGCCGCGAGCTATCAGGCGGTGCCGGCGGCTGAGGCGGCGGGCTGGCGTGTGGTGGCGCTGCATCACATCTTCGGCAGCGACGAGCTCAGCCTGCGCGCCGAGGTCATCGCTGGCCGCGCGCCGCAGCCTTATGTGGCGCTGCCGGCGACGGCGGCTTACGCCGAAGGGGAAGAGATCGAACTGCTGATCGATGGTGAGCGCCACGTCCTGCCGGTGCGCCACAGCGCCACCTTGGCGGCCGATTGTGTCGGTCTGCCGGTCGGTCTGTTGAAGGTCGTGCCAGGTAGTCGCCTGGATCTGGGCAAGGGGAGGTAAGTGGCGATGAATGCGCTCTGGAATGAGATGCTGGCCTGGTGGACGCCAGCCGTCATCGACGTCGTGATCGCGGTGCTCAAGGCGATCGTCATCCTGCTCGTGCCTGTCCTCGTGGCCGCCCTGCTGCCCTGGGTCGAGCGCCGTCTGCTCGCCCTCTGGCAGGATCGCTACGGTCCCAACCGCGTCGGTCCTTTCGGCCTCGGCCAAGTCATCGCCGACATGGTGAAGATGTTCTTCAAGGAAGACTGGACACCGCCTTTCGTCGACAAATTCACCTTCTGGCTGGCGCCGGCCATCGCCATGAGCGCTCTTCTGCTCGCTTTTGCCGTCATTCCCATCACCCCGTCCTGGGGAGTGATCGACATGAACGTCGGTCTGCTCTTCTTCTTCGCCGTCGCCGGTCTCGCTGTCTACGCCGCCATGCTCGGTGGCTGGGCGAGCAACAGCAAGTATGCTCTGCTCGGGGGCGTGCGTACGACGGCGCAGACGATCAGCTACGAGGTCTTCATGGGCCTGTCGCTGATGGGGGTGGTGGCCATCACCGGCTCTTTCAGCCTGCGCGACATCGTCCTCGGCCAGCAGCAGATGTGGTTCGTGCTGCCGCAGTTTCTCGGCTTCTTCACCTTCGCCATCGCCGGCGTCGCCGTGGCGCATCGCAGTCCCTTCGATCTACCGGAAGCCGAGCAGGAACTGGCGGCCGGTTTCCATACCGAATACTCGGGCATGAAGTTCGGCATGTTCTTCGTCGGCGAGTACGTCGGCGTCGTCATGGTCTCGGCCCTGATCACCACCTTGTTCTTCGGTGGCTGGCTGTCGCCTTTCGGTCACTTCATGGATTGGCCGATCTTTTGGTTCAGCCTGAAAACCTTCGTCTTCATCGCGCTGTTCATCCTGGTGCGCGGGGCGCTGCCGCGGCCGCGCTACGATCAGATCATGGATTTTGGCTGGAAGGTCTGCTTGCCGCTGACCCTGGTCAATCTCATGGCGACCGCTGCCATCGTGCTGTGGCGCAGCCATGGCAGTCCGTTTTGACGAGGAGTCGCATTCGATGAATCTCTTGCAAGGCATCTTCTCCAACCTGCGCAGCATGTGGATGGTCTTCATGCACTCCTTCCGCCGGCGCGATACCATCCAGTATCCGGAGCAGGCGATCTATGTGCCGCCGCGCTATCGCGGCCGCATCGTGCTGACGCGCGATCCGGACGGCGAGGAGCGCTGCGTCGCGTGCAATCTGTGCGCCGTCGCCTGCCCCGTCGGTTGCATCTCCTTGCAGAAGGCCGAGACCGAGGATGGGCGTTGGTATCCGGAGTTTTTTCGCATCAATTTCTCGCGCTGCATCTTCTGCGGCATGTGTGAAGAGGCCTGTCCGACGACGGCGATCCAGCTCACGCCAGACTTCGAGCTGGCCGAGTTCAAGCGTCAGGACCTGGTCTATGAGAAGGAGCACCTGCTCATTTCCGGACCGGGCAAATACCATGAATACAATTTCTACCGCCAGGCTGGTCTGGCCATCGCAGGCAAACCCAAGGGTAGCGGCGAGGGTGAGTCGGCGCCGGTGGATGTCAAGGGTCTGTTGCCTTAGGAGAGGATCGTGGAGATGACCAGTCTCGCTTTTTATGGCGCTGCCGCCGTCGCCATCCTGGCGACCCTGCGCGTGATCAGTGCTGCCAATCCGGTGCACGCCCTGCTTTATCTGGTGCTGTCGCTGATCAGTGTCGCGATGATCTTCTTCACCGTCGGTGCGCCTTTCGCCGGTGCCCTCGAGGTCATCGTCTACGCCGGCGCCATCATGGTGCTCTTCGTCTTCGTCGTCATGATGCTCAACCTCGGTACGCGCGTCTCGCAGCAGGAGAAAGACTGGTTGCGGCTGCGTTACTGGATCTGGCCGAGCCTGCTCTCCTTGTTTTTGCTGGTCCTGCTCTGGGGAATGCTGCAGGGGAATCACCCGCTGAGTACTTTTGCGCTGTCGACGCAGGATGTCGGGGTCGTGCTCTTCGGCCCTTATATGCTGGCCGTCGAGCTCGCTTCCATGCTATTGCTCGCCGCCATGATCGCCGCCTGGCATATCGGCCGGCCTGAAGAAAAGAAGGAGTAGGCGATGATGCAGACGATTCCTATGGAGCATGGACTGATCGTCGCCGCGATTCTGTTCAGCCTCGGCCTCTGTGGCCTGCTGCTGCGGCGCAACATCCTGTTCATGTTGATGAGCATTGAGATCATGATGAACTCGGCGGCGCTCGCCTTCGTCCTCGCCGGTAGCCGCTGGGGACGCCCGGAGGGGCAGGTGATGTTCATCCTGATCCTGACCCTGGCCGCCTCGGAAGCAGCCATCGGTCTGGCCCTCGTACTCCAACTCTACCGCCGCTTCAAGACGCTCAACGTCGATGCGGCAAGCGAGATGCACGGATGAACTATCTAGCCCTGACCCTACTTTTTCCCTTTCTCGGCTTTCTCACCCTCGCCTGTTTCAACCGGCGTCTCGGTGAGAACGGCGCCGCCTTCGTCGGCGTCGGTTCGATGGCTTTGTCGGCGCTGAGCGCGCTCGTCGTCGGTTGCGACTTTTTCGCGCACGGCGCTGCCACTTACTACGATCTGCCCTTGCTCACCTGGATTGATCTGCCCGATCTGCAGCTGAGCTGGACTTTGCATCTTGACGGTCTGTCCCTGACCATGCTCGGGGTGGTCAGCGGCGTCGGCTTTCTGATCCATCTCTTCGCTTCCTGGTACATGCGCGGCGAAGAGGGTTATGCGCGTTTCTTCGCCTACATGAACCTCTTTGTCGCCGCCATGCTCATGCTCGTCCTCGGCAGCAGCCTGCCGACCATCTATGTCGGTTGGGAAGGCGTCGGTCTGTGCTCCTACCTGCTCATCGGCTTCTACTACAAGGTCAGCGCCAATGGCGCCGCGGCGCAAAAAGCTTTCATCGTCACGCGCATCGGCGACGTCTTCTTCGCGCTCGGCATGTTCCTGCTCTACTACGAACTCGGTACGCTCGACGTGCAGCAGCTCTTGGTGCTGGCGCCGCAGCATTTCGCGCATGGCTCTTTGCTGATGACGGCGGCGACCGTTCTGCTGCTCGGTGGCGCCGTCGGCAAGTCGGCGCAGCTGCCGTTGCAGACCTGGCTGGCTGACGCCATGGCCGGTCCAACGCCGGTCTCCGCCCTGATCCACGCGGCGACCATGGTCACCGCCGGTGTCTATCTGATCGCGCGCACCCACACCCTGTTTGAACTCGCCCCCGCGACATTGGATCTGGTCGGCTGGGTCGGCGCCATCACCCTGCTGCTCGCCGGTTTTGCCGCCGTCGTGCAGACCGACATCAAGCGCGTCCTCGCCTACTCGACGATGAGCCAGATCGGCTATATGTTCCTCGCCCTCGGCGTCGGTGCCTGGCAGGCGGCGGTCTTTCATCTGATGGCGCACGCCTTCTTCAAGGCCCTGCTCTTCCTCAGTTCCGGCGCCGTCATCCTCGCCTGCCACCATGAGCAGAACATCTTCAAGATGGGCGGCCTGTGGAAGAAGATCCCCTTCGTCTACGCCTGCTTCCTCGTCGGTGGTGGCGCTCTCGCCGCGCTGCCTTGGATCACCGTCGGCTTCTACTCCAAGGACGAGATCCTTTGGCAGGCCATCGCCGGCCAACACGCGGCTTTCTTCGACATCGGTCTCGTGGGTGCTTTCCTCACCTCGCTCTACACCTTCCGCATGATCTTTATCGTCTTCCACGGCCGCGAGCAGGGACACGCCCACGCCATCTCCGGCGCCACCTACTGGCTGCCGCTTGGCATCCTCATGCTGCTGTCGACCGCCCTCGGTGCTCTCATCCATCCGCCGCTGGCGCAGGTTCTGCCAGCTTCGCCGGCGACAGGATCGGCGGCTCTGCATGATCGTGTCGAACTCATCGCCGCCGCCACCGGCCTCAGCGGTCTGCTGCTGGCGGCTCTGCTCTATCTTGGCCAGCGCCGTCTGCCAGCGGCCATCGCGCGTCTGCCGCTGGCGCCGACTTTGTCGCGTCTGTGGTACCAGGCCTGGGGCTTCGATGCCGTCTACGAGTTCTTCTTCGTGCGCGGTTATCGCGGTTTGACCCTGCTTCTGCGCCGTGACCCGGCGGACCAGGGGATCAATCTGGTGCCGCGCGCCATCAGCGCCCTGCACGGCCTCGGCAGTCGCAGTCAGAATGGTCAGTTGCGCCTGAATCTGGCGGTCTTTGCCGGCGGCGCCATCCTGTTGCTGTTCATCGCCAGCATCATCCTCAATTAGGTCCGGGAGTTCCTCATGATTCTGACTTGGTTCATCCTGATCCCCTTCATCGGTGGTTTCAGCTGCTGGCTGGGGGAGCGTATCAGCCGGCAGGCGCCGCGTTGGGTGGCCATGATCTCGATGCTCGCCCTGCTCGCCCTGGTCGTATATGCCTGGTGGCATGGCGACTACCACGTCGTCATGCCGCTACAGGGGGCGCCGCACTGGGGTCTCGAGGAGAGACTCAACTGGATGCCGGAGATCGGCGTCAGTTATCACCTCGGCATCGACGGCATCTCCTTGTTGCTGATCGCGCTCACCGCCTTCCTCGGCGCGCTCTCGGTGGCCTGTTCGTGGACGGAAGTGCAGGAGAACGTCGGCTTCTTCCATCTCAACCTGCTCTGGATCCTAGCCGGGGTCATCGGCGTCTTTGAATCCCTCGACATGTTGCTGTTCTTCTTCTTCTGGGAAGTCATGCTGGTGCCGATGTTCTTCCTCATCGCCCTGTGGGGACACAATGCCCCGGGCGGCAAGGGCCGCATCTACGCCGCGACCAAGTTCTTCATCTACACGCAGGCGAGCGGCTTCATCATGCTGCTGGCCATCATCGCTCTCACCCTCGCCCATGCTCAGCTCACCCATCATCTCAGCTTCGACTACGATGATCTTCTGCATACACCCTTGTCGCATGGGTTGCAGTGGGTGCTGATGCTCGGTTTCTTCATCGCTTTTGCGGTGAAGCTGCCGGTGGTGCCCTTGCATGCCTGGCTGCCCGACGCGCACTCGCAGGCGCCGACGGCGGGCTCTGTCGACCTCGCCGGCATCTTGTTGAAGACGGCGGGTTACGGTCTGCTGCGTTTCGCCGTGCCCTTCTTTCCGCAGGCGGCGCATGAGTTCGCGCCCATCGCCATGGGACTCGGCGCCTTCGGCATCTACTACGGCGCGCTGCTCGCCTATCGTCAGACCGACATCAAGCGCCTGGTCGCCTACACCTCGGTCTCGCACATGGGTTTCGTGCTCATCGGCATCTACTCCTTCAATGCCCTCGCCTTGCAGGGGGTCATGGTGCAGATGCTGGCGCATGGCATCTCGGCCGCGGCGCTGTTCATCCTCTGTGGCCAGCTCTATGAGCGCCTGCACAGCCGTGAACTGGCCAAGATGGGCGGTCTGTGGGCGCGCATCGATCGTCTGCCGCCGATGGCCCTGTTCTTTGCCGCCGCTTCGGTGGGCTTGCCGGGACTTGGTAACTTTGTCGGCGAGTTTCTCATCCTCATCGGCACCTTCAGCGTCAATCGCATCATGGCGGTGATCGCCAGCGGGGGGTTGGTGCTCGCCGCCGTCTACACCCTGTACATGCTGCAGAACGCCTTCTATGGTCCACCGGCAGAGAACTCGGCGACGCTCAAGCGGCTCGGCAAGCGCGAGATGGCCATGGTGCTCAGCCTCGCTGCCGCCACCGTCGTGCTCGGCGTCTATCCCAGCCCGGTCCTGCACACGGCGAGCGCCGCCATCGACCAATTTCAGCACTTGGCGGGCGTGTTAGCCCTGCCTGGCGCCCTGCACTGAGGAGCCTGCGATGAATCTGACTTTGGTCTCTGCACAAGCCATGCTGCCCTTGCTGATCGTGGCTGCCAGCATCATCGTGGTGATGATGGCGATCGCCATCCGTCGCCATCCGTGGTGGAACCCGACCTTCGCTGTATTGGGTCTCAATCTCGCGGTCATCAGTCTCTACGCCGCCTGGAAGGCGGGGCCGCAGATGGTGACGCCGCTCTTTCTCGTCGACGGTCCCGGACTCTTCTTCGTCGGTCTGACCCTGGTCACGACCCTCGCCTGCTCCACCTTGGTGCACGCCTACATCGATCGCTACGCCGAGAACCGCGAGGAGATGTACCTGCTCATGCTCCTCGCCGCCCTCGGCGGGATGGTGATGTCCTTGTCGATGAGCTTGGTCTCGGCCTTCATCGGTATTGAGATCATGTCGGTGGCGCTCTATGGACTCATCGCCTACACGCGCAGTCGCCGGCACAGCCTTGAGGCGGGTATCAAGTACATGGTGCTGTCGAGCGCAGCCTCGGCCTTCATGCTCTTCGGTATGGCATTGCTCTATGCCGAGTTCGGTAGCCTTGATTTTGCCAGCATCGGCCACTTCAACATGCCGCCGGAGCGCACCGACATCGTCCTGACCATGGCGGCGACGATGATGCTGCTGGTCGGTTTTGGCTTCAAGCTCTCGCTCGTACCTTTCCACATGTGGACGCCTGACGTCTATGAAGGTTCGCCGGCGCCGGTGGGCGCTTTTCTCGCCACCACCGGCAAGGTGGCGGTCATGGCCATGCTCCTGCGTATGCTCATCATCATGCCGGCGATGCGTTCGCCGGCCATCCTGGTTGCCTTGCAGATCCTGGCGGTCGCCTCCATACTCGGGGGCAGCTTGCTCGCCCTGAAACAGAACAACATCAAGCGCATGCTCGGCTACTCCTCGATAGCGCACTTCGGCTATGTGCTGATCGGCATGCTGATGTTCTGGCAGCCGAGGACGGCCTTCATGGTGGTCGCGGTCTATCTCTTCGTCTACAGCGTCACCGCCATCGCCTCCTTTGGTGTCATCGCCCTCATGTCTTCGGGCGGTGAGGCGCGCGACGCCGACAGCCTGCAGGACTACCGTGGTCTGTTCTGGCAACGTCCGTTGCTGTCTTCGGTGATGACCGTGGCGCTGCTCTCTCTGGCCGGCATTCCGATGACCGCCGGCTTCGTCGGTAAGCTCTACATCGCCATGGCCGGCGTGGCCATGGGCCAGCTTCCCCTGCTGATTGCCTTGTTCTTCGGCAGCGCCATCGGCATCTACTTCTACCTGCGCACCATGATCGCGCTTTATCTGCGCGCGCCGGGCATGCGCGCCTATGACGCCGATCTGCACTGGGGCGCTCATGTCGGCGGTCTCATGGTCCTCGGTGTCGCCGGTGTGGTGCTGTTGGTCGGGGTCTATCCACACGCCCTCACTTGGCTCATCCAGCAAGCGACGACGACGCCGCACTGAGGCGGCAGGCGGGTCTCGGTGTTCGTGCTGGCCGGGGCCCATCGGCTGGTGCGGTATGCGATAGCAGGCCGTCGAGGATGGGCTTCGGCTAGGGCGAAATGCCGCCGGACCCAATCTTGCCGGTGAATTAGCTGTGCCAATCGCCACCTCGTCAGCTGCCCGGCACTGCCCCGTAGGACTCTTGTCCTGCGGCTTCTCTTCATCGCCGCCAAACCGGTCGACGATCACCGCACCACCGCCAAACCCGGCGCTGTAGACGTGGCTGGGCGTTTGATAGCCCAGTGCCTGGTGCGGGCGCTCCGCGTTGTAGACCGCGAAATACTGCGTCCAGCCCACCGTCAATTCCGCCATGTTGGCCTACCCTTGCAGGTACACATCCTCGTACTGCACGTTGTGCCATAAGCGCTCGACAAAAATCCGCCCACGTCCGTCCATGCTGATGGTCACGTCCTCCCGCTTGAGCACATCGGTGAATGCCGTGCGATCAGCTGGTGCAGGTAATGCGGCGGCAACTCGGTGCCATGCAGAACCGTCAAAGCTGGAATTCACTGCGCGCTACCCTGAGTGTGCAACGCCGGGTGACGGCCACCACAACTTCTCCTCTTGATAGGGGGGGTGTATGAACGCGCTGGTCGGGCAGGAAGCCAAGGCCAACTTCTCTCTGTTTTGGCTCATCCGCAGCAAGGGTGCGGACGATGGCAGCCGTAAGGATGGCGGCGATTTCGCCAGCACGGGCGCTGGCGCTCATCTCGCTGATCGATTTGCTGTGATCCTTCGAGAAACCCCTCTCGAAACAGCCTATAGACGCGGTCAGCTATGAGCTGGCAATGTTCAAACAGCCGGTGAGCCTGCGCGTTTTCACAAGTAAGACTTGCATAAACTCTAAATGATACACACAATCTACTTAATGACAAACCATCATTTGCGCGAGAAAATCAACATGAGCAGGCACACCATAGACACCGCCATGGCAAAACGGATGGTCGAAGCATCCGCGATCCGTGGCGCGTCGATCATTGGCCAGCCTGGCGGCTGGTCCGTAGTCCTGAAGTTGGGGATGCAAGAAAAGCCGCTGGGGGCACAGCGCAGCGACAAGCCCCGCATGTGGCGCAGCCTTGACCGATGCGTGGACTACCTAAAGAAAGAGCTTCACATTGCCCGCTTCGAGCTGCTGGACGCGACCAACTTCAGCGATGTTGCCCTAGTGGGCAAGTCCCGCGATGACGCATCGGAACGATTGCGCAACGCCCATGAAGCGGCAGCACATGACAAGTGGTTTCGGGAACAGGTAGAAATCGGCCTGGCCGAAGCTGACGACCCGGCCGCCGAGTGGGTGACGAACGAGGAAGCGAACGCGAGCTGGGCCAAGAAACGGGCCGAGCTGGTCAAGCGTGCTGAAGGGAGCGCCGCTTGATATTGGTATGGCTTCGCAGGGCGATAGCTGACCGTGACGCGCAGCTGGACTACATCACCCAAGACAACCCCCGTGCAGCCATCGAGCAAGGCGATCGCATAGCCCACCATGTGGGCCAGCTAGTCCAGCACCCGGAAATGGGCCGCGCAGGGCGCAAGCAAGGCACCCGCGAGCTGGTCATAAGCCGTACCCCGTTCATCGTGATCTATCGCATCAAGGGCAAGCGCATCGAGCTGCTGCGTGTGTTGCACGGTGCGCAGCAATGGCCGAAGAAGACAAAAACAAGATGATGAAGCAGATCGCAGACGCGGCTAAAGAGCCGTCATTGACGCCTGCCACTACAACAAGGGGCGCACCAGCAACCCTTCCCCCGTTGTGATGCAATCGACACTTGAGCTTCTCTCCGTCCTTCGGGCGGCGAGGAGGTCAAGAGAACAGTATTGCGTCTAGAGGCCGCCCATCGCTACTACCGCCTGCAGCTGCGCGCGCAGCCAGGTGTGCGCTGCTTCATCTTCGCGCCGTTCATGCCAGTACATGTGCATGGACAGGGCCGGTTGCGACAAGGGCAGGGGGCGTATCCAGTGGCCGTGGTCGCGCTCGAGGCGGCGGGCGTAGTGGCCAGGCATGGTCAGCAGCAGATCGCTGTCGGCGACGATGGCGCTGGCGGCGTAGTAGTGCTGGCAGCGCAGGACGATGTGGCGTTGCTGGCCATTGCGCGCCAGTTCGATGTCTTCGAGCGCCGGGCCCTGACGACGCGAGGAAACGGCGACGTGGTCGGCGTGCAGATAGGCGGCGAGATCGAGGCGATCGGCGAGAGGATGGCCGGCGCGCATCAGCACCACCAGCGACTCCTGCAGCAGCGGTGTCTGGCGCAGGCCACCGGTGAGTGGGCGCAGCACGTCGATGACGACGTCGAGGCTGCCGCGCGCCAGCTCATCCTCCATCTGGGCGCGTTCGCAGCGCACGCTGAGGATGCGCAGGCGTGGGCCGAGGCGACGCACCAGGGCGGGCAGGAGCAGGGCCTCGAGAACATCGCGCAGACCAAGACGAAACTCGTGTGAAGCCTGTTGCGGATCGAAGGCGACGGGCAGTTCGAGCACGCCCCGCAATTGCGCCAGGGCCTGGGCGATGGGCTCGGCGATCTGACGGGCGCGCGCCGTCGGTGTCATATGGCTGCCCTGACGCACGAACAAAGGATCGCCAAAACGCTCACGCAGGCGCGCCAGGGCGTGGCTCACCGCCGGTTGCGAAAGGTGCAGATGCAAGGCGGCGCGGGTCAGCGACCCTTCCCGGTAGATGCTGTCGAAGACCTGCAGCAGGGCGAGGTCGCTCTTATGAACATGCACGCAATGAATACTCAACTATAGATACAATGAACTAGCATAATGACATGTTCCCTCTTAGGCTAGAGCCATCGTACAGCCAGGAGATCAGCATGGACTTTGCCTACAGCCCGCGAGCGCGCCAACTCATCGCCCAGGTCGAGGCCTTTTTGCGCGAGGAGATTTTGCCGGCCGAGGCCGAGTACCGCCGGCAGCTGCAAAGCCATGACGGTCCCTGGTGCCAGCCGCCGATCATGGAGAGCCTCAAGGCCAAGGCCAAGGCGGCGGGTCTGTGGAACCTCTTTCTGCCGGACAACGAGTGGGGCGCAGGTCTGAGCAACGTCGACTACGCGCCTCTCGCCGAACTGAGCGGACGCTCTTTTCTGGCGCCGGAAGTGTTCAACTGCAATGCGCCGGACAGCGGCAACATGGAAGTCCTCGCCAAATATGGTTCGCCGCAGCAGCAGGAGCGCTGGCTCAAGCCGCTGCTCGCCGGCGAGATACGCTCGGCCTTCTGCATGACCGAACCGGCGGTGGCCTCCTCCGACGCCACCAATATGCAGGCGCGTGCCGTCGTCGATGGCGACAGCATCGTCTGCGATGGCCGCAAGTGGTGGAGCTCCGGCCTCGGCCATCCGCATTGCCGTGTTCTCATCTACATGGCCTTGACCGACCCGACGGCGCCGCCTTACGCGCGTCACTCCATGGTCCTCATTCCGATCGACAGCGCCGGCGTCAAGATCGAGCGCATGCTGCCGGTCTTCGGCGCCTATGACGAGCCCTTCGGGCATGGCGAGGTCAGCTTCAACGCGGTCAGGGTGCCGCTCGATCACGTCATCGCTGGACCCGGCCGTGGCTTCGAGATCGCGCAGGGGCGTTTGGGCCCTGGCCGCATCCATCACTGCATGCGCGTGCTCGGTGCGGCGGAGCGGGCGCTCGAACTGATGATCGCGCGCGCGCGCAGCCGCCAGGCTTTCGGCAAGGCGCTGATCGATCTCGGCGGCAACCGGGACATCATCGCTGACGCGCGCATCGCCCTCGAGCAGGCGCGCCTGCTCACCCTCAAGGCGGCGTGGATGATGGATACCGTCGGCGCCAAGGCGGCGATGAGCGAGATCTCGCAGATCAAGGTGGTGGCGCCGACGGTGGCGCAGAAGATCATCGATCAGGCCATCCAGATGCATGGCGGTGCCGGTCTCAGCGATGACACGCCGTTGGCGGCGCTCTATGCCTACGCGCGCGTCCTGCGGATTGCCGATGGCCCGGACGAGGTGCACAAGGCACTGATCGCCAAACTCGAATTACGCCGCCATCCGGAGGTGCCGGTATGAGCCAGGTCGTCCTCATCACCGGCGCCGGCAGCGGTCTTGGGCGTGCCCTCGCCGGCGCTTATGGCGAACGTGGCGCGCGTCTGCTGCTCGCCGATTGTCAGGAGGCGGGCCTCGCCGAGGTCGCCGCCAGCCTGCAAGGGCGTGGGGTGGAGGTGCTGACGCAGCTCTGCGATGTGCGCCAGACCGACGCCGTCACCGCCCTGGTGCAGCGCGCGGTCAGCGCCTGGGGGCGTCTCGATCTGATGATCAACAATGCTGGTGTGGCGGTGTCCGGGCCGGTGGTCGACGTCACTCTCGACGACTGGCACTGGGTCATGGACATCAACTTCTATGGCGTCCTGCACGGCTGCCAGGCGGCGGCGCGCGTCATGCAGGCGCAGGGCCAGGGCCACATCGTCAACATCGCTTCCATGGCCGGTTTGCTCAACCCCCCGGAGATGGCCGCTTACAATGCCAGCAAGGCGGCGGTGGTCAGTCTGAGCGAGACCCTGGCGGCGGAGATGGCGCCGTATGGTGTCGCAGTGCATCTCATCTGCCCGGGCTTTTTTGCCACCGGGCTCGGCCGCTCTTTGCGCAGCACGCGCGCCGGCACGGCCGCCGCCCTCGAGCGCTTGATGCGTTCTTCACCGCTCGACGCCGACGCCATCGCGGCGCGTATCATCAGCGCCTGTGAGCGCGGCGAGGCCTGCCTGCTACCGCACGCCGAGGGCCGCCGCTACTGGCGCCTGAAGCGCTGGTGGCCGGCGGGATTTCGTCGGCGCATGCAGGCGATGGCCATCGCCATGGCCGCCAAGGCGGCACGACAGGAGAAGCAGCATGTCGGACACCAATGAAGAGATGCGTAGCCAGGTGCGCGCTGGCGAGGAGGTCGAAGGCGAGCGCCTGCAGGCGTGGATCAGTGGCCTCGGGCTCGGCGTCAGTGGCGTGGCGGAGATCACCCAGTTCGTTGGCGGCGCCTCCAACCTCACCTATCTGCTGCACTATCGCGAACGCGACCTCATCTTGCGTCGGCCACCGCCTGGACACAAGGCTAAAAGCGCCCACGACGTGCTGCGCGAGGCGCAGCTGATGCAGAGCCTGCGCCCGCACTATCCCTATGTGCCGCGCGTGCTCGGCGTGTATGAAGCCAGCGATGACCTGGGTCCGGCCTATCTCATGGAGCGGCTCGACGGCCTCATCCTGCGCAAGGATCTGCCCGCCGGCCTGTCGCTCGACGCAGCGGCGGCGCGCACCTTGTGTGAGGCGGTGGTCGATCGGCTGGTCGAACTGCACGCCATCGATGTGGTGGCGGCGGGTCTCAGCCATCTCGGTCGCGGACAAGGCTATGTCGAGCGCCAGATCCACGGCTGGAGCGAACGCTTCCGCCAGGTGCACACCAGCGACGTCGCCAGCTTCACCGCCGTCATGCACTGGCTGCACGAGCATCAGCCCGCCGACAGCGGTCTGTGTCTGATCCACAACGACTATCGTTTCGACAACGTCGTCCTCGACCGCGCCCAGCCGAGTCGGGTGATCGGTGTGCTCGACTGGGAGATGGCCACCCTCGGCGATCCATTGATGGACCTCGGCAACACCCTGGCCTACTGGGTGCAGGCCGACGACGAACCGGCCTGGCAGGCCCTGCGCCGCCAGCCGACGCAGGTGGCGGGTATGCTGACGCGGCAGGAGCTGATCGAGTTCTACGGCGAGCGCAGTGGCCGGACGACGGGCGACATGCTCTTCTACAGCGTCTATGGTCTGTTTCGCTTGGCGGTCATCGCCCAGCAGATCTACTATCGCCATGTGCACGGCCAGGTGGCGCATCAGGCCTACGCCGGGTTCGGTCGCATCGTCGATCTGCTCGAGCGGCGGGCGCAGCGTATGATCGAGCGCGGGCTCATCTGATGGCGGCCATCCTGCTCGTGCGCCATGGCCAGGCGGCTTTCGAGGCCGCCGACTACGATCAGTTGTCGCCGCGTGGCGAGGAGCAGGCACAGCGCCTCGGGCGCGCCTGGCGCGAGAAGCGGTGGCGCCTCGCGCACTGGTACTGCGGCGGCCTGCAGCGGCAACGCGCGACCTTGCAGCATCTGCGCGACGCCTATGGCGCCGGCGCGCAGGAGAGCGTCGTCGATCGTCGTTTCGATGAGTTCGATCACGCGCAGCTGCTGCGTCGGGTCATGCCGCAGTGGGACGATGTCGAGCAACGGCAGCGCTGGCTGGTGGCGCAGACACAGCCGCGGCAGGCGTTTCAGCGCCTCTTTGCGAGCGCCTTCGCGCGTTGGCAGGACGCCGGCGCTGCCGGCGACTACAGCGAGAGCTGGCCGGCCTTTCAGCAACGCTGTCAGGCGGCTTTGCAGGCAGTGCGCGCGCAGAGCACGGGCGATGTCGTCGTCGTCACCTCGGGCGGGGTGATCGCCGCCATCGTGCAGGCCCTGCTGGCGATCCCGGACGCGCAGGCGCTCGCCCTCAATGCCGTGCTCTACAACGCCGGCAGCACACGCCTTTTGTACCACGCCGAACAGATCAGTCTGTCCGGGTTCAACGACGTCAGCCATCTCGATGCCGCTGACGCCAGCCTGCTCACCTATCGTTAAGACCTTAAGGAGAAGCTCATGTCGTCTGCGATCATGAATCTGCATGGGCGCATCGCCCTGATCAGCGGTGCCAGTCGAGGCATCGGCGCCGCCATCGCCCGTCTACTCGCCGCCCAGGGGGCGCACGTCCTGCTGTGCAGCCGTAAAATCGACGGCTGCGAAGCGGTGGCGGCGGAGCTGCGCGCCGAAGGCTGGCAGGCCGAGGCTCTCGCCTGCCATATCGGCGACATGGCGCAGATCGACGCTCTTTTCGCGCACATCGAGGAGCGCTATGGCCGGCTCGACATCCTGGTCAACAACGCTGCCGCCAATCCCTACTTCGGTTCCATCCTCGACACCGACCTCGCCGCTTTTCAGAAGACCGTCGACGTCAACATCCGTGGCTATTTCTTCATGTCGGCGCGCGCCGGCAAGATCATGGCGCGACAGAGCCAAGGCGGCAGCATCGTCAACGTCGCCTCGGTCAATGGCGTCATCCCCGGCGCGATGCAAGGTATCTATTCGATCACCAAGGCCGCCGTCATCTCGATGACCCAGGCCTTCGCCAAGGAACTCGCCCCGCAAAAGGTGCGGGTGAATGCGCTGCTGCCGGGCTTCACCGACACGCGCTTCGCCAGCGCCCTGACCCAGAACGAGCACATCGTCAAGGAAGTCCTGCGCCATGTGCCGCAAGGGCGCATCGCGCAGCCTGAGGAGATGGCCGGAGCCGTCCTCTATCTCGTCTCCGATCTCGCCAGCTACACCACCGGCGTCGCCCTCAATGTCGACGGCGGTTATCTGATCGCCTGAGCCGGCGTGGGCTTGGCAGCGGCGCGACGCTGACCTATCCTGCAGCTTCCAGGCGCTAAGGGTGGGGGAGGTCGTGCCGTGACGACGCTGGTCGGGTTGTGCCTGTCCTTGCTGGCCATCGTGCTGGCGGCGCTGCTGTTCACCGCCGCCATCGAGACCTGGGTGGCGCAGCGTGGGGTCTATCCCGGTTGGGCGGCCTCTATCATCGCCGCCGTCGCCACCGCTTTGCCGGAAACCCTGGTGCCGGTGGTCGCCTTGGTCGATGGCAGGCAGCGCGCCGTCGCCCTCGGCGCCTTGCTCGGCGCGCCCTGGATGCTGAGCACCCTGAGCCTCGCCCTGCTCGGCATCGCGGCGCTGTGGCAACGCGGCGGCGCGGGCATCATCGCCGTCGATGCGCGACAGCAGCGTCAGGATCTCGCCGTCTTTGTGCTCGGTTATGGCTATGCCCTGCTCGCTTCCCTGCTGCCTCTGCCTGGATTTCAGGGTCTTTATGCCGCGCCTTTGCTGGCGCTCTACGCCTGGCATGTGTTCAGCACCTGGCGGCGGGCGGCGGCACATGTGGCGCCGGCAGCGGCGCCGTCGCCACCGCCACGCACGCTGATGCGCCTACCCCTGCAGGCTTTGCTCGCCCTGGTGCTGCTCATCGGCGCCGCCCACGTCCTGGTGCAGACGCTCGCCGCCCTGGCGCGCGCCTGGTCGCTCTCCGCTTTGTTGCTCAGTCTGCTGCTGGTGCCGATCGCTACTGAACTCCCGGAAAAGCTCAACAGCCTGATCTGGTTGCGGCGGCGTCAGGACAGTTTGGCGCTCGGCAACATCAGCGGTGCGCTGGCTTTTCAGGGCTGTGTGCTGCCCGCCATCGGTCTGCTCGGCCTGCCCTGGCGGGCGACCAGTGCGACCTTGTGGCCGGCCTTGCTCACCTGGAGCGCCGGCCTTTGGCTATACGCCCTACCGCGTCCCTTGCGCGCCTGGCATCTGCTGCCGCCTGGCCTGCTCTATGTCGGCTATATCGCGGTGCGCGGCCTCAGCGCTTGAACAGCGCGCGCGCGCTGATGTTGATCGCCACCACCGACAGCGAGATCAAGGCGGCGCCGGCCCAGGCCAGAGCCTGCCAGTTGTCATAGGGACTCATGGCGAACTGGAAGATGACCACCGGCAGATTGGCCATCGGTTGGTTCATGTTGAGGGAGTAGAACTGGTTGTTGAGGGCGGTGAACAGCAGTGGCGCCGTCTCGCCGCTGATGCGTGCCAGGGCGAGGAGGACGCCGGTGACGATGCCGTTGCGCGCCGCCGGCAGACAGACCATGAGGACGGTCTGGCGTCGGCTGGCGCCGAGGGCGAGGGCGCCTTCGCGCAGGACGTCGGGGACGAGCAGCAGCATGTTCTCGGTGGTGCGCACCATGATCGGCAGGGCGATGATGGCGAGGGAAAGGGCGCCAGCCCAGCCGGAGAAGTGATGCAGGGGCACGACGACGATGACGTAGACGAACAGGCCGATGACGATGGACGGCGCCGACAGCAGGATGTCATTGATGAAGCGGATGAACGCGGCGGTCTTGTGGTGGCGGCCGTATTCGGCGAGATAGATGCCGGCGATGATCGCCACCGGCGTGGCGATGAGGGTGCCGCTCAGCACCATGGTGACGCTGCCGACGATGGCGTTCCACAGGCCGCCGGCGGCGTCGGGCGGCGGCGTCATTTGCGTGAACAGGCTGAGGTGAAAGGCGTTCAGGCCGCGCATGACGACGGTGCCGAGGATCCAGATCGGGATGAGCAGACCGATCAGGGTGACGACGCTGGCGAGGATCAGGACGATGCGGTTGGTCCAGCGCCGTTTACGCTCATACAGGGTCGGGGCTTCAGTCAGCAAGGTGCTCATACACGACGCTCCACGCGCAGGATCAGAAGGCGGGCCACGGCCAGCACGATCAGGGTGATGACGAAAAGGATGAGGCCGAGTTCGGTCAAGGCAGCGGCGTGAATCGGATCGGAGGCTTCGGCGAACTCGTTGGCGATGACCGAGGCGATGCTGTTGCCGGAGTCGAACAGGGCCGAACTGACGTTATTCGAGTTGCCGATCATGAAGGTCACCGCCATGGTCTCGCCGAGGGCACGGCCGAGGCCGAGCATGATGCCGCCGACGATGGCGACGCGGGTGTAGGGGAGGACGACGTCCCACATCACTTCCCAGGTGGTGCTGCCGATGCCGTAGCCGGCTTCCTTGAGGTTCTGTGGCACCACCTCGAAGACCTCGCGCATCACCGAGGTGATGAAGGGCACCACCATCACCGCCAGCACCAGGGCCGAGGGCAGGAGGCCGATGCCGATGGGCGGGCCGCGAAAGATGCGGTCGAGGCCGGGGATGTGACGGCAGACGTGCATCAGGCCGGGTTGCACATACTCGGCGAGCAGCGGGGCGAGCACGAACAGTCCCCACATGCCATAGATGATGGAGGGGATGCCGGCGAGCAGTTCGATGATGCCATTGACGATGCCGCGCAAGCGGCGCGGGCACAGTTCGGTGAGGAAAAAGGCGATAAAGAAGCTCACCGGTACGGCGAGGAGCAGGGCGACGCCTGAGGTGACCAGGGTGCCGTAAATGGCCGGCAGGGCACCGTAGTCGTTGGCGACGGGGTCCCAGGCCTGGCTGATGAGAAAGTGCCAGCCGAAGGCCTTGAAGGCGGGCAGGGCACCGATGAGAAGGGAAACGATGATGGCGCCGAGCACCAGCAGAACGACGCCGGCCATGCCCAGAACCCACCAGCGAAAGCGCGCATCGCGGGCTTTTTCCCGGCCGAGGGCGTCATCGTGGACGGCGAGGTCCTGCTCGATCATTCGTACTCTAGGGTTCATGCTCACACCTCAGGGCGCCGTTGCCGTCGGCGCTGCTCAAAAAACAAGGCCCCGTCGTGCCGACCGGGGCCTGTAGGATCGGTCCAGCGGCGCCTATCTTACCAGATAGAGTGCCCGGACTTGTCTTTCACTTCCTGCGTCCAGTCCTGTTCGATCAGCTTGACGACGTTGGCCGGCATCGGCACGTAGTCGAGCTGACGCGCCTGCGGCTGACCCTTGGCGAAGGACCAGGAGAAGAACTTCATCACTTCCTTGACGCGCGCGGCGTTGTCGACCTTGGTCGGCAGGAGCACGAAGGAGGCGCCAGCGATCGGCCAGGTGGTCGCGCCCGGCTCGTTGGTCAGCACCTGGTAGAAGTTGGGCGCATGCGTCCAGTCGGCGTAGGCGGCGGCAGCCTGGAAGGCCTCGATGCTCGGTTCGACGGTCTTGCCGGCGGCGTTGACCATGGCGCTGTGGTTCATGTGGTTGGTCAGAGCGTAGGCGTACTCGACGTAGCCGATGGCGCCACGGATGCGCTGCACGTAGGCGGCGACGCCGGGGTTACCCTTGCCGGCGACACCGACCGGCCAAGCGACGGCGGTGTTGCAGCCGACTTTGCTCTTCCAGTTGGCGCTGACCTTGCTCAGGTAGCTGGTGAAGATGAAGGTGGTGCCGGAGGCGTCGGCGCGACGCACGACGGTGATCAGCTCGTCCGGCAGCTTGACGCCGGGATTGAGGGCGGCGATGGCCGGATCATTCCACTGCGTGATATCGCCCATGTAGATGGACGCCAGAACCTGGCCGTCGAGGCGCAGCTTGCCTGCGGGGACGCCCTGCAGATTGATCACCGGCACGACGCCGCCCATGATGGCGGGGAACTGCATCAGTCCCTTGCTGGTCAGGTCAGCGCTGGTCAGCGGCATGTCGGAAGCGCCGAAATCGACGGTGCGCGAAGCGATCTGCTTGATGCCGCCGCCCGAGCCGATGGCCTGGTAGTTGAGGCCAACGCCGGTGCTCGTCTTGTAGGCATCGGCCCACTTGGCGAAAATCGGATAGGCGAAGGTGGAACCGGCGCCGGTGATGTCGCCGGCTTGGGCAAAGAGGCTGCCAGCCGCAAGGGCGACCGTCAGGGCAAGTCGAATCATACGCATGGTGCAATCCTCAGGAGGTCGGATGATGTCGCAATGATGAACAGCGGCATTGTGCGAAGTAACTGTTACAGAAATATTACCGTAATGAGGACGCACGGCGCGATGACTCAGGTCATGAGCCCGGAATGGCTATGCCAAGCGGGCCAGTGCGCCGGCAGGACCTCCTGGTGGCGGAGTGGGTGCATGATCAGGGCGTTGAGCAGGCCGGCGAGCAAAACGATGAGCAGCGCCTGCCAGAGCGAGCAACGCAAGGAGGTGGCGAGGCTGCTGCTCGCTACCCACAGGCTGAGGGGGATGGCGACGCTGAGCAGGAGGAGGCTCAGCGGCGTGACCAGCCCGACGGTGAAGAGCAGGGCGACGTAGAGTAGGGAGAAGATGAAGACATAGACGTAGACGCGCAAGGTGGCGCGCAGGCAGAGCATGAAGCCGCGGCCACCGAGGATGAGCCAACTCGCCAGCCAGATGAACAAGGCGCTGCCGAGGGCGCTGATGAGCAGGGCGAAACCGGCGCCGAGGAGGATGAGGAGGCTGATGAAGATCATGGCAGCTCCCGCTTTTGCAGGGCTTGCGCGGTGAAGGAGATGCCCGCCCAGCCGTCGCGCATGAAGCGGCGGATGTTGGCGTGGTCGCTGCCTTCGGGATGGGCGCGCACCTGCGCGTAATGTTCGCCAAACAGGGCGAGGGTGTCGGCTTCGCTCAGGCCCTGCAGGCGCGCATAAGCGAAGATCTTGCAGGAGCCTTCGTTGACGCCAGCGGCGTTGTCGATGGCGTCGTCACCGCAGCCGTTGCGAAAATGCGTCGGCGTATAAACATAATGCGCGTCGATGTGCTGCAGGTGTGCGAGAAAAGAGGACATGTCGGGCTCGGGCATCAGGCATCAGGCATAAAGAGGGGGCAGGGATTGCAGGGCCTGGACGGCGTCGCCGCGCAGATAGGGTTTGAGCAGGTACATGACCTGGTGGATACCGCGCTGGATCATCTCCTGACTGAGGTCGGTGTCGAGCTCGCCGAAGACCGCCGTCGAGTGCAGAAAAGGCGCCCAGGAGGTGGTGATCACCCAGATGTTGATGATGAGGGCATCGAGTTCGGCATCGCTGGCGGCGATCAGACCCTGGCGCGTCATCACGGTCATGATCTGGCGTCCGGAGCGAATGACTTCCTGGGCGAAGGTACGGTAGCGTTGCAGCAGGGCGGCGTCATTGTTGAGCAGCTGCTCCATGTCGCGATGGAGAAAGCGATACTCCCAGATGTTGCCGGCGATGCTGCGAAAGTAGGCGAGAATGTCTTCCCAGGTCAGGGACGCTGTCGTGTCGACCTGGAGGAAGTCGCGCGTGCGCTGCTCGTATCGCAAGAAGAGCTCATAGATGATCGCTTCTTTGTTGCGGAAATGGTAATAGAGGTTGCCCGGGCTCATGCCGAGGTCGGCGGCGATATGGTTGGTGGTGACGCTGCGCTCGCTCTGTTCGTTGAATAGGCGCAGGCTGGCGAAAAGAATACGGTCACGCGTTTTCATGATGGGCGAGGGGCTTCGATCGATACTGTCTTGACAGTCTAGAGCAAATACTCTAAAAGAGGAAGCCTGGGACGTCCGAGCGGGCATATTATGGCGCTTTGCGACGTTTACTCCAAGACAGAGGAAAAGATCATGGTAGCCAACGTCGTCCATCTCGATACTGCTTTGAGCCCCGCCATCGCCGATCTGCAGCGTTGTTTTCAGATACAGCGCACCGCCTTTCGGGCGCAGCCCATGTCGTCCGCCGATGAGCGCATCGCGCATCTGCAGAAGCTCAAGGAGGCTCTGATTCGCTATCAGGACCGTCTGGCGCAGGCCATCGCCGAGGATTTTGGCCATCGTTCGCACGACGAGACCAAGTTCGCCGAGATCATGACCTCGCTCGAGGGCATCAAATATCATCAAAAGCACCTGCGTGCCTGGATGCGTCCGCAGAAGCGCCACGTCAGTCCCCTGCACATGCCGGCCAAGGCGCGCGTCGTCTATCAGCCGCTCGGCGTCGTCGGCATCATCGTGCCCTGGAATTATCCGGTCTTTCTCGCCGTCGGTCCGCTGACCGCGGCGTTGTCCGCCGGCAACCGTGTCATGATCAAGATGTCGGGTTTCACCGCGCGCACCGGTGAAACCTTCAAGGCCATGCTCGGCGAGATCTTCAAGGAGGATCAGGTCGCCGTCTTCACCGGCCGCGGCGAGATCTCCGAAGCTTTCTCGCACCTGCCTTTCGACCAGATCACCTTCACCGGATCGACGCAGGTGGGACGCACGGTGATGGCCGCGGCAGCGGCCAATCTGACGCCGGTCGTGCTCGAGCTCGGCGGCAAGTCGCCGGCCATCATCCATGAGTCCTTCCCGATGGCCGACGCCGCCGAGCGCATCGCTTTCGGCAAGTGCTGGAACGCCGGACAGACCTGTGTCGCGCCGGACTATCTGCTCTGTCCGCATGGCCGCACGCAGGACTTCGTCCAGGCCTTCACCGCCCAGGTGGGCAAGATGTATCCGACCATGCTCAACAATCCGGACTACACCAGTATCATCAACGACAAGCAATATCGTCGTGTGCAGTCCTATCTCGAGGACGCCAGGGCGCAGGGCGCGCGCATCATCGAGATCAATCCGGCGCAGGAGGACTTCTCCGGCAGCCGCAAGATGCCGGTCACGCTGGTGCTCGACGTCACCCCGGAGATGCAGATTCTGCAGAACGAGATCTTCGGCCCGGTGCTGCCCATCATCGAGGTGCACAACCTCGACGAGGCGCTGCGCTACGTCAATGAACGCTCACGGCCTCTCGCCCTCTACTACTTCGACTACAACTCGGCGCGCGCCGACTACGTCGCCATGCACACGCACTCCGGTGGCATGGGCATCAACGAGGTGGTCAGCCATGTCGGCATCGACGATCTGCCCTTCGGCGGCGTCGGTCCTTCCGGCATGGGGCGGTATCACGCGCACGAGGGCTTCCTCACCATGTCCAACGCCAAGGCGGTGTTGGAGAAGCCGAAGCTCTATGCCCTGCGCTTTTTCCTGCCGCCGTTCAACAAGAGCCTGCACAAGATCCTCAAGAGCTATCTGCTCAAATGAGGGTCGTCGCGGATCCACAGCGACGGCAGTTTCTGCGCACCGGGCTTGGTGTCAGCCTGTCGCTGTGGGTGGCGAGCAGTCTGCCCTTGCTCAGCGGCTGCAGCACGCCGCTGGCGGCAGGGCGGTGCTGGCTGCGACAGCAGGATGTCGACCTCCTGGAGCGCTTCACGCCGCTGGTGATCAGCGATGCTGTCGCCGCCGATATCCCCGACTTCATCGGCGCGCTCGAGGACTTCTATCTCAGCACGGCGCCGGCGACGCGCCGGCAGATTCGCCAGATCTTTGATCTCATGAGCCTGGCGCCGACGCGCCGTTGGTTGACTGCCTGCCCTGACTTCGACACGGCGGCGTTGCCGCGACAGCGCGCCGCCTTGCACGCCATGCAGCACAGCGACAGCGATCTGCGCGTCGCCGTCGCCGGCTTTTTCATCCAGAGCCTGGCCATGGTCTGGTACGAACGGCCGCAGAGCTGGGCCGCCATCGGTTATGAGCATCCGGCCCACCTCGCCACACCCATCATCCCGCAGAGAGACGTTCCCGCATGATCCAGGTTGCCGGCATCGCCGATCGTTTTCGTGAGGGCATGGCCGCCGGCTGGCAGGTCATCGACGCCGGTGCCTTGCGCCAGGACACCGACATCGAGTGCGACGTCGTCATCATCGGCAGCGGCGCCGGCGGTGGCACCAGCGCCGAGATCCTGAGCGCTGCCGGTCTGGCGGTGGTCATCGTCGAGGAAGGGCCGCTGCGCACCAGCAATGATTTTTCCATGGATGAGCGCACGGCTTACCGTGACCTCTATCAGGAGGGTGCGGCGCGCAGCAGCGACGACGGCGCCATCATGATCCTGCAGGGGCGCACCGTCGGTGGCAGCACGACGGTCAACTGGACGTCGAGTTTTCGCACCCCGGAGCCTACCTTGGCGACCTGGGCCGGGGTCTTCGGCGTGCGCGGCGCCTCGGCGACGGAGATGGCGCCCTGGTTCGAGCGCATGGAGCAACGGCTCGACATCCAGCCCTGGCCACTGCCGGCCAATGCCAACAATGCCAGCCTCGCCCTCGGCTGTGAACGCCTCGGTCTACAGCACGGCGTCATGCGGCGCAATGTGCGGGGCTGCTGGAACCTCGGTTATTGCGGCATGGGGTGTCCGACCAACGCCAAGCAGTCGATGCTGGTGACGACCCTGCCGGCGGCTCTCGGCCACGGCGCCCGCCTCTACCATCACGCCCGCGCCTGGCGCCTGCTGACGCAGGGCGATCGTGTGTCGGGGGTGGCCTGCGTCGGCATGCACGCCGATCATCAGCGTCCGACCGGCGTCGCCTTGCGCATCCACGCCCGCCACACCGTCCTCGCCGGCGGCGGCATCAATTCACCGGCGCTGCTGCTGCGTTCGCAGGTGCCCGATCCCTATCGCAACATCGGCCGGCGCACCTTTTTGCATCTCGTCGACGCCAGCCGTGCCGACTTCGACAGCGTCATCGACGCCGGGCACGGTGCGCCGCAGTCGGTCTATTCCGATCACTTCGTCTGGCAGGACGGCGCCGCCGGCGCCATGGGCTACAAGCTCGAGGTCATGCCCCTGCATCCCGGCCTCACCGCTTCCCTGCTCGGTGAGAGCGGCGAAGATCTGCACACCAGCATGCTGCGCTATCGTTCGATGAGCATGATGATCGCGCTGATGCGTGACGGTTTTCATGAACAAAGCCTCGGTGGTCGCGTTGAATTGCGCGCCGACGGCACGCCGACCTTGCACTATCCACTGACCGACTATGTTCGCGACGGACTGCGGCGCGGCCTGTTGTCCATGGCCGAGATCCAGTTCGCCGCCGGCGCCAAGGAAGTGCGGCCCCTGCATCGCGACGCCGTCGCCTGCACCTCCTGGGCACAGGCGCGCAGCGTGATCGAAGGCCTGGGCATGGAGAAACTGCGTCTGCGCCTCGGCGCCGCGCACATCATGGGCGGATGCGCCATGGGTGAGGATGAGCAGCGCTGCGTCACCGACAGCGATGGCCAGCTACGGCATATGCGGCAGATCTCGGTCATCGACGGGTCGCTGTTCCCGACCAGCATCGGTGCCAACCCGCAGCTCTCCATCTACGCCCTGGCGGCGAAGCTGGCGACCGCTCTGGCGCAGCGTCTGCGCGCCTGAGCCGGCTTTACAGACAGGCGACGCCGACGGCGGCGACCAGGCAGTAGACGCCAAAATAGGACCAGCGACCCGCTTCCAGCCAGCGCGACAGCCAGCGCAGGGCGAGCAGCCCGGCGCCGTAGCTGAAGATCATGCCGAGCAGGGAAGGGGTGAGAGCCTGCGTCAGGGCGTGCGTGTCGGCGCTGCTCTTGAACAGGCGCCAGGCTTCCTTGACGATGACCACCGGCGTCAGGGCGACGGCGAGGGCGAAGCTGAACTCCTCGGCCTGCCGGCGCGACACGCCGAGCAGCAGCGCCGTCGAGATCGTCGCTCCCGAGCGCGAGAAACCACGGAAGGGCAGGCACAAGCCCTGCACCAAACCGGTGAGCAGGGCGCTGCGTGTGCCGATGGCGGCGTCGCCACTCGGTCGCCGTGCGGCCAGCAAAATGAAGACGCCGGCGACGGCGAGGGCGGCGCTGATCAACCGGGTATTGCCGAAGAGCTGCTCGATCTCGAAGTGCGCATGCGTCGGCTGCAGCAGGTGCGTGATCAGCTTGAGCAGGACGAGACCGACACCGCCGGTGGCGGCGGTGGCCAGGACGATCCAGCTCATCTGCTGGCGAAAGCCCGACCAGGCGCTGAAATAGGTCTGCCGCCAGGATGACCAGAAATAAGTGATGACCGCGAACATGGTGCCGGTGTGCAGCATGACCAGGAGCAGGGTCATCGCCGGCGCTGTCGGGTCGAGGCCCATCAGCTTCTCAGCGACGATGACGTGCGCCGAGCTCGACACCGGCAGCAGTTCGGCGGCGCCTTGCACGGCGGCCAGGATGATGATCTGAAGCAGGGTCACGGCGTCCTCACGGGCGGGAGCGGGGGAGGCAGTCTAACATAGCCTCCCCCCGCATCCGCCAGCCTCAGAAGTTGACTGAGGTCCAGTACAGGCGATAGCTGCTGTCGGTGTACTCGATGTTGCCACCGCCGCTGGTGGCGTTGCTCAGGCTGGGAATGGCCACTTGCGCCGTGGTGTCGCCGGAGGCAAGACTCGTATCGACGCCAAGATTGTTCGTCGTCGCATTCGCCACCCAGACCCACAAGTCATCGGCAAAGAGGCCGGGGACCGTCGGCGGCGTCCAGGTGAAGTTGACCATGTCGGCGCTGCTACCGGCCGTCGCCGCTGCCGCGATGAGCAGCGAGGACGAGGCCGTCGGATTGCTGGCGAAGACGCCGCTGAGCTGGGTGGAGAGCAGCGGTTGCGCCGCCAGGTGCACGGTGTAGGTGGCCTTGAGGATGTCGTCGCCCGGATTGGTCGGCGTGCCGTTGTCGTTGTACAGAGCGACGGTGTAGGCGCCGCCGGCTGGCACCGCTGCGATCTGGCTGTCGTTGAGCGCCAGCAGTTGCGTGAAGAAGCAGGCGCTGCTCATCGGCAGAGGCGTGGTCGTCGTCCCCTGATAGGTCGACGTCGACAACTGGAAGCTGTCGGGCAGGCCGCTGCCGTCATTGAAGGCGATCAGGCCGTTGGGCACGCCCGGGCCGCTGATCACGGCATAGTTGACGCCGGCCGTGCCACCCTTGTCGGCGATGTCGATGAGCAGGCCGCTGCAGGCGCTGGTGGTGAAGGAGCCATTGCCGTTCGGCACGGTATTCTGGGCGGCGATGGCGTCGATCTCGGTGCGCATGATGCGCTGGTTGCCGAGGACCAGCCAGGTGCCGGCAGCGTTCTTATAGACGACGAAGGCGTGCTCGGACGGGCTCTTGTTCATGGTCACCTGGAAGTGCGCCAGATAGGCGGTCGCGCCGCTCGGCACGTTGCTCACCCAGGCTGGTACGGCGCTCAGCACGACGTTGCTGATGACGAGGTTGCCGCCCGCCACTGCCGGCTGTGAGGTGACCTGCTGCAGGAACAGGGCGAGGCTCTTGCCATCATCCTGGAAGTTGCTCTGATCGAAATAGGCGAGCAGGGCCGGATCACTGGCTGAGCTCGCCGCGCTCATCTCCTTGCTCAGATTCTGCAGGGCCAGGTTGATCGCCTGCAGATCGGTGAGCGGAACACTGCCGCTGGTACTGAGTACGGCGGTGTTGCTGGTGGCGGCCTGGGTGATGTCGTCGATGATGGACTGCTGGTTGAGGCGATCGACGACGGTGGCCTGCTGGGTCGTCGGATCGACGGTCACCTTGAGGCTGTCGAGCACGCCGTCGAGGCCGCTGCCGTTGGCCTGGAAGGATTGATGCAGCAGATCGACCGAGGCGCTCACTCCCTCCGCTTGCAGCACCGGCTGCAGCTGTGCTGCCAGCGCCGTGGCGCCGGCCTGCAGGGCCGAGCTGGTCAAGGTGGCGGCGAAGTTACCCTGATTGAAGACGTTCTGCGCGATTTCATGGGCGACGGTGGCAATGACCAGATCGGTCAGCGGCGTGATGTTGATCGTCGCCTTGCCGGAACTGAGGTCAGCGGCGGTAGCCGCCGAGTGCAAATAGTAATTGACGCCCCCGACCTGATAGCTGATCTCGAGCATGAAAGGCGCGGTCAAGCCGGCCAGCTGCGCCGCCGTGAAGCTGTAGTTACCGTTGGCGTCGGTGGCGGTGGCCACCATCTTCGGCGTCGACGAGGAGTCCTTGAGGGTGACGACGCCATTCATCGCCGGCGTGATCGGGCTACCGCTCGCCGCTACACCGCTGATCGACGGGCCGCTGGCGCTGCTGCTGCCGCCACCACCACCGCCACCACCACAAGCGGCGAGGAAGAGGCAAAAGGAGAGGGTGGTAAGAGGGAAGACGGCTTTCATGGCGCAGGCTCCTGAATGAATAAAGTTTCATAATCAGGATTAGCCGACGACGCTGCGCTCTACAAGGATCTTTTTAAAAAAATATTCATAAATTGATGCGGATCAAGCATCCGTCGAAGTCAAAGCGAGCAGACGGACGATTTGTTCCGGTGCTTGCAGCAGATCTTCCAGCGTATAGCGATCGAGCACCGCGTACATCGCCTCCAGAGCCTCGGCGAGCACCGTCTTGAGGCGGCAGGCCGCTTCGATGCGGCAGGTCGATTGCTCGCGATCGAAGCACTCGACCAGGACCGAACCTTCCTCACTGCGCCGGATCACCTGACCAAGGTTGATCGCTGCCGGCGCCCGCGCGAGCTGGATGCCGCCGCCCTTGCCGCGGACGGTGACGATGAAGCCCTCACGCGCCAGCCAGTTGATCACCTTCATCAAATGGTTGTCGGAGATGCCATAGGCCTGGGCGATCTGCGCGCGCGTCATGCGCGCATCAGGGTGGGCGCCGAGATAGGTCAAGGTACGGAGACAATAGTCACTGAAGACATTCATGCGCATGGTCAGTCATCGTCGGTCACCGAGGAAGTCGTCGATCATAACATGTATGAGACAAGTACCTTCATGAAGACCACGATAGGAAGCCCCCGCATCGTCCCGAGGAGGTCGGCGCTGGCGCTGAAAGCCGTCAAAACAAAAAGACTTGCTCTGAGCGGCGGCTTGCAGCGCCAGCGACGCTACGCTAGGCGCGGGCGCGCTCAGGCTCTACACTCGGGGGCCGATGACCGAGGAGGTGGCGGTGAACGTCGCTGATATCCCGCTGGCCCTGTATGTGCACCTGCCCTGGTGTGTGCGCAAGTGTCCTTACTGCGACTTCAATTCGCACACTGCACCGCAGGCCCTGCCCGAGCTCGCCTATCGCCGCGCTCTTATCGCCGATCTCGACAGCCAGCTCGATCTGGTGCAGGGGCGCGCTCTGGTGTCGATCTTTTTTGGCGGCGGTACGCCGTCCCTGCTGTCACCGGCTTTCTATGCCGGGCTGCTGCAGGACATCGCAGAGCGTGTCGGCAGCGACGCCGACTGCGAGGTCACCCTCGAGGCCAATCCCGGCACCATGGAACACGGCGACTGGGCGACCTATCGCGCGGCCGGTATCAACCGTGTTTCCCTCGGTATGCAGAGTTTCGATGACGGCATGCTCACCGCCCTCGGTCGCATCCATGGCAGCGCCGATGCGCGTCAAGCGATCGCCACCTTGCGCCAGGCCGGCTTCACGCGCATCAATCTCGATCTCATGCACGGCCTGCCCGGCCAGGATCTTGCCGCCGCCCTGCACGACCTGCGCCAGGCGCTCGCTCAGGAACCCGAGCAGATCTCCTGGTATCAGCTCACCCTCGAGCCGAACACCGTCTTCTATCGCCAGCGTCCGCGCCTGCCTGAGGCCGAGATCCTCGAGGCCATCGACGCCGAAGGCAGCGCCCTGTTGCAGGCCGCCGGCTACGCGCAGTACGAGGTCTCGGCCTGGGCGCGTGGACGCGCTTGCGCCCACAACCTCAACTACTGGACCTTCGGCGACTATCTGGCGATCGGCGCCGGTGCACACGGCAAGGCCACCCGCGAGGGTCAGATCTGGCGCTACCAGCAGAGCCGCTTGCCGGCCGACTACCTGCGCGCCATGGACAGCGGCCGCCACGCCGAGCGGCAGATCGTTGCTGCCGGCGAGCTGCCCTTCGAGTTCTTCATGAACGCCCTGCGCCTGCGCCAGGGGGTGGACCGCGCACTCTTCGAGCAGCGCACCGGCTGCAGCACCCAGATCGCCGAGCATTGTCTGGCGCCAGCCCGTCAGCAGGGCCTGATCGCCGATGACAGCCAGCGCTGGCGCTGCACCGATCTTGGCTATCGCTTTCTCAACAGAGTTCTCGATCAGCTCGTCGCCGGGTGATGGCAGAGATACGCTAGCGTCGGTCAGTGCTGCTGTTTAGACCTCATGGTCGGACTGCAGTTGCTGCTTGCTTTTATCAGCGATGACACCGCGTCGCTACGCGCTCTATTTGCGTCACTGGCCATGGTGAGCGTGGCGAGGAAGAACCCAAACCGCAGGACTTGCTCGCCATCGGCTTAGATCTTCATGCGGTTGAAGACGAAGCGTGGCAGATGCATGATGACGAGCATGATCAGCGCCCACAGGGGCGGCGCATAGACGACGGGGCGGCCGGCGCGGACGCCCTTCTCGATGCAGGCGGCGACCTTGTCGACGGGAGCGAGGCGGGTGCTGGTGGCGAGATGCGCGGTCATCGCCGTGGCGGTGGGGCCGGGTTTGACCAGGGTGATACGGATGGCGGTGGCGGCGAAGCGGTGCTGCAAGCCCTGGGCATAGCGCGCCAGCAGGCCCTTGCTGGCGCCATAGACGTAGTTGGAGCGACGACCGCGATCGCCGGCGACGGAACCGAAGATGACTAGCTGTCCCTGCCCCTGCTGTTCGAGGCGGTGCGCGATCGCTTCGCAGAAGAGCGCCGGGGAGAGGGCGTTGATCGCCAGGGAGGCGCGTGTGCGCGTCAGATCCTGCTCGCATTCGCTCTGTTCGATGAGGGCGCCGTGTGCGACGTAGGCGAGGTCGATGACGCCGACGCTGTCGATCAGTGTCTGGATGGCGTTCGCGTCTTCAAAATCGACGGTCTCGATGCGCCAGCTGCTTTCCGGGCTGCGTACGCGCAGGTCGTCGGCGATCTGCTGCAGTTTGCGCGAGTCACGGCCGACCAAGACGCCATGCACCACCTGCCCTTGCACGCGCTGGCGCAGACAGTGGGTGAGAATGCCGGAACTCGCACCGATGGCGAGGACACGCAGAGCCTGCGTCATATCAAGATCCCATCAAACGGCGCGACATCGCCGAGCTGATGCCCGGATCGCGCAAAGACTGAAAAAGAGACCACTGCGGATAGCCCTGCTGAAACAAGGTCGCCGGCATGCGCGCGTCCTTGCCCATGTAGAGACGGCCGCCAGCGCCGGCGACGATGGCGTCGAGGCGTTCGAACAGACGCAAGGTGGCGGCGCCACGCTGCGGAAAATCGAGGGCCAGGGTGACACCTGGCATGGGAAAGCTGAGCAGGCCGAGTGAGGGCATGCGTCCGAACATCTTCAGCACCGCCAGAAAGGAGCCCTGACCGCTGCGCTGGATCTCCGTCAGCATGGCGGCGGTGGCCGCTTCGGCGTGGGCGGTGGGGATGACGCTCTGATACTGGTAGAAGCCGCGACGACCATAGATGCGGTTCCAGTGACCGACATGGTCGAGAGGATAGAAAAAGGGCTGATAGTGCACGCGCGCTTCGCCATCGTTGGCGTGCTTGCGAAAATAGAGCTCGTTGAAGGCGCGCAGACTCCAGGCGTTGACCAGGGAGAAGGGCGGCGTCAGCGGCACTTGCAACGCCGTCTGAGATGACTGGGGGCCTTCTTCATCAAAATCTTCTGCACAGGGTTTGGCGCGCATGAACAGGCCGCGTACTTTCTGGCCGGACAGGCAGTCGATCCAGGCGACGCTGTACTCCCAGGTCGCTTCCGACAAGGTCGAGAGGGTGAAGAACTCGTCGAGACCATGAAAGGCGATGGTCTCGCTGTCGAGCCAGGGTCCAGCGACCGGCATCAGCTGCAATTCGACTTCGGTGATGACGCCAGTCAGGCCGAGGCCGCCGAGGGTGGCAAAGAAGAGATCGGGCTGCAGGTCGGGGCTGAGATCGAGGATTTCACCGCTGCTGCGCACCAGGCGCAAGGACAGGACATGATGCCCCCAGGAGCCGCGTGCGTGATGGTTTTTGCCATGCACATCGTTGGCGATGGCGCCGCCGACGCTGACCCAGCGCGTGCCTGGGGTCACCGGCAGCATCCAGCCGCGTGGCACAAAAAGGCGCTGCAGGCTGTCGAGGCTGACGCCGGCTTCACAGCGCACGCGGCCGAGGAGGGGATCGAAGTCGATGAAGCGGTCGAGGCCGGCGCACAGCCAGAGGTGTCCACCGGGATTGAGGGCGACGTCGCCATAGCTGCGCCCGAGGCCGTGCGCAAGGCCGGGTGTGGGCAGATGGCCGGCCACCTGGTCGCGGTCGAAGAGCGCCGTCACCTGATGTTCGAAGCGGCCCAGCGCTCCCCAGGATTGCACTTTCATGCGCGTCGCTCGACAAAGACGAAACGGCGATCGAGGCGGTACTTGAGCCAGTAGCCGAGGCCGAGGCCGACGCAGGCGCCGACGTAGCGCGCTCCAGCGAAGGAGAAAAAGTGGTTGAACAGGAGCTCGATGACCCAGAACTCCAAGGTCGTGAAGACACCCATCAGGCCATAGAGGAGCATCGTGCGTCCTTCGTGCAGGGCGTCCTCGCTCTCGAAGGCAAAGATGAAATGCTTGTCCATCACATACTTGAACAGCAGGCCGACGGCCGTGCCCATGAGCATGGCCATCTCGAGGTCGAAGCGATGGGCGAGAAGCTCAGGCTGCACCCATGCATGCAGGCAGCGCAGGCTGAATATCTGCGTCAGAATATTGAGCACCGTCGAGAGCACGGCAAAAAGGGTGTAGGAAGCGGCGAAGTGAAGATTCTGACGTTGCGCACGCATGAAGCGGGATCATCCTTGATGAGCTGGTGACGAGTATGGCCCCTCATGGGGTGATCGTCTACAATGGCCCCTCAAAACCAGGACGGATGCAGGCCTTGCAAGGGCGTAGAAACGATCCACCTTTGTGCGTGGATCTGGATGGAACCCTCCTCAACAGCGATCTGCTCGTCGAGTCCCTGCTGCTCATGCTCAAGCGCCAGCCGTGGACGTTGTTTTTACTGCCCTGGTGGTTGTTGTGCGGCAAGGCCCATCTCAAGCATGAGATCGCCCGGCGCGTCGAGGTCGATGTCAGTCTCCTGCCTTATCAT
>JAJZBU010000051.1 GCA_021851865.1 Pseudomonadota bacterium | reverse complement strand
CGGGCATACAGGGCATCCAGTTCACGATCCATGCTCACCAGGATCGTATCGACGACCACCCGCAGCTTGCGCAAGGGATGTGAGCTCGGGATACGCTCTTCCAGTGTGCGGTAACTGAACAGGGCTGCCTGGGTGATGTCAGCTCCGCGCATGGGTTTTCCACTTCTTGGTTGATGCTGCTATTCTACCATGGCAGCCCCTTGGCGGGCCGAGACTGTACGATTTTCAACACCCTGCTAGCTAAAGAGCACCAAAGGATTGAAAAGGCGGCAGTCAATAATCTTGATCTGTCTCAGGATGGGCGGCTTGTCTGATTGCGTCATACAACTCACAGGAACATTGTAGGGGCTTGACATGTTTTCGCTTATAAGCGAATATGTAAGTATGTTTGAGATCAAGCACTACATCACTGACGATGGCTGCGACCTGTTCTTGGACTGGCGCAACAAGCTGAAGGACGGCAAGGCAAAGATCGCCATCGACCGACGCATTTACCGCGTCGAACTTGGCAATTTCGGCGACCACAAGCCCTGTAGGGATGGTGTATGGGAGCTTCGTATCGATGTAGGCCCCGGCTATCGCGTCTATTACGCGCAAGCCGGACAAACCGTGGTCTTGTTGCTTTGCGGTGGCATCAAGCGTTCGCAGGACGCCGACATCTCGAAGGCTTGTGGGTACTGGATAGATTGGCAGCGCAGTAACTTGAAACAGGAGATAGAGCGATGAGAGATCGAGCACATGACGATGCGATGGCTGAAGTCTTCCGCAAAGATCCTGCTTATGCGGTAGAGTTGTTGAATAACATCCTGGAGGACGGGGAGCAGGGCGAAATGTTAATTGCGCTTCGCCAAATGACCAAAGCGTTCGGCGGTGTGGCGAAGGTGGCCGAGCAGGCTCAGCTCAATGGCACGCATATTTACCGTACACTGTCTGCCAACGGCAATCCGGAGATTCGCAGTCTGACAGCTATACTCAAGACGATGGGTCTGCGCCTTGCTGTTCAGCCCATTCGATCCCCGGAAGTGCATGCGTGACACAGGGTTGGTATTGACGATCTCCCTCATACCATGACCGCTTTCGCAGTCCAAGAATTTGCACATAAGTCAGTACACTACCCTGCCACCGTCAGTTCCTGACGTGATTGGGGCGCGGTTGGCGTGCCGAACAGTGCCCAATTCAAAACCACACGCGCTGATGCAGTGTCTCTCGGCTCGGTATGTCCGCAAGATGCACATCGATGCGTTCGTTCCGACAAGGACTTCTTTCGGACATGCCCGCATTCAGGACACGTCTGGCTTGGCTTGAGTTTTCTTGTCGGTGCTTCTGCCCTCATTCCACCAGTGTCCGAGACTTTGTAGCGGAGCAGTTGCATGAGCAGTGCCGGGGCCGTCCTTGCTCACCGGGCGCTGCTGCCCTCCTGGCGGGTGAGATAGCGCCGCCAGCGGCTCCAGCGCGGCTGATCCTCGGCACGCACGCGCTGCAGGAGTTCCATCTGCGCCTCGATGCTGGCGGCGACGCGCTGACGCAGTTGCCAAAGAAGATCCTCTCCTTGCGCCAGAACTTGGCCCTCGGCGGTAGAAATACGCCGACCAAAACCAAAATAGAAGCGCTGCGGTCGCGGTAGACAAGTCGGCCCCAGCCCCTTCACCACAGGTGGAATCATGTCGCCGTCACGGGTCATGGCGGCGAGCGGCCAGCGCCGGTTCAAGCAGCGCCATGGCCGGCTCGCCATGATGTCATCGGCATCGAGCAGGATGTCCAGGGTCTCATCAGGCCCCAGTGACGCAAAAGGCAGGATGTCATAACCATGCTCGATGGCCAGGCGCGCGAAGCCCGTCCGGCGTTTCCAGATCAGGCGGTAAGCCTCGCCCTTGCGCCGCATGACCTCACGCCCCCCCCCCGGAAAAACGAGGATGTGCTGGCCTCTGGCCATGAGTCCGGCGCAATGCTCTGGACTTGCCATCACCATGCCGGCGCGCACCAGAGCCTTGCCCCATAGCGGCACCTTGAAGTGACCGCGATCGCCGAGGCCACGCAGCATCACCCCTTCCTGCAGAAGCCGCTCCATCAACAGGGGGACGTCCTGCAAACCATAGAGCGTATGGTTACCGACCCACAGCGCCGGCTTGCTCAGATCGACGCGATCGAGACCGATAAAACACGGCTGGAACCAAGCGCGCGGCAGCGCGGTGAGTAGATGCATCGCCCGCGTCGAAGGGGGCTGAAAGACGGAAATTTCGAGGGTCACGCCAACGATCCTCATCCTGACGATGATCGTGTCATACTTGCACATTCGCCAGCGTGGTGCCACTTTTTGATCGGCCCGATCACAAGGACACCCGCACCATGATGCAAGGTGCGCCCAAGGCTATGGCGCCCCGACTCATCAAGGAGTGTCATATTGCGCATCCTATTGATTGAAGACCAGCCCATGATCGCCGAGGCGGTGGTCGTCGCCCTCAAGGACGCCGCCTACGCCGTCGACTGGGTGCGCGACGGCATCGCCGCTGAAGCGGCTCTGGCACAACCTGAGTACCAGGCTGTCCTCCTCGACCTCGGCCTACCGCGGCGCGATGGCCTGGAAGTCCTGCGCGAACTGCGCCAACAGGGGCACACGGTGCCGGTCATCATCATCACCGCGCGTGACGCCATCGAAGACCGCATCGCCGGCCTCGACCTCGGCGCCGATGACTACGTCGTCAAACCCTTCGACATCCATGAACTGCTGGCGCGCATGCGCGCCGTCATCCGGCGGCAAGGCGGACAGGGCTCGCCGGTGTTGAGCAATGGCCGCCTCAGCCTCAATCCGGCCACCCACGAAGCACAGTGTGACGAACAGATGCACCGCCTCAGTGCGCGCGAATTCGCCCTGCTGCACGCCCTGCTGCTGCGCCCGGGAACGATCCTCTCGCGCGCCGACCTGGAAGAGCAGATCTATGGCTGGAATGAGGAGGTTGAAAGCAATGCCATCGACTTCCTCATCCACAGCGTGCGTCGCAAACTCGGCGCCGATGTGATCAAAAACATTCGTGGTGCCGGCTGGATGGTCGATCGTCCCTCATGAAAAACTCTCTCCAGTTTCATCTGTCGCGCATGCTCGCCATCGCCATCCTCGCCGCCGGCCTACCCGCCTCGCTCGCTTCTTTCTATTTCGCTTACTCGGAGGCGCAGGAGTTTCAAGATGACGCCTTGCGCCAGATCGCCATTCTCAGCATGAACGCACCGATCGATGCGCATCTTCTGGCCGTCGCCAACGCCTCGCTGAGCGATCCCGAGGCCCGCATCAAGATCATCCGACTCCCCAGTCCTGCACGCCCGATTTGGCTACCCGTACACGCCAGCGATGGCTTTCACACTCTGGACAACGGCCATGGTCGCGTCCGCGTTTTCATCGCCGCTGTGCCGGGCAACGACCGTCTCGCGGTCATCCAGCCGACCGACGCGCGCGACGAGATCGCCTTTGACAGCGCCCTGCGCACACTGCTGCCGCTCTTGCTGTTGCTGCCTCTGCTGATCGGCTTGGTCATCCGTATCGTGCACGAAAAACTCGCCGGCATGCGCCGCCTGTCCGCCCAGCTCGACCGCCAATCCGCCACCCATCTGAGTCCCTTGCCACAGGAAAACCTGCCCGATGAGCTCGCCCCTCTGGTGCAGGCCATCAATGGCCTCCTGACGCGGGTGACGATGATGGTCGCCAGCCAACGCCGATTCATCGCTGACGCCGCCCATGAATTACGCAGCCCGCTGACGGCGCTGTCACTGCAGGTGCAGAACCTTGAGCAGGCGCCGACACGCGCCGAAGCAGCGAGCCGCATCACCCGGCTGCGAGAGGGTCTCGAAAGGGCGCGTCATCTCATCGAGCAAATGCTCAGCCTAGCGCAAGCCCAAGCCAGCAGCCTGGAAAAAGAGCCCGTCCACTTGTCGCGTCTGGCGCGTGATCTGATCGCCGAATACCTGCCCCTGGCTGAAGCCAAGGCGATCGACTTAGGTCTGGAGGAGGACGAGCCGCTCATCCTTGAATCCTCCCTGCCTCACTTACGCTTCATCCTCAAAAATGGCCTCGACAATGCCCTGCGCTACACGCCGCAAGGTGGCGAAGTCACCGTACGGATCTGTCACGCTGACGACGCCTGTTGGATCGACGTCATCGACTCTGGCCCCGGCCTTCCGGACGGGGAGAAAGAGCGCGTCTTCGCCCCCTTCTACCGTCTCCCGGATGCGCCCGGCGAAGGCAGTGGCCTCGGCCTCGCCATCGCCCGTGACGCCGCTGAACGACTCGGCGGACAACTCAGCCTCGAGCGCCGCGACGACGCGCCAGGCCTGATCTTCCGTTATCGCCAGCGCTGGCCCTTAGCCTCAGCATGAGGGCGGCGCTCCATCGCCCTCAGGAACCGCTGAGCAAAGGAGTGATCTCAGTATGCAGGCGGGCACGCGTCCAGGCCGGTTGTGCGTCATCCCAGCCATTGTCGACGAGACGACCATCGCGACCGATGACAAAGCTCACCGGCAAGCGCCAGATGCGACCATAACCACGTGCCTGGGTCGCACTGGCCAGGGCCGGATCGAGGGACAGACCGCGCATCCAACGCTGCAGGTCAGCGAGATCATCGGCATCGTCCATGGCCACGATGACCAGCTTGAAGTGCTGCCGATGACGGGTAGCGTATTGTGCCAGGATGGGCAGTTCATGCCGGCAGGGGGCGCACCACGAGGCGACAAAAGCGATTAGCACGACGCGCCCTGACCAATTTCGGCTGTCTTCATGGTGTCCAGCCAGGGTGACCGCCTGCAGTGGCGGCGCCAGTTCACCGCGCTCCAGTCCCGTCGCCTGGGCCACCAGAGCCAGACTCAACAACAGCAGCAGCAGCGACCAAGATTTTCCCTTCATACGCACCTCCCCATTGCAGCGCCATTGTAGGGAGAGCAACAGGGCGCATCGCCACGCGCGCCCAGATGCATACGACGGTGCAAGGCATCCATGGCCTCTACGACGGTTTATGGGAATGGCTGGATGATCAAGGAGATAAACTCGAATCTAGTGTATGGCCTGCCGGGCAGATGACTTGAAGGGGGTGGGTGTTCCTGTTGAAATTCTGATTGTCAAAGTCGGAAGACCAACAAGGAGACACACCACCATGAGCAATGCTAATGACGAAGTTGCCCGCCGTCCATCGGAAATAGGGTTGAGCCTTGAAGACATCATTCGCCGTGGAGCTCGCGAGGTGATCCAGCAGGCTGTCGAGGCTGAGCTGGCCGAATTGCTGAGCGAGTTCACCAATGTGACGACGCTGCATGGCCAGCGCGCCGTCGTACGTAATGGCTACCTTCCGGAGCGCGAGGTGCTGACGGGCATCGGCCCGGTGCCAGTGAAGGTGCCGAAGGTACGTGATCGTTCGGGGCAGGGGGTCAAGT
>JAJZBU010000036.1 GCA_021851865.1 Pseudomonadota bacterium | reverse complement strand
AGCTGCCAGAGAAAAACAGGCCAGAGCAGATTCTCAAGACAGTGCCTTGATGCGGGCACTGGGTCTGGCATACCACTGGCAACGGCTGCTGGAAACAGGGAGCTACAACTCCATGACCGAGATCGCCACAGCGGAGGGGATGGATCTTGGCCAGGTCAGCAGAATCGCTCAACTGGTGCAACTGGCTCCCGACCTGGTCGAAGGCATCTCCCAGGGGAAGATCAAGGCAAGCATCAGCCAGTTGGTGCGCAACAAACTACCTGCATCCTGGCAGGCACAACATGAACTGCTGCATGCCGACCGAGGCTAATCTCCTCATGCTTTCCATACCGCCATCTGGCGGTTTTTTATGCCTATCTCTATCTCGGTCGCTTTCCCCTGAGCAGTTGCCGATGCAAACCCGCTGCCCGCAAACCCGCATAAAACCTGAATCGTGCCTCTTGGATGTTCAAGAGGCCAGCAGAGAGAATAGCGAGTAGAGAGATGAAAAATCCGCAGAGAATGGCAAGAAATGGGTCGGCATGTTCAAGAGGCAAATCCCCGGAACCGCGCCAAATCTGGCGGTTCGCGGGCAATAAAAAAGGCCGGAGAAGTCCCCGGCCTTTCAGGATTGGTGGAGGTGGCGGGAATTGAACCCGCGTCCGTCAGCACTCCGCCTTTGGTTCTACATGCGTAGCCGCATCTATGGATTTAACGCTGCATGTCCCGATGGGCAGGGTATGAAGCGCGAGCCTCTTAGGTTTTAGCTTTTGGCCCCGAGACAAGGCCTCCAGCGATCCTGTGTTTCATGCGCCGACATCCCCCGCCCACAGGCAGGCAAGTTCAGTCGTAAGCCGCTTAAGCGGCTAGTGCGTAAGCTTCGTCGTTCGCGACTATGCTTGTTGTGACTTTTAGGTACGAGAGCGTCACCCTCTCGGCATGCCCCTCCGGTTTCATCACCGCCGTCAAAGCCAGGTCACCCCCTGATGGACCGTGTCATGATAACACATCGGGTCGTCTTGCGGGGTTTTCAAGGATGGCGCACGACTAGTGTTGACGCAGCAAGCGTCCTTTTTCCCGCTGCCAGTCGCGATCCTTGACGGCTTCGCGCTTGTCGTGGGTTTTTTTGCCCTTGACCAGGGCGATCTCGGCCTTGACCAGACCGTGACTCCAAAAGAGTTTGAGCGGGATGCAGGTATAGCCTTTGCGTTCGACCGAGCCGATGAGGTGATTGAGCTCGCGCCGGTTGAGCAGCAGTTTGCGCGTGCGCGTGCTGTCGATGCTGTGGTGCGTCGAGGCCGAGATCAAGGGGGAGATGTGCATGCCGATGAGGAAGGCTTCGCTGTGGTGCAGAAGGACGTAGGCGTCACCGAGGCTGGCCTTGCCGGCACGGATCGCCTTCACTTCCCAGCCTTCCAGGGCCAGTCCGGCGACGAAGTTTTCCTCGATGAAGTACTCAAAACTCGCGCGTTTGTTGACGGCGATGGCGGAACTGGGCTTATTCATGTCGGCATTATAGGGGGCAGGTGGGGGCTTTGGATAGTTGTCGTCTTGAGCTCTATCGGCAAAAGCCGCACAATCTAGCGCCATGAGCAGGGTCTTCAAGGTGATGCGATGAAAAAGCTGGACAGACATGGACATTGGCCGGACAGAGCCAGTGCCGTCGCGTGGATCATGCTCACGACCCTGGGGCTTGGGCAGTCTCTGCAAGTGGCCGTGGTCGCCTGGCATCATGGCGGCTGGGCTTTTCTGCCCCCCTTGCTGGTGGCACTGCTCTTGGTGGCACTGCCCTTGCGCCTGAGTGAGTCGCTGCTCGGGCGGCGGGCGCAGCGCGCCCTCCTGCCGGGGATGGCGGCATTGACGCGGGAAGCCGATGCGCCGCGCTTCTATCGCGCCTGGGCCTGGGGCACCTTGCTCTTCAGTCTGCTCGCCTGCGCTCTTGCCAGCATGATCAATGCCTGGAGCCTCACCTATCTGTTTCATCTGGCCGGTAGCGGCGGACACTTCGCCCTCGACTATAACGCTGCGATGATGCGTTGGGGCATCTTGCTGAGTTGGGTGCTCTCCGTCGGTGTCGGCCTGACGCTCAGTCATCATGGCGTCTTGCGCCTGCCGCGCGCTCTGCATACGGTCGCCGCCGCCGTGCTGACGATGCTGGTCATCGCTGCCGCCGTGCAAGTGGCGCATACCGGCTTCGGCGACAGCGCCTGGCCGCGCATCGGCCGTGCCTCGACCTGGTGGGCGGCGCTCGCTGTCGCTCTGCCCTGGGGCGGTGGCGGGGTCGGACTCTGGTATGTGGCGGCGGTGCTGATGCCGACCTCGGTCGCCTTGCCGCACCTGGCGACACGCGCCTTTGCCTGGCAGGGTCTGCTGCTGCTGCTGGCGATGCTGATCGTGGCGCCGAGCGCCGTGCTCATCGCTGATCCTCGCGCCCTGCTCAGTTTTCTGATGCTCGATCTGCCCAATGTCCTGGCCAGCGGTTCGGTGGTGGTGGCCATCCTGGTCTACGCCAGTCTGCTGCTCGCCAGTTGGGTGGCCATGGTCGCTCTCCTTGAGCCCTTGCGCCTGGAACTGGAGGAGCGCGACTGGTCCGTCCCCGGACTCATGGCCTGCCTGGCCCTGGCGATCCTGGTGGCGACGGCTTTGCTGATTCTGCCCTGGCACCTGCATCGTCTCCTGCAGGCTCTGCAGTGGCTGCTGGCGATCGGGTTGGCGATCTTTGTCGGCTGGGCGATGAAGATCAGCCACGCGCGCAAGGCTTTGGCTCTGCCCCAGGAGTCGCTCTACAACGCTTGGCGTGTCACTGTCCGCATCATCGTGCCACTGGCGCTGCTCACCCTCGCCTGGCAGCAGTGGGGCGGTGGCTTCTGATGCGAGTGCAGGTGGTGCTGGCTTGGCCGGATCGGGCGGAAAGTGTCGATCTCGATCTGCCGCCCGGCAGTCGGGTCATCGACGCTTATCACGCCGCGCACCTGATCGCTCCCGAGGGTGAACGCTTCGCCATCTTTGGCAAGGAAGTCGACGCTGAACGTATGCTCGTCGATGGCGAGCGCATCGACCTGCTGCGGCAACTGCGCTTCGATCCCAAGCTCAGTCGGCGTCAGCGTGTCGCCGCCGCGCGTCAGCGGCGGCAGGCGGCGCCTTAGCTGCCGTCACCGTCATGACCGCCGCCACTGCCAGGTACGCCGGCGTTTTTTTCAGCCGAGGAGGCGGGGGTGACCAGGGGGATGACGGCGACGTGCGCCGGGATCGCCGAAGCGCCCTTGATCTTGGCCAGATGGCCCTGGACGAAGAGCAGACTCAGGTTGCGATGGTGCACCGGCGGAATCTTCAGGTCGCGGGCATAGGTGCCGGGACGGTAGGTGTAGATGTAGTCCCAGCGATCCGGATGGAAGGGATCGGCGAGCAGGGGGCTGCCGAGGACGAAACGCACCTGTGAGGGCGTCATGCCGATATGCAATTCCTTCAACTGTTTCTGGTCGACGACATTGCCTTGCTGCAGATCGATTTTGTAGACGCCGAGGTGCAGCAGATGGCAGCCAGACAGCGTGGCGGCGAGGAGAAGGGCGCTCAAAGGACGTGCAAGCTTGTGCATGATGCTTGAATTTCCAAGGGTTTTGCCGCATCCTAGCACAAAATTCGTCTTGAGACGACTCCATGTCCACGTCCAATACTGAGCTGCGCAAGGCCGGACTCAAGGTCACTTTGCCGCGGATCAAGATTCTCGAGTTGCTGGAATCCGCGCAGCAGCACCACATGAGCGCCGAAGACGTCTACAAGACTCTGCTGGAACAGGGTGAAGACGTCGGTCTGGCGACGGTCTATCGCGTACTCACCCAGTTTGAGAGCGCCGGCATCGTACAGCGCCATCACTTCGAGTCGGGCTCCTCGGTCTTCGAGCTTTGCGATGGCGATCACCACGATCATATCGTTTGTCGTCAGTGCGGGCGCGTCTTCGAGTTCACCGATCGCGTCATCGAAGAGCGCCAGGAAGTGGTGGCGACGGAGCTCGGGTTCATCCTGCAGGGACACGCCTTGCACCTCTATGGCGACTGCCGTCGCGAGTCCTGTGACCGATCCGGCAAGGGATCAGGTCAAGCCCTGCCAGATTGAGGTTCGACGATGAAGGCGATGGTGGTGCATACGCATGGCGGGCCAGAGGTTCTGACTCTGGACGTCGTGCCCTTGCCGGCGCCGGCGCCGGATCAGGTGCGCGTGCGCGTGCGCGCGAGCAGTGTCAATCCTCTCGACTGCAAGATCCGTAGCGGCGCCCTGCCCCTGGGGGCGGCTCTGCCGGCCATCTTGCACATCGACGTCGCCGGCACCGTCGGCGCCGTCGGCGAAGCCGTCAGTGGCTTCGAGGAAGGCGATCGCGTCTACGGTTTTGCCGGCGGCGTTCTCGCCTATCCCGGGGCCCTCGCCGAGTACGTGTGCGTGCCTGCCGCCGCCTTGGCCCTCATCCCGGTGACCATGGAGTTCACCCAGGCGGCGGCCTTGCCGGTCGCGGCCTGTACCGCCTGGGAGGCCATCCACGAGCGCGCCCAGGTGCAAGCTGGTGAACGCGTTCTGGTGCAAGGCGGCGCCGGCGGCGTCGGTCACCTGGCGGTGCAGCTGGCGCACGCCTGTGGCGCGGAAGTGCACGCCACCGTCTCGACGGCGGAGAAAGCCGAACTCGTCCGCGCCCTCGGCGCGCAGGTGGCGATCGACTATCGCCGCGAAGGCGTCAGCGACATGGTGCGTGCGCACACCGACGGTCACGGCTATGACGTGGTCATCGACACGGTCGGCGGAGCCGCCCTGCATCAGGCCCTGCTCGCCGCCAAGCCGGGCGGGCGGGTGGTCAGCATCGCCGCGCGCGGCCAGCACGACCTCTCACCCATGCACGGCAAGGGTCTGCGCCTCGATGTCGTTTTCGCCATTCGGCCCTTGGTCGAGGATCAGGGCTTTGCCCATCTCGGGCGGCGCCTGCGCGCCGTCGCCGCCGCCTTTGAACAAGGCCATCTGACGCCGCACCTGCACCGGCAGATCTATCGTTTCTCCGAAGTGGCACAGGCGCATCGCTGCCTCGAGGCGGGCGAGGCCCTGGGCAAGATCGTCCTCGTCAACGATCTATAGGCGCCATCGTACAGGGTGTCGACTCGATCGGGGTGGCGACCGTGGCGGCGCGGCGCCAGAACCAGAAGTGCTTTTTCGCCGGTGGCGGTGGCGGTGGCGCTGGCTCCACTGCGGCGACATCGATATCCAGCTGCAGGTGCGAAGGCTGCTCAGCGACCGCCATCGCTCCGCCCAACCGGTAGGCCTGCAGATCGATCGTCCAGTGGCCGGCGCTGAGCGCGCGATAAGCGAGATCGCTGGCGTGTCCGGAGGGCAATTGATGCAGGGCCAGAGCTGCCTGCAGATCATCGTCGCGCAAAGCCTGCAAGGCCTGGCGGGCCTCGCCGTGGCGGTCGTCCAGCCAGTACAGGCGCTGGGGCTGCGGCAGGCTGATGAAGAGCAGATCACCGGTGTGGATATGGACGCTGGCGTGCGCCGTCTGCGCCGGCCATGACCAAAGATCGACGCCGCTCGGCGGACAGGCGGCCGCCGCAAGACCCGGCCAAAGCCCGATCAGCAAGAAAACGCCGTGCTTCATGGACGCGCTCTCCAACGCGGCTCGAAGACCTGTACCGCCTCGCGCTGACCGCTCACCAGACACATGCCATGATCGATGAACTCGAAGGCGTCGGCGCAGGCCTGACGCGTCGCGGCGCACACCAGAATGCTGGCGCGGCCGTGCGTCAGACTCTCGATGCCGCGGGCGAGATCGCAGGGAGCGCCGAGAGCGGTGTAGTCCTGTTGGTCGGTGGGGCCGAGCAGGCCGACCAGGGCGCTGCCGCTGGCGATGCCGATGCCGAGACTGAAGCGCGGCGCGTCGCTGCCATAATCGGCGTTGAAGTCCTCGAGGACGCGGCTCATGTACAAGGCGGCGGCGACGGCATGCTGAGCGTGCTCGGCGTCGTCCAGGGGCGCGTTCCAGAAGGCGGCGATGGCGTTGCCGCGCGTCCGGTCGAGGGTGCCGCCGAACTTGAAGACCACCGCCGTCTGGCGCGTGACGTAGCGATTGAGCAGCTCGAAGATGTCATCGGCTGAATGCGTATCGGGCATGTCCGGAGCGCGATAGAGCTGTGCCTGCAAAAAACTGATGTCGCGGCGGCGATGACGGATCGCCCGATCGCTGTCGCCGCGGGCGATCAGCGCCTGTGCCTGGCCGGGATCGAGGAAGCGATTGAAGACGATGAGATGATGGCGGTGCTCGGCACGGCGCAGCGCCCAGCTCAGCGACGCCTGCATGAGCAGGACCAGCCAGGCGGCGAGAAAACCCGACAACCCCTGGACGAGGGCATTGAGGTCGTGCACCAGCCACAAGGCCGCCAGGATGCTGAGGACGTTGAGCAGGCCCAGTTGCCAGGCGATGCGGCGCAGGCGCTGCCCGCGCAAAATGGAAAAGATCAGCCAGGCGAGCACGCCGCTGCCGAGCCAAGGGCGCAGGGGCAAGGTGCGCAGACTCTGCTGGTTTTGCAGATTGGCGAGCGCCACGGCGAGTACATGCGAGGAATCATCCTGGGCGCGCACCGGCGTGTGGCGCGGATCAGCGATGCCGGCGGCCGATGCGCCGATGACGACCACTTTGCCGCTCAAGCTGCCGAGAGCGGCCGAGACTTGGTGCTGATCGATGCTGGCGTAGATGTCGCTGAAGCTGTAACGCGGCATGCCATGCCGATACCAGTGCAACATGAAGCGATCGCCCGTCGGCAGCTTCCAGTCGAGGTCATGCGCCACGCGCGCCGGCATGGTCGGAAGGATCCAGCCCGAACGCTGCATGTACAGCAGCTGGCGGCGCTGCACACCGTCGGAGTCGGTGGCGTCGTTGCCGAGACCGCCGCGCCAGTCCGCCGGCCGCGTCACCAGTGGCAGGAGCAGCGGTGCCAGGGCCAGCGGCTGACCGGCGAGAAGATGCAGCCCAGGCGCGATCATCGCCAGTCGGTTGAGCGGCGCACCGTGGCCATCGCGCAGCAGCAGGGTGGGCAGATAGATGTTGTCGTGGCGCGCGACGGTATCGCGAAAGAGGGTGTCGCCGTCCGGCTGGAAGGTGTCGGCTTCATTGAAATACTGGTCGAAGACGATGGCGCGGACCCCTTGCGCCTCCAGTCCCTCGACCAGTTCAGCCTCGACGCTGCGCGGCCAGGGAAAGGTGCCGGCGATGGGGTTCATGGCATCGAGGGATTTGGGATCGATGTCGATCAGCGCCACACCCTGCGGCGCCGCCAGCCAAGTGGCGTCGAGGCGCAGCAGGCTGTCCTCGAAGAAGCGCTCGGGCAGGTTGAACAGGGCGATGCTGGCATCGGCGAGTAGCAGCAGGGCGGCGAAGACCGGCGCCAACATCTGCCATCGCCAGTTGGTCTTGTTCATGATGATGAGAGCACCTCGATGGTCTGCTCGAGCAGGGCGCGGGCGTGTTGCAAGGTCTCGCGCGAGATGTGGGCGCCACCCGACAAACGCGCCAGCTCCTCGACTCTCTCCTCATGCTGCAGCGGCCGCACCTGTGTCTCGGTGCCGGCTTCGGTCTGCCGTTTTTCGACGTGCAGATGCTGATGGCCTTGCGCCGCCACCTGCGGTTGATGGGTGACGCAGAGAATCTGGGCGTGACTGCCGAGCTGCCGCAGCAGGCGGCCGACGGCGTCGGCGACGCGACCGCTGACGCCGACGTCGACTTCATCGAAGACCAGGGTCGGCACTTGGCTGTGCGCGGCGTAGACGACCTGGATGGCGAGGCTGATGCGCGACAGCTCACCGCCTGAGGCCACCTTGGCCAGGGGGCGCAAGGCTTGGCCAGGATCGGCACAAAAGAGCAGCTCGACTTCCTCGAGGCCGCTGCTGCTAGCGCTGGCGAGCGGACGCAACTGGAACTGCAGTTGCGCGTGCGGCATGCCGAGGGCCGGCAGATGCGCGCAGATGGCTGTGGCGAAGGTGGCGGCGGCGGCCTGGCGCGCCTGCGACAGAGCGGTCGCATCGCGCTCGTAGTCCTGCCGCGCCTGTTGCGCGCGCGCCTGCAGCTGGGCGAGATCGAGGCCGGCTTCGATGGCGGCGAGTTCGGCCTGTAGACGCTCCTGCACCGCGGCGAGTTCGGTCGGCTCACAGCCATGCCGGCGCGCCTGGCGATGCAATTGCGCGAGACGCTCATCGAGCCACTGCAGACGCGCCGGATCGGCTTCGAGATGCTCGAGCTGCTCCGACAGGGTGCGGCGCAGCTCATCCAGTTGCAGTCGCGCCTGCTGGCAGAAGTCGAGCAGCACCGGTTCGTCACCGACCTGCTGCAGGCGCTGCCGGAGTTGCGTCAGCTGCGGCAGCAGACCCTGACCTTCCTCATCGTCGAGCAGGGCCAGGGCAGCGAGCAGATGTTCGCGCCGGCTGTCGACGTGGGCGAGGCGATCATATTCACTCTCGATCAGTTCGACCTCGCCGCGGCGGGGGGCGAGTTTTTCTAGTTCCTCGAGCTGATGGCGCAGGAAGAGCGCGCGCTCACCCAGCTTTTGTTGCTCATGATGCGCCCCCTGCAAGCCCGCTTCGGCTTCCTGCCAGAGACGGTAGTGCTGTGCCAGTCGCCGCACGACGTCGCCTTGCTGGGCAAAATTGTCCAGCATCAGACGATGTTGCTCCTTGCGCAGCAGCAGATGGTGCTCATGCTGGCTATGGATGTCCATCAGCCAGGGAGTGATCTGGCGCAGATCGGCCAGGGTCACCGGGCGGCCATTGATCAGGGCGCGACTGCGGCCATCGGCGTGCAGGACGCGGCGCAACACCAGTTCGCCGTCACAATCGATCTCCTGTTCCTGCAGCCAGGCGCGCACTTCCGGCAGGGCGCTGACGTCGAAACAGGCGCTGACTTCGGCGCGCTCATGCGGCGCGCGGATCTGCGCGACATCGGCGCGATCACCCAGGCACAGGCCGAGGCCGGTGAGCAGCAGGGACTTGCCGGCGCCGGTCTCTCCGGTGATCACGCTGAGTCCTGGCGCCAGCTCGATCTGCAGTCGCTCGGCCAGAGCCAGATGATGGAGGGTCAGTTCGGTCAGCATGGATGCATAGCCTCGGTTGCAGTTGGCATTATAAACCAGCTTGGTGTCGTGCGGATGACCGATCACGGCCCTTGATATTCCCCGGCCCATCCCCATATACGGCGAAGTTGCGAGCATTGTTGCAATGCATTTCCACAGAGCCTCAGCGATGGAGTCAAGCTATGTCCGATCAGGAAACCTCGAGCGCGGTCGAAACGTCGGAGTCGTCGGAGTCAGTTGCAGCCACTGCGCCGGCGCGCGATGAGCAGCTGGCGGCGCTGGAAGCGAAACTGCGCGACCAGGCCCTGCGCGCCCAGGCCGAGATCCAGAATATCCAGCGTCGCGCCGAACGCGATGTGACGCAGGCGCACAAATTCGCTCTCGAGAAGTTCGCCACCGAACTCCTCGCCGTGGTCGACAATCTCGAAAGAGCGATCGATACCGCCGCCGTCGAAGAGACCGGAGTCAAGGCTCTGCGCGATGGCGTCGTGCTGACGCACAAGCTGTTCATCGACGCTTTGCACAAGTTTCAGGTCGAAGCGCTCAATCCCGTCGGCGAGCCGTTTGACCCGGAGTGGCACCAGGCCGTTTCGGCGCAGCCGAGCGCAAGCGCCGAGCCGAATTCGGTGCTGCAGGTGCTGCAGAAGGGCTATCGCCTGCATGGTCGTCTGTTGCGTCCGGCCATCGTCGTCGTCGCGAGTGCGGGCTAGCTCTTGAAATGAGCTGAGGCAACACCATTTACATGGATAAGCGGGTCACCGTCACCAACAGTCACTGCCAGGGTTGATCCCACCCTGGCGTCGGAGAAAGAAATGGGCAAGATCATCGGCATCGACCTCGGCACCACCAATTCCTGTGTCGCCATTCTCGAAGGCGGCACCGCCAAAGTCATCGAAAATGCGGAAGGGGCGCGTACGACGCCATCCATCGTCGCTTACACCGAGGGTGAGATCCTGGTCGGGCAGGCGGCCAAGCGTCAGGCGGTGACCAATCCCAAGAACACCTTGTTCGCCGTCAAGCGCCTGATCGGTCGCAAGTTCAAGGATGGCGTCGTGCAGAAAGATCTGCATCTGGTGCCTTACACCATTGTCGCCGCCGACAACGGCGACGCCTGGGTGCAGGCGCGCGACAAGAAAGTGGCGCCGCCGCAGGTGTCGGCGGAAGTCCTGAAAAAAATGAAGAAAACCGCTGAGGACTACCTTGGCGAGAGCGTCACCGAAGCCGTCATCACCGTGCCGGCCTACTTCAACGACGCGCAGCGGCAAGCCACCAAGGATGCCGGCCGCATCGCCGGTCTCGACGTCAAGCGCATCATCAATGAACCGACGGCGGCGGCGCTCGCCTTCGGCATGGACAAGAAGGAAGGCGACCGCAAGATCGCTGTCTACGATCTCGGCGGCGGCACCTTCGACATCTCCATCATCGAGATCGCCGAAGTCGACGGCGAGCATCAGTTCGAGGTCCTGTCCACCAATGGCGACACTTTCCTCGGTGGCGAAGACTTCGATCTGCGCCTGATCGACTATCTCGTCGAGGAGTTCCGCAAAGAGTCGGGCATCAATCTCAAGGGCGACCCCCTGGCCATGCAGCGCCTCAAGGAAGCTGCTGAAAAAGCCAAGATCGAGCTGTCCTCGGCGCAGCAGACCGAGGTCAACCTGCCCTACGTCACCGCGGACGCCAGTGGTCCGAAGCATCTCAACGTGCGCGTCACCCGGGCGAAGCTGGAGTCCCTGGTCGAAGACCTGGTCGAGCGCACCATCGAGCCCTGCCGCACCGCCATCAAGGACGCTGGCCTCAAGGTGTCGGACGTCGACGACGTCATCCTCGTCGGTGGCCAGACGCGTATGCCGCTGGTGCAGGACAAGGTCAAGGCCTATTTCGGGCGCGAGCCGCGTCGTGACGTCAACCCCGACGAAGCCGTCGCCATCGGCGCCGCCTTCCAGGGCGCGGTGCTCTCCGGCGACATCAAGGACGTGCTGCTGCTCGACGTGACGCCGCTGACCCTCGGCATCGAGACCATGGGTGGGGTGATGACCTCGCTGATCGACAAGAACACGACGATCCCGACGAAGAAGTCGCAGGTGTTCTCGACCGCCGATGACAATCAGACGGCGGTGACCATCCATGTCCTGCAGGGTGAACGCAAACAGGCGGCGCAGAACAAGTCGCTGGGCAAGTTCGATCTCGCCGACATTCCGCCAGCGCCGCGCGGCATGCCGCAGATCGAGGTCACCTTCGACATCGACGCCAACGGCATCCTGCACGTCGGCGCCAAGGACAAGGCGACGGGCAAGGAGCAGTCCATCGTCATCAAGGCGAGCTCTGGTCTCTCCGAAGCCGAGATCCAGGCGATGGTGCGTGACGCCGAGGCGCACGCCGATGAAGACCGCGAGTTCTCTGAACTGGTGGCGGTGCGCAATCAGGCTGATGGGCTGGTGCACGCCGTGCGCAAGACGCTCAGCGAAGCCGGTGACAAGGTCGAAGCGGCGGAAAAGGCCAGCATCGAGGCGGCGGCGACGGAACTCGAAACCCTGAGCAAGGGCAACGACAAGGCGGCGATGGAGAGCAAGATCAAGGAGCTGACCGAGGTCTCCTCCAGCCTGGCGCAGCGCATGTACGAGCAGCAGGCCGCGGCCGGTGAATCGGCGGCGCAGCAGCCCGGCGGCGGTGGTGAAGAAGGCGTCTTCGACGCCGAGTTCGAGGAAGTCAAGGACAAGAAGTAAGTCCTCATCGACAGGACAGCGCGCGGCCAACCGGGTCGCGCGCCTCCATTTCAGGGTAAGACATGGCCAAGCGTGATTATTACGAAGTGCTCGGGGTTGCCCGTGGCGCCAGTGAAGATGAGATCAAAAAGGCCTACCGCAAGGCGGCCATGAAGCATCATCCTGACCGCAATGACGGGGATGCCAAGGCGGAAGAGAAGTTCAAAGAAGTCAATGAGGCCTACGAGATCCTCTCGAATAGCGAAAAGCGTGCCGCCTACGATGCGCATGGCCATGCCGGCGTCGACCCGTCGATGGCGGGAGGTTTTGGTGCTGGCTTCAATCCCGGCGGCGCCAGCTTCAACGACATCTTCGGTGACGTCTTCGGTGACATCTTCGGCGGTGGCCGCGGCGGCCAGCGCAGCAGCCGTGGCGCTGACCTGCGTTATACCCTGGAGATCAGTCTCGAGGACGCCGTGCATGGCGCCAAGGTCACCATCAAGGTGCCGACCCTGGTCGCCTGCGAGAGCTGCGATGGCAGTGGCGCACGCCGCGGCAGCAAGCCGGTGCCCTGCACCACCTGTGGCGGACGCGGCGAAGTGCGGATGCAGCAGGGCTTTTTCTCGGTGCAGCAGACCTGTCCGTCCTGCCGCGGCCGTGGCCAGACCATCAAGGATCCCTGCCCCGACTGTCGTGGCCAGGGGCGGACTGAGAAGGTCAAGTCGCTCGAGGTCAAGATTCCAGCTGGCGTCGATAGCGGTGATCGCATCCGTCTCGCCGGTGAAGGAGAGGCAGCGCCGCAAGGTGGCGCCCCCGGCGATCTCTATGTGCAGATCGCGGTCAAGGAACACAAGCTGTTCAAGCGTGAAGGCGCGGATCTTTTCTGTGAAGTGCCGGTGGCCTTCGTCGACGCCGCCCTCGGTGGCGAGCTCGAGATTCCCACCCTCGATGGTCGCGTCAAGCTGAAGATTCCGGAAGGCACGCAAAGCGGCCGCATGTTCCGTCTGCGTGGCAAGGGAGTTTCGCCAGTGCGTGGCGGCGGTCCGGGCGACATGCTGGTGCGCGTCATGGTGGAAACGCCGGTCAAGCTGAACAAGCACCAGAAAGAGCTGTTGCGCGACTTCCAGGCTTCGCTCGAGGCGGAGAGTCCGGGTCACAGTCCGCAAAAAGAGAGCTTCTTCTCAGCCGTGCGTTCCTTCTTCGAAGGGCGTGGCTGAGTCACGCCGGCCACCTCGGCCGCGCCCGGCGAGGCAGGCGAGGACGGCGAGCAGCAGTGTCGGCGTCTCGCCCCAGACCAGCCAGGGGGTGAGGTGACGCATGGCGTGAACCTCGGCGCGTAGCACATAGGGACGGAAAGAGGGCGCGCGCGCCAGCACCCGGCCCTTGGGGTCGACGACGGCGGTGATGCCGTTGTTGGTGGCGCTGAGGAAATAGCGGCCGGTCTCGAGGGCGCGCATACGCACCATGGCGAAGTGCTGCTGTGGTCCATGCGAATGCCCGAACCAGGCGTCATTACTCACCGTCACCAGCAGATCCGCCGCCGCCGCCTGTCTTTGCAGCAGATCGGGGTAGGCGACTTCATAACAGATCGATGGCTGCACCCGCCACAGCCCGGCGCGTAGCGGCGGCTGGTGTTCAGGCCCCGGCGTAAACCCCGACATCGGCAGATCAAAAAAAGGCATCAGGCCGCGCAGGACCGGCGCCATCGGCACGTATTCACCAAAAGGCACGAGGCGCTGTTTGGCGTAGAGGCCAGCGCCCTCGCCGAGGGCGATCACGGTGTTGAAGTAGAGATAGTCCTGGGCGTAAGGCTCGGCGTAGGGGATGCCGGTGATCAGGGTCGTGCCGTGCGACTGCGCCAGGGCCTGCAGGTCCTGCAGGTCGCTCGTTGCCTCGTCGTAGAACTTGGTGATCGCCGCTTCCGGCCAGAGCACGATGTCGCGTCCCCATTCGCTCTGACTCAAACGCCGATAGGTGGCGATGATGGCGTCCTCGTTGGCGACGTCCCACTTGCTGTCCTGATCGATATTGCCCTGCACCAGACTGACGCTGAGCGGATGTCCCTGCGCCTGCGTCCAGTCGTGCAGGAAAAGACGATGGCCGCCGAACCAGAGAAGGGCGAGAAACAGGCCACGACGCAGGTCGAGGCGGGCGAGCATGAGGGCGCTGAGGCAGGCGAAGCCGCTGACCATGAAGACGCCGCCGAGCGGGGCGTAACCGGCGAGCGGAGTGTCGATCAGGCCATCGCCGAGATAGAGCCAGGGAAAGCCGGTGAACAGCCAGGAGCGCAGCCATTCGAAGAGCACCCAGGCGCCGGTGAAACCGATCCACGACGCCGAGCGCGCCAGATAGCGCCGGTACAGCGCCGCTTGCAGGCCGCTGAGGCTGCCCATGACCACGGCGACGAAGAGCACCATGAGGGCGGCGAGCCAGGCCGAGGTGGCGCCATGCTCGTGGATGCTGACCCAGAGCCAGGAGACGCCGCTGCCCCACAAGCCGATGCCGTAGGCCCAGCCGAGGAAGAAGCCTTGCCGAGCTGAACGGCCTTCGAGCAGGGCCCATAGACCATAGACGCTGAACAGGCTGACCGGCCACAGATCCCAGGGCGCCAAGCCGAGGCAGAAGATGAGGCCGAGGCCGCCGGCGTAGAGATGACGATAGGATGGCGCGGCGAGCTTCATGGAGTAGCGATGACGCGGAAGGAACGCAGGGCGCGTGAATCGGCTTCGAGGACGATGAAGGTCCAGCGATCGATGCGTATGCTCTCCTCGGCCAGCGGCAGACGCTCGAAAGCGTGCACGATGATGCCGCCGATGGTGTCGAAGTCGTGGTTGCTGAAGTTGCTGCCGAAGTGGGCGTTGAAGTCCTCGACCGGGGTGATCGCCTGAACGACGAACTCGCCCGGCGCCACTTCCCGGATCAGGCTGTCCTCGAGATCCTCGTCGAGATCATGCTCATCCTCGATGTCGCCGATGATCTGCTCGAGCGCGTCCTCAAGGGTGACCAGGCCGACGACGCCGCCGTACTCATTGACGACGATGGCCATATGGCTCTGCTTCATGCGGAATTCATGGATCAGACGATCCAGGTGCATGCTCTCGGGCACGAACAGGGACGGGCGCAGGTAGTCCTTGAGGCGAAAGCTGTCGTCATGACCGGGCAACAGACGGCGCAACAGGTCCTTGGCGAAGAGGATGCCGACGACCTCATCGGAGTCGTCATCGGCGAGGACAGGAAAGCGCGAGTGGGCGCTGTCGAGCAGCAAGGGGAGGAAGTCATCGAGAAGGTGGTCGTCGCGCAGACAGATCATCTGCGCGCGCGGCACCATGATCTCGCGCACCAAGCGTTCCGAGACGGTCAGGGTCGATTCGATGATGGCGCGCGCATCTTCATCGAGGATGCCGCGTTCCGAGGCACTTTCGATCAGGTCCATCAGCTCATCGCGATTCTGCGGCTCACCGGTGAGCACGGCGGTGATGCGACTCCACCAGGACAAATGCTGTCGTTCACCGCTCATGATGCGACTTCATCCTCTCGATTCAAATAGGGATCAGCGATGCCAAGACGAGCCAGCAAGGCGATCTCGCGTGCCTCCATGCACTGGGCCTGCAGTTCGTCCTGGTGATCCAGGCCGAGCAGATGCAGACAGCCGTGCACGACGAGGTGGGCGGCGTGGTCGTGCAGGGACTTGCCCTGCTCGTTCGCTTCGCGCTGCAGCACCGCCGTGCAGATGACGACGTCCCCGAGCAGGCGATGCGACAGCTCGGCCTGGATGGACTCGGGTAGATCTGCCGGAAAAGACAGGACGTTGGTCGGATAGTCGCGGCCGCGGTAATCGCGGTTGAGCGCGCTCATCTCCGCATCGTCGACCAGTCGCAGACTCAGTTCACAAGCCATCTCCTGTTCCGCCAGGGCGCACTCGGCCCAACTGATCAGGTTCGCGTCACTGAGTTCGCTCAGGCCATCAGCCCTCTGTATATCAATCAGATGTTGCATGATGACGGCGTTTTGATGACGGCTGGTGGTGCTGGGCATCCCAGCGATCGTAAGCCTCGACGATGTGCTGCACCAGGGGGTGGCGCACGACGTCACGCGAGGTGAAGTGAGTGATGGGTATGCTCGCAATGTTGGCGAGAACCTCCATGGCATGGCGCAGTCCCGAGACTTGGCCATTGGGCAGATCGACCTGGGTGATGTCGCCGGTGATCACCGCCTTGGAGCCGAAGCCGAGCCGGGTGAGGAACATCTTCATCTGCTCGGGGGTGGTGTTCTGGCCCTCGTCGAGGATGACGAAAGCGTGATTGAGGGTGCGGCCACGCATGTAGGCGAGGGGCGCGACCTCGATCAGATTCTTTTCCAGCAGCTTGCCGACGCGGTCAAAGCCGAGCATCTCGTAGAGTGCGTCGTAAAGCGGGCGCAGATAGGGGTTGATCTTCTCGCTCAGGTCGCCGGGCAGAAAGCCGAGCTTCTCACCGGCTTCGACGGCGGGGCGCACGAGCAGGATGCGGCCGATCTCGTCGCGTTCGAGCAGGTGCACGGCGCAGGCGACGGCGAGATAGGTTTTGCCGGTGCCGGCGGGGCCGATACCGAAGCTGATGTCGGATGTCAGGATGCTGCGCACATAAGTGCTTTGGTTCAGGCCGCGCGGCTGTATGTTGCCCTTGCGCGTCTGCAGGGCGACTGGCTCCGCCACCTCGTGCTCGCCGGCGCGCTCGCCGCGCAGCCACAGATGCAGCTGATCGTCGGCGATGTCGCCGTGTTCGCTGGCCGCGAACAGGCGCTCGAGGACGCGCACGGCGGCCTCGGTCTCGACGCCCCGGATCAGCCAGTGCGAACTCGTTGGGGTGATCTGGACGGCGAGCTCTTTTTCGATCAGATGCAGGTGTCGCTGCAGGGGGCCACAGACACGCGCCATGCGTGTGGCATCGAGAGGGGGCAAGGCCAGCTGGTGTTCGATTTCGCGGGCGCGGTCCAAGGGGACTGCATCCTCATGCTAGGGAAGATGAGTCATCATACTGTATTTGTCCTGCGCCTGTCAGTGTGGTAAGTGATTGTGAAACGAGGGCAGGATGTGCTATTTCTTAAATCAAGAAGACCCGTCGAGGAGTTTTGTTGATGCCGCAGATCGCTCATTCCACCACGACCTGCCGCCATGATCACCGCCACATCCGTGATCCGTTGAGCTGGCAAGCCGTGGCGCTCAACATGGCTCTGCGCTCGACCCTAAAGCCAGTGCTGGCGCGTGTTGCCGTGTCCGGGCGCAGCATTGCGATGGCGCGGCGCCTCTATGCCATGGCCGCGCCTCTGCTCGCTTCGGTGCCGGCGACGGTGCGTCTGAGCGCGGTCAAGTTCGCCAATTTCACCGGCGAGTGGGTGCGCGCCGGCGAGGCCCTGCATGAAGATAAAGTCATTCTCTATCTGCACGGTGGCGGCTATTTTTTCAGTTCGGCGGCGCTGCATCGTCCGATCACTTGGCGCCTGTCGCGCACCTGTCAGCGGCCGGTTCTGTCGATCAATTACCGCATGGCCCCCGCTTTCCAGTTCAAGCATTGGCTGGATGACGCGGTGACCGCCTATGTTCATCTGCTCGAACAGGGCTTCGCGCCCAGCGATATCGTCGTCGCCGGCGACTCCGCCGGTGGCAATCTCGTACTCATTCTGTTGCAGTCTCTGCGTCATCAGGGCTTGCCTCTGCCGGCTTGCTGCGTCTGTCTGTCGCCGTGGACCGACATCAGCGGCGCCAGCGCTTCGATGCACCACAATCGCCATCACGATCCGATGTTCGCGGCGCGCGCCGTCGCCGGAGTCGGGCGTTTCGTGCTGCAGGGCGTCGATCCGGCGCATCCCTGGGTTTCGCCGGCGCGCGCCGATCTTTCCGGTCTGCCGCCGCTGCTCATCATGGTCGGGTCGACCGAGGTCTTGCGCGATGACGCCCTGCGCGTCGCCGAGCGGGCGCGGGCGGCGGGCGTCATGGTGGTCTATGAGGAGTGGCACGGCATGCCGCACGTCTTCCCGCTGTTCGCCTCGATCCTGCCGGAGGCGCGTCGCGCCTATGCCCATATCGAACGCTTCATCACCGACGTCGAGAAGAACCGCGCTCTCTACGAGTGAAGGTCGCAGCGTTCGCCGCGCAGGGCATTGATCGTCAGGGCGGCGCTGATCTCGACTTCGATCAGACGGCCGGCGAGGTCGGTCTCGGTGGCGGCGAAATGCACGATGCGCTGATTGAAGGTCGAGCCTACCCAGTGCCCGGGATAACGGGTGGAAGGACTCTCCACCAGAATCTTCTGGCGACTGCCGACCATGGCGCGGGTCTTGTCCAAGGTGCTGGCGCTGATCAGGTCCTTGAGGCGCTGCAGGCGCTCTTTCTTCACCGTCAGGGGCGTGTCGTCGACTAGATCGGCCGCCGGCGTGCCCGGGCGCGCCGAATAGATGAAGCTGTAAGAATGGTCCATGTCGGCGACGCGGATTAAGTCGAGAGTAGCTTGAAAGTCCTCTTCGCTCTCGCCCGGAAAGCCGACGATGAAGTCGGACGACAGGTGCAGATCGGGACGGATGGCACGTAGTCGCGCGATGCGGCGCAGGTAGTCGGCGCGATCGTGGTTGCGCTTCATCGCCGCCAGGATGCGGTCAGAGCCTGACTGCACCGGCAGATGAACGTGCGAGACCAACTGTGGCAAGTGGCGATAACATTCGATGAGCTCATCGCTGAACTCGAGCGGGTGCGAGGTCGTGTAGCGCAGGCGCAACAGGCCGGGCAAGGTCGCCAGGTGTTCGAGCAGGCTGGCGAAGCTCACCGTGCCGCCGTCATGCTCGCGACCGCGATAGCCGTTGACGTTCTGCCCGAGCAGAGTGATCTCGACCACCCCCTGTGCCAGCAGATGGGCGACCTCGGCGATGACGTCGTCGAAAGGACGCGACACCTCTTCACCGCGCGTGTAAGGGACGACGCAGAAACTGCAATATTTTGAGCAGCCTTCCATGATCGAGACGAAGGCCTTGCCGCTTTCGACGCGCGGCTCGGGCAAGTGATCAAATTTCTCGATCGTTGGGAAGCTGACGTCGACCACCGGCAGGCGGGCCTGTCGCCGCTGCTGCATCATGTCGGGGACACGGTGCAGGGTCTGCGGACCGAAAATGAGGTCGACGAAAGGCGCCCGCTTGAGCAGATCCTCGCCTTCCTGCGAAGCGACGCAGCCGCCGACGCCGATGATCAGGTGCGGGCGCTGTTCCTTCAGCTGACGCCAGCGCCCCAGTTCGGAAAAGACTTTCTCTTGCGCTTTCTCGCGGATCGAACAGGTGTTGAGCAAGAGGATGTCGGCTTCCCGGGGATCGTCGGTGCGTTCGAGCTGTTCGCGTTCCTGCAAGAGGTCGGCGAGACGGGCGCTGTCGTATTCGTTCATCTGACAGCCTTGTGTTTCGATATAGAGTTTTTTGCCCACCTTGCGACATCCTCTTGCGACGGTGCATCGAGGCGGCGATTATAGCGATGCTGGCAATTTCCTTAAATGTCATTGAGCGGTGCTGCGGCTGCCTTGTCGGCGACGAACGACTCTGGCAGCATCTGCAGCCACGCTTGCCTTTTCGAGGATCATCGTGCGCAAGATCCTGTGCCTGTTCTTCCTGGGTGTGGTCTGCTCCGTTTCGACGGCCTGGGCGGATGAGGTGGCGGATGCCAAGGCCGCCTTTGCGCAGGGACAATGGCCGCGTCTCGAACGCATGGCCCGCGACATGCGCGGTGACCTGCTTGGTGACTTCGTGCAGTATTGGTGGCTCTTGAGTCAGCTGAGCACGGCGCCGGGTCAGCAGATCGACGACTTCCTGGCGCAGGAGCAGGACCCCTACATCGCTGAGCGGCTGCGCTCTGCCTGGATCCATGAGCTCTTGCGGCGGCAGGACTACGCCGCTATCCCGGCGCAGTTCGCGCGCCTGCTGGCGCCGCATGAGGACAGTCAGTGTGCTGATTGGCGGGCGCAGCAGGTGCTGGCGCAGACGGGGTGGCGGCGCCCGGCGCGGGCGCGCTGGTTGCAGGCTTCGGCCTTGCCGGCCGCCTGTCGTCCTTTGTACGAGGCGATGGCAGCCAGCGGCGATCTCGACGAGGACCTCCTCTTCCGGCGTGTGCGCCTCACTCTGGCGCATGACGATGAATCGGAGCTGCGTTTTGAACTGCAGCTGCTCGGCCGTTCTTGGCCGGAGCATGCCTTGATGCTGGCGCGGGCACAGCCGCAATCTTTTATCGCCCAGGCTGATTTTCAAAATCGCCTGCAGCGTGAACTCGTCCTCTTCGCCATCGAGCGCTGCGCGCGCGGCGATCGTGAAGTGGCGCGCCAGATCTTGCAGGCCCATGTGTCCGAGCTGCCCGTCGGGGCGCGTGCCTATGCCTGGCAGAGCATCGGCTTGCAAGCGGCTTATCATCAAGAAGTTGCGGCGCTCGCTGACTTTGCTCGCGCCGGGACTCTGAGTGGGGCGGCGCGCGAGTGGGAGGCGCGCATGGCGCTGCGCGCCGGCGATTGGTCGCGTCTGCGTCAGGCGATCGCCCATATGGAAGCAAGCCAAGCGCAGCAGCGCGTCTGGATCTACTGGCAGGCGCGCGCCTTGCAGCAGGCGCACAAGGTCCAGGCAGCGAGGCGGCTGCTGGCGCGGCTGAGTGACGACGACGACTACTATGGGCTGCTCGCTCGCGATCAGCTCGGTCCTCTGCTGCGCCGTCCCTTCGACGCCGAGCCGACGGCCAGCGCCATGCAGTGGGCGGAACACGCCGTCGGCCTGCGACGGGCTCTGGCTTTGCGCGACGCCGGCTTGCACTATGAGGCGACGCAGGAGTGGAACTGGACCTTGCGCGGGGCCAGCGATGCGCAACTGATCGCCGCCGCCGAGCTCGCATTTCGCCAGGCTTGGTACGATCGCGCCATCTATGCCGCCGAACGCACGCATGAGCTGCGCAGCTTGCGTCTGCGTTATCTGGCGCCCTATCACGAGGTCCTGGTCACCTATGCCGATGAACTGCACCTCGATCCGGCCTGGGTCTACGGCCTCATTCGCCAGGAGAGTCGCTTCACCACGGTGGCGCGTTCCGGCGTCGGGGCGCGCGGTCTGATGCAGATCATGCCGGCGACGGCGCAGTGGGTGGCGCGCCACCTCGGCCTGCATTACCACGTCGCCGCGATGAACGAGGTCGGTGTCAATGTGCAGCTGGGGACTTATTACCTCAAGCACATCCTTGATGAACTCGATGACAACCCGGTGCTGGCCACCGCCGCTTACAACGCCGGTCCGCGGCGGGCGCGCCAATGGCAGGGAGATCAGGCGATGGAGGCGGCGGTCTACGTCGAGAGCATCCCCTTCGCCGAGACGCGCGACTACGTCAAGAAGGTCATGACCAACGCCGAGCACTACGCCCTGGCATTCGACGCGAGCCATCACATGGTCCTGCACCTGCAGGTGGTGCCGGCGCGCGCGGGCGCAGTTTTGCAAGGTCCCTGAAACATCGTCGAACCCAAGGAGTCCCCGATGCGCCATACCTACGATGCCGAATTGCCGGCCCTGCCGGTGCGTGACCGTCTCTTGCGCGCGCATCCGCAGACGCATCCCGGCAGCCCGCACTGGCAGCAGGGCAAATTCGTCAACCAGGAAGCAGGGGTGCGTTCAGGGCGGGCGGTATGGCGCTGGCTACGGACGCGGCAGCCGCAGCCATGGCCGGCCTGGGTCGAGAACGAGTCTTTTGCGCCACCGCCGCCGCGGCTGACAGCGGGCTGGCGGGTGAGTTTCATCAATCACGCCACCATCCTGTTGCAGCTCGGTCCCTACAATCTGATCACCGATCCGGTCTGGGCCGAGCGCGTCAGCCCCTTCGCCTTCGTCGGGCCGCGCCGCGTGCGCGCTCCTGGTATCGCTCTGCACGACTTGCCGCCCATCGATCTGGTGTTGCTCAGTCACAATCACTACGACCATATGGATCTCGCCACCTTGCGCTTTTTGCACGAGCGCGAGCGCCCCCTCATCCTGACCGGGCTCGGCAATGGGTTTTATCTGCGGCGAGCCGGCATCGACCATGTGCGCGAGATGGACTGGTGGCAGACGCAGGTGTGGCAGGATCTGTCTTGTCACTTTGTGCCGGCGCGTCACTTCTCCGGGCGCGGCATCGGCGACCGCGATCAGGCGCTGTGGGGGGGCTTCGTCATCGATACCGCGCAGGGCAGCCTCTATTTCGCCGGCGACACCGGTTGGGGCGAGCACTTTGCTCAAATCGCCGCGCGCTGGCCGCAGGGCCTGCGTCTCGCGCTTCTGCCGATCGGTGCCTACGAGCCGCGCTGGTTCATGCGCGTGGCGCACATGAATCCCGAGGACGCCGTGCGCGCTTGGCGCACCCTCGGCGCCGAGCAGGCGATGGCCATCCACTTCAACACCTTTCAGCTGACCGATGAGCGCATCGATCAGCCGGTGCAGGATCTGCACGCAGCCATCGCCGACGCCGGTCTGGATGCGGCGAAGTTCTGGGTCCTACACGAAGGCGAAGGGCGCGATCTGCCGTCGCGCTGAACGGCCGATCGGCGTGGTGATGAAGCTTTACTGGCAGAGCTGACTTTGCAGGGAGGCCAGGGTGGGGCTGTTCAGGGCCGGGCCGTGGAGGGCAAAAGTGTCGCCACCATAGATGATCGTGCCTGTGCTGTCAGGAAAGAGGGTCGCCGTCGGCAGCGTTGACGCGGGACTGGCGGTGGAGCTTGAACTCGAACTCGAGCTGGTGGAGCTGGAACTGGAGCTTGAACTCGAACTGCTGGAGCTCGAACTGGTGGAACTCGCCACCGGGGCATAGAACAGGCGGATGTTGCCGGCGCTATCGAGCTGACTGTAGACACCGACGACGTCGCCGTCATTGAGGCGCAGCATATAGACGTTCGATCCATCGGACAGGGTGCCGGGGATCAGGTAATAGCTCTGCATGGCCGCGTCGACATTCTGTCCGCTGGCGTAGGTGTAGCAGTTGCGCGCTGGTGTCACCGTGCCGTCGCCCTGGTCGATGAAGACCAGCATCTGGCCATTGCTGGCGATGTCGACGTAGTCGTTGGCGACGATGGAGCTGCCATTGATGACGACGGTATGCGAGGCGCTGTAAAGGCCGGCGACGCTGACCGCTTGTGTCGACGGCAGCAAGGCGCTGGTGTTGAGGGGGATGCTCGGCGTTCCCGAGGTGCTGACGCTGGGGTTGGCGTTGCCTCCCGAGCCATTGCAGCCGGCCAGGGCGATGGCGAGAAGACTGCAAGCCCAGCCTATGGTGAGCCTGCTGCGGGAAGCGTATCGATCCATGTGCGCCTCAAGAACTGCCTTTATTATTTTGCGCCACTTTGCACACCCCGGCCGTCGTCGTCAATGAGAGTTTTGCAGCAGCGGCGCCAGAAACCTTCCCGTATGCGAGATCGGCGAGCGCGCCACCTCTTCCGGCGTACCGCAGATCAGCACCTCGCCGCCGCCGGAGCCGCCCTCGGGTCCCATGTCGATGATCCAGTCGGCGGTCTTGATGACGTCGAGATTGTGCTCGATGACGATGATGGTATTGCCCTGATCGCGCAGCCGATGCAGGACGCCGAGCAATTGCTCGATGTCGTGGAAGTGCAGGCCGGTGGTCGGTTCATCGAGGAGATAGAGCGTCTTGCCGGTGTCGCGTTTGGACAATTCGCGCGCCAGTTTCACCCTCTGCGCTTCGCCACCGGACAAGGTGGTCGCCGCCTGTCCCAGGCAGATGTAGGCGAGGCCGACGTCGATGAGGGTCTGCAGCTTGCGCGCGATCTGCGGGATGACGCTGAAGAAAGCATGCGCGTCCTCGATGGTCATGGCGAGAACTTCGGCGATATTGCGGCCTTTATAGTGAATATCCAGGGTTTCTCGATTATAGCGTTGACCTTGACAGTGGTCACAGGGGACGAAGATGTCGGGCAGGAAGTGCATCTCGACCTTGATCACGCCGTCACCCTGGCAGGCTTCGCAGCGGCCACCACGGACATTGAACGAGAAGCGTCCCGGGCTATAACCGCGCGCGCGCGCCTCCGGCGTGGCGGCGAAGAGCTCGCGCAGAGGGGTGAACAGTCCGGTGTAGGTCGCGGGGTTGGAGCGCGGTGTGCGGCCGATCGGGCTCTGATCGATGTCGACGATCTTGTCGATGTGCTCAAGACCGCTCAGGCCGGTGCAAGGCTCGGCTTCCTTGTCGCAGCTGCCGTTCAGGCGTCGCGCCACCAGAGGATAGAGGGTGGCATTGACCAGGGTGGATTTGCCGGAACCAGAGACGCCGGTGACGCAAGTGAACAGGCCGACCGGAAAGGCGACGTCGATGTGGCGCAGATTGTGACCGTAAGCGTCGTGCACGGTCAGCAGGCAGCGTGGGTCAGGGGCGTGGCGTCGTGCCGGCAGGGGGATGCGGCGGCGGCCGCTGAGGTATTGGCCGGTCAGCGAATCAGGGTGCGCCATGATGTCCTCGGGCCGCCCCTGCGCGATGACCTCGCCACCATGGGCGCCGGCGCCGGGGCCCATGTCGACGACATGATCGGCGGCACGGATGGCGTCTTCGTCATGCTCGACGACGAGCACGCTGTTGCCGAGATCGCGCAGATGAAGCAGGGTTTTGAGCAGGCGCTCATTGTCGCGCTGGTGTAGTCCGATCGAGGGTTCGTCGAGGACGTACATGACGCCGACCAGACCGGCGCCGATCTGCGAAGCGAGGCGTATGCGTTGCGCCTCACCACCGGAGAGGGTCTCGGCGGAACGGGCGAGGGTGAGATAGTCGAGGCCGACATTGACCAGAAAGTGCAGGCGTTCGCGGATGCCCTTGAGAATCTTGTCGGCGATCTCGCCGCGTTGTCCTGACAGATGCAAGCCCTCGAAATGAGCGAGGGCGGCGCGGATGGGCAGTTGATTGATGGCCGGCAGGTTCAGCCCTTCGATGAAGACATGGCGGGCGCTCAGGCAGAGGCGTGAGCCGGCACAGTCAGGGCAGGGGCTATGGCTGATGTAGCGGGCGAGGTCCTCACGCACGCTCTGCGACTCGGTCTCGCGATAGCGGCGCTGAAAATTGTCGAGGATGCCCTCGAAGGGATGCCGGCGTTCGATGCGCTGGCCGCGTTCATTGATGTAGGTGAAGGCGATGTCCTCATCGCCTGAGCCCTGTAGCAAGGCGGAGCGAATCGCCGGCGGCAACTCGGCGAAGGGCGTGTCGAGTGCAAACCCATAGTGACGCGCCAGCGCTTCGAGCAGGATCTGGTAGTAGACGTTGCGCTTGTCCCAGCCATGGACGGCGCCGTCGGCCAGCGACAGGCGGTCATCGATGATGCGTGCGGCGTCGAAGTATTGCCGCACGCCGAGGCCATCACAGCTGGCGCAGGCGCCGGCCGGATTGTTGAAGGAGAACAGTCGCGGCTCCATTTCAGTGAGGGCGTAACCGCAATGCGGACAGGCGTAGCGCGACGAGAAGATCGTGGCGGCTTCGTCCGCGACCATCGGTTGCACGATAGCTAGGCCGTCACCGACGCGCAGCGCCGTTTCCAGGGATTCAGCGAGGCGGACGGCGAGATCCGGCCGGATCTTGAAGCGGTCGACGACGACCTCGATGCTGTGCTTGACCTTCTTGTCGAGCGCCGGTACGTCGTCGAGATCGACGACGACGCCGTCGATGCGCACGCGCACGAAGCCCTGGGCGCGCAGCTGCTCGAAGATGTGCAGATGCTCCCCCTTGCGCTCGCGCACCAGCGGCGCCAGCAGCATCAGGGCCTGGCCATCGGGGCGAGCCAGCAACTGGTCGACCATCTGGCTCACCGTCATCGCTGCCAGCACGCCGCCATGCTCGGGGCAGCGCGGTTGGCCGACGCGAGCGTAGAGCAGGCGCAGATGATCATGGATCTCGGTGATGGTGCCGACGGTGGAGCGCGGATTGTGCGAGGTCGACTTCTGTTCGATCGAGATGGCCGGCGACAGACCTTCGATGAGATCGACGTCGGGCTTCTCCATCAGCGAGAGAAACTGCCGGGCGTAGGCGGAGAGCGACTCGACGTAGCGGCGCTGACCTTCCGCGTACAGGGTGTCGAAGGCGAGAGAGCTCTTGCCGGATCCGGACAGGCCGGTGATGACGATCAGCTGGTGGCGCGGCAGATCGAGATCGATGTTCTTGAGATTGTGCGTGCGCGCACCGCGCAGGCGGATCAGCTCCATACGACGTCATTCCCGATGACAAGACTCGGACATGCGATTCTAGCCGCATCGGCGTGTGGATGTGGCGAAATTAAGTGATGTGCGCTGGTTTACGTTAGAATGCCGGCGACCTAAATCGGTATTCTTGAGGTGATTCAACGATGACAGCCAGCGAGTTGCGCGCCGTCTTTGCCCTTGCCGGCATCTTTGCCATGCGCATGATGGGTCTGTTCATGATCATGCCGGTGATCGCGCTCTATGGTCGGCAGCTCAGCGCTGCGACGCCGGGGCGCATCGGTCTGGCGGTCGGCATCTATGGCCTGACCCAGGCGCTGTTGCAGATCCCGATCGGACGCTGGTCCGATCGCACGCCGCGTAAACCGGTGATCGTCGCCGGCTTGCTGCTCTTCGTCCTGGGGGCGGTGGTGGCGGCGCTGTCGACCTCGATCTGGGGCGTCATCGCCGGTCGCGCTTTGCAAGGATCCGGGGCGATCTCGGCCGTCGCTTTGGCCCTTCTCGCGGATCTGACGCGCGAGGAGCAGCGCACCAAGGCGATGTCGGTGGTCGGCATGACCATCGGACTGTCCTTCGCCCTAGCTTTCATCCTCGGACCGCTGATCGCCGGCCAGTGGGGCTTGTCCGGTCTGTTCTGGGCGACAGCGGCGATGGCCCTGGCCGGTGTCTTCCTGGCGATTTGGGTGGTGCCGTCGCCGCACGTGCAACCGCATGCCGATCCCACCCGCCGTCTCGTGCCGCTCACGCGCATCCTGCTGCACCCGGAGCTGGCGCGCCTCAACTTCGGCGTCTTCACCCTGCATCTGGTGATGGCGGCGAGCTGGTTGCTGGTGCCTGCTTGGCTGGTCCATGCACATCTCCCGGTCGCGCATCATGCGCGCGTCTATCTGCCAGTCATGCTGCTTGCCTTCGTGGCGGTGGTGCCTTTCATCATCGTCGCGGAAAAGCGTCGGCGGATGAAGCAGATGTTCGCCATGGCCGTCGCCACCATGCTCGTCAGCCTGCTCTGGCTGGCGGCCTGGCATGCGAGTCTGGTCGGCATCGTCAGCGGTCTCTTTCTCTATTTCATGGCCTTTAACCTGCTCGAGGCTCTCCTGCCCTCGCTGGTCTCGAAGATCTCCCCAGCCGGCTCCAAGGGCGCGGCGATGGGCATTTATTCGACTTGGCAGTTCATGGGGCCGGCCATCGGTGGCACCCTGGGGGGCGTCCTGCTCGGGGCGCAGATGTCAGGCACCGGCCTCGTCCTGCTCGGCGCCGTGGTCGTGGCGATCTGGCTCGTGCTCGTCGCTGACATGCGCCAGCCGCCCTATCTGAACAACGCCATCTTGCATCTGCTGCCGACGCAGCGCTTCGATCCGCAGCGGCTGCAAGAGGAGCTGCTGCAGGTGGCGGGCATCGTCGAAGTCGCCCTCGCCATCGAGGACGGCGTGGTCTATCTCAAGGCCGACAAAGAGCGACTGACCGAGGCGGGGATGAGCGCCTTGCCGGGATCTTTGGTCTGGGTCTAGGACATGGAGGCAGACACCCGGCTTATGCTAGAGTGTCGCCAGACACGGGTGGCGGTCACCCGTCCACAGATGGTGAGGGCAAGGTCATGGCAACGCGTGGGGTCAACAAGGTCATACTGATCGGCAATGTCGGCAAGGATCCGGAGACGCGTTATCTGCCTTCGGGAGGCTCCGTGACCAACATCACCCTGGCGACGAGCGAGAGCTGGAAAGACAAGAATACCGGTCAGCCGGTCGAACACACCGAATGGCACCGCATCGTCTTCTACGGCAAGCTCGCGGAGATCGCCGGGCAATACCTGCGTAAAGGCAGCAAGGTCTTCGTCGAGGGCTCCTTGAGCACGCGCAAGTGGCAGGACAAGCAGACCGGACAGGATCGCTACAGCACCGAGATCCGCGCCCAGAACATGCAGATGCTCGATAGCCGGCCAGGTGGTGGTGAAGCGGCTGCTTATCAGGGTGAGGAGCAGGACATGTCCTATGCTGGTGGTTTCCCCGGCGAAGAGTCCTATGGCGCCCAGGCGCCCAGCCGCCCGGCCGCACCAGCACCGGCAAGGAACACGGTCGACAGCAATTTCGACGACGATATCCCGTTCTAAACGGAATTTTTAAAAAACAGTCGATAAATTAAGCGAAGTCATCGATTTGACTTCGCTTTTTTTGGTGCGCCCGGCAGGGCGCACCCACTAGGAGGTGAAAGTCCTCTGCTCGCCCGGT
>JAJZBU010000035.1 GCA_021851865.1 Pseudomonadota bacterium | reverse complement strand
GGCCAAAGGTGAGATTGGGGACATAATGCTGATCCATGACGTCGAAATGGACGATATCGGCACCCGCCGCCAGCACCTCGTCGACTTCAGCGCCGAGACGGGCGAGATCAGCCGATAGGATGGATGGCGCCAAAAGAGGAGGCTGGGACATGGCAGAAGACCTTCGCAAACGACGGAAAGTGGGGCATTGTAGCAGACTCATCGGCGTGCTGATGCTGCTCGTCGGCGTCGCCAGGGCGCAGCCCGACGTATCCTGGCCCTTCGCCGGAACGCCCCTCGACCTGAGCGCGGCGGGCGCGCATTTTTTTGCTGCATCGGCACCAGCGCACACCGCCAGCACATTAGGCAGCGTCCTTCTCGTCCCTGATTTCGGCGGCCATCCCGGCTATCCCGGCGCGCAACGTCATCTCTATGAGTTTTTACCCAAACACGGCTGGACGGTGCTCGCCTGCGAACCGCCCGCCACCCTGCCGACACCGCTACGCAGCGCCGCCGACTGGGCGAAGGCCGGCGCGCTCCTGAAGCCACGCATCGACGCCTGCCTGCAATGGCTGGACGGACAGGGCCTGCGCAACAACATCATCATCATCCAGGGACACGCTGGTGTCGCCCTGCTCTCGGCTTATGCCGGCCACTGGCCAGATGCCGTGCGCGGCGTCGCCCTGCTCGCGCCACCCCACCTCGCCCGGCATGACAATCCCATGCCCGACGAGATCGCCCAGTTACCCCTGCCGATCACCTTGATCTACGCCCACGCCGATCTGCCCGGCAGCGATGCCTGCCAGGCCTGCGTCGACAGCGCCAACCAGCATCACGTCGCCCTGCGCCGCAGCTTTCTCGCCGCTCGCGACCTGCAGTTCAGCGACCTCGGCGATGAACTCGCCTGGCTCCTGCTCGACTGGATGAAAGCCCTCGAGGGCCAGCAAATCGCTGTTCCTACCGCCGAACATTAAAGGCTTCCGGCCGCCAGCGCCGCCGTCAGGTCGCTCAGCCGTTGCGGCGTACCGACGTCGACCCAGGCGCCACGGTGATGCCAACCCGCCACCCGGCCCTGTTGCATGGCGACGCGCAGCACCGGCGCCAAAGGCCGGACACCGGCGGGCAGGTCAGCGAAGAGCGCTGGGTCGATCAGGCTGATGCCAGCGAAGGTCAGGCGCGGCGAACCTTGCTCGTGCACGCGCCCAGCCTGCAGATGAAAGTCGCCGGCGGGATGTTGCGGGGGATTGTCGACCAGGGTCAGCCGCGCCAAGTCGCCCTGCAAAGGCGCGCACAGCGCTTGCCAGGACGGTCGCCACCAGACGTCGCCATTGATGACCAAAAAAGGCTGTTCCCCCAGCAAGGGCAGGGCGGCGATGAGGCCGCCGGCGGTTTCCAGGGGCTGCGCCTCGATCGACCAGGCGATCTGCACGCCCCAGGCAGAGCCATCGCCGATGGCCGACTGCAGCTGCTCGGCACGATGCGCCGCATTGATCACCAATGCCGTGACCCCCGCCGCCGCCAGCGCTTCGATATGCCAGACGATGAGTGGCTTGCCAGCCACCGGCAGAAGGGGTTTGGGCAAGTGGTCGGTCAGAGGGCGCATGCGCGTACCGAGGCCCGCCGCCAGAATCATCGCCTTCATGCCAGCTCGATCCGACCGTCCGGTACCCGCTCGAGATAAGCGGGATAGAGGCGCTCCTGCAGGAGCTGGCGCAAAGGCTGTAAAGGCGGCAGGGCGGCGACCTCGTCACGCAGATAGGCCCAGACCAGGGGCATGTCGCGCAGATAGCCATGCTTGCCATCGCGCAGACTCAGGCGTGCGAAGATGCCGAGCACCTTGAGGTGTCTTTGCGCCGACATCCAGTCACAGTCGCGCGCAAAGCCCGCGACACCGTCGGCGCTCAACAGGCCGCGCGTCGCCGCGGCGACAGCGAACTCCTCTATCCAGCCCTGCACGCGCGCGCGCGGCCAGGCGATGTAAGCGTCGCGCAACAAAGAGATGAGGTCGTAGCTGAGGGGGCCGATCACCGCATCCTGAAAATCGATCACGCCGAGGGCTTCGCCTTCGAGCACCATAAGATTGCGCGCGTGGTAATCGCGATGCACAAAGCCTTGCGGCTGCTGCAAAACCGCATCGACGATCAATTGCAGGGCATTATCGAGCACGGCGTGTTCATGCACCGACAGCTCGAGACCGAGATAACGGCGCACGAACCACTCGGGAAATAGATTCATCTCATCGAGCAGACGCACACGGTCATAGGTCGGCAAAGTCCAGCCGGGCACATCCTGGCAGGACTGCATGCGCAAGAGGGTATCCATGGCCCGCCGGTACCAGACGTCGACGTGCGCCTCATCGAGGACCGAGAGCAAAAGACGGTCACCGAAGTCGGAGATGAGCAGAAAGCCGTTTTCGCGCTCGACGGCGAAAACCTCGGGCGCGGTGATGGTGTGCGCGCGTAAGGCTGAAGCGAGGGCGACGAAAGCACTGATGTTCTCGTGTTGCGGCGGCGCATCGACGGCGATCAGGCTGCTTTTACCGAGAAGAACGCGAAAATAGCGTCGAAAACTGGCATCCCCCGAGATCATCGGCATCGCCATGACGCAGCCTAGGTCCTGCCGATGCTGACTCAGCCAGTGCTCGACCCACCCACGTAGGGCTTCGGCCCTCTCATCCTGACGCATGTCTGCCCGCCTTTGATCCATGGAGCGGCCTCCATTATGACGCAAGCCGGCGATCAGGGGCAGTGCATCGATGCGCAAGGATCGACATGTTCATTTACGCCGGATAAATTTATTTCATGGGGAAAAATGCTTATCATCGCGGCTTGATTGATCCTTGGCCGCTTCCCATGTCGTTGCGTAGCTCCCTCCAGTGTCGTTATCTCGCCGCAGCCCTCGTCGCTGCCCTCGCCGCTTCGGCCTGGGCTCAGGACGAGCAGGACGACTATCGCGATCTCGGCTGGCGCAGCAACAGCGAACTGCAGCAGGCTCCTGCCGCGCAGCGACCGAGCATCGATGCGACCTGCCCGGGCGGATTTCTGGTCAGCGTCCATCCCATACAACCCGTTCCCGGAAAAGATATCTGGGCCTACGCCGATCACGCCGTCACCCTGCCAGATGGCAAAGCCGAACTGCAGGGGCACGTCACCATCAAGCAGGAGGACAAGCAGGCCGACGCCGATCAGGCCGAGATGTATCGGCAAAGCGGCTACGCCCGCCTGCAGGGGCACATCCTGGTCGCCGAACCTGGCTACAGCGCGACCGGGAGCCGCGGCGAGTCCTATACCAAAACCAAGGAAACCCATATCGATGACGCGCGCTGGGCGATGTCCGCCATGCACGCGCATGGTCGCGCTCGCAGCCTGTGGCGCCGTGCCGACGGCGTCACCTCGATCCGCGACGGCGAGATCTCGACCTGCGCCCCCGGCCACCGCGATTGGTGGCTGCGCTCCAATCGCATCAAGCTCGATCCGATCAGCGGTCGCGGTGAAGCGGTCAGCTCGGTGCTCTACAGCCACGATCTGCCCTTGCTCTATATCCCTTACATCAATTTTCCCATCGACGACCGTCGTCAAAGCGGCATCTTGATCCCGACCCTGGCCAGCAACAGCATCAATGGCCTGACCTTCACCCTGCCGATCTATGTCAATCTCGCCGCTAACTACGACCTCACCCTGACGCCGTCATGGATGGCCAAGCGTGGCGTCCTGATGCAGGGTGACTTTCGTTATCTGGAAGATTGGGGGCATGGCGAGATCGCCGGCGGCTACCTGAACAACGACCGTCTCGGCTATCCGGCGCTGTACAACCCGACGGCGGCCAACCCCAACACCGCGCCGCAAAGCGGTGAGACGCGTAAAAGCCTGGGCTGGCAACACGACGGCAGCTTTGCAAAGGGCTGGACCGCCAAGGTCGACCTCAACTACGTCTCGGACAACTACTACTATCAGGATTTCGCCACCAATGTGGCGCTCAACACCTCGACTTACCAAAACCGCCTCGGCATGGTCAACTACGCTGACAAGGACTGGACCTGGATGGCGCAAGAACAGTCGACCCAGGTCACCGATCCGACCGTCGTCGGCGTCATGAAGCCCTATTCGCGCCTGCCGGAAACCGCCCTGTCGCGCCTCTGGCGCTCGCCTGATCATCTGTTCAACGCCGGCTTCACCAGCGACTATGTCGATTTCCGGCGCGTCATCACTGATGGCACCGGCACCGGCATCAATGGCAATCGCCTACGCCTCGACCCCTTCGCCGGCATGCGCCTCGATGCGCCCTGGGGCTACCTGGCGCCGACGTTCAAGCTGCGCCACATCAACGACCAGATCTTCCTCGCCTCGGAACCGAGCAATCCGGCCACCGCTCTGCCCGGCGCCTATATCGCCCCGAACGGCATCGCCAACGGCGCCGACATCACCGTCCCGACCACAAGCATCGACAGCGGCCTCTATTTCGACCGCGACCTCAGTCACGGCGGCACCCAGACCCTCGAGCCCCGCCTGTACTACCTCAATGCGCCCTATCGCGCGCAGAGTCAGCTGCCGAACTTCGACACCATGGACCTGCCGATGAGCTACGACCAGCTCTTCCGCGACTCGCGCTTCGTCGGGGGAGACCGCCTCGACGACGCCAACCAGCTGGCTTTCGGCGTCACCAGCCGTTTTCTCGACAACAATGGCAATGAAAACTATCGTTTCAGCTTCGGCGACATGGCTTATTTCCGCAACCGCACCGTGCTCGCCACCCTGCCCGTCGCCACCCAGAGCAGCTCCGGTCCCGTGGCGCACGCCATGGCCAAGATCAACAGCAGCTGGTCGCTGACCTCGGATCTCGTCATCGATCCTTCCCTCAACTTTACCCAGCGCGGCAACATGACTTTGCACTGGCAACCGGACAACACCCGCCTGCTCAATCTCGGGTTCAACTACATCCGTGGCTACCCGATGCTGGCGGCGCCGCTTGGCGCCCCCGCCATCGCCCAGAACACGACCGTGCCGGCGATCACCAGCCTGCCGACTTATCAGCAGGTCATGGGCTCGCTGGTGACACCTCTCGCCGATCGCTGGCAGCTCATCGGCCTCTGGCAATACGACATGGTCTATGGCCACACGCAGCAGGCGATCGCCGGGCTGCAATATGAAAGCTGCTGCTGGCGCGTGCGCTTCCTCGACTCCCTCTATCTGAGCGATTACCTGGCGATCAACAACATCCCGCAGTATGCTCGTTCCTTCATGGTGCAATTCGAGTTCAAGGGCCTCGGCGGCTACAGCAACCAGGTCAATAATTTTCTCAGCCAGTCCATCCTCGGCTTTCAACAGATCTCTAACGCGGAGCACCCCTGATGCGCGTCTTATCCTTGCTGCTGCTGATCCTGCTGGCCGGTCCAGTGCTGGCCGTCGAGCAGAGTCTCGACCGCATCGCCGTGGTCGTCGACAACAGCGTCATTCTCGAAAGTCAGGTGCATGAGCGCATTCTCGATGCCATCCATCAATTGCAGAGCAACAACACTCCGGTGCCGCCGGAGGAAGTGCTGCGCGACCAGATCATCCATCAGATGATCCTCGAACAGATCCAGCTCAACCTGGCGCAAAAGGCCGGCATCCGCATCAGCGACGACCAGCTCAACCAGGCCATGGCCGAGATGGCGGCGCAGAATCATCTCACCTTGCAGCAGTTCCAGACACAACTCGACCATACCCCCGGTACCAGTTATACAGCGGTGCGCGCGCAGGTGGCCGACGAGATGAAGATCCAGCAGCTGCGCAACCATGAAGTGAGCGCGCGCATGCACATCACCCAGCAGGAGGTCGACGCCTTCCTCGCCTCGCCCGCCGGTCAGCAGGCCATGTCCAATGAATATCATCTCGCGCACATCTTCATCGCCCTGCCGGATCAGGCGACGCCGGAGCAGATCCAGGCGGCACAGAGCAAGGCCGACTCCATCGAGCAGCAACTGCAACACGGCGGCAATTTCGCGCAGCTGGCGGCGGCCGATTCACAGGCCGACGACGCCCTGCAAGGTGGCGACATGGGCTGGCGCGGCGCCGCCCAGATCCCCAGTCTGTTTTCCGATGTCGTCAGCCACATGAAAGTCGGCGATGTCTCGGCGCCGTTGCGCAGCGATAGCGGTTTCCATATCGTCAAACTGCTCGATCAGCACAGCGCCGACCATCACATGGTGCACCAGATCCGCTGCCGCCACATCCTGATCAAGCCGTCAGAGGTGCAAACTTCCGCCGAGGCGCAGGCGCGTATCGAACAGATCGCCGAGAAATTGAAAAAAGGCGGCGATTTCGCGCAGCTGGCCAATCTCTACTCCGAGGACCCCGGTTCAGCCCGGCAAGGCGGCGACCTCGGCTGGGTCAGTCCCGGCGTCATGATCCCAGCCTTCGAGAAGGTGATGGACGCGACACCCGTCGGTCAGACCAGCGCCCCTTTCCAGACCCAGTTCGGCTGGCATATCCTCAAGGTCGAGGGGGCGCGCGATCAGGACATGAGCCAGTCCTATCGCGAAGAACTGGCGCGCCAGGCGCTGTTTCGTCGCGACTACGACGAGAACCTGCAGGCATGGCTGCGCGAACTGAGAGCCCAGGCCTATGTCGACATCAAGACCCATTGAGCAGCGGCCACGCCTGCTGATCACTTCCGGCGAACCGGCTGGTATCGGTCCCGACCTCTGCCTGATGCAGGCGCTGCGGGAGATTGATGCCGCCGTCGTCGTCCTCGCCGATCCGGCTCTGCTGGCGCAGCGCCGCGACCACCTGGGGCTCGCCGTCGACATCGAACTCTGGCAGCCGCGACAAGATCTGCCGCCGGCGCGTCCCGGCCATGTTCTGGTTTGGCCGCGCGCCCTCGCCGTCCCCTGCAGCGCCGGACAACTCGATGCGCGCAATGCCGCTTACGTCCTGGCCATGCTCGCCGACGCCTGCGACGCCTGTCGCGATGGTCTGTTCGACGCCCTCGTCACCGCCCCGGTACAAAAATCCATCCTCGATACCGTCGCCCAGCCTTTCTCCGGGCACACCGAATTTTTTCAACACCGTTGCCAGGTAGAGCAGGTCGTCATGATGCTGGTCGGACCGAAGCTGCGCGTCGCCCTCGCCACCACCCATCTGCCGCTGCGCGCTGTCGCCGATGCGATCACCCCGGCGCATCTCACCGCCGTCTTGCGCATCCTCGACGCCGATCTGCGCACCCGCTTCGGCCTGTCGGCGCCGCGCATCGCCGTCTGCGGCCTCAATCCGCACGCCGGCGAGGCCGGGCATCTCGGTGACGAAGAGATCACGGTCATCACCCCGGTGATCCGCGCTCTGCAGCAGCAGGGCCTGCAGCTGACCGGCCCCCTGCCCGCCGATACGGTGTTCACGCCGCATCAGTTGGCGCGCTATGACGCCGTTCTGGCGATGTATCACGATCAGGGCCTGCCCGTGCTCAAACACGCCACCTTCGGTGCCGGCGTCAATATCACCCTCGGTCTGCCCATCGTGCGCACTTCTGTCGATCACGGCACCGCCCTCGATCTCGCCGCCAGCGGCAAGGCCGACGTCGGTAGCCTGCACGCGGCCATGGCCGCTGCCCTGGACATCTGCCAAGCACGGAGTCTGCGATGAATCACGCCGTGCACGGACACGTCGCGCGCAAGCGCTTCGGGCAGAATTTTCTCGCCGACACGGCGGTCATCGAACGCATCGTGCGCGCCATCGCCCCGCAAGCGCAGGACCGGCTGGTCGAAATAGGCCCCGGCCTCGGCGCTCTCACCCACGCCCTGCTCGCGCATCTGCCGCAGATGGTCGCCATCGAGCTCGATCGCGATCTCGCCGCCCGCCTGCGCATCGAGACCCTGGTCGAAGGCAAGCTGCAGCTGATCGAGGGCAATGCCCTCAAGTTCGACTTCCGCACCCTCGCCGCCGCTCAGGCCCTGCGTATCGTCGGCAATCTACCTTACAACATCTCGACGGCCCTGATTTTTCACTTGCTGGCGCAGGCCGATGCCATCGCCGACATGCACTTCATGCTGCAAAAAGAAGTCGTCGACCGCATGGCCGCCGGCCCCGGCGACGGCACCTATGGCCGCCTGTCGGTGATGGTGCAGGTGCGTTGCCAGGTCGACCCCCTGTTCCTCGTGCCGGCGAGCGCCTTCCGACCGGCGCCGAAGGTGGAGTCGGCCATCGTGCGCCTGCGTCCGTACACCGACAGTCCCTGGCCGGCGCACGATCCGGCACGGTTGCTGAGCCTGGTCACCCAGGCCTTCGGACAGCGGCGCAAGACCCTGCGCAATGCGTTGCGCGAACAGGTCGACACAGCGACGCTGGAAGCTCTCGGCATCGATCCTGGCGCCCGTCCCGAGACCTTGTCTGTCGCTGACTATGTGCGCCTCGCCGCCCTCCCGGAGTCCCATGCGCCCCACCCATGACATCGTGGTCAACGTCAGCGTGCGCTACCTCGCTGAGCAGTCCCTGCCCGATCAGGAGCGTTTCGTCTTCGCCTACGAGATCCGCATCCACAATCGTGGCCACCTCGGCGCCCGACTGATCAGCCGCTACTGGCACATCGTCAGCGCTGCCGAACAGACTCAGGAGGTGCGCGGCGACGGTGTCGTCGGTGAACAGCCCTTTCTCGTGCCTGGAGGCGAGTTCTGCTACAGCAGCGGCGTGGTGATGCCGTCGCCGGTTGGACGCATGCAGGGCTCCTATCAGTTCATCGATGAGCAGGGGCAGAGCTTCGAGGCCGACATCCCGGCCTTCACCCTCGCCGTGCCGGGAGCCCTGCACTGATGGCGCGCTACCTCGTCGGCGATCTGCAAGGCTGTCACGCCGCCTTGCGCGCCCTGCTCCTCCGTCTCGACTTCTCGCCGAGCCGCGACACCCTGCTTTGCGCCGGCGACCTGGTCAGTCGCGGCGAGGATTCCCTGGCCACCCTGCGCCTGCTGCGCGACTTCGGCAGCTCCGCCGACAGCGTCCTCGGCAATCACGACCTCCATCTTCTGATGATCCTCGACGGCCAGCGCCGGGCGGCGAGCAAGGATCGCCTCGACACCCTGCTCGCAGCTCCTGATCGCGATGAACTGGCATCCTGGCTACGACAGCGTCCGATGCTGCTCGATCTCCCGGATGATCGCGCCGTCCTCGTCCACGCCGGCATCCCGCCCTGCTGGAGCCTGGCTGACGCCCGCCGCCTGGCGCGTGAACTCGAGAGCGCCTTGCGCGACGACGACCACCGTCAGCTCCTGGCGGCGATGATGGGCGACACGCCGGAGCTCTGGCAGGAGACCCTGCAGGGCTATGAGCGACTGCGCGTCATCACCAACTACCTCGTGCGCATGCGCCTGTGCACCGCCGCCGGCCGACTCGAATTCCGGCACAAACTGGGTGAGACGGACGACATGCCGGCGGGCTTCGCTCCCTGGTTTCGCTGGCCACACGCCGACTGGGAAGAGCGCCGCATCTTCTTCGGTCACTGGTCGACGCTGGTCGATGGCACCGGCTACAGCGACGTCGTCGCCCTCGACACCGGCTGTGTCTGGGGAGGGGCGCTGAGCGCCTACGATCTCGAGCGCGACGAGATCATCGCACAGGCCTGTCAGCCCGGTGGCTGGCCCGTCGCTTGAAGGCGCGTGCCGAAAAATCAGCGCCGGACGTATCCATCCCCTGATTTTCGGTCTAGTCTGAAAGTGCGAGTCCGTCGGGAGAGAGCCATGTCGATTTTTACCCACGTGCAGCATCGCTATGAGCAGTCGCGCGAAGACGTCATCAGCCTGCAGGACTATCTCGAGGTCTGTCGCCGAGATCCTGCCGCCTATGCCAGCGCCGCCGAACGCTTGCTGCAGGCCATCGGGGAGCCCGAACTCGTCGATACCGCACGCGACCCGATCCTGTCGCGCATCTTTTCTAACAAGATCATCAAACGCTACCCGGCCTTCGCCGAGTTCTACGGCATGGAGGAGGCGATCGAGCAGATCGTCGCCTATTTCCGCCACGCCGCCCAGGGGCTGGAGGAGCGCAAGCAGATCCTCTATCTGCTCGGACCGGTGGGCGGCGGCAAGTCGTCGCTGGCCGAACGCCTGAAATCGATGATGGAAAAGACGCCTTTCTACGCCATCGCCGGCAGTCCGATCAACGAGTCGCCACTGGCGCTGTTCGACGCCGACGAGGATGGACAGATCCTGCAGGAGGAGTACGGCATTCCGACACGTTATCTGCGCGGCATCATGTCGCCCTGGGCGATGAAGCGCCTGCATGAATTGGGCGGCGACATCAGCAAGTTCCAGGTGGTCAAGCGCTACCCCTCTCTCCTCGATCAGATCGCCATCGCCAAAACCGAGCCCGGCGATGAAAACAACCAGGACATTTCGGCCCTGGTCGGCAAGGTCGACATCCGCAAACTCGAGTCCTACGCCCAGAATGATCCAGACGCCTACGCCTACTCCGGCGGCCTGTGCAAAGCCAACCGCGGTCTGCTCGAGTTCGTCGAAATGTTCAAGGCGCCGATCAAGGTCCTGCATCCCCTGCTGACCGCGACCCAGGAAGCCAATTACAATGGCACCGAGGCCATCGGTCCCATCCCTTTCGATGGCGTCGTGCTCGCCCACTCCAACGAGGCGGAATGGCAGGGCTTTCGCAACAACAAGAACAATGAGGCCTTCATCGATCGCATCTACATCGTCAAGGTGCCTTACTGTCTGCGCGTCAGCGAAGAGATCGCCATCTATCGCAAGCTGCTCGAGGGCTCCTCGCTGCGCACCGCCCCCTGCGCTCCCGACACCTTGCGCATGCTGGCGCAGTTCTCCGTCCTGTCGCGCTTGAAGTCACCAGAGAACTCATCGATCTATTCGAAAATGCGTATCTACGACGGCGAAAATCTGAAAGACACCGATCCCAAGGCCAAGTCCTACCAGGAGTATCGCGACGCCGCCGGCGTCGATGAAGGCATGACGGGACTGTCGACGCGCTTCGCGTTCAAGATTCTCTCGCGCGTTTTCAACTATGATCACAGCGAAATTGCCGCCAATCCCGTCCATCTCTTGCATGTTCTTGAGATGCAGATCGAGCAGGAACAGTTCGGTCAAGACGTCCAGGATCGCTATCTCGGCTTTCTCAAGGAATATCTGGCGCCGCGCTACGTCGAATTCATCGGCAAGGAAATCCAGACCGCCTATCTCGAAAGCTACTCCGAATACGGGCAGAACATCTTCGACCGCTACGTCATGTACGCCGACTTCTGGATCCAGGATCAGGAGTTCCGCGACCCCGACACCGGCGAGATCCTCAACCGTCAGGCCCTGAACGAGGAGCTGGAAAAGATCGAGAAGCCGGCAGGCATCTCCAATCCCAAGGACTTCCGCAACGAAGTGGTCAATTTCGTGCTGCGCGCGCGGGCCAACAATCAGGGCAAAAACCCAAGCTGGCTCTCCTATGAGAAGCTGCGCGCCGTCATCGAAAAGAAGATGTTCTCCAACACCGAGGATCTGCTACCGGTGATCTCTTTCAATCCCAAGGCGTCCAAGGGTGACCAGCAGAAGCACCAGGACTTTGTCCGCCGCATGGTGGATCGCGGCTACACCGAAAAACAGGTTCGCTTACTCTCCGAGTGGTATCTACGCGTGCGCAAATCACAGTAAGCAGCGGATTCCCTGACCTGGGGAGGAGGTGTCGTGAGCTATATCATCGACCGTCGTCCCAATGGACGGCATCGCAGCGCGGTCAATCGGCAACGCTTTCTCGAGCGCTATCGCGAGCAGATCCAGCGCGCCGTCGGTGAGGCGGTGACGCGTCGTTCGATCACCGACATCGAACGTGGCGATCATGTCTCGATCCCGACGCGCGACATCGCCGAACCCGTTTTCCGGCATGGCCAAGGCGGCGAGCAGCAGCAGGTGCTGCCGGGCAATCACGATTTTCAAAGCGGCGATCGCCTGCCGCGCCCAGACGCCGCCGGCCAGGGGCAAGGTACGGGCGAGGCCAGCGACCAAGGCGAAGGCGAGGATGACTTCGTCTTCAACATCTCGCGCGACGAGTTCCTCGACTTCCTCTTCAGCGACCTCGCCCTGCCGCGCATGGTCAAACGCCGCCTCGCCGGCGTCGAGACGCGACAGTGGCAAAAGGCGGGTATCGTCAGCAGCGGTCACCCCGCCAAGATCAATATCGTGCGCAGCCTGCGTCAGGCACAGCTGCGCCGCATCGCCCTCGGCGGCGATCGCCGGCGGCAACTGCAGCACCTTCTCGACGAATACGCCGAGCGCCTAGCGCGCGCCGAAGCGGCCGACTCCCCGGCTATGCAGGCGCTGGCGGAACGCATCGCCGAACTGCGCGCCGAGCTGGCGCGCATCCCCTTCATCGACACCTATGACCTGCGCTACAACCATCATGTCCAGGTGGCCAAACCGACCGCCCAGGCGGTGATGTTCTGCCTCATGGACGTCTCCGGCTCGATGACCCAGGCGATGAAGGACCTCGCCAAACGCTTCTTCATCCTGCTCTACCTTTTTTTGCAGCGCAATTATCGCCGCATCGAACTGGTCTTCATCCGCCACCACACCAGCGCCAAAGAGGTCGACGAACAGGACTTCTTCTACTCGCGTGAGACCGGTGGCACCATCGTTTCCAGCGCCTTGCAGCTGATGCAGGAGATCATCCAGCGACGCTATCCGGTCGCTGACTGGAACATCTACGCCGCCCAGGCTTCGGACGGCGATAACTGGAACGACGACTCGCCGCTCTGCCAGGATCTGCTGCGCGAGCAGATCCTGCCGCATCTGCAGTACTACGCCTACATCGAGATCACGCCGCACGAGCATCAAGCGCTATGGGCATCCTACGCACCTCTGTGCGCCGAGTTCAAGGGGCGTTTCGCCATGCAGCAAATCGTCGGTCAGGAAGACATCTATCCCGTTTTCCGCGAACTCTTCGCGCGTAAGAAGGAGGCGGCGGCGTAACGCCGCCGATCGCGCATGGCTCGCCGCAAACCCCTGTCCACGGATGCCGAATGGACTTTCGAACGGCTCGCCCGCTATGACGAGGAAATCGCACTCATCGCGCACCGAGAGCATCATCTCGACACCTATCCGAACCAGATCGAGATCATCACCTCGGAGCAGATGATGGACGCCTACGCCGCCGTCGGCATGCCCATCCACTATCATCACTGGTCCTTCGGCAAGCACTTCGTCGGCGTCGACCACGCTTACAAACGCGGTCAGATGGGGCTGGCCTATGAGATCGTGATCAATTCCAATCCCTGCATCGCCTATCTCATGGAGGAGAACACGATGGCCATGCAGGCGCTGGTCATCGCGCACGCCTGCTACGGTCACAACTCTTTCTTCAAGGGCAATTATCTGTTTCGCACCTGGACCGACGCCGGCAGCATCATCGACTATCTGGTCTTCGCCCGCCACTATCTGCGCCGCTGCGAGGAGCGTCATGGCCTGCGCGAAGTCGAGGCGGTGCTCGACGCCTGCCACGCCCTCATGCACTATGGCGTCGATCGCTACAAGCGTCCCTACCCGATCTCGGCCGCCGAAGAACAACAGCGGCAGGAAGAGCGCGAAGCCCTGCTGCAAAAGCAGGTCAATCTGCTCTGGCGCACCCTGCCGCAACGCGGCGGCCACGACGCCCTGGACGACCCGGCTCGGCGCTTCCCCAGCGAGCCGCAGGAGAATCTACTCTACTTCATCGAGAAGAACGCCCCTTTGCTCGAACCCTGGCAACGCGAAGTGGTGCGCATCGTGCGCAAACTGGCGCAGTACTTCTATCCGCAACGCCAGACGCAGGTGATGAACGAGGGCTGGGCCTGCTTCTGGCACTACCGCCTGCTCCACGACCTCTATGACAACGGTCTGGTCAGCGATGGCTTCATGCTTGAATTTCTGCGCTCGCACACGGCAGTGATCGCTCAGCCTGACTACGACAGCCCCGCCTTCAACGGCATCAACCCCTACGCCCTCGGTTATGCCATGTACACCGATCTGCGGCGCATCTGCGAGCATCCCGAAGCCGAGGATCGGCACTGGTTTCCCGACATCGCCGGCTCGGACTGGCGCGCCACCTTGCAGTTCGCCATGCAGAACTTCAAGGATGAGAGCTTCATCCAGCAATTTCTCAGCCCGCGTCTGATGCGGCGTTTTCGCTTCTTTCAGCTGCTCGACCAACCCGCGGCGGACTATCGCTTGGTCGCCGCCATCCATGACGATGAGGGCTTTCGCAGTGTGCGGCAGGCGCTCTCCGACCAGTACAACCTGTCGATGAATGAGCCCAATATCCAGGTGTGGAACGTCGATCTGCGCGGTGACCGCAGTCTCACCCTGCGCCATGAACAACATCACGGCCGTCCTCTTGGCAGCAGCACCGAAGACGTCCTCAAACACCTCTATCACTTATGGAAATTCGATGTCCACCTCGAGTCCTGTCATGCCGGCCAGGTCTGCACGCGCTGGTCGGTGGGCCGCGATGGCGTCGAACGTCAGGTCCAGATCTAGCGCGTCTGTGGCTATAATCGTGCCGGACTTGGAGGATAGGTCTTATGCGCAGCTATCTCGTCGGGGGGGCCGTTCGTGACCGCCTGCTCGGCCTACCCGTCAGCGAACGCGACCATGTCGTGGTCGGCGCTAGCGCCGAAGCGCTGCTCACGCTCGGCTACCGTCAGGTCGGCAAGGACTTTCCCGTTTTTCTGCATCCCGACAGCGGCGAGGAATACGCCTTGGCGCGGCAGGAGCGCAAACGCGGCCAGGGACATACCGGCTTCGACTGCGTCGCTACGCCGCAGATCAGCCTGGAGGAAGACCTCGCCCGGCGTGACCTGACGATCAATGCCATCGCCCAGGACGAGGCCGGGAATCTGATCGATCCTTATGGCGGCGCCGCCGATCTGCAGGCGCGCGTGCTGCGCCATGTTTCACCCGCTTTCGTCGAAGATCCCTTACGCGTGCTGCGCGTCGCGCGTTTCGCCACCCGTCTGGCGCCGCTCGGCTTTCACATCGCGCCTTCGACCTTGCAGCTGATGCGACAGATCTGCGCCAGTGGCGAACTCGTCAGCCTGAGTCCGGAACGTGTCTGGCAGGAGACCTGCAAGGCCCTGCAACAGGAACGCCCGGCGCTCTATTTCCGCGTCCTGCGCGAGGTCGGCGCCCTGCCCGTGTGGTTTCCCGAGATCGCCGATCTGTTTGGCGTTGAGCAGTCGGCGGCCTGGCATCCCGAAGTCGACACCGGCGAACACCTGATGCTCTGTCTCGACGTCGCCGCCGCGATGCAAGCCTCTCTGCCGGTGCGCACGGCCGTGCTCCTGCATGATCTCGGCAAGGCGGCAACACCGCGCGCTCTGCTGCCCTCGCATCCCGGTCATGGCGAACGCGGCCTGCCGCTGGTGCGGGCCTTCGCACAGCGCCTGCGCCTGCCGCGCGAAACGACGGAACTGGCTCTTTTGGTCTGCGCTGAGCACCTGCACCTGCATCGCCTGCAGGTCGACGACGCGGCGGCGCAGCTGTCCCTCATCGAGGCCTGTGATGGCCTGCGCCGGCCGCAGCGTCTGCGCGATTTCGTCCTCGCCTGTCACATCGATGTGCGCGGTCGCCTCGGCCAGCAGGAACAAGCCTATCCACAAGGCGATTGGCTGATCGCCGCATACGACGTCGTGCAAGGGCTGTCCCTGCACGATGTCCTCGACCGCGGTCTGCGCGGCCACGCCCTGCAAACCGCCATCCGCGAACACCGCCTCGCCGCCTTGCAGCAAGCTCGACTTGCCCGCGGCCTACCCGACGGAGCATCATGATGCCTGCCATCCTCCGAGGAGTCTGTCGTGCCCGCCACTGACCAGAACGGGCCGCTGTTGCGCGACCAGATCTGCTTTCGTCTTTACGCCGCCTCGCGGCTGGTGACCCGTCTTTACCAGCCGGTGCTGGCGCCGCTTGGTCTGACCTATCCGCAATACATCATCCTGATGATTTTGTGGGAGTTCTCACCTTGCCGCATCGGCGTGCTCGGCGAACAGGCGCGCCTCAACTCCAACACCTTGACGCCGCTGCTCAAGCGCCTGCAGGAGCAGGGCATGATCGAGCGACAGCGCGATCCCAGCGATGAACGGGCGGTGCGCATCGCCCTGACCGAACGCGGCTGGGCCTTACGCGAGACCTGTCGCATCATCCCGGCGCGCCTGCTCGCCGAGCTCGGCCTCGACGCGCCCGGCCTCGCCAACCTGCGCGACGAGCTCGATCAGCTCCTGCAGGTGCTCGATCACAGCGCCGGCACGGATGTCCTGGCGAGCGATGCTGCCGGGCTTGGCGATGGCGGAGCGCTGGCATGATTTTTACATGCATAGCGATACACACTGGCCGATTCGGACTAGACTGCTGGCAGCCACTGTGCCTAGCCCTGCCATCTGCGCTTCTGGAAAGGAGATATCGATGCTCATCGTCAAATCCGCACTGCTCGTCTCATGCCTGCTCGGTCTAGGCGCCGCCGCACAAGCCCTCGAAGCCTTGCCGGCGACGCCGCCCATCCCTGCCGACAACCCGATGAGCGCCGCCAAGATCGCGCTCGGCCAGCAGCTCTATTTTGATCCGCGACTGTCCGTCGATGGCACAGTCTCCTGCAACTCCTGTCACAACGTCATGAGCAATGGCACCGACAATCGCCCGGTTTCCATCGGCGTCGGCGGTCAAAAAGGCGGGCGTAGCGCTCCGACCGTGTGGAATGCCGCTTTCCTCAGTGTACAGTTCTGGGATGGCCGCGCTGCCTCCCTGGAAGAGCAGGCGAAAGGCCCCATCCTCAACCCGATCGAGATGGGTATGCCCTCGGCGGCAGCGACAGTGGCGCGTATCCAGTCCATTCCCGGCTACGCCCATGCCTTCGCCCAGGTCTTTGCCGGCAAGACGCCGGTCACCTATGACCACATCGCCATGGCGATCGCTGCCTATGAACGCACCCTGCTCACCCCCAACAGCGCCTTTGACCGCTACATGAAAGGCGACAAAAAGGCCCTGTCGGCGCAAGCGCTGCGCGGTATGAAACTGGTCGAGCAGACCGGTTGCACCGGTTGCCATATGGGCCCTGACTTTGCCGGCCCTGCCCTGCCGCAGGGCAGCGGCTTCTATCAGAAATTCCCGACCTTCGAAAACAACGAGTATGTACAAAAATATCATCTCAAGGATGATATGGGCCGCTATGCGGTGACCAAGAACGTCAATGACCAGCACCTGTGGCGCGTCCCCTCCTGGCGCAATGTTGCGCTGACGGCACCCTATTTCCACAATGGCTCGGTCGCGACTTTGGAAGAAGCCGTGCGCGTGATGGCGAAGACACAGTTGGATAAATCGCTGAGTGATGGTGACGTCGCCGACATCGTCGCCTTTCTCAACAGTCTGACCGGCGAGTTCCCGATCCAGAAAATGCCGCGCTTGCCGCAGACGCCGAATACCGCGGTGACCGCCAAATAGCTCCCCACCGTACCGGCCAGCGGCTGACCGCACCATGACAGCTGTGGCTGCCCGGCCAGCCTATCTAAGGCGCTCTGCCCCGGCTATAATCGACGGTCTTTCCGATCGCCAATGCCCGCAGGAGCGACCATGTCACACGCCGAGCCGCTGACTTTCCAGGAGCTGATCTTGCAGTTGCAGCACTACTGGGCGCGCCAGGGCTGCGTTGTGGTGCAGCCCTATGACATGGAAATGGGCGCCGGCACTTTCCATACCGCCACGTTCCTGCGCGCCATCGGCCCGGAGTCCTGGCGCGCCGCCTATGTACAGCCATCACGCCGCCCCACCGACGGCCGCTATGGTGAAAACCCGAACCGCCTGCAGCACTACTATCAGTTTCAGGTAGTGCTCAAGCCCAACCCCGATGACATCCTCGACCTCTATCTCGATTCGCTACGCCAGATCGGTATCGATCCCGCCCAGCACGACGTGCGCTTCGTCGAGGACAACTGGAAATCCCCGACCCTGGGTGCCTGGGGTCTCGGCTGGGAAGTTTGGCTCAATGGCATGGAAGTGACACAGTTCACCTACTTCCAGCAGGTCGGCGGCCTCGATTGCTACCCGGTCACCGGCGAGATCACCTATGGCCTCGAGCGCATCGCCATGTACCTGCAGGGCGTCGATTCGGTCTACGATCTGGTGTGGTCGCGCAGCGAGCATGGCTGTGTGCGTTATGGCGACGTCTTTCATCAGAACGAAGTCGAGATGTCGACCTATAACTTCGAGCACGCCAACGTCGCGCGTCTGTTCGAGCTCTTCGATGGCCACGAGCAGGAGGCCCTGCGCCTGATCGAGCTGGCCCTGCCGCTGCCCGCCTACGAGCACATCCTCAAGGCCTCGCACACCTTCAATCTGCTCGATGCGCGCCGCGCCATCTCGGTGACCGAACGGCAACGCTACATTCTGCGCATCCGCACCCTGGCGACGCGCGTCGCCGCCGCTTACTTTGCCGCGCGTGAGCGTCTCGGCTTCCCCCTCGCCGCCCCGGAATTGCGCCAGGAACTGGCCGCCGCGCAGGAGAACACATGATGCAGGCTGATGACTTCCTGTTTGAACTCGGTTGCGAAGAGCTGCCGCCGACTTCGCTCAAGACCCTCATGCACGCCCTTTATGACGGCGTCTGTCAGGGGCTGCAGGCCGCCGGACTGGACTGGCAGAAGGAGCACAGCCGGCCTTACGCCAGCCCGCGCCGTCTGGGATTTTTTCTGGCACAGCTGCGCCTGTTGCAGCCCGACCGTGAAGTCATCGCCGAAGGTCCGCCGGTGCGCGCCGCTTTCGCGGCCGACGGTACGCCGACGGCAGCGGCCCTCGGCTTCGCGCGCAAGCAAGGGGTGAGCGTCGCCGAGCTCGACCGCAGCCAGGACAAGCTGCGCCTGCACCGGCGCATCGCCGGACAATCGGCGCGCGAACTCCTGCCCGTCATCATCGCCAAGGCGCTCGCCGATCTGCCCATCGCCAAGCGCATGCGCTGGGGCGCGCGCCGGGAAGAATTCGTGCGCCCGGTGCATACCCTGGTGCTGCTGCTCGGCGACAGCGTCGTGGCGGCGCGCCTGCTCGGTCTCGAGAGCGGTCGACAGGTGCTCGGCCATCGCTTCATGGCGCCCGGACCACACACCCTGACGCACGCCCGTGACTATGTCCGCGTCCTCGAGGCGGCGCGCGTCATGCCCGACTTTGCCGAACGTCGGCGCCACATCCTCGCCCAGGTGCAAGCCTTGCAGACGCGTCTTGGCGGGCGCGCCCTGATGCACGAAGAGTTGCTCGATGAGGTCTGCGCCCTGGTCGAATGGCCGGTCGCCCTGTGTGGCCGTTTTGAGGAACGGTTTCTCGCCGTGCCGCAGGAGGCCTTGATCTCCACCATGCAGGGCAACCAGAAGTACTTCCCGGTGCTCGACGACGCCGGCAAGCTGTTGCCCCACTTCATCTTCATCAGCAACATCGACTCGCCGATCGCCGATCAGATCATCGCCGGCAATGAACGCGTGGTGCGGCCACGCCTGAGCGATGCCGAGTTCTTCTTCCGGCAGGATCAGAAAAAGAGTCTGGCCGAACACGACCGCGCCAACGCCCAGGTCGTCTTCCAGAAAGATCTCGGCTCGCTCACCGACAAGGCGCAGCGGGTCGCGCGCCTCGCCGCCTGGATCGCCGTGCGCATCGCTGCCGATGCTGATCTTGCCGCCGCCGCCGGGCGTCTGTGCAAGGCCGATCTCGCCACCTTGATGGTCGCCGAGTTCCCGGAACTGCAGGGCCTGATGGGACGACATTATGCCCAGATCGAGGGACTGCACGAGGACATCGCTCAGGCCCTGTTCGAGCAATATCTGCCGCGCCACGCCGGTGATGCCTTGCCGGCGACACGCATCGGTCTGGCTGTGGCGCTGGCTGATCGCCTCGACAGCCTCGGCGGCATCTTCGGCCTCGGCCAGGCGCCGACCGGATCGGCCGATCCTTACGCCTTGCGCCGCGCCGCGCTCGGCGTTCTGCGCATCCTCATCGAACAGAGCCTCGATCTCGATCTCGGCGAGCTCATCGCCTACACCCTGCAGGGCTACACCCTCCCCCTCGCCGCCACCACCGCCACCGAGCTGCTCGACTTCTTCACCGCGCGCTACCGTGCCTACTATGAGGAGCAGGGCATCGCCAGCGACACCCTGCAGGCCGTTCTCGCCTGTCGGGCGCAGCGCCCCTATGACGTCGAGCTGCGGGTCAAGGCGCTGCACGCCTTCCGTAGCAGCACCGACCTCGCCGCCCTGGCTGCCGCCAACAAGCGCGTCGCCAACATCCTCGCGGCACAGGCTGGCAGCGCACCGGCCACCTGCCCCGACGCCAGCCTGCTGCGCGATCGCGCCGAGAGCGCCCTCGCCGAAGCCCTGGCGGCGCAGCATCCGCGCTTGCAGAGGGCGAGCGAGCAGGGCGACTACATGAGCTTGCTCGGCCTGCTCGCGGGACTGCGGCAGCCGATCGACGACTTCTTCGCCGAAGTCATGGTGATGGCCGAGGATCCTGCCCTGCGCGCCAATCGTCTGGCTCTGCTCGGCGATCTGCGCCGACAATTTCTCCAGGTCGCCGATTTCGGTCTGCTGCAGGTCCAGGCATGAACGCGAGTATCGTTCTCGATCGCGATGGCGTCATCAATCAGGATCGCGACGACTATGTGCGCAGCGTCGACGACTGGCTGCCCCTGCCGGGTTCGATCGCGGCCATGGCGGCGCTGAGCAAAGCCGGCTGGTCCTTGTTCGTGGCCACCAATCAATCGGGCATCGCGCGTGGTTACTATGATCTGGCGGAGCTCGCCGCCATGCACGACAAGATGCGCGCCCTGGTGCGCGCCGAAGGCGGCGACGTCGCCGACGTCGTCTTCTGCCCGCATGGCCCCGACGCCGACTGCCCCTGCCGCAAACCCCGGCCCGGCCTGATCGATCAGCTCATCGCCCGGCATGGCTCTTTGCAGGGCGCCTACATGGTCGGTGACTCGCTGCGCGATCTGCAGGCGGGTGCGGCACGCGGTCTGCGCCCCGTCCTCGTCCTCACCGGCAAAGGCGCCATCACCCAGTCCCAGCTGGCGACGCAGGCCTGGAGCGAGCCACCGCTCGTCTATGCCGATCTGGCCGCGTTTGCGCGCGCCCTGCTGACGCAGGCATCGTCATGATCCTCGCCAGTGTGCTCGGTGGTGTGGCGATCGGTGTCGCCAGCGGCCTGCTCATCCTCGGCAGTGGTCACATCGCCGGGATCAGCGGCATCTTCGGCAAGGCCCTGCGCGGTGAGTGGGGCGATCACGCCTGGCGTCTCGCCTATCTCGCCGGCCTGATGACGCCGCCCGGCCTGCTCGTCCTGTTCTCGCATCTTCCCAGCTATCATCTCGCCGGCGGACTCGGGCAGGCGGCTCTCGGCGGCCTGGCGGTCGGCGTCGGCACCGCCCTCGGCAACGGCTGCACCAGCGGTCACGGTGTCTGCGGCCTGGCCAACCAGTCGCCGCGCTCGCTGCTCGCCACCGTCACGTTCATGGCCACAGGTCTGTTGAGCGTCTGGATGATGCGCCATCTGCTGCACTTGGGAGGCTAAGATGCGTAAAGCTCTGCTCGCTTACAGCGTCGCTTTTCTGTTTTCCTGCGGTCTGCTCGTCTCCGGCATGACCGACCCGCGCCGCGTCCTCGACTTCCTCGACGTGAGCGGCGCCTGGAACCCGGCCCTGGCCCTGGTCATGGGCAGCGCCGTGCTCAGCGCCTGGCCCTTCTTCCGCTACGCCCACCGCCGCCAGCGCACCTGGCTCGGCGATGCCTTTCAGTGGCCGGACACGCGGCGCATCGCCCCCCGGTTGATCTTCGGCGCCGCCCTCTTCGGTCTCGGCTGGGGCATCACCGGACTCTGTCCAGCGCCGGCTCTGGTCATGCTCGCCAGTGGCCGCGCCTATCTCCTGATCTTCGTCGCCAGCCTAGCCGTCGGCATGCGCCTGGTCGGCTGGTGGACACAGCGATCGCGCTAGTCCTGTATCTCCGTGCTTTCGATCCACATATTGCTCTTGATCGGCAGACCGCTGAAGAAGCGGTCGGCGTCGCGCGAGGTCTGCATGGGGACCTCCTCCATGGTGATGTGCCCACCCCAGGGGTAGATCACGATCGGTGCCTTGGGCAGATCATGATGCCAGCGCTCGAGAACGGCGCGCGGCAGGAAGTTGTCCTTCTCCCCCCACTCGATCATCGTCGGCACCTTGATCAGCGGCACCATGCGCGCATATTTCTCGGTGTGCGAGATGTGGCGTAGCTGCACCAGGGTCTTGAGCATGGCGACGCGATTGCCCTTGCGCTGCTCGAGATCGAAGTAGCGATCGATGATGCGGTCGTTGAGCCGATCCGGATCACCGTAGACCTGCCGCGCGATCGTCGTCACGAGAAACTTCGGCGCCATGACATAGCCGATGTCACGAATCACCGGCATGGTGATGAAGTCGATGATCTGCGGCAGCTTCTGCGGATAAGCGATGGGCTGGATCAGGACCATCTTGTCGACGTGGTCGGGATGCTTGATGGCGTACATCCAGGCGACCATGGCGCCTTGCGAGTTGCCGGCGAGATCGAAGTGGTCGAGACCGACCTTGTCGATGAACTGCGCCAGGAAATGTTCGAGCGCTTCCGGCGAATAGTCATCACTGTTGACGAAAGGTCCGGTCAGGCCGCAACCCGGCATGTCGAGACGGACGATGCGGTAATTGTCCTTGAGATTGTCGACCCAGCCATCCCAGGTCTGCAAGGACGCGGTGACGGCGTGAATGAGCAGCAAGGTCGGACCATCGAGATTGCCTTCGATGCGATAGTGCACCTCGGTGCCATCGATATCGACATAGCGCGAATCCTTGGTCTCGTAACGCGCCTTGAGTTCATTCAGCGGCTTGTGTCCAAAACCGAGCGTACTGCAACCGCCCAGAGCCCCCAGCAGGATCACCATGAGCGCGAGCGCTCCTCCGATCCTGTAGCTTCCTGCCTGCACCACCTGCGCCTCCCTGGCCGTAGCGGCCTTGTTGTTATTGTCGGCAGGCACCAGTTTAACACAGCGGCTCTGGTGACGCACAAAGTTGGCAGTACAGTCATTCACTGAAACTCGACTCGCCCCTATCATGCCGTCATCCTGAATCACCTGTCACGGGGTCACACCATGCCGAACTATCAAGCTCCCTTGCGCGATATGCGCTTTCTCATGAACGAAGTTCTCGACTTCCCGGGCCACTATGCCCAGCTGGTCAATGGCAAGGATGCCACACCGGACATGGTCGAGGCGATCCTCAGCGAGGCGGCAAAGTTCTGTGAGGAAGTGCTGGCGCCGCTCAACGCCAGTGGCGACGCCGAAGGCTGCCACTTCGATCAAGGCGAAGTCCGCACCCCGGCCGGTTTCAAGGACGCCTATGCCCAGTACATCGCCGGTGGCTGGCAAGGCCTGTCGCATCCGGAGGAGTTTGGCGGGCAGGGGCTGCCGATGTCGCTCGGCCTGATCAAATCCGAGATGATGGGCACCGCCAACTGGTCTTTCACCATGTATCCCGGCCTGTCTCTCGGCTGCATGAACACCCTCATGCAACACGGCGATGCGGCGCTCAAGGCGCTCTATATGCCGCGCCTGGTGAGCGGCGAGTGGACCGGCACCATGTGTCTGACCGAGCCGCAGTGCGGCACCGATCTCGGTCAGGTGAGCACGCGCGCCGAACCACAGGCCGACGGCAGCTTCCGCATCACCGGCACCAAGATCTTCATCTCCGCCGGAGAACATGATCTCGCCGACAACATCGTCCACATCGTCCTCGCCCGTCTCCCCGATGCCCCTCCCGGTACGCGCGGCATCTCGCTCTTTTTAGTGCCCAAGAACCAAGTCGACGCGCAGGGTCACGTCGGTGCCCGCAACGGCGTCTCCTGCGGTGCCCTCGAGCACAAGATGGGGATCAAGGCTTCCGCCACCGCCGTGCTCAACTTCGACGGCGCCCAGGGCTGGATGCTGGGACAGGCGCATCGTGGCCTCGAAGCCATGTTCACCTTCATGAACACCGCCCGCATCGGCACCGCCGTGCAGGGCGTCGCGCACGCCGAGCTGAGCTATCAGGGCGCCCTCGCCTACGCCAAGGAACGCCGCTCAATGCGCGCCTTGACGGGCAAAAAAGAACCACAGCAAAAAGCTGACGCCCTGATCTGGCACGCCGACGTACGGCGCATGCTGCTGACGCAAAAATGCGTCGCCGAAGGCGGGCGGGCGATGGTCTATTTCGCGGCACAGTACGCCGACCACATGGTCAACGGCATGCTCGCAGGCGACGACAAGGCCTACGCCCACTGGGACGACAAACTCGGCTTTCTGACACCGATCCTGAAGGGCTTTCTCACCGAGCTCGGCCTCGAAGCGAGCAGCCTCGGCATGCAGGTCTTCGGCGGTCACGGCTATATTCGTGAACACGGCATGGAACAGATCCTGCGCGACGCACGCATCAGCACCCTCTATGAAGGCACGACCGGCATTCAGGCTCTCGACCTGCTCGGGCGCAAGGTGCTGCTGCTCACCCGCGGTGCTTGCGTGCGCGAATTCACCGCCGACATCGCCCGCTTCGCTCTGCGCCATGCCCGCCATCGCCGTCTGCGCTCCTATTGCTGGACCTTGAGCAAGCTGGCGGCAGAATGGAACTATCTGACCACGCGCATCCTCCTGGCGGCGCGCAAGGATCGCGAACTGGTGAGCGCGGCTTCCGTCGACTTCCTGATGTACTCCGGCTATGTCAGCATGGCCTACTTCTGGGCCCTGCAGGCGGCCGTCGCCACCGAGAAACTCGCCAAAGGCGGCGCTGAGTCGCGCGAATTCTATGAAGCCAAGCTATTGACGGCCGACTTCTATTTCGACAAGCTCCTGCCGCGTACGCGCGGGCACGCCGAGGCCATGCTCAATCCGCATGCGGCGATGATGAAACTGAGTCCGGAACAGTTCGCCTTCTTCTGAGGGCGGCAGAGCGACAAGCCGCAAGGAGGGCGCCATGCAACGCAGCATCCTGATCACCGGTGCATCGAGCGGCATCGGCGCCGCTCTGGCGCGGGAGCTGGCGGCTCGCGGCCACCGCCTGGCCTTGACCGCCCGTCGCCTCGACCGTCTGCAGGCTTTGGCTGAGGAGCTGCGCGCCGCCCACGGCGTGCAGGTCGAGGTGGCGGCGCTCGATGTCAGCCAGGTGGAACAGGTGCCGGCGGCGCTCAAAGCGCTCGCCACGCGCCTTGCCGGTCTCGACATCGTCATCGCCAATGCCGGCATCGCCGGCAGCCGCCGCATGGGAACGGGCGACATCGCTCTCGATCGTCGCATCATGGACACCAACTACCTCGGCGCCGTCGCCACCCTCGACGCCGCGACGACGCTCTTTCGGCAGAACGGTCATGGTCGCCTCGTCGGCATGTCCTCGATCGCCGCCTGGCTACCCCTGCCGGGCAGCGGCAGCTATTGCGCTTCCAAGGCTGCCCTGACCGCTTATCTCGATTGTGCCCGCGTCGAGCTGGGCAAACACGGCATCAGCGTTCTCGCCATCCACCCCGGCTTCATCGACACCGACATCGCCGCCGACATGCGCCGCTACCCCTTTGTCATCAGCGCCGACAAGGCGGCCGTCTCTATGGCCGACGCCATCCTCGCGGAAAGCACGCAGCTGATCGTCCCGGCTTGGCCCTGGCGCTGGCTGGTGCCCGTCGCCGGCCGCCTGCCTAGAAGCTGGCTAGCACGCTGGTTCTAAGTTAATCTCTAAGCCGAGCATCAGCAGGAAGCAAATGATGAAACCCTTGAGCCCCGTCGATCAACTTTTTCTGTGGATGGAACGTCGGCAGCAGCCCATGCATGTAGCGGGACTACAGCTGTTCAGCTATCCCGATGGCGCCGGACCGAAATACGTCAGCGAACTCGCCGAGCAAATGCGTTCCTACACCGAGCCGGTGGCGCCCTTCAACCAGCGCCTGTTCTCCCGCCTCGGCCAGTCTTTCTGGGTCGACGACCAGCAGTTTGATCTCGACCACCACTTCCGGCATGAAGCCCTGCCCAAGCCAGGCCGTATCCGCGAGTTGCTGGCGCTGGTGTCGGCCGAACACTCCAACCTGCTCGATCGCGCGCGTCCGCTCTGGGAAGTGCATCTGATCGAAGGCATACAGAACCGCCGCTTCGCTCTTTACAGCAAGATCCACCATAGCGTCACCGATGGTGTCTCGGCGATGCGCCTCGGAGCGCGCGCTCTATCCAACGATCCCGATGAACGCCACCTGCCGCCCCTCTGGGCGCGTCCGCAGGCGCGGCGCGAGGGCGGACTGCCCAACGTCGCCGATGTCGCCAGCGGCCTCGCCCGACTCAGCCGCGGCCTGGGCGCGCAGTTCAGCACCCTGCCGACGGTGACGCGCGCGATCATGCAATCGATCCGGGCAGCGCGCCAGGATGAGGCCTACGTCTCGGCGTTTCAGGCGCCCAACTGCATCCTCAACACCCGCATCACCGGTTCGCGACGCTTCGCGGCACAGTCTTATGCCCTGCCGCGCTTCAAGCAGCTCGCCCGTGTCTTCGGCTGCACCATCAATGACGTCGTCCTCGCCATCTGTGGTAGCGCCCTGCGCGAATACCTGATCACCCAGCGCGCTCTGCCCGATCAGCCGCTGATCGCCATGGTGCCGATGAACCTGCGCAACGACGACAGCATCGGCGGCAACCAGATCGCCATGATCCTGGCCAACCTCGGCACGCATATCGCCGATCCGGCGCACCGCTTGCAGGTGGTGCATGAGTCGGTGCTCAACATCAAGCATCGCCTGAGCACGATGACGGCGACCGAGATCCTCAATTACAGCGCCCTCACCCTGGCCCCCGGCGGACTGCAGATGCTCACCGGCTTGGCACCGGGCTGGCAGGCCTTCAACGTCATCATCTCCAACGTCCCCGGACCGCGCGAACCCCTGTACTGGAACGGAGCGCGCCTGCAGGGCGTCTATCCGGTGTCCATCGTTCTCGACCGCATGGCCCTCAACATCACCCTGACCAGCTATGCCGACTCGCTCGAGTTCGGCATCATCGCCTGTCGGCGTACCCTGCCTTCGGTGCAGCGCCTGCTCGATTATCTCGAGCAGGGACTGCGCGATCTCGAGAATGCCGCCGGCCTCCCTCCCGGTTAACCCGCCGGCAGCGCTGAAGCATCCTGTTGCAGCGCCTGCACGCGCGGCCGCTCGGCAGCGCTGAAGCTGTTGCTGAGCAGGTTGTTGACGGCGCTCTGCCGATCATCTGGCGACAGGTTGCTGTTGGCCAAGATGCTCGAGCGCTGCTGCAGGTAGGACTGCAATCGGCTGGCGAAAGCCGCCCGCTGCTGGTCGAGGGCATCGAGCCGATCCGCCGCCGCCGCCCCCACCAGATTTTCCCGGATCTGGTGCAGCTGCGCGGCATTGCCTTTGGCCTGACGCCATTGCTCGGTCAAAGCCTGCAGGTTCTGCACCTGATCGGCGGTGCGCAGGCTCGCTTGCAACGACGCTGGCAACTGCTCCTCGGCCGCGGCCAGTTCGCTCGCCTTGGCGGCGGCGCTCAAGCTGGCGTCCTGCAGGATGCGCACGCGCGCCAACGAGTACGCGGCGTAAGCGTCCTCCTCACCAAAAAAGGCCTGTACCGCCTGCGTCGGCAGATATTGCCGGCGTAGACCCTGCACCATGCTCAAACGCTGCTCCATGGCACTGACGTCGACCTGGCCACCCTGCGTCTGCTGCGGCGTCGGCAGCTGCGCCAAAGCCTGTTTGTAAGCGACGTACTGATCGAGCAGGGCGATCGCCTCCGCCGCCGCCATGGCTGGCAATTGCTGGTGGATATAAGCGTGCAGGCGAGCGAGGATGACGGGCAGGGACTCTTCGCCGAGGGCCGAGAGGAAGTAATCGAAGACCGAGCGCACCTGGCGATCGATGCGCAGGTGGCCGGCGCTATCGACACGCAGAACGCCATCGACTTGGCTGCCGCGCAGGCTGCTCGGTAAGGCCTCGAGACCGCTGCGGAAATGCGGTATCGCCGTATCCGCCGTCATGCTCGCCGCGCCCAGGGCGAGGGGGCCGGTGCGCCCCAGGGTCGCGTCATCGCTGCTCCACAGCACCGCCAGCGCCAGCGCCACCGTGATCAAGCTCACCGCCAGCATCGTCCATCCACGCCGTTTCATCGCACGCTCCTCCCGTTTGGGGGTTTTTCTTTTTGTTTCTTGTCTTTCGCGCCAGTTTTTGTTTTTCAGGCAAGAGCCTCGGCAGTATGTCGACGCCGGGGCCACATCGCAATCGACCCGGAAAGGGCCAGCAGGAGATTGTCGCTGTCATGGCACATCCCTGTTCTCCCTTCGACGGTGAGCATCTTGCCCGCCGATGTATCCTTTTTAGCAGCTCTTGGCAATTCTTAGCAATTCTTAGCAATTCATATGCCGAATACCTGCGCCTAGCGTTCGCGCCATGGCGCGCCCGTCGCCACTGGCGCACCGGGTACTCTTGTAACTCTCATGACACCTAGCCTGTTTCCAGGTGTAACTGCCATGAGGGCAGGCCGACGCCCCCGAGTATGAAAACGGTGTCACTCTGCTGCGCAGTGGGCGCATCGGCGGTAAGTTCGATGGCGACGACCGCGATTCTTAACTTGACCCGCCACGGTCCACTCGTACCCCAGACTGCCTGACCTTGCGCAAGCTAAGGACAGCCCACGGTCAATAGAGCCACCATGCAAGGCATGGATAGGCCGTTGCACCGGGTGTCACCGGCGACCTGCATCCTCGGTGTATCAGGAGAA
>JAJZBU010000034.1 GCA_021851865.1 Pseudomonadota bacterium | reverse complement strand
ATCTCCGCTTCCGATCGTCATCAGCATCCAGTAGACTTATCCACAGTCGGGCAGCAAAGCCTGGCTATCAACCCCCGGGTCAAAATTCAACGCGCACGGGGGGTCAAAATTCAACGCGCGCCAACACCCCTGGGGGTATGTTGTGTGCGTGGAAAACGAATTTTTCAGGACCGACTACGTATATTTCGATAACTTGGCCACTGATCAGTTAGTGGCGCGAAATGACTTGCGCGCCACATAAAGTGGCGCATACTAGGTTTCGTGCCACATAACCCCGCCATGTGGCACGATAACGCGGATCGCGCCACAAAGAGGCTCTATGTCAAGACCAGTACCCCAGGACGATCTACAGGCCGTATTGCAGGCGGTTGGCCACTTTATGGAGGGGGCAGCCATCGAAGAGATCGAGGGGGCGCTTCCAATCAAGCTGCCGCGCCGCACCCTTCAACGACGGTTGGCCCAACTGGTTCAGCAAGGGAGCCTGACCATCAGCGGTCGCAGCCGGGGCAGCCGATACCAACTGTCAAATGTCGCTGCCGCCAGTCAAGTTGGACCCGGCCTGACCGAGTTAGGGGGGGGGGATACCTCGTATATCCCCATCAGCGCCGAGGCCGAAGTCATCCGTCAGGCCATGCGCAGGCCATTACACGAACGGCACCCGGTTGGATACAACAGGAGGTTTCTCGACGCCTACCGGCCAAACCACACATTTTACCTGCCAGCAGATACGCGCCAGCGCCTAGCCGACAGGGGCCGCTCACCGGATGGCGAGCGATCTGCCGGGACGTTTGCCCGTCAGATATTTGACCGCCTGCTGATTGATCTATCCTGGAACTCCTCCCGCCTTGAAGGAAACACGTACTCCCTGCTAGAAACCGAGCGGTTACTAGCACTCGGGGAAGCTGCCGAGGGCAAGGATGCTCGAGAGGCGCAGATGATTCTGAATCACAAGGCGGCCATCGAGTTTCTTGTAGAGTCAGCAGACGAGGTGGGATTCAACCCTTATACTGTTCTCAATTTGCATGCCCTGCTCTCGGATAATTTGCTGGCCGACCCGAAGGCTTGCGGGCGCCTGCGTGCCATTCCGGTTGGCATTTCCGGTACCGTATATCATCCGCTTGAAGTACCTCAGCTCATCGAAGAGTGTTTCCGACAAATCCTGGATACGGCAGCGGCGATCGAGGACCCTTTTGAGCAGGCTTTTTTTGTCATGGTGCACATGCCTTACCTGCAGCCATTTGAAGACGTCAACAAACGAGTCTCCCGGCTTGCGGCCAACTTGCCTTTCATCCACAAAAATCTCTGCCCGCTATCCTTTGTGGATGTCCCGGAGCGTGCCTATGTGGATGGCATACTCGGCGTCTACGAACTGAACAGAATCGAACTGCTGCATGACGTATTCGTATGGGCTTACGAGCGATCCAGCGCCCGCTATGCAGCGGTGCGACAAAGCCTCGGCGAGCCGGATCCATTTCGCCTGCGGTACCGGGCATTGATCCTCACGACAGTCGCCAAAATCGTACGTTCGGGGCTAGGCAAGCAAGCTGCCTCCACCTTCATAAGAGGCGCAGCAACTTGGGATTCACCAGCGAATGGTGCCCGATTTGTAGAGGTCGTGGAAACGGAGCTTATGGCCCTCCATGAAGGAAATATTGCCCGTTACCGCCTGCGGCCATCAGAGTTTGCGGCATGGATAAATCAGTGGCATTGAAACGGTATTGTCAGGGGTACTGTCAGGTTAAGTTTTTCAGGGAAAACGCATTCCCACTTAGCCGGTATTTTGAGGCATAAAACACGCAAAAACACCCACTCCAATACTCTGGAAAGCATCAAATGAGCCTCTCGCCCCCACTTTTTGTCGTACACTTACTGATAAATGCGTTAACCTGACAGTACCCTTTGAAAAGCCCCCACTGAATCGAGGCACCCAATGGCACTGACCGACACATCGCCCACGCCTATGTCGATACCGCCTTCGCCGCCCAAGGCCGCACCGCCGATCATGTGATGATCCACGCCGACAGCAAGGCCGCCAACCTTGTCGATCAGAAATCATTCTATGTTGGCATTTCCCGCGCCAAGGAATCGGCCACCATCTTCACCAATGATCGCGGCAAGCTGGTGTCCGCGATCAACGAGCGTGCCGGGCAGGTGCAAACCGCAATTGAGCAGGCCGTCATGCCGACGCCCGCCGCCGACAAGGCAATGGGTGCGGGCTTAGGATAAATCGTATGGCGTCACTTGACACCGAACATGTATAAGGGGTAGAATCTCCCATGAAGATCAGAAACGTGATCCACAAGGGATTGCGGCGATTCATCGACCAAGATGATGAAAGCGGCCTTCAACCCGCTGTTGTCGCCAAGGTCCGGCGCATGGTGTCCTTCCTTCAGGATATGGAGCAGGAGGACGAATTGCGCACCGTGCCAAGCTGGAAGGCCCATATGCTGACTGGCGACCGCAAGGGAACGTGGAGTCTGTTCGTCACGAAAAACTGGCGGATGACGTTTCGGATCGACCGCGACGAGATCGAGATCATCGACCTCGATTATGAGGATTACCACTAGGAGGTGGGTATGAGTGCGATTGCAGGCATCCGCTTGAAGAACCCGGCCCATCCCGGCGGCTTCATCAAGCATGAGATCATCGAGCCGCTGGGTTTGTCGGTTACGGCGGCGGCGGACGTGCTTGGCGTGACGCGCGCCACGCTATCGACCTTGCTCAACGAGCGCGCGCACCTGTCGCCGGAAATGGCGTTGCGCGTCGAGAAGGCGTTTGGCGTGTCGATGGATACGCTCATGCGGATGCAGAACAGCTATGACATCGCTCAGACCCGCAAGCGCGAGGGCGAGATCAAGGTCATGCCGTTCAAGGGCAGTCGCCCAGAAACACAAGCTGCCATCTAACTGGATATGAATCTTATCAAATCAAAGCAGCGTGTTGCAGATCATGGAGAGGTGTTCACCCCCTCATTGGCTCGTGGGAAAAATGCTCGATCTGGTGAAGGGCGAGACGGAGCGGATCGACGCGCGCTTTCTTGAACCCGCCTGCGGCAATTTCCTTGTGCCGATCCTGCAACGCAAGGGGGGGGCGGATAAAATCTTGGACTACTTTGGAGGTAGTCCATGTACTCATACGAAGAGCGACTTCAGGCGGTGAAGCTGTATCTGAAGCTGGGCGAGCAGGCCCGGGGGTTGTCACCCAACGTCGTGGGCCGGCTGAAGGCGCAATGGGCGACCGAACATGCCGAGTGGAACCGGCGCAACCTGAGCACGAAGCGCTATGTGTATTGGTGGGCGGATGGGATCCATACCGGGTTGCGAGCCGAGGAGTCCACCGACGGGCAGTGCCTGCTGGTGATCATCGGCGTCACGCCGGAAGGCAAGAAGGAGCGAGTCGCGATCAGTGACGGCTATCGGGAGTCGAAGGCCTCCTGGCTTGAGTTGCTGCTCCACGTTCACTCCTTGTAGGGGTTCCGGCTTACAACCCCTATCACTGTTACGATAATTGGGGCTGCGCCCTTCGATCCCCAGGCATGCAACCGGGACTGGAAAAGTGTACCCTTTTCGGGTATGTTTTGGAGGTCAAGATGACGCGCATCCTCAAGCGGAAGGACTTTGCACGGTGGCAGGCAGGCGAAAAGCTGCCTAATGCCGCCTTGTGCAGGGCAGTTCAGGAAATGGAAAGCGGTCTGATTGACGCGGACTTGGGCGGCTTCCTCTACAAGAAGCGGGTTGCCCGCACCGGCGGCGGCAAGAGCGGAGGTTACCGCACGCTGCTGTCGGCCCGGATCGGCAGCCGCTACGTGTTCCTGCATGGGTTCCCCAAGAGTGACAAGGCGAACATCACGCAGGACGAGAAGAAGGCGCTGCAATTCACCGGCAAGGTGTTCCTGGAACTGTCTGCCGAGGCTTTGTCGAAGGCGTTGCAGTCAGGCGTGTTATTGGAGGTGCATTGTGAGCAAGATCATTGAATCCCTGCGCGGCGACTTGGCCGCACTCCACGAAGCGGGAGCGATCAGCAAGGTGACGATGCGCGAGTTTGACGCGAACTGCCCGCTGCCAGTGCGGGAGTTCAGCGCTGCCGACATCAAACGCCTGCGCGAAGCCTTGAAGTTCAGCCAGCCGGTGTTCGCGCTTCATTTGCACACGTCGGCCTCAACCGTGCGCAAGTGGGAGCAAGGCGAAACCCATCCTACGGGACCAGCGCTCAAACTGCTCAACGTCATCGCTGATAAGGGCTTGCAGGCCATCATCTGATGCCTGACGAGGGAGACAGGCATTGGCGACGCGAATTGACCCTTTCAGCTCACAGCATCTTGAGGCCGCGTGCCGCGTGCTCGCCGATACCGCGCGGTCTGAGCGGCACGCAGATTGAGCGGCTGCCGCGCTGCTCAGGCGGTGACGCGAGCGAGGAACGGAATGGAATGCATTCACATCGACGAGAGAGGCTACCTCGTCAGGCACTTCGGCGCGAAAACCTCATGAATCGGCCATGGCCGCAGATCACCAGAGAATCAACCCGGTTTTCGGATACGGATTTCTTCGCCCTGGACATCACGACATTGGTTTGTTGTGTCGCTATTCCCAAGGTGAGCGCTAAAGCGACGAGCATGGACATTGGCTCAGGCATCGGGCGGCCTTTCAAAGAAGAAACATGCCGGCAGGATTGCGGGTGCGATATGCTCGACGTCTTGCGCGGACACACCACAGGCGAAGAAACTCTCTCGCCATCGCCGGACGATGGCGACGATGCTGTCGATCTCCCGACGCGCCTCTTCCGCAGACAGACCGAACCGCCCCGCCTGGGACGGCAGGTTGTAGATGCTGGCCCAACGGCATCAGGGCAAGGACCATGGTCTCTTGACGCAGCGTCACGCGGTCTATGAATCTGCGAAGGCAGCACGACCAGAGCGTTGGTCAGGAGCGACACGCAACTGGACGCCGGTGGGCGCTGTCATGCTGAATCCGGAAAGAGAGGATATCGCCGTTCCACAGGCCGCATAGGAAACACAGAAAAGCGACAACTACCTTGAAAAACGCCGCCACTCGTCTCTGTCAGGATGTCGCTGCCAACTCTTGGCCGTGTCGGCCGGTCACCGTCAGCGTCGGTGCCGCGACCGCGGCCGACGATGATGGCTGCGAAGTCCTGCTGGCGCGCGCCGATCAGGCTTTGTACTGGGCCAAGGCGCATGGGCGCAATCGATCTGTGCACAGCGATGCGGTGGCGACTATGAGTGACAATTGTCGACAATGAAGCGCACTTATAATTGACCAAGGCGTAGAATTGCTATAACTTGCGCCCAATGCTTTGAAATTGTCGACAATCGCCGATGAAACCTGTGCTCGCCACCCCCGAGAGTTTGGAAGTCGACGCCACTGGCTCGACCCTGGCCGATCGCGTCTTCACCGCTATCCAGGACGCCATCGTCAAAGGCGAGCTGCGCGCCGGCAGCAAGATCTCGGAGGCGGAGCTGGCGACACGTTATGGCGTCTCGCGCGGTCCCCTGCGCGAAGCTCTGCGCCGTCTCGAAGGACGGCAACTATTGTCGCGCGTGCCGCACGTCGGCGTGCGCGTGATGGCGCTGTCGTACACGCAACTGCTCGAGATCTACCAGGTGCGTGAGGTGCTCGAGGCAATGGCGGCGCGTTTGGCGGCCGAGCATATGGATGCGGCGCAGGTGCAATCGCTGCGTCAGCTCCTGCATCTGCACGAGCAGCAGGCCGAACTGCAGCAGGGACGGGCCTATTTTCAAAGCGAAGGTGATCTCGATTTCCACTACCGTATCGTGCAGGGGTCGGGTAACGCCGTCCTCATCCAGATGCTCTGTGGTGAGCTCTATCACCGCGTGCGCCTCTACCGCTATCAGTTTTCATTGACCGAAGGGCGCCCGCACAAGGCCTTTCGCGAACACCATCGCATCATCGACGCCATCGCCGAAGGCGACGCCGAGATGGCTGGGATGCTCATGCAGCGGCACATCGCCGCAGCGCGCCGCAATATCGAAGAGCACTTCGCCGAGAGGGCGGAGAGCGATGCTAAGAGGAGTGTCGTATGAGTCAGTATCCGTCGGCGGGGGCCCGCCTGCGTCAAGCCTGGGCTGAGGAAAAGCCCCTGCAGGTGATGGGAACGGTCAATGCCTACGCCGCCATGATGGCGACGCAGGTGGGCTATCGCGCCATCTATCTGTCCGGTGCCGGTGTCGCTAACTATTCGCATGGTCTGCCTGACCTCGGCATCACCTCGCTCGAGGATGTTCTCACCGATGCCCGCCGCATCACCGCGGTGGTGCCGACGCCGTTGCTGGTCGACATCGATACCGGCTGGGGGGGAGCGTTCAACATCGCGCGCACCATCAAGGAGATGATCCGGGCGGGCGTGGCGGCAGTGCACATCGAAGATCAGGTGGCGCTCAAGCGTTGCGGGCATCGTCCGAACAAGGAAGTGGTCGCGGTCGAGGAGATGGTCGATCGGGTGAAGGCGGCGGTCGACGCCAAGACCGACGCTGATTTCGTCGTCATGGCGCGCACCGACGCTTTGCAGAAAGAGGGGCTGCAGGCGGTCATCGATCGTGCTTGTGCCTACGTCGAGGCGGGTGCCGACGCGCTCTTCGCCGAGGCCATGACCGACATCGGCATGTATCGCCAGGTCTGCGATGCGGTCAAGGTGCCGGTTCTGGCCAACATCACCGAGTTCGGCAGCACCCCATACTATACGGCGCAGCAGCTCGGCGAACAGGGGGTGGCCATGGTGCTCTATCCGCTGTCGGCGACGCGCGCCATGCAGCGCGCTGCCCTGCAGGTCTATCGCGCGATACGCGAGCAGGGGACGCAGGTGGGCGTCCTCGACCTGATGCAGACGCGGCAGGAACTGTATGAGTTTCTCGACTATCACGCCTATGAGGCGAAGATCGATCAGCTGTTTTCCAAAGATCGTTGAGACCGCTATGACCATTGTGAGGAGAGAAAGATGAGCGAAGCCCCCAAGCCGAAAAAATCCGTCGCCTTGTCAGGCACGGTGGCGGGTAACACGGCCCTGTGCACCGTCGGTCGCAGCGGCAATGATTTGCACTATCGCGGCTATGACATTCTCGACTTGGCGACCACGTGCGAGTTCGAGGAGATCGCCTATCTGCTGGTGCACGGCAAGTTGCCGACGGCGGTCGAGTTGTCCGCCTACAAGGCGCGCCTGCGTTCTCTGCGCGGTCTGCCGGCCAGCCTGAAGCTGGCTCTTGAGCAGTTGCCGGCGGCGACTCATCCCATGGACGTCCTGCGCACCGGAGTCTCGGTGCTCGGCTGTCTGTTGCCGGAAAAGGAGGATCATCAGATCGCCGGCGCGCGCGACATCGCCGACCACCTGATGGCCAGCCTCGGCTCCATGCTGCTCTATTGGTACCACTTCAGCCATCACGGTCGGCGTATCGAGGTGGAGACCGATGACGACTCCATCGGGGGGCACTTTTTGCATCTGCTGCACGGCCGTGTGCCGTCGACGAGCTGGGTGCGGGCGATGCATACCTCGCTCATTCTCTACGCCGAGCATGAGTTCAATGCCTCGACCTTCAGCGCCCGGGTCATCGCCGGCACCGGCTCCGACATGTACTCGGCGGTGGCGGGCGCCATCGGCGCTCTGCGTGGCCCGAAACACGGTGGCGCCAATGAGGTCGCTTTCGACATCCAGAAACGCTATGCCGATCCGGATGCGGCGGAAGCCGATATTCGTGAGCGTGTCGCGCGCAAGGAAGTGGTCATCGGTTTTGGCCATCCGGTCTATACCGTCAGCGACCCGCGCAACAAAGTGATCAAGGAAGTGGCGCGCCAGCTCAGCGTCGAACAGAAGAACACGAAGATGTTCGATATCGCCGAGCGTCTCGAGGCGGTGATGTGGGACATCAAAAAGATGTTCCCTAACCTCGACTGGTTCAGCGCCGTCAGCTATCACATGATGGGCGTGCCGACGGCGATGTTCACCCCGTTGTTCGTCATCGCCCGCACCAGTGGCTGGTCGGCACACGTCATCGAGCAGCGCGCCGACGGCAAGATCATTCGGCCGAGCGCCCACTATACCGGACCGGAAGATCAAGTTTTCGTCGCCCTCGGAGATCGTCGCTGATGAACGAACTGTATCGCAAGCCCTTGCCGGGGACGGCTCTCGATTATTACGACGCGCGCGCCGCCGTCGAGGACTTGCAGCCGGGAGCCTGGGAACGGTTGTCCTATACGGCGCGCGTGCACGCCGAGAATCTGCTGCGCCGCTGTGATCCGGAGATCCTCAGTGACTGTCTGCGTCAGATCGTCGAAGGCCGTCGTGATCGCGACTTTCCCTGGTTTCCGGCGCGTGTCGTCTGCCATGACATTCTCGGTCAAACCGCCCTCGTCGATCTCGCCGGACTGCGCGATGCCATCGCCGCGCGCGGCGGAGATCCGGCCCAGGTCAATCCGGTGGTGCCGGTGCAGCTCATCGTCGATCATTCACTGGCGGTCGAGTGTGGTGGCGACGACCCGCAGGCTTTCAGTAAGAACCGCGCCATCGAAGATCGCCGCAATGAGGATCGCTTTCACTTCATCGACTGGACGCGCGCTGCCTTCCAGAATGTCGAAGTGATCCCGCCCGGCAACGGCATCATGCACCAGATCAATCTCGAGTACATGTCGCCGGTGGTGCACGCCGTCGCCGGGGTGGCTTATCCCGACACCCTGGTCGGCACCGACAGCCATACACCGCACGTTGATGCCCTCGGCGTCATCGCCGTCGGCGTCGGCGGCCTTGAGGCGGAGAGCGTCATGCTCGGCCGCGCTTCCTGGATGCGCCTGCCGGACATCGTCGGCGTCGAACTGCAGGGGCGCCCTGCTGCCGGCATCATGGCGACGGACGTGGTGCTGGCGCTGACCGAGTTTTTACGCCAGAACAAGGTGGTCGGCGCTTATCTCGAATTCTTCGGCGTCGGGGCGGCCGCGCTCAGTCTCGGCGATCGCGCCACCATCTCCAATATGGCACCGGAGTACGGAGCGACGGCGGCGATGTTCGCCATCGACGAGCAAACGCTGGCCTACCTGCGTCTGACCGGACGCAGCGATGAGCAGGTGCGGCTGGTCGAAATTTACGCCCGGCACGCCGGTTTGTGGGCAGCGAGTCTCGAGCGTGTCGTCTACGAGCGCGTGCTGCGCTTCGATCTGGCGAGTGTGGTGCGCAACATGGCGGGGCCCTCGAGTCCGCACAAGCGCCTGCCGACCAGCGATCTGACGGCGCGCGGCATCGCTGCCGCCTGGCAGGAGACGCCCGGACAGATGCCCGATGGCGCGGTCATCATCGCCGCCATTACTAGTTGCACCAATACCAGCAATCCGCGCAATGTCATCGCCGCCGCCTTGCTCGCGCGCAATGCCCGGCGCCTGGGGCTGCAGCGCAAGCCCTGGGTGAAGAGTTCGCTGGCCCCCGGTTCCAAGGCGGTGGCCCTCTATCTCGAAGCCGCTGGCCTGAAGGAGGATCTTGAGGCCCTCGGTTTTGGCATCGTCGCTTTCGCCTGTACGACCTGCAATGGCATGTCCGGGGCCCTCGATCCGGCCATCCAGCAGGAGATCATCGAGCGCCAGCTGTACACGACGGCGGTGCTTTCGGGGAATCGCAATTTTGATGGTCGCATTCATCCTTACGCCAAACAGGCCTTCCTCGCTTCGCCTGCCCTGGTCGTCGCCTATGCCATCGCCGGCACGATACGCCTGGACATCGAGCGCGACGTCCTCGGGCATCATGAAGGCCGTGATATCCGCCTGAGCGATCTTTGGCCGAGCGACGCCGAGATCGACGCCGTCGTCGCTGCGGCGGTGCGGCCGGAGCAGTTCCGACAGGTCTACATTCCCATGTTCGAGCAGCAAGATGGCGCCACCAGCGCCGTCCCGCCGCTCTATGACTGGCGTCCGCGCAGCACCTACATTCGCCGGCCGCCCTACTGGGAAGGGGCGCTGGCGGGAGAGCGCAGCCTGCGTGGCATGCGCGCCCTGGCGGTGCTCGGCGACAACATCACCACCGATCATCTGTCGCCGTCGAACGCCATTCTCGCCGACTCGGCGGCGGGCGAATACCTCGCCGCCATGGGTCTGCCTGAGGAGGATTTCAATTCCTATGCTACCCATCGCGGCGATCATCTGACGGCGCAGCGGGCGACCTTCGCCAATCCCAAACTGTTCAACGAGATGGTGCGCGATGCCGCCGGCCAGGTGATCCAGGGTTCGTGGGCACGCCTCGAGCCGGAGGGGCGGGTGACGCGCATGTGGGAGGCGATCGAGACCTATATGCAGCGCAAGCAGCCGCTGATCATCATCGCTGGCGCTGACTACGGTCAGGGTTCATCGCGCGACTGGGCGGCTAAGGGCGTGCGCCTCGCCGGCGTCGAGGTCATCGTCGCCGAAGGCTTCGAGCGCATCCACCGCACCAATCTCATCGGCATGGGTGTCCTGCCCTTGCAGTTTATGCCTGGACAGGATCGCCACACGCTCGCCATCGATGGCAGCGAGTGCTTCACCGTCAGCGGTGTGCGTGCGCCTGGCGCCGAACTGACCCTGCGCATCGAACGCCGTCAGGGCGAGGTGATCGAGGTGGCGGTGCGTTGCCGCCTCGATACCGCCGAAGAAGTGTCGATCTATGAAGCGGGCGGGGTGCTGCAACGCTTCGCTGATGATTTTCTGGCGGCGATGGACACGGCCGCAGCCGTGCCAGCCAAGTGAGGTGAGCGATGTCCGAGACAGCACAGATACGTATTCCCGCCACCTATATGCGCGGTGGCACCAGCAAGGGGGTGTTCTTTCGCCGCCAGGATCTGCCCTCGGCGGCACAGGAGCCGGGGGCGTTGCGTGATGCCCTGCTCCTGCGCATGATCGGTAGTCCCGACATCTACGGCAAACAGATCGATGGCATGGGTGGCGCCTCGTCGAGCACGAGCAAGGCGGTGATCGTCGATCGCAGCCAGCGCCCCGGCCATGACGTCGACTATCTGTTCGCCCAGCTCAGCATCGATCGCGCGCTCGTCGACTGGAGCGGCAATTGCGGCAATCTCTCAGCCGCGGTCGGGCCTTTTGCGATCAGCGCCGGGCTGGTCGTCGGCGAACGTATTCCCGCCGATGGTATCGCCGAGGTGCGCATCTGGCAGGCCAATATCGGCAAGACCATCATCGCGCACGTTCCCATGCGCGCCGGTCAGGTGCAGGAGATCGGCGACTTCGAGCTCGACGGTGTCACCTTCCCGGCGGCGGAAGTGGTACTCGACTTTCTCGATCCGGGAGCGGATGACGGCGAGGCCGAAGGCGAGATTTTTCCCACCGGGCACTGCGTCGATGAGCTCGATGTGCCCGGTCTCGGGCGTATTGAAGCGACCCTGATCAACGCCGGCATCCCGACCATCTTCGTCGCCGCCGCTGATCTCGGCTACAGCGGTCGCGAGCTGCAGCCGGCGATCAATAGCGATCCTGCCGCTCTGGCGCGTCTGGAGAACCTGCGAGCGCATGGCGCCTTGCGCATGGGGCTGATCAGCAGTCTCGAGCAGGCCGCCGGTCGGCAGCATACCCCCAAGCTCGCTTTCGTCGCGCCAGCGGCAGACTTCACTGCCTCCAGCGGCCGTCAGGTCCATGCCGGTGACATCGACCTGCTGGTCAGAGCGATGTCGATGGGGCAGCTGCATCACGCCATGATGGGGACGGCGGCGGTGGCCATCGCCGCAGCGGCGGCGATTCCCGGCACCTTGGTGAACCGCGCCGCCGGTGGTGGCGTGCGTGATCAGGTCTGTTTCGGTCATCCTTCTGGCAGCTTGCGCGTCGGCGCCCAGGTGAGCCAGCGCGATGGCCGCTGGCAGGTCGACCGGGTGAGCATGAGCCGCAGCGCCCGGGTGTTGATGGAGGGCTGGGTGCGGGTGCCGATGACGACTATGCGGGTGCATCCGGCCTGAGCAGCGTATGCACCCCGGTGGCGTCGGCCATGAGCACGACGTCGGCGGGGCGATGCGCGAACAGGCCATTGCAGACGATGCCGTCGATCTGATTGAGGCGCGCCTCAAGGCTGATCGGGTCGTCGATGCGCAGGCCCCAGACGTCGAGGATCTGATGGCCATTGTCGGTGATCACGCCTTCGCGATAGACCGGATGGCCACCGAGTTTGACCAGCTCGCGCGCAACATAGGAACGCGCCATCGTCAGGACCTCGATGGGCAGGGGAAAACGGCCGAGGACGTCGACGCGCTTGCTCTCATCGACGATGCAGACGAAGCGGCGGCTGGCGGCGGCGACGATCTTCTCGCGGGTGAGGGCGGCACCGCCACCTTTGATCAGACAGAGACGCGGATCGAACTCGTCGGCGCCATCGACGTAGACGCTCAGTGCGTCGACATCGTTTAGCTCGAGGACGTCGAAGCCATGCGCTTTCAGGCGCGCGGCGCTGGCCTGTGAGCTGGCCACGGCGGCGGCGATGTCGATGCGTTCGCTCTTCAATAGGTCGATGAAGAAGTTGGCGGTGCTGCCGGTGCCCACGCCGATGACCTCGCCGGCGGGAACGTAAGCGAGAGCCGCCCGGGCGACGGCGAGTTTGCGCGCGTCTTGTGCCTGCATATCCGATATCCTGATTCTGAACCAGGGCCGATTATAGCCTTGATCCAGATATTCGTGCCGAACCCCGGGTTTTTAGGGCCGGGATAGGAGCATTTTTCTTTTGCTTTTTCAGGATTTTTCTTCGTGCTGCTGCTCAATGTACGGCTTGACGATGGCCAGTGGAACGCCGACTTCAATGCGGCGAAAATATCCTGAGTCTTGGCGTTGAAAGCGGAGGACTTCCGGGGCTGGCCTGTGAATCGCAGCACATCAGCGCTTGGAAGCAGGAAGATCGGGCCGTAAGGCTGCGAAGCTCGGTTCTTAGAGCCGAAAGTGGTCGCACTGCCGCATCGGCAGATCGGCGTGCTACATTGGCGCTTTTGGGGAGCTTGGGCGATGATGAGCGATGAGGTGGTCAAGGGGATATTGCGCGCCCGCGTCTATGAAGTCGCGCGCGAGACGGCGCTCGACCCCATGCCCGTCCTGTCGCGGCGTCTCGGTCACAACATCCTGCTCAAGCGTGAGGATCTGCAGGAGGTCTTCTCCTTCAAGCTGCGTGGCGCCTACAACCGCATGGCGCAGCTTGCGCCGGCGGAGTTGGCGCGCGGCGTCATCTGCGCTTCTGCCGGCAATCACGCGCAGGGGGTGGCGCTGGCGGCGCAACGTCTGGGCTGCAAGGCCACCATCGTCATGCCACAGACGACGCCCGACATCAAAGTCAATTCGGTGCGGCAGCGCGGTGCCGACGTCGTCCTGCACGGCGATAGTTTCGATGAGTCGGCGCGCTGGGCGCAGAGCCTGGTGGCGCGCGATGGCTTGACGTATATCCATCCTTACGATGACGCCGAGGTGATCGCTGGTCAGGGCACCGTCGCCATGGAGATCCTGCGCCAGCACTCCCGCCCGCTGCACGCGATTTTTGTTCCGGTCGGCGGTGGCGGGCTGATCGCCGGCATGGCCGCTTACATCAAGTATGTGCGCCCGGAGATCCTGGTCATCGGCGTCGAGCCGGAGGATTCCGCCTGCATGTCGGCGGCGCTCGCCGCCGGTGAGCGCGTGCGCCTTGAGCACGTCGGCTTGTTCGCCGATGGTGTCGCCGTGGCGCAGGTGGGCGCCTTGCCCTTTCTGCTCGCGCAGCGTCATGTCGACGCCATGATCCGTGTCAGCAGCGATGAGATCTGCGCTGCGATCAAGGACATCTTCGAGGATACGCGTTCCATCGCTGAACCTTCCGGAGCCCTGGCCTTGGCCGGGTTGAAGCGTTATTGCGAGACGCACACCGACAGCGCCATGTCGCTGGTGGCGGTCGACTCCGGCGCCAATATCAATTTTGATCGTCTGCGGCACATCGCCGAACGGACCGAATTCGCGGAGCGGCGTGAGGCCATGTTGGCGGTCAGCATCGCCGAGCAGGCCGGCTCCTTCCATACCTTCTGCGCCGCCCTCGGGCGTCGCAACATCACCGAGTTCAACTATCGTTATGCCGGGCCGGGCATGGCGCACGTCTTCGTCGGTCTGCAACTGCGCCGTGGTGAACAGGAGCGCCAGGAGGTGCTGGCTTCGCTGCAGCAGCAGGGGCTGAGTGTGCATGATCTGTCCGACGACGAGATGGCGACGCTGCACATTCGGCATCTCGTCGGAGGTCATGCCGGACTGGTCGACGAGCTGATCTTCCGTTTTGAGTTTCCCGAGCGCCCCGGCGCTTTGCTGCGCTTTCTCGAGGAGCTGGGCAGCGATTTCAACATATCCTTGTTTCACTACCGCAATCACGGTGACGCCTTCGGGCGTGTTCTGGTCGGGCTGCAACTAGGTCAGCATTCGCGCGCCGAACTGCTGCAGCGCCTCGCCGGCGTCGCTTACGATTATCAGGAAGAAACCGACAACCCCGCCTATCAGCTTTTTTTGCGCTAGAAGCTCGCTGCATCGCCTGCGGACGACTAGGCTCATGTTGAAAAGCTTCGATCCTGGACCGGGGTTCAAGGAGGCGTTTGGTGATCGATCTGGAGTGCTTGCTGCAGGCCAGCACGCAGTTGCCTGCCGTGCCAGACGTGGTGCAAGCGCTGATCCTGAGTTTCGAGGATCCGGAGGCCGACATCGACCGTTTGGCCGACGAGATCGCGCATGATCCAGCGCTCGCCGCCAGGGTCCTGCGCCTCGCCAACACAGCGGCTTATGGCGGGAGTCGCAAGGTGGCGAGCATCAGCGACGCGGTGATCCTGCTCGGTTTTCATACCTTGCGGACCCTGGTACTGTCCTGTGGACTGGCCGGGCCGTTCAAGCAGCTGTCCGGTGTCGACATGGCGGCTTTCTGGCAGCGCAGTTTTCGTGTCGCTTCGACCAGCGCTTGGCTGGCCCGGTTCTGCGCTTGCAGCATCGACAGAGCGTTCACCGTCGGTCTTCTGCACAATCTCGGACAATTGCTCCTCGTCGTCGCGGATGCGCCGGCGGCGCAGGCGGTGGAACGTCTTGTCGCAGCGGGAGAGGATCGTTTTGTCGCCGAGATGAATGTTCTTGGCTTCACCACGGCGACGGCGGCGGCGGAGTTGGCGGCGCGCTGGCATTTTCCGCGCGATATCGTCGCCGGTATCGCCGGTCAGCAGTTGCCCCTGCAACAGGTCCCTGGCTCCGAGCAGGCGCTGCTCGTGCATCTGGCCCTCATACTGGTGCGCAGCAGCGACCTCGGCGTTGTACCCGCGCAAGGCAGCGACTGGGCGACGCCGGGAATTTTTGCGGCGCTCGCTCTTGATCCTGACCTTCTGAGCGAGCGTTATTCCGAGTTCGTCGAATTGGGTGATGAATTGGCGTGGCTGGTCGCCTGATGGGCCTCGATGAGGCGCAGGCGGGCGATGACTTTGTTATAGGCGTCGCGTGTGCTTTGGATGGTCTGTTGTAGCTGGCCGATGTCGGACTGCAGGGCTTGCACCTGTTGCTGGGCGTCGCCGATGTGCTTGAGCAGGGCGGCGGGGACGGTTTGGCCGGCGCGTTCGTAATTGGCGGCCTTGGCCGTCGCCTGATTCAACTCGGCGGTCGCCCGTTGCAGAGCGCCTTGTTTGATGTCGATGCTCGCCTGCAGGGCTTCGACATGGTTTTGCAGTTGCCGTTGCGCGTCGGCTGAACTGCCGTAGAGCGAGAGCAAGCGGGCGTCGGCTTTCGCCTGTTCGGCGACTTGCTTGCGGCGCGCCAGCTCCGTGGCGTCGGGTGGCGGCGGGACGTCGCCGATGATATTCATGTTGGCGTCGAGAATTTGGTAGCCGTGCTTGAGCGCCGACTCGTCGAGGGTGTCGGAGAGGATCGCCTGGTGGTGATCGTCGTAGTAGCGATACCAGTGCCGGCCACCATCGTCGGCGGCGGCCTGGAGACAAAGCAGAAGAGTACACCAGGGCAGGAGGTGGCGAGGTACGATCAACATCTTCGTCTTTCCAGGGTCAAGAACGGGTCCATGCTAGCATAGCCGCGGCGCCTGTGCTGCATCTTGGCAAGGAGGATCAGCAGGATCGGCTAAGTCCTTGTGTTTTTAACGTCAACTCGTGCATTTGGCGGGTGGCTAAAGTGGAATGCGCTGACAATCTGTGCTAAAAGTAGGGAGTTTGCTCCAGCGATTCGACGGGATCGGTTCGCGAGCAGGAGCACTCGCCTGGCCCAGGCGTCCGGGAAGTAATGACAAGGCAGCTCAAAAAAGATGGAAGAGAATTTCGAGGGACTCAAGGTGATGGTCATCGATGACTCCAAGACCATACGTCGCACGGCGGAGACGCTGCTGCAGAAGGCGGGTTGTACAGTCATCACGGCGACGGATGGATTTGATGCGCTGGCCAAGATCGCCGATACCCATCCCGACATCATCTTTGTCGACATCATGATGCCGCGTCTCGATGGTTATCAGACCTGCGCGCTGATCAAGAACAACAGTGCTTACAAGTCGACGCCGGTGATCATGTTGTCAAGCAGGGATGGCCTCTTCGATAAAGCCAAAGGGCGCATCGTCGGCTCTGACGAGTATCTGACCAAACCCTTCAGTCGTGAGGAGTTGCTCGGCGCGATCCGCCAGCATGTCGCAAAAGTACAACCGTGAATGATCAATAGGCCCACGGCCCGCGAGGCCGCATGATGGTGACTTTATGGCGCGAATTTTGATAGTGGACGACTCTCCTACGGAAACCTACCGCTTCCGTGAGATTCTCGAAAAACACGGGCATCAGGTGCTTGAGGCCAGCAATGGCGCCGATGGAGTGGCGATGGCGCGCGCCGAACTGCCAGACCTCATTTTGATGGACGTGGTCATGCCTGGGCTCAATGGCTTTCAGGCGACCCGCCAGCTGACCAAAGGTGAGGATACGGCGCACATCCCCATCATCATCGTCACCACCAAGGATCAGGAAACTGACCGTGTCTGGGGCAAGCGCCAGGGCGCACGCGACTATCTGACCAAGCCCATCGAAGAGCAGATACTGCTGCAAACGATGGCGCAATACCTGCACTAGGAATCGGTTATGTCAGCGCGCGGCTTTCTCAAACTGCTCGAATACGCTGAACGCTCTCGTCAGCGTGCCCGTGGCACCCTGGTGCAGGGGGAAGTGCTCGATCAATGGAGCGGCGTCGGCTTTCGTCTGCTCGGTCAATACTTCATCGCTACCATGGGAGAGGTCACGGAGGTGCTGCCGATTCCGCGCTATACCGCCGTTCCCGGCGTCAAGCCGTGGATGCGAGGTTTAGCCAATGTGCGCGGTCGCTTGCTGCCGGTGATGGACCTGCCGCACTATTTTCAACACAGTTCGCAGGTTCCGGAGGCGCGGCGGCGTGTTCTGGTGGTCGACATGGGTGATGTATTTTCTGGCCTGATCGTCGATGAAGTCTTCGGTATTCAGCATTTTCCCGTCCGGGACTATCGCGAGCATGCATCCACCCAGGTGCCGCGCAGTTTGCAGCCCTATTTGCAGGGAGCTTTCTGGCGAGAGGGGGTGGACTGGAATGTTTTCAGTCTCAATCGTCTGGTGAACGAGCCTGCTTTCATGCAGGCGGCTGTCGCGTGAGTCGTTGTCAGCACAGAGACAAAGAAAGGATGACGATGATGGCGTCATCGCATAACAATGTATGGTGGATGGCCGGAGGCCCGAATTGATAAAGATCGATGAATTTCGCGAAAAACTAAGAGCGATCGACTGGTCCCGTCTCAAAACCTATTTCTCGCGCCAGTCGTTTGAACAGATGCGCGATATGGCCATGGAGAGTCGGTCGACGACTATCTTGGGGGCGAGCATCGTTTTTTTTGGGTTTTTGACCCTGCTCTCGGTGTTCGTCATCTTCGTGCATTCGGACCGGTCGCGTATGGCCATCATGCATGCTGCCGAATTGCGTGTGTTGTCGCAGACCATCGCCAAGAACGCTTCCGAGGCGGCCAGCGGTGATGATGACGCCTTCGGTCTGCTCGATGAGGCACGCACCGATTTTCAGGTGCGCTGGAATGAGCTGAAAAAATACCGCGACGCCAGTCGTCCCGACATGCGCGATGTGGAGACGGTTTGGCGTCCTGTCTCGGGCAACGCTGAGATCGTGCTGCAAGGTGAGGACGCGGTGAGTACCCTCTATGAGCTCGCCAATACCCTGACCGACAGTCTGCCCGATGTGCAGGCGGAATATGACAACGTCATCGACGGTATGCTCAAGTCGAATGCCAGCGCGCGCCAGATCGCCATCGCCAAACAGCAGTCGGTGTTGGCCGAGCGTATTCTGCGTTCCGTTCGCGCCATGCTCGACGGAGGTGACGACGCCGTCGTCGCCGCCAACGACTTCGGTCGTGACACGGCGCGTTTCTCGCGCGTCCTCAAAGGCATGAAAAATGGCGACCCCATCCTCAAGATCGAGCGCGTCAGCAATCCCGAGGCGATTGATTCGCTCAACGAGATCTCCAAGCTCTTCGATGAGTCGGTGAACAAGTCGGCCAACGAGATTCTCGCGACCTCACCGGAACTCTTCCAGGTGCGTCAGGCATCGGCGGCTATCTTCAAGGATTCGAGCCATCTGCTCGATGTGACCACGACCCTGGCCAAGCGCGTCGGTGAAGGCGCCTCCAACACCTTCTACTACGTCGTCGCCATCATCTCCTTCGTCTTCTTCATCCTCAGCGGCGCCCTTCTCTATGGTGAGCGTTCGCGTCAGGGGCGTCTGCGCGAAGCTGAAGGGCGTGAGCATGAGCGTCAACGTGCCGAACAAGGTGAGCTGGAGAATCAGCGTAACCAGAGCGCCATTTTGCGTCTGCTCGATGAGCTCGGTGACCTCGCCGACGGTGACCTCACCGTGCAGGCAACGGTGACCGAAGACTTCACCGGCGCCATCGCTGACTCGATCAACTACTCGATCGACCAGCTGCGCGCCTTGGTGTCGACGATCAACTCGACGGCGGTGCAGGTGTCGGCGGCGGCGCAGGAAACGCAGGCGACGGCCATGCATCTGGCCGAGGCCTCCGAGCATCAGGCGCAGGAAATCGCCGGCGCTTCGGCGGCGGTCAATGAAATGGCGGTGTCGATCGACCAGGTGTCCTCGAACGCCGCGGAATCGGCCGTCGTCGCCGAGCGCTCGGTGGCCATCGCCCACAAGGGCGCCGAGGTGGTGCAGCGCACCATCGAGGGGATGGACAACATCCGCGAGCAGATTCAGGAAACCGCCAAGCGCATCAAGCGTCTCGGTGAGTCCTCGCAGGAGATCGGCGACATCGTGTCGCTGATCAATGACATCGCCGACCAGACCAACATCCTCGCGCTCAACGCCGCCATTCAGGCGTCCATGGCCGGGGACGCTGGCCGCGGGTTCGCGGTGGTGGCCGACGAAGTGCAACGTCTCGCCGAGCGTTCGGCCAATGCTACCAAGCAGATCGAACAGCTGGTGAAGACGATTCAAACCGACACCAACGAAGCGGTCATCTCGATGGAACAGACGACGTCGGAAGTGGTACGCGGGGCGCGTCTCGCCCAGGACGCCGGCGTCGCGCTCGAGGAGATCGAAAGCGTGTCGCGCAGCCTCGCCGACTTGATTCAGAACATCTCCAATGCGGCGCGTCAGCAGGCGGCGTCAGCGGGCCACATCTCCAACACCATGAACGTGATTCAGGAGATCACCTCGCAGACGACGGCGGGTACCATCGCCACGGCGCGTTCGATCGGTAATCTGGCGGAGATGGCCAACGACCTGCGGCACTCGGTTGCAGGCTTCAAGCTGCCCGAGAATGTGTAAGGGAATAGGGCTCCATGCTGGCCGAGGCCCCCATGAGCAAGGTGCACTGGAAGTCGACGCCATTGCGACCGATGAGCGATGAGGAGTTCGAACTCTGGAAAGCGCTCATCGAGGAGCGCGTCGGCATCACCGTCGACGCGTCGCGACGCTCGTTTTTTCTGACGAGCTTAGGCCTACGCATGCGCGAAATCGGCCTCGACGATTTCGGTGAGTATTATGCGCGACTGCAGAGCGCTGGCTGGGCCTCAGAGCCGGAGTGGTCAGTGCTCGTCGATCGCCTGACCGTGCAGGAGACGTCTTTCCTGCGCCATCAGCCTTCCTTCGATTGTGTCGCTGAGCATCTGCGCGGGCTTCTTGGTCAACCTGGTCTGAAGCAGATGCAGTTGTGGAGTGTCGGTTGCGCCACCGGCGAAGAGGCGTATTCCCTGGCCATGCTCACCGACGAGCTGGTGCAGGCCTCGGGGCGACGGGTGTCCTGGGGGATCACGGCCAGTGATGTCAGTCGACCGGCGTTGACACGGGCGCGGCAGGGCATCTATGGCGAGCGCCGTCTGCGCAGCTTGCCATCGCCATGGCGGCAGACCTATGTCGATACGCTCGACGATGATCGCGGCCAGATCAAGGCGTCCTTGCGCGATCGCCTGTGTTTCGTGCAGATCAATGTGCTCGATCTGAAAGCGGTACCGCTGCAGGATATGGACGTCATTTTTTGTCAAAACCTGCTCATTTATTTTCGTCGCTTCCGCAAACGCGACATCGTCCATCAACTGATCCGGCGTTTGGCGCCCGGTGGTCTCCTGGTGCTGGGGGTCAATGAGATGGTCGACTGGCGGCATGATGACGTCGAGAGGGTGGAGAATCGTGGTGTGCTGGCCTATAGACGCCGGCTCGCTCATCCATAAAACCGGTGTCGGGCCATGGCCCGCTCCCTAGAATTTGAGTGTCACGAGGACGAGCATGACCGAGCAACAGCACCATATCGTGGCCTTGGACTGGGTCAAGGGCGAGATTGAAGAAACCTTGCGTCAGGCGAGGCAGTCGCTCGAGGCCTATGTCGAAAACAGAGGTGATCCGACGCGGCTGCGTTTTTGCCTGGCCTATCTGCATCAGGTCCATGGCACCTTGCAGATGGTCGAACTCTATGGCGCGGCCTTGCTGGCGGAAGAGATGGAGGCGTTGTGCCTGGCCCTGCTCGAAGGGCAGGTGAGCAAGGTCGAGGACGGTCATGAGGTCCTGATGCGCGCCATGTTGCAGGTGCCCGCCTATCTCGATCGCATCAAGAGCTCGGGACGCGATATGCCCATGGTCCTGATGGACCTGCTCAATGATCTGCGGCGCGCGCGCAATGAGCCCTTGCTCACCGAGACGGCGCTGTTCAAGCCCGACCTCGTCTCGGCGCGTCGCGATCTGCCCGCCTACACCGGAGTGCGCCCGGATCACAACCAGCAGACGCAACTGCGCCGTCTGCGCCACGCTTACCAGATGTCGCTGCTCGATACCTTGCGCCGTGCCCCCGGCGATCGGCATCTGCAGAGCATGCTCAAGGTCTTCGATCATCTCGGGCGCTTGTCGGCGCATAGTGGTGCCGATGAGCTGTGGGAGGTGGCGGGAGCTCTGGTCGAGGCGCTCAATGGTCGCGGCGTCGATCTCAGCGCCACGGTCAAGGCGCTGCTCGGGCAGACCGATCGCCAGATCAAGCGCTTCATCGAGGAAGGCGGCTTCACGCCGCCACAGGACCTGCTGAAGAACATCCTCTATTTTGTCGCCAAAGCGCACACCGGGACGCCGCGCATCGATACGGTGCGCCAGCGCTATCGCCTGAGCGAGTCGCTACCGAGCGAGGCCCGGCTCGACGCCGAACGGGCGCGCATGGCCGGCCCGGATGGCGAGGCTCTGCGTTCGGTGGTCGACGCTCTGTCCGAGGAATTGGCGCGAGTCAAGGACACCCTCGACGTCTTCGTGCGTTCGGCGCAACGCAACAACACCGAGCTCGAAGCCCTGACCCCGACCTTGCGTCAGGTCGCCGACACCATCGGCGTCTTCGGTCTGGGGCAGCAGCGGCGCATCGTGCTCGACCAGATCGAGGTGATCGACAGCATCGTTCAGGACGGCCATGTCGATGAGGGGCGGCTGATGGACGTCGCCGGTGCTCTGCTCTTTGTCGAGGCTTCCTTGCATGGATATGTGCAAGAGCAAGTCGGCGTTGGGCTGCGCCTCGACGATCTGATGCACCAGGACATGCGGGCGGAGCTGTCGGAGGCGCAGGAAGCGGTGCTGCGCGAGTCGCGCACTGCTCTTGAGCAGGCGAAGGACGCCGTCATCGCCTACATCAATGCGCAGTGGAATGCCAGCCACATCCAGCCCTTGCCGGAGTTGTTCGCCGGCGTGCGGGGAGGCCTCGAGATCCTCGGACTGCATCGCCCGGCGGGCTTGCTCAACATCCTCAGCCATTATGTCCAGGAGCGCCTGCTTTCCGATACGCCGCGTCCGGACTGGTCGGAGATGGACACCCTCGCCGACGCTATCGCCGGGATCGAATATTACCTCGAGCATCTGGCACATGGTGGCGGTGAGAATTCGGCGCCTCTGGACATGGCCGAGAAAGCTTTGTCGCGCCTGCACATTCAGCCCATGCTGAGCGAGACGGCCGAGGCCGTCGATCTCTCGGCGAGCCCCGACTCGGACGCGAAGGTGGCGGTGGCTCATGAGGCCGAGGCCTTGGAAGATCTCGATGTGCCGGCGGAGATCTCGCCGCAGTCGACCGAGAACATGGAGGCGCAGCTGCAGGCACTGATGCCTGAGCACGAAGCGGAGGTTGATGCGGAGGTTGATGCGGAGGTTGATGCGGAGGTTGATGTGCCGCTGGGGCATGCTGAGGCTCTGGATGCGCTCATGGCGGAGGACCCCAATCCGTTGCTGGTCGAGTCGGCGCTCGAACCTGAATCCGAGGCCGAGTCGTCGCTGGCGGAAGAGACGCCGTTCATGGTGGAAGAACTCGATCCGTTGCTGGTCGAGTCGGCGCTCGAACCTGAATCCGAGGCCGAGTCGTCGCTGGCGGAAGAGACGCCGTTCATGGTGGAAGAACTCGATCCGTTGCTGGTCGAGTCGGCGCTCGAACCTGAATCCGAAGCTGAGTCGTCGCTGGCGGAAGAGATGCCGCTCGTGGCAGAGGAAGTCTTCGCGCCCGTGCCGCAAGAGGCGCCGGTGGCGTCTACCGCGATGCTGGCGAGCGGCATCATCAGCGCTTCGCCGACCAGCAAACCGCTGGTTCCGGTGATGATCGACATGCCGGTCGATCAATTTGATGCCGACGAAGAGATTCGTGAGATCTTCATCGAAGAAGCCGAAGAGGTGCTGCAGAGCATCGCCGAATATTTCCCGCAGTGGGCGGCTGACTTTGCGGATATCGCTGCGCTCAAGGAGTTTCGCCGCGGTTTTCATACCCTCAAAGGCTCCGGACGCATGGTCGGAGCGCGTGTGATCGGTGAGCTCGCTTGGTCGATTGAGAATATGTTGAACCGTGTCATGGATGGGGCTTTGCAGCCGAGCCAGGTGATGGTGCATCTGATCTTGGAAGTCCTCGCCGTGATTCCGCCGCTGGTGGAGAGTTATCGCCAAGGGCTCGTTCCCGAGCTCGACACGGGCCCCCTGATGCGTTCCGCCCTGGCCCTGACGCGAGGCGAGCCGCTCGATCCGGTGCAGTTGGCCAGCGCAGTCGATTCCGCGGTCAGCAGCGAGGATGATGCTGAGGATGGTGAGGGTGTGGACTTGGCACAGCCGCCGATGGCTGCGGATATAGACGCTCCCGAGGAGATGCTGGCGCTGGATCTGAGTCTGGATCTTGCGCCGCTGCCGGAGATGACGCCGCCGGCGATACCGGAGATGACGCTCGATCCCTTGTTGCTCGAGATCTTCATCTCTGAGGCGACCACCCACCTCGACACCCTGCGCGGCTTCCTGCAGCAGGAAGATACCGCTCATCCCAATGACGCCTTGTTGCGCGCTTTGCACACGCTCAAAGGCAGCTCGGCCATGGCCAACGTCGCCGCTCTCGCCGCCATCAGCGCGCCGCTCGAAGGCTTGTTCAAGAATCTGCGCAACTTCAACCACATGCTCGATCTGCGTCATATCGGGGTTCTGCAGGATTATCTGGTGATGCTAGAGAGCGGCATCGAGCAGTTGCGACAGGGACAGATGCCGCAGCTCGCCGACGCCGACCTGCTCGCACGCATTCGTGAGCTCGATGGCGAGGCCATGACGCAGTCGGATCTGCCGGGTGAGATGGCGTCCCATGACGGCAGCCCGGTGACGCGGCTTCTCGCCGCTTCGATTGAGCACATTCTCGATGCGCCCGATGAGCTCGGGCACTGGCTGGACAGCGTCGACGTCGAGGACACCTATTTACAACTGATGTCGGAACTCGATCGCATGGCGGTGGTCGCCGAGGATCTGCAGTTGCCGCCGCTGACCGCTCTGACTCAGGTGCTGGCGCGAATCTATGAACGTTTGCACGCAGGCCAGCTGCATCTCGACGCGATGCTGCGCGGGCATCTGCTTGAGGCGCATGATCAGATCATCGACATGATGGATGCGCTCGCCGCCAATCTGGAGATCGTCGCGCCTCTGGTCTTGCAGGATGTTCTGGAAGAGATCGTTGGCCTTGCCACCGAAGGCGATGGTGAGCTGTTGGAGCTGTTCATCGCCGAAGCGCAGACGCGTCTGCACGCGTTGCAGGCGCAGTTGCACGCGCGTCAGGCGGAAGAGCTCAGCACGGCGCAGGCCGCCTTGCAGGAACTGGCTGAGTCGGCGCAACTGGCGGGTGTCGAGAGCGTGGTCGAACTGGCGCGCGCCATGAAGGATGTCGTGCAGGCGGTGGTGGAAGAGCGGATCGCCCTGACCGACGAGGTCTGGGAGACGCTCGATCACGCTTTGCAGCAGATGGGGCAGATGCTGAAGGAACTCGAGCAGCACGGCCATGGCTATGTGGCACAGGAAGTCCTGCGGCGACTGGCGGGCCTGATCGAAGTCCGGCCGACCTTGTTGCGTAGCGCCACCGCGGTGACGCCGACGTCGGTGGTGGCGAGCGCGGCGACGCCGGTTTATGACAGCGAGCTTCTCGACATCTTCCTTGAGGAGGCCGATGAACTCCTGGAAAGCGCGCAGGCAGATCTGCAGACCTGGCGACAGGCGCCGGAGAATCTTCTCCCGGTGCAGCAGCTGCAGCGCGCTTTGCACACCCTCAAAGGTGGTGCGAGGATGGCGGAGATCACCCCGCTCGGTGATCTTGCGCATGAAATTGAGTTTTTGTTCGAGCGCTTGGCGGATGGTCGCCTGCAGTCCAATCCGGCGCTGCATCGCCTGCTCGACCGGTGTCAAGATCGTCTCACCGACGCTTTGACACAGCTGCGTGCACAGCAGCCCTGTCCGCCGACGGCGGATTTGATCGCGACCGTGCGCGCCTATCTCGAGGACCCGGACAATTTTGAAGAGCAGGCTCCGGCCGTCAGCCTGACCCCGGTGCAGACGGAGGCGGTGACGAGTGAAGGCATCGATCCGGAGATCCTGCAGTATTTCACCGAAGAATCGAGCGAGCTGAGCAGCGCCATCGACGCCAGTCTGAGCCGCTTGATGGACGCTCCCGACGATGTGGCTGAACGCGCGCTGTTGATGCGCCATCTACATACCATCAAAGGGGGCGCGCGTCTCGCCGAACTCGGGGAGATCGGCGACCATGTGCATGCTTGGGAAAGTGAGCTGCTGGCGGCGCAGACGCAGGAGCGCGACCACACCAGCGCCTTCTGGCAACTGCAACTCGATCGTCAGGCGAGCCTGCAGTCTTTGCTCGCCCGCCTGGGCGGCTTGGTGCCGCAGGTCGCGCCAGCGCCAGAACCCGAACCGTTGGCGATCATCGAGGACGCCGAACCTGCGGCACTGGCACCGGATCACGAACGGCAAGGCGAGGCCTTGACCCTGCCGGCTCTGCATGAACGGCCGCACGATCTCGGCTTGGTCAATCCTCCGCCGATGCTGCGCCACGCCCAGGGCGACGCCGCGCGCGGTCCGCAGGAACTGGTGCGCGTCTCGGCCGATCTGCTCGAGAAGCTGGTCAATCTTGCCGGCGAGACTTCGATCGCGCGTGGTCGTGTCGAGCAGGGAGTGATGAACTTTCAGCAGTCGGTCGAAGAAATGGGCACCACGGTGCAGCGTCTGGCGGAACAGCTGCGGCGTATGGACATTGAGCTCGAATCCCAGATCAGGGCGCGTCATAGCCATGAGATCGAGGGCAAATACGAAGAGTTCGACCCCCTCGAGATGGACCAGTATTCAGCCTTGAACCAGCTGTCCAAGGCCCTGTCAGAGTCGGCTTCCGACTTGGTCGACATCAAGTCAACCCTGCTCGACCGTGCGCGCGACGCCGAGACCCTGTTGTTGCAGCAGTCGCGCATCAACACCGAGTTGCAGGAAGGACTGATGCGCACGCGCATGGTGCCGTTCTCGCGCTTGGTGCCGAGATTGCGCCGCATCGTGCGTCAGACCGCGCAAGAAGTCGGCAAGCTGGCTGACCTCGAGGTGCTCAATCCAGAAGGCGAAATGGATCGTTCACTGCTCGAACGCATCGTCGCCCCCCTCGAGCACATGCTGCGCAATGCCGTCGACCATGGCATCGAAGAACCAGCGCAGCGGCAGGAGCATGGCAAGCCCGAAGAAGGCAAAGTCGTGCTCAATCTCAGCCGTGAAGGCGGCGAAGTTGTTCTCACCCTGAGTGACGACGGTCGTGGCATCGCCCTAGCTTCGGTGCGCGCCAAGGCCGTTGAGCGCGGTCTTATGCGCCCCGACGAGCAGCTGAGCGATGATGAGTTGATTCAGTTCATTTTCGATGCCGGGTTCTCGACGGCGGCGGCGGTGACCCAGATCTCCGGACGTGGCGTCGGCATGGACGTCGTGCAAAGCGAAATCAAACAGATGGGGGGCTCGGTCGAGATTCGTTCGCGCCCGGGTGAAGGCACGATGTTCATCATTCGTTTGCCGTTCACCGTGTCGGTCAACCGAGCCCTGATGGTGCGCAGCGGCGAGGACATCTACGCCGTTCCCTTGCAGCAGGTCGAAGGCATCGTGCGTGCCAGCCCGGCCGAGCTCGAGAGCTACTACGCCCCGGATGCGCCGCTGTTCGAATACGCCCAGGTCGCCTATCAATTGCACTATCTGGGCGAGTTCGTGCACGGTCACCGCAAGCCGAATCTGGTCGGTCAGCAGATGCCTCTGCCGGTGCTGCTCGTGCGCGGCGGCGATCAGCGGCGTATCGCCGTCCAGGTCGATGGCTTGATGGGATCGCGCGAAGTGGTGGTCAAGTCGGTTGGCGCGCAGTTAGCCAGCGTCGCCGGCATCTCCGGTGCCACCATTCTCGGTGATGGTTCGGTGGTGATCATCCTCGATCTGCAGGCCATGCTGCGTGCCTCGCTGCTCACCTTGCGTTTGCGTGGCACCACCGCCGCGCCCGAGGCGCCGGCGCCGGCGCCGGCACCAGCCCTGCCGGCGGCGGTGCAGGAAAGCCCGGCGCTGAAGATGCGGACGGTGATGGTCGTCGATGACTCGGTGACGGTGCGCAAGGTCACCTCGCGCCTGCTCGAACGACATGGTTACCGGGTACTCCTGGCCAAGGACGGTATGGACGCCATCGCCCGGCTCGAGGACATCACCCCGGACATCATGCTCCTCGATATCGAGATGCCGCGTATGGACGGCTTCGAGGTGGCGGCTCTGGTGCGGCACAATCCGCGTCTGGAGAAGTTACCGATCATCATGATCACTTCGCGCACCGGCGAAAAACACCGCGAACGCGCTTTCGCCATCGGCGTCGACGCCTACATGGGCAAGCCCTTCGTCGATCAGAAGCTGCTTGAGACTTTGCAGGAACTTCTGGAGAGGAACTGAGACATGAGTCGTGGCCAGCAAGTCAGCGTCGGAGTGGTCGGACAGGATCAGGATCAGGTACAAGCCCTGAGTCATGCCGTCGTCAGCCATGGCTATGGTCTCGGGGTCGCCTGTACGGGGGCGGATTTGGCGGCGCACGTGCCGCAGGCGCGAGTCGATGTCTGGATGGCCAACTTGCCCGATGACGCTGACGACGACATCGATCTTCTGCTGACCACCGGTTCCCCGGTTCTCTTCGGGATCGAGAAGGCACCATCGCTGAACACGATCGAGCGCATCATCTGGGAGCGGCGCGTCTACCTCAAGCTGCGCAATACCGTCGGTGAGCCGGCCCTTGACAGCGGCCTTGATGAACTCGATCAGACGCCGCCGCCGGCGCAGCCGCTCGCCGTGCCTGCCAGCCTGCATGCGGCAGCATCGACACCGTGCCTCGTCGGGGTTCTGGCGGCGTCGCTCGGTGGCCCCGCCGCAGTCAAGGCTTTTCTCGATCGGCTGCCAGCCGAACTGCCGATCAGCTTCATTCTCGCGCAGCATATCGACAAGCGCATGCTGTCGGTGCTGCCGCATGTGCTTGGACGGCACAATGCTTGGCAGATCAAGGTGGCGGAGGCGGGCGACGTTCTCACCCAGGGACAGGTCTTCATCGCTCCGGTGGAGCAGGAGATCGACTTCTCGGCGCAAGGCGAGATTCTTCCCCTGTCGCGCCCCTGGGATGGCCCGTACGCCCCTTCGATCGATCAGGTGCTCGGCAATGTGGCGCGCCGTTTTGGGCGACGCAGTATGGCGGTGATCTTCAGCGGCATGGGGGCGGACGGCTCCCTGACCGGACCGCAGTTGGTCGAGCGCGGTGGCGTGATCTTTGCCCAGACAGCGGAGAGTTCAGCGTGTAGCTCGCAGCCCGACGCCATGCGTGCGACTGGCTGCGTGCGCGCCAGTGGTAGCCCTGAGGCGATGGCGGCCTGGGTATTGGAACACCTGCAGAGCCTGCAGCAACAAGGCGAGGCGCTCGGCGCCCCGACAGCATGATGACGAGATCCTGAAAAGATCCTGACAAAGAGGATGGCATGGCGACCACATCGGTACTGAGTGCGGCAACCCTGGTGACCGCGACCACGGGCATCGTCGAGTGCCTTTTACTGCCTTTGCAGGGACGGCAACTCCTGGTCCCGGCGACGACGGTCGCGGCCAGCCTGCGTGACGTCGCCTTGCAGCGGCCGGAGCATGCGGCATCCTGGTATATGGGGGAGGCGATCTGGCAGGAGCAGCCCTTGCCGGTGCTCGCTTATGAGGCGCTCAATGAAGGCAGCGCCCCTCGTGATCGTCACCACATCGCCATCATCCAGACTTTGAGTGCCGAAGCGCAAGGCTATTATGGCTTGATCCTGCAGGCCGAAGCACGTTCGGCCAAGGTCAAGTTGAATGAGCTCGAGGATCTGCTGGAGGTGCAGTCTGAACTTGGACCGATGGACGCCATGGCCGTGCGCTGGCAGGGCGAACTGGCGTGGATCCCCAACTTCGACGCCATCGAGCGGCGTTTACTCGCCTGAGACGCGCTCCTCGAGATCAGTGGCTGCTCGTGTCAGCGTCGCTGAGTGTACCGAGGAAGGCGATGATGTCGCTTTGCTGCTGCGCGCTCAGGCCAGCCGAAGCCGCCTGAAAGGGGACAGACGCGATCGATGTTGCCATGGTAGCGCATCGGCAGACCATCGTAGATCTCGACGCGCCCATGTGCGTCGCGTGGATAGATGTCTTCCGGGTGTCTGTCGCGTTCGGCGTAGAAGCGCAGCACCTGCTGCAGGCTATGATAGACGCCGTTGTGAAAAAAGGCGTGCCGGCGTGCGACGTTGCGCAGTGATGGTGTCTTGAACAGGCCACGGGCGTCAGCATCGTGGCGCATCGGACCGCAGAGCCCAAGATCATAAAAGGCGGGATCCTGGTTGACGCGCAAGTGTCGGTTGCGCGGCACGGCCAGGGCTTCGTACTCAAAATCGGTGAACAGGGGCGGACGGCCATCAGCCTGTCGGCGATCGGGATGACAGGCCGCACAGTTGCCGATCTTGGGGTCCTCAAAATCAGCCAGACCATGCTGAGCCGCCGCGCTCAGACGACCGCGATGCTGCAGATAGAGATCGTAAGGGCTGTTGAAGGCCGCGAAGCGCTGGTCCTCGGTCTCATAACGCGCGATCGCAAACATCGCCTCGCTGACCAGCAAACGATCATCCCT